>NZ_JAMKCQ010000001.1:1353450-2030175 GCF_024169515.1 Erwinia aphidicola | reverse complement strand
TCTTTCGGGTCGATGACTATCTCCCCGCTGTCGTAGTCGGCCATAAACGCCATCATCAGCGACTGCGGGAACGGCCAGGGCTGGGAGGAGACATAGCGCAGGTTTTTCACTTTGATCCCGCTCTCTTCCATCACTTCACGCGCCACGGTCTGCTCCAGGGTTTCCCCCACTTCGACAAATCCGGCCAGCACGGTATAGATGCCGTTACGATGGCGGGTATGTTGCGCCAGCAGGATCTCTTCGCCACGGCGGATTGCCACGATGATGCACGGCGCAATCTGCGGATAGTAGCGTTGGCGACAGTGGCTGCACAGGCAGGCCCACTCTGTTTTGCTGTGGTGCATTTCATGGCCGCAGTAGCCGCACCAGCGGTGCGAGCGGTAAAACTCCGCCAGCTGAATACCGCGCCCGACGAGTTGGAACAGGCCACTCTCCTGCTCCAGCAGCTGACGTAACGATCCCATCTCCTGCGGTCGGGTGGCACGGATCAGCCATACCGGTTCACCCTGCCACTCACCAATTATCGATCCTGTCGATCCCACAAGGTCCCGTTCAACGGCCCCACCGTACGGTAATTCGCCTTTTGGTAACCAAATTTTGTGTTCCTGGCTGACAATCCACCAGCCAGCGTCTACGCTTAAAATTTCACGTTCCATAAATTTTTCATCATCCTCAGTTTTAAACTGGATTGAGGTCAGACGTTAAAAATAACACTCACGGAGTTGAACATGCTTAACCAGTTAGAAAATCTCACCGCGCGCGTCGGCGGTTGCAGTGAACTGGTCGATTTTTGTCTGCACGCGCGTAAGCAGTTGCTGGTCGCGTATTACCAGATGGTTGGCATCAAGCCTAACAAGGAATCGATGACTACGCTTGATGAAAATGCGCTGGATACCTTTTGCCAGAACCTTGTGGATTACCTCTCCACCGGGCATTTCACCGTTTATGAACGTTTTATTCAAGAGATGGATGGGACCGAGCAGCTGGCAAAAGCCGCGCTGATCTACCCATCACTCCAGGCGAATACCGAACAGATCATGAAGGTTTATGACTCGTATCTGGAAACGGCTATCGACCATGATAACTGCCTGGAATTTCAGCAAGCCCTCTCTACCGTTGGTGAAGCCCTGGAGGCGCGATTTACGCTGGAGGATAAATTCATCAAACTGGCTTTAGAAAAAGGCTCTGATATTCAACCTGCTGCCAATCAATCTTCCCTTGCACGCCCTGCCTGAAACGTTATCAGAATGTGATCCTCTTGTAGTTTGCAAAAAGCCCCTTTATGCTTGAGGGGTTAGGGCGAGGCATGCCTCGCCCCTGCGTATTGTCAATTCGAGATTGGTAATTCTGGCGTAGTAACCAGAAAACCAATCGATATCTTGTCGGAGTGCCCTACGGGGCTGAGACCGTTAATTCGGGATCCGCGGAACCTGATCAGGTTAGTACCTGCGAAGGGAACAAGAGTAAATCTGTTATTACGCTACGGATGCGTATTTCCGTATCGTTCTTATTACTCCCGCCTCCAGGCAAGCAAACTTCCCGATGAAACAGGAACTTGCTATGTCTATTGCTACTAAAAAAACCCATCGTCGTGAACAACGCGCCGCCGCACAGCAGTTTATTGACTCGCTGCAGGGCACTGCTTTCCCTAACTCTGAACGTATTTATCTGACCGGCTCCCGTGCCGATATCCGCGTGCCGATGCGCGCGATCCAGCTCAGCCCGACAGTGTCAGGCGGCAGTAAGGATAACCCTGAACTCGAAGCCAACGAGCCGATTCCGGTCTACGACACCGCCGGGCCATACGGCGACCCGCAGGCTACGGTGGATGTGCGTGCCGGGCTCAGCAAGCTGCGCCTGAACTGGATTGCCGAGCGTGGCGATTCTCAGGAGGTCACAGAGCTTAGCTCCGCCTGGACCCAGCAGCGCCTGGCCGATGAGGGGCTGGATCACCTGCGGTTTGATCACCTTCCACGCCCGCGTCGGGCGCTAAAGGGGCGCTGCGTCACGCAGATGCACTATGCACGGCGGGGGATCATTACCCCGGAAATGGAGTTTATCGCCATCCGTGAAAACATGGGCCGCGAGCGCATTCGTAGCGAGGTGCTGCGCCAACAGCATCCGGGTCACAGCTTTGGCGCGCAGCTGCCGCAGGATATCAGCGCCGAATTTGTGCGCCAGGAGGTGGCCAGCGGTCGGGCAATCATCCCGGCGAATATTAACCATCCGGAATCGGAGCCGATGATTATCGGGCGCAATTTCCTGGTGAAAATTAACGCCAATATCGGCAACTCGGCGCTCAGCTCCTCTATCGAAGAGGAGGTAGAAAAACTGGTGTGGTCGGCGCGCTGGGGGGCAGATACGGTGATGGACCTCTCCACCGGGCGCTACATTCACGAGACCCGCGAGTGGATCCTGCGTAACAGCCCGCTGCCGATTGGTACCGTCCCCATCTATCAGGCGCTGGAGAAAGTTAACGGCGTGGCGGAAGATCTCAACTGGGAAATTTTCCGCGATACCCTGCTGGAGCAGGCGGAACAGGGCGTCGACTACTTCACCATTCATGCTGGCGTGCTGCTGCGCTACGTTCCAATGACCGCCAAACGCCTGACCGGCATTGTGTCACGCGGCGGTTCGATTATGGCGAAGTGGTGCCTGTCACATCATCAGGAAAGTTTTCTGTATCAGCATTTTCGTGAAATCTGCGAGATCTGCGCGGCCTACGATGTCTCGCTGTCGCTCGGGGATGGTCTGCGCCCCGGCTCAATTCAGGATGCCAACGATGAAGCACAGTTTGCAGAGCTGCGCACGCTCGGGGAACTGACCAAAATTGCCTGGGAGTATGACGTACAGGTGATGATCGAAGGGCCAGGTCATGTCCCGATGCAGATGATCCGCGTCAATATGATCGAACAGCTGGAGCACTGCCACGAAGCGCCGTTCTACACGCTCGGCCCGCTGACCACCGATATTGCCCCCGGTTATGACCACTTCACCTCCGGCATTGGTGCCGCGATGATCGGCTGGTTTGGCTGCGCGATGCTCTGCTACGTCACGCCAAAAGAGCACCTCGGCCTGCCAAACAAGGAAGATGTCAAACAGGGGTTAATCACCTACAAAATCGCCGCGCACGCCGCCGATCTCGCTAAGGGCCATCCCGGCGCGCAGATCCGCGATAACGCCATGTCCAAAGCGCGCTTCGAATTCCGCTGGGAAGATCAGTTTAACCTCGCGCTCGATCCGCATACCGCACGCAGCTACCACGATGAAACCCTGCCGCAGGAATCCGGTAAGGTCGCACACTTCTGCTCAATGTGCGGGCCAAAATTCTGTTCGATGAAAATCACCCAAGAAGTACGCGAATACGCCGCACGCCAGCAGGCTGAAGCGCAGCCGATCGAAGTCGGTATGGCGCAGATGTCAGAAGAGTTTCGCCACCGTGGCGCTGAGCTGTACCACCGCGCCGATGCCCTGAAATCAGAGGAAAAAATATGAGCCGTGAAGCCTTTCCCGCAACCGCAGCCCGCCTGGGCCTTTACCCGGTTGTCGATACCGTGGAATGGATTGCGCGCCTGCTGGAGGCGGGCGTTCGCACTATCCAGCTGCGCATTAAAGACCGTGCGGATGAAGCCGTAGAACAGCAGATTGCCGAAGCGATCGCCCTCGGCAAGCGCTACCAGGCGCGGCTGTTTATTAACGATTACTGGCGGCTGGCGATCAAATATCAGGCGTATGGCGTGCACCTCGGGCAGGAAGATCTTGATGTCGCCGACCTGGATGCCATTCATGCTGCAGGGCTGCGGCTGGGCCTCTCCACCCACGATGATAGCGAGCTGGATCGGGCGCTGGCCGAGCGCCCTTCCTATATCGCGCTGGGCCACGTCTTCCCAACGCAGACCAAGGAGATGCCGTCCAATCCGCAGGGGCTGGAAGAGCTGACGCGCCATATTCAGCGGCTGCGCGGTATTTCCACGGTGGCGATCGGCGGGATCAGCCTGGCGCGTGCGCCTCAGGTGCTGGCGACCGGCGTCGGCAGTATTGCCGTCGTTAGCGCAATCACCCAGGCCGCCGACTGGCGTGACGCCACGCGCCAGCTGCTCGACCTCGCGGAACCTGAGGGGGCGCCTCATGCTTAGCGACCAGGATTTTTTGCGCTATAGCCGCCAGCTGCTGCTGGAAGAGTTTGGGCTGGATGCCCAAGAGAAGCTCCAGGCAGCCAGCGTGCTGATTGTCGGTCTCGGCGGGCTGGGTGCTCCCGCCGCACTCTATCTGGCGGCAGCAGGCGTCGGCAAGCTGCTACTGGCCGATGATGACCAGCTGCACATAAGTAACCTGCAGCGCCAGATCCTCTACCGCAGCAGCGAAACCGGGCAGCCAAAGGCGGAGCTGGCGAAAAATCACCTGCTGGCGCTGAATCCGCAGATAGAGGCGATTGCCCTCAGCCAGCGGCTGGATGCCGACTCGCTGGCGGCGCTAATGAGCAGCGTTGATCTGGTGCTCGACTGCAGCGACAACATGCCAACCCGCCATGCGGTGAATGCCGCCTGTATTGCCAGCAATACGCCGCTGATCAGCGGCAGCGCGGTTGGCTTTGGCGGTCAACTGCTGGTCCTGACGCCGCCGTTTGCCCACGGTTGCTACCGCTGCCTGTGGCCGGATGACAGCGAACCGCAGCGCAACTGCCGCACCGCTGGGGTGCTTGGCCCGGTGGTTGGCACCATCGGCACGCTACAGGCGCTGGAAGCCCTGAAGATGCTGGCCGGGGAAGCCTCACCGCTCGACGGCAAGCTGCGCCTGTTTGATGGCCGCCAGCAGACCTGGCGCACCCTCTCACTGACGCGCAGCTCTGGCTGCCCGGTATGCGGGGTCGCAGCATGAAGGTGATTGTCAATGATGAAAGCGTGACGCTGGGTGGCGATGAAACGCTGAACGACCTGCTGCAACAGCTGCAGCGCCACCAGCCCGGCACCGCGCTGGCGCTGAATCAGGCTATCGTGCCACGCGAACGCTGGCCGCTCGTCCGCTTACAGGAGGGCGATGAACTGGTTATTTTTCAGGCCATCGCCGGAGGTTAATATGTTACAGATCGCAGATAAAACGTTCTCATCACGCCTGTTCACCGGCACCGGAAAGTTTGCCAGCCCGGCGCTGATGCTGGAAGCGATCCGCGCTTCCGGCTCGCAGCTGGTTACGATGGCAATGAAGCGGATAGACCTGCGCGGCGGCGATGACGGCATTCTGCTGCCGTTGCAGCAGCTCGGTGTGCAGCTTTTACCGAACACCTCCGGGGCAAAAACCGCTGAAGAGGCCATTTTTGCCGCCCGCCTGGCGCGTGAGGCGCTGGGCACACACTGGCTGAAGCTCGAGATCCACCCCGACGTGCGCTACCTGCTGCCGGACCCGATTGAAACGCTAAAGGCCGCGGAACAGCTGGTTAAAGAGGGTTTTGTGGTGCTGCCCTACTGCGGTGCCGACCCGGTACTCTGCAAGCGGCTCGAAGAGGTGGGCTGTGCGGCAGTGATGCCGCTCGGCGCGCCGATTGGTAGCAATATGGGGCTGAAAAGCCGTGATTTCCTGGCCATCATCATTGAACAGGCCAGTGTGCCAGTGGTGATTGATGCCGGAATTGGCGCGCCGAGCCACGCCAGCGAAGCGCTGGAACTGGGGGCGGATGCCGTGCTGGTGAATACCGCCATTGCGGTCGCACAAGATCCGGTGCAGATGGCGCGCGCCTTTAAGCTGGCGGTAGAAGCCGGTGATCTGGCGCGGCGCAGTGGCCTGGGCGGCATCGCGGCGCAGGCGGTGGCCAGCAGCCCGCTGACCGCGTTTCTCTCAGCCGGAGCAGGCGCATGAAAAGTTTTATATCGCAGTGGGAAACCCTCGACTGGGACGATATCCGCATGCGCATCAACGGCAAAAAAGCCGCCGATGTCGAACGCGCTCTGAACGCGGCCAAAATGAACCGCGAAGACCTGATGGCGCTGCTCTCCCCCGCTGCTGCCGCCTATATTGAGCCGATGGCGCAGAAGGCCCAGCGCCTGACGCGCCAGCGTTTTGGCAACACCGTCAGCTTCTATGTTCCGCTCTATCTCTCTAATCTGTGCGCCAATGACTGCACCTACTGCGGCTTCTCGATGAGCAACCGCATCAAGCGCAAGACGCTGAACGGGGAAGAGATCGCCCGCGAGTGCGAGGCGATCCGCGCCATGGGCTTCGATCACCTGCTGCTGGTCACCGGCGAGCATCAGACCAAAGTCGGCATGGACTATTTCCGCCAGCACTTTCCCGCCATTCGTCAGCGCTTCAGTTCACTGATGATGGAGGTGCAACCGCTGGACGAGCCTGACTATGCCGAGCTGAAAACGCTGGGCCTTGACGGGGTACTGGTATATCAGGAAACCTACCACCCGGCGGTTTATAGTCAGCATCATCTTAAGGGTAACAAACAGGACTTTTTCTACCGGCTGGAGACTCAGGATCGTTTAGGCAGGGCGGGGATCGACAAGATCGGCCTCGGCGCGCTGATTGGGCTGTCGGACAGCTGGCGCACCGACTGCTTTATGCTGGCGGAGCATCTGCTGTGGCTACAGCAGCACTACTGGCAGACGCGCTACTCTATCTCCTTCCCGCGGCTGCGCCCGTGCGCGGGCGGCATTGAACCGGCGTCGATGATGGATGAAGCGCAGCTGGTGCAGGTGATTTGCGCGTTCCGCCTGTTCGCACCGGAGGTGGAGCTTTCGCTGTCGACGCGGGAATCCCCGCAGTTTCGCGACAGCGTGGTGCCGCTGGCGATCAACAGCGTCAGCGCCTTTTCAAAAACGCAACCGGGCGGCTACGCCGATAACCGACCGGAGCTGGAGCAGTTCGCCCCGCATGATGCGCGCACTGCGCAGCAGGTGGCCGAAGCGCTGGTGCGTGCCGGGCTACAGCCGGTCTGGAAAGACTGGGATGGATATTTGGGGCGCGCCACGCAATAAAATGTCGCCCGCTGCAACCGCGTTGAAAAGCCGTGAAGACGTTACGCAACCTTGAATTCACGGCCTTTTAACCCGAGCGATGGACGCTATAGTGGCGGCGTGGGCAGCCTTCACGCCGCCCGCCAGGGTCAGCTGTGTTCCTTCTCGCTGACCCTGCCCTCTTCCTTCACCTCCATCGCCGGCAGGCAGCTTAGCATCGCCCGCTCAACCGCTGCGCCGAGTATCTCCAGCGCTTTTTCAATCTGTTCACTGAAAGCCTGGGCATAGCTGAGGCGCAGGCAGTTTCGATATTTACCGGAGGCCGAGAACAGTGAACCAATCGCGACCTGAACGCCGGAAGCGCGCAGATCCTGATTGAGTTGCCAGGCATCAAAGGGTTCCGGCAGCTCTACCCAGATAAGAAAACCGCCCTGCGGGCGCGTCACGCAGATCCCGCAGGGAAAATGGTGCCGCACCCGGCGGGTAAACGTCTCCAGGTTACGCTGATAAAAACTGCGCATCCGCCGCAGATGCGGCTGGTAATGGCCCTGACGAATAAATGCCGCCACTGCCATCTGCGTCTGGGTGGCGGTCGAGCCGGTGCTGATATATTTCATATGCAGTACGCGGTCGAAATAGCGCCCCGGTACGACCCAGCCGACCCGCAGTCCGGGTGCCAGCGTTTTTGAAAAGGAGCTGCACAGCAGCACGCGGCCATCTGTATCCAGCGACTTGATGGTCATTGGCCGGGGATAGTCAAACGCCAGTTCGCCATACACATCATCTTCGATGATCGCGATATCGAAGCGCTGCGCCAGCGACAGCAGCGCCTGTTTACGCGCGGTTGGCATGACAAAACCCAGCGGATTATTGCAGTTGGGTACCACCACTACCGCTTTGATCGGCCACTGCTCGAAGGCCAGTTCCAGCGCTTCAAGGCTGATACCGCTGACGGAATCGGTGGGGATCTCAATGGCGCGGATCCCGAAACCGCGCAGAGTTTGCATGGTGCCGTGAAACGCCGGAGATTCAACGGCAACAATATCGCCAGCCTGACAGATGGCACGGATTGAAACCGACAGTGCTTCATGACAGCCGGTGGTGATAATCACGTCATCGGCCACCAGCTGACAGCCACTGTCAATCATCAGGCGGGCGATCTGTTCACGCAGCTCGGCCACGCCATACAGGTTGTCATAGTTCAGCAGCCGCGGATCCTGCTGCTGCCCAAGGCGGCTGATGATTTTCCACAGGGGCTTCAGCGTTGGCGGGTCGATATTTGGCGTGCCGCTGCCTAACTGTAGAACGTCATTATCCAGCCGCGCATTAAGCAGCTCCATCACGGTATCCCACTGGGTAATCTCTACCGGGCGCTGTACCGGACGGGTAATGGGTGGCAACGGCGGTGCTGCCTTACGCGGCGTGACGAAGTAGCCGGAACGCGGCTGCGGGGTAATCAGCTGCTTTTCTTCCAGCAGGTAGTAAGCCTGCTGCACGGTGCTGATACTGACGCCGTGTTCGGCACTTAGCGCCCGCACCGACGGCAGCCTCTCCCCCGACTGATACAACCCCTGCTCAATACGCTGGGCCAGCAGTTCTGCCAGATGTTGATAACGCGTCATCGTATCCTACCTCGCCCATCACTTTGCCAGAAACCAGTACAGATGGCGGCGAAAATCACCATTCAGAGCCAGTTCCGCCCATTCTGTATGTCAATTAAATGTGTTTTTTGCATCTGTATCCTGAATCACATTACAGACAAAATAGCAGTCAGACAACGGGATTGATGAGGAGGCAATAATGGAGTTTGAAGCAAACAGAGCAGTGAAACCTTTTAGCTGGGCACTGATTAAAGCGATCTTTATTGTGCCTTATCGACGCTGGCAGGCACGCCGACTGCGCGCCTGCACCCGACAGATTTTATCAAGGCTGAGCGCTGCGCAGCTGAAAGATATCGGGCTGACCTGCGAGGATGTCCGACGTTTATAGTGATGTGGCTTGGGTGAACGTTCGCACCCCGGGCAACGGAGCAGTCCTGGCTCCGTTGCCCTTTTTTTATTTAATTGCCGCGATAAGTCGAGTAGCCATACTGACTGAGCAGCAGCGGGATATGATAGTGCTCACCGCTTTTCTCCACGTGGAAGATCACCGGGATCTCCGGGAAGAAGGTGGGCTGACTGTGCTGCTTATAGTAGTCACCGGTTTTGAATACCACTTTGTAATCACCCTCTGCCATGCTTTTTCCTTCCGGGTAAAGCGCAGCAATACGGCCATTCTTATCGGTTACGCCAGACGCCAGTTTGACCCACCCCTGCTGCTGCTGCTGCTCCAGCTCAACCGTGACGCCAGCCGTCGGCACGCCGGTCTGCAAATTCAGTACGTGCACGCTCAGCGGATTCTTTACGCCTTCACCTGCGGCTAATGCCGGTAATGAACAGGCGGCAAGGCTTGCCAGCAAAACAGCTTTCATGACTTTCATAGGATTTCCTTATAGTGAGATTCCCGCTGAAGATAGCAGCCACGCCAGCAGCTCACCAATTCGCGGCTAAATATGTGAAATTTCCTACAAACTGCCGGGCACTTATTTCGCCGCGGCGCTGCTCCAGACCGACGGCCAGTCACCCGGCTCTCCGCCGTTACAGCTGGGCTGGCTATTATAGTGGGTCAGATGGAAGGTTTTGCCGTCATATTTCCAGCCGCCACTTTCACCACAGTCAGCGATACCACGACCACGACCGGAGAAGAACAGCTCACCGGTTTTAGGGTCATAATCTGCTTCAGTAAACATACTCTCTATCTGCGCTTGACCCTGCTCATCTTTGAGCGGTAACGGCAGGGTCAGCTGTTTTGCATCCTGCGGGTTAGCGCGCGCGCTGATGAACAGCAGGCTGGAAGATTGATAGGCGCCCAGGCCGCAGTTGACCAAAACCAGCGCCTGACGATCGTTAAGCGGCTGCGCATGACTGCGTGCGCGCGTCTCTTGATCCTGATCGCAGTACTGGTCTGCCAACAGCTTGCCGTTCGCGGCGATAGCACCATCAATCAGCGCGGCCTCATTGGTTAACGGCATCACTGCTGGCGGCGAAAAATTCAATGCCGGGCCATCGGGGCGCGCCGGCACTAAATCCGGCTCATTGTTGCCGACCTTCAGTAAGGCGGTCTGATTATTGAGCCGGCCCTGGCGGTCGTCCACCAGCAGCAGCGCGGCGTTTAATCCGCTCAGTGAAGCCGCACCCTGTTCAGAATCAGCGGTTACAGAGACTTCCAGCGCGTTTTTACTGGCCTGCACCCACTGCTGAATGTCACTCAGTTTGTCGGTCCCGCCGCCGCCAAAATCGCCGTTTTCACCCGCCGCCGTGATGGGAATATCGGAGTGCCAGGGCTTGCCGTCCAGCCAGATCCCTTCGGGTTTTTGCTCGCCAAAAGCCTGGAAAGCCAGAGAGGCTTTACCGTTGACGCCCGCCTCGCGCGTGATAATGATGCGCAGGCCCTCGTCCATATTGCGCACGTCGCAGTCGTTAAGATTGTTGCAGGTCACCTGCCAGTTTTTAAACACCTTTTGTACCGGCGCATTCACCCACTCTTGTGCCTGAATCCCCGCGCTAAATACCAGCAGCGCCAGCGCCACGAAACCCCTTTTGCTTTGCATCATTTCTCCCTGTCACTTTTCCTTAGGCCAAAAAAAACCCCGCCGGAGCGGGGTTTTACTATGCCATAAGCGATTGACGATTACTCGTCGTTACCGCCCAGGTTGCCTGCGTTAAGCAGTTCAGCCAGGCTGGCCGACGCTTCGTCAGCAGTGACGACTGGCACGATGGGTGCCTCGCCCGCTGCTTTACGACGCATACGGTCCTGGTGATAAGCGTAACCGGTACCGGCTGGGATCAGACGGCCAACGATAACGTTCTCTTTCAGGCCGCGCAGTTCGTCGCGTTTGCCCGCAACGGCTGCTTCGGTCAGTACGCGCGTGGTTTCCTGGAACGATGCCGCAGAGATGAACGACTCGGTAGCCAGGGAAGCTTTGGTGATACCCAGCAGGTCTCGTGCAAATGTTGCAGAGATTTTGCCGTTAGCTTCCAGATCGCGGTTAGCGATCTTAACGCGTGAGAACTCAACCTGCTCACCGTCGAGGAAGTCAGTACCTCCAGCGCTGGCGATGGTAGCTTTACGCAGCATCTGACGCACGATGACTTCGATGTGCTTATCGTTAATCTTAACGCCCTGCAGACGGTAAACTTCCTGCACTTCGTTAGTGATGTAACGGGTCACCGCATGCACGCCGCGCAGACGCAGGATGTCATGTGGAGACTCTGGGCCATCGGAAACAACATCACCGCGCTCTACGCGTTCACCTTCGAACACGTTCAGCTGACGCCATTTCGGAATCATCTCTTCGTAGTGATCGCTACCGTCGATTGGTGTGATCACCAGACGACGCTTGCCTTTGGTCTCTTTACCGAAGGAGATGATGCCGCTGATCTCAGCCAGGATTGCCGGCTCTTTCGGACGACGGGCTTCGAACAGGTCAGCAACGCGTGGCAGACCACCGGTGATGTCCTTGGTACCGCCAGATTCCTGCGGTACACGCGCCAGGGTGTCACCAGAACTGATCTTGATGCCATCTTCCAGCTGCACAATCGCTTTACCCGGCAGGAAGTACTGAGCAGGCATATCGGAGCCTGGGATCATTACGTCGTTACCGTTAGCATCAACGATTTTCAGGGCTGGACGCAGATCTTTACCACCCGCAGTACGTTCCGCACTGTCGAGGATAACCAGAGAGGAGAGACCGGTCAGGTCATCCGTCTGGCGGGTAATGGTCTGGCCATCAATCATGTCAGTGAAGCGAATGAAACCGCTCACTTCGGTGATTACCGGCATGGTGTGCGGATCCCAGTTTGCTACGGTTTCGCCCGCTGCAACCTGCTCGCCGTCGCCTTTCGCCATGGTAGAACCGTAAGGAACTTTATAGCTCTCTTTGGTACGACCAAATTCGTCGATCATCTTCAGCTCGGTGTTACGCGAGGTAACGACCAGCTTGCCAGCGGAGTTGGTAACCGACTTGGCGTTGATCAGCTTCAACGTACCTTTGTTCTTCACCTGAATGCTGGATTCAGCAGCCGCACGAGATGCCGCACCACCGATGTGGAACGTACGCATCGTCAGCTGTGTACCCGGCTCACCGATGGACTGTGCCGCGATAACGCCGATGGCCTCACCTTTGTTGATGATGTGACCACGTGCCAGGTCGCGACCGTAGCAGTGTGCACACACGCCGAAGTCAGTTTCGCAACTTACTACGGAGCGGACTTTCAGGCTGTCAACAGAGTGCTCTTCCAACAGGTCACACTGCTGTTCGTGCAGCAGCGTGTTGCGTGGCAGCAGGATGTCAGCAGTACCCGGCTTGAGAACGTCTTCTGCGGTCACACGACCCAGAACGCGCTCACGCAGCGGCTCTTTCACGTCGCCACCTTCGATGACCGGGGTCATCATGATGCCTTCGTGCGTACCACAGTCATCTTCAGTCACGACCAGATCCTGCGCGACGTCTACCAGACGACGAGTCAGATAACCGGAGTTAGCTGTTTTCAGTGCGGTATCCGCCAGACCCTTACGAGCACCGTGTGTAGAGATGAAGTACTGGAGTACGTTCAGACCTTCACGGAAGTTCGCGGTGATTGGCGTTTCGATGATGGAGCCATCTGGCTTAGCCATCAGACCACGCATACCGGCCAGCTGACGAATCTGTGCTGCAGAACCACGCGCACCGGAGTCGGCCATCATAAAGATGCTGTTGAAGGAAACCTGACGCTCTTCCACACCGTCGCGGTTGATCACCAGTTCGGTAGAGAGGTTTTCCATCATCGCTTTCGCAACGCGTTCGTTGGCCGCAGCCCAGATATCGATCACTTTGTTGTAGCGCTCGCCAGCGGTAACCAGACCAGACTGGAACTGCTGCTGGATCTCTGCCACTTCGGCTTCCGCTTCGGTGATGATTTCCACTTTCTTCTCTGGGATCACCATGTCGTCGATACCAACAGACGCACCCGAGCGTGCCGCATAGGCAAAACCGGTGTACATGGTCTGGTCAGCAAAGATAACGGTCGGCTTCAGGCCCAGGATGCGGTAACAGGTGTTCAGCATCTTGGAGATAGCTTTCTTACCCAGCGCCTGGTTGACGATGGAGTAAGGTAGACCTTTAGGTACGATCATCCACAGGATGGCGCGGCCAATGGTGGTGTCGATGATGCTGGTTTTAGCAACCCATGCACCCTGCTCGTTTTTCTCGTGCTCGGTGATACGCACCTTAACGCGAGCGTGCAGAGACGCGTGGCCGGCGCGGTAAACACGCTCAGCTTCTTTCGGGCCAGTCAGCACCATGCCTTCGCCTTTGGCGTTAACACAGTCGCGGGTCATGTAGTACAGACCCAGTACAACGTCCTGAGAAGGAACGATGATTGGCTCGCCGTTCGCAGGTGACAGGATGTTGTTGGTAGACATCATCAGCGCACGCGCTTCCAGCTGAGCTTCCAGCGTCAGCGGAACGTGTACTGCCATCTGGTCACCATCGAAGTCGGCGTTGTATGCCGCACAGACCAGCGGGTGCAGCTGGATAGCTTTACCTTCGATCAGTACTGGCTCAAACGCCTGGATGCCCAGACGGTGCAGAGTGGGTGCACGGTTCAGCAGAACCGGGTGTTCGCGGATCACTTCATCCAGGATATCCCAGACGACAGACTCTTCACGCTCAACCATTTTCTTAGCAGCTTTGATGGTGGTAGCAAGACCACGCAGCTCCAGCTTGCCGTAGATGAACGGTTTGAACAGCTCCAGTGCCATTTTCTTCGGCAGACCACACTGATGCAGACGCAGGTATGGACCTACGGTGATAACCGAACGACCAGAGTAGTCGACACGTTTACCCAGCAAGTTCTGACGGAAACGACCCTGCTTACCTTTGATCATATCGGCCAAAGATTTCAGAGGACGCTTGTTAGAACCGGTGATCGCACGACCGCGACGGCCGTTATCCAGCAGCGCATCGACCGCTTCCTGCAGCATACGTTTTTCGTTACGTACGATGATATCTGGCGCAGCCAGATCCAGCAGGCGTTTCAGACGGTTGTTACGGTTGATTACGCGACGATACAGATCGTTCAGATCTGACGTTGCGAAACGACCGCCGTCCAGCGGCACCAGCGGACGCAGGTCCGGTGGCAGTACAGGCAGCACGGTCAGGATCATCCACTCTGGCTTGTTACCAGACTGAACGAACGCTTCCAGCAGCTTGATACGCTTGGTCAGTTTTTTACGCTTGGTTTCGGAGTTAGTTTCGTTCAGCTCTTCACGCAGCTGCTCGCACTCTTGCTCCAGGTCCATGTTTTTCAACAGAGCCTGGATCGCTTCCGCACCCATTTTAGCGTCGAATTCGTCACCAAACTCTTCCAGCGCGTCGAGATACTGCTCTTCAGTCAGAATCTGGCGCTTTTCGAGGTTGGTCATGCCGCCTTCGATAACCACATAAGATTCGAAGTACAGAACACGTTCGATATCACGCAGTGGCATATCCAGCAGCAAACCGATGCGCGAAGGCAGCGATTTCAGGAACCAGATGTGCGCAGTCGGTGAAGCCAGCTCAATGTGGCCCATGCGCTCACGGCGAACCTTGGTCTGTGTAACTTCAACGCCACACTTCTCACAGATTACACCACGGTGTTTCAAGCGCTTGTACTTACCGCACAGGCACTCATAGTCTTTTACTGGCCCGAAAATACGCGCACAGAAAAGACCGTCACGTTCAGGCTTGAACGTACGGTAGTTAATGGTTTCCGGCTTTTTAACTTCACCAAAAGACCATGAACGGATCATATCTGGCGATGCCAGAGCGATCTTGATCGCATCAAACTCTTCGGTCTTAGTTTGCGCTTTCAGAAACTTAAGTAAGTCTTTCACGGATTAGCTCCCGTCGGAGTGAGACTTCTCAGGGACGCCTGGAGTGACCCGGGCGCCCTGTAACCAGTACAAATTCGAGTGCTTACTCGTCTTCCAGCTCGATGTTGATACCCAGCGAGCGGATCTCTTTCAACAGTACGTTGAAGGATTCCGGCATGCCCGGTTCCATCTGATGATTGCCGTCAACGATGTTTTTATACATCTTGGTACGGCCGTTGACGTCATCAGACTTCACGGTCAGCATTTCCTGCAGGGTATACGCGGCACCGTATGCTTCCAGTGCCCACACTTCCATCTCACCGAAGCGCTGACCACCGAACTGAGCTTTACCACCCAGCGGCTGCTGAGTAACAAGGCTGTAAGAGCCGGTAGAACGCGCATGCATCTTGTCATCAACCAGGTGGTTGAGTTTCAGCATGTACATGTAGCCAACGGTAACCTGACGTTCGAACTGCTCACCGGTACGACCATCGAACAGGGTAATCTGACCAGAAGAAGGCAGACCGCCGAGCTGTAACAGCTCTTTGATTTCGCTCTCTTTCGCGCCGTCAAACACTGGCGTTGCGATTGGCATACCTTTTTTCAGGTTCTCTGCCAGACGCAGCACTTCGTCGTCGGTGAAGGTGTTCAGGTCAACTTTCTGGCGCAGATCGCTACCCAGATCGTAAGCACGCTGAATGAACTCACGCAGCTTGGACACTTCTTCCTGCTTCTTAAGCATAGCGTTGATCTTCTCGCCAATGCCCTTCGCAGCCATACCCAGGTGGGTTTCAAGAATCTGACCGATGTTCATACGTGATGGTACGCCCAGCGGGTTCAGTACGATATCGACCGGCGTACCGTTCTCATCGTATGGCATATCTTCGATCGGGTTGATCTTGGAGATAACACCTTTGTTCCCGTGACGACCTGCCATCTTGTCACCAGGCTGGATCTGACGTTTAACGGCCAGATACACTTTAACGATTTTCAGCACGCCCGGTGCCAGGTCATCGCCCTGAGTGATTTTGCGGCGCTTCGCTTCAAGTTTCTTCTCAAACTCGTGCTTCAGCTCATCGTACTGCTCAGCCAGCTGTTCCAGCTGGTTCTGTTTCTCTTCGTCGGTCAGGCCAAGTTCCAGCCAGCGGTCGCGTGGCAGCTTGTCCAGTTTGTCCACTTCAATACCGCCAGCAACCAGCAGGTATTTGATGCGGCTGAACAGGCCAGCTTCGAGGATCTGCAACTCTTCAGACAGGTCTTTCTTCGCCTGCTTCAGCTGCATCTCTTCGATTTCCAGCGCACGTTTGTCTTTTTCCACGCCATCGCGGGTGAAGACCTGAACGTCGATAATGGTACCAGACACGCCGTTTGGTACGCGCAGAGAAGAGTCTTTAACGTCAGACGCTTTCTCACCGAAGATGGCACGCAGCAGTTTCTCTTCTGGCGTCAGCTGGGTTTCACCTTTCGGCGTTACCTTACCAACCAGAATGTCACCACCGGTCACTTCCGCACCGATATACACGATACCGGATTCATCCAGTTTGGAGAGCGCAGCTTCACCGACGTTAGGAATGTCGGCAGTGATCTCTTCCGGCCCCAGCTTGGTGTCACGAGACACACATGCCAGTTCCTGGATGTGGATTGTTGTGAAGCGATCTTCCTGTACCACGCGCTCGGAGACCAGGATGGAGTCTTCGAAGTTGTAGCCGTTCCACGGCATGAACGCGACGCGCATGTTCTGACCGAGTGCCAGTTCGCCGAGGTCGGTTGAAGGACCATCAGCCAGCACATCACCACGTTCAATTGGCTCACCCAGGTTCACGCAAGGCATCTGGTTGATGCAGGTGTTCTGGTTAGAACGGGTGTATTTGGTCAGGTTGTAAATGTCGATACCGGCTTCGCCCGGGTACATTTCGTCTTCGTTAACTTTGATAACGATACGGGATGCATCCACGTACTGAACGGTACCACCACGTTTCGCTACGGCGGTTACACCGGAGTCAACCGCTACCGCGCGTTCCATACCGGTACCAACCAGCGGCTTATCAGCACGCAGAGTTGGAACCGCCTGACGTTGCATGTTTGCACCCATCAATGCGCGGTTGGCGTCATCGTGTTCCAGGAACGGGATCAGTGACGCACCGACGGAAACCACCTGCTGGGTGGAAACGTCCATGTAGTCAACCTGATCGCGGCTGAACAGACTTGATTCGCCTTTGCTACGGCAAGTCACCAGATCGTCCACGAAGTGACCTTCGTCGTCGAGGTTGGTGTTAGCCTGAGCGATAACGTAGTTACCCTCTTCAATAGCAGAGAGGTAATGAATTTCGTCGGTCACCACACCTTCGCGCACGCGACGATATGGGGTTTCAAGGAAACCGTACTCATTCGTCTGTGCGTACACAGAGAGGGAGTTGATCAGACCGATGTTTGGACCTTCCGGCGTTTCGATTGGACATACGCGACCGTAGTGAGTCGGGTGTACGTCTCGAACTTCGAAGCCTGCACGCTCACGCGTCAGACCGCCCGGGCCGAGTGCAGAGATACGACGCTTGTGCGTGATCTCAGACAGCGGGTTGTTCTGGTCCATAAACTGTGACAGCTGGCTGGAGCCGAAGAACTCTTTCACTGCCGCAGAAATTGGCTTGGCGTTGATCATGTCCTGTGGCATCAGGGTATCCAGATCGCCCAGGGACAGACGCTCTTTCACTGCACGCTCTACGCGCACGAGGCCAACACGGAACTGGTTTTCTGCCATTTCGCCGACGGAACGGATACGACGGTTGCCGAGGTGGTCGATATCATCCACTTCGCCAATACCGTTACGGATACCGATGAGCTTCTTCATCACCTGAATGATGTCGTCTTTGCTCAGGATACCGGAACCTTCGATCTCGTCACGCAGCAGAGAACGGTTGAACTTCATACGGCCAACCGCGGACAGATCGTAGCGGTCTTCAGAGAAGAACAGGTTCTCGAACAGGTTTTCTGCCGCTTCACGCGTTGGTGGCTCACCAGGACGCATCATGCGGTAGATCTCAACCAGCGCGCTCAGGCGATCGCTGGTTGGGTCGACGCGTACAGTCTCAGACATGTAGGCGCCGTGATCCAGATCGTTGGTGAACAGAGTTTCAATGCGCTTGTGACCGGACTGGCTCAGTTTAGCCAGCAGATCCAGCGACAGCTCCATGTTCGCCGCGATCAGCAGCTCGCCGGTGCTTTCGTCGATGTAATCTTTAGCGACGACTTTACCCGCGATGTATTCAACCGGAACTTCGATGTGCTGGATGTTATCTTTTTCCAGCTGACGAATATGACGCGCAGTAATGCGACGACCTTTTTCGACGTAAACAGTGCCGTTCGACTCGATGTCGAAGGACGCAGTTTCACCGCGCAGGCGCTCTGGAACCAGCTCCATCTGCAGCTTGTTGTCGCGAATTTCATAAACCACTTTTTCGAAGAACAGATCAAGGATCTGCTCAGTGGTGTAATTCAGCGCGCGCAGAATGATGGTCGCAGGCAGTTTACGGCGACGGTCAATACGGACAAACAGGTTGTCTTTCGGGTCAAACTCGAAGTCGAGCCATGAACCACGGTAAGGGATGATACGTGCGTTATACAGCACTTTACCCGACGAGTGGGTTTTACCCTTATCGCTGTCGAAGAAGACACCAGGACTACGATGCAGCTGAGAAACGATAACGCGTTCTGTACCGTTGATGACAAAGGTACCGTTATCTGTCATGAGTGGAATTTCACCCATGTACACTTCTTGTTCTTTGATGTCTTTAACGGTGCCTTCCGGCGCTTCGCGCTCGTAGATCACCAGGCGCAGTTTTACGCGCAGAGGTGCAGAGTACGTGACGCCACGAATCTGACACTCTTTAACATCAAATACTGGTTCGCCTAAACGGTAGCTGACGTACTGCAGCTCAGAATTACCGCTATAGCTTTGGATCGGGAATACGGAACGGAATGCTGCTTCCAGACCATATTGACCTTCCGGATCTTGCTCGATGAACTTCTGGAACGAGTCAAGCTGGATAGAAAGGAGATATGGAATGTCCAGAACTTGTGGACGTTTTCCAAAATCCTTACGAATGCGTTTTTTCTCGGTATAGGAGTAAACCATAGGGTTCCTCAGCTCGCTGAAAAGTAGAACCTCTCTGTCCGTCCAGGGGGGACAGTTCATGCAACGCTGTTTTGTATTGTGCAGAAAGCAGATCGCCTTCTGTAATACCTCTTTCTATCACGCTCAAATCATTTCATTGCCGTTCTGGACAGGGAGCCCATGCAGGGTGGCAGTATATTAAGTCGTCGATAGAGAAAGATATTAAGCTAATCAATGACTAAACAGTGTGAAATGTCATTGACGCTGTAGAGCGCAAAAAGGCTGGTGACCAAAAAGTCACCAGCCATCAGCCTGAATCACCCCGAAGGATTAATCAAGCTGCAACCTGAAAGGTTGGCTTACTTAACTTCAACTTCTGCGCCAGCTTCTTCCAGTGCTTTCTTCAGAGCTTCAGCGTCGTCTTTGCTGATGCCTTCTTTCAGGGCAGCAGGTGCAGACTCAACCAGGTCTTTGGCTTCTTTCAGGCCCAGACCAGTTGCGCCACGTACTGCTTTGATCACGGCAACTTTGTTAGCGCCGATAGCTTTCAGTACAACGTCGAACTCAGTTTTTTCTTCTACAGCTTCAGCAGCAGCAGCAGGACCTGCAACAGCAGCAGCAGCTGACACGCCGAATTTCTCTTCCATAGCGGAGATCAGTTCAACGATTTCCATTACAGACAGAGCTGCAACGCCTTCAATGATTTGGTCTTTAGTGATTGACATTTCGTGTTCCTAAATTCAGAAAGTAATTTTTTGTACGTTAGCAAATATACGGATAAGAAGAGCAGTGCAGCTATTAAGCAGCAGTTGCTTCTTTCTGATCGCGTACAGCAGCCAGAGTGCGAACCAGTTTGCCAGCAGAGGCTTCTTTCATGGTTGCCATCAGGCGTGCGATTGCTTCATCGTAAGTTGGCAGAGTTGCCAGGCGGTCGATCTGAGCCGCACTGATCAGCTCGCCTTCAAAGGCCGCAGCTTTAACCTCAAATTTTGCATTCGCTTTCGCGAACTCTTTGAACAGACGAGCAGCAGCGCCCGGGTGTTCCATAGAGTATGCAATCAAGGTAGGACCGGTGAACGTGTCTTTCAGGCACTCAAACTGAGTACCTTCAACGACGCGGCGCAGCAGGGTGTTACGAACAACACGCATGTATACGCCAGCTGCACGTCCTGCTTTACGCAGTTCGGTCATTTTGTCTACGGTAACGCCACGAGAATCCGCAACTACCGCAGACAGCGCGCCTTTGGCTACTTCGCTGACTTCAGCAACAATCGCTTGTTTGTCTTGAAGATTTAAGGCCATTAGCTTGTGCTCCTGGATTTTTGGCCGGGGATGGATTTCCCCGGAACTCACTTCACCTGAACCGCGTTACCACGGACAGGCGCTAAAACACGGTGAGCAGAATCCAGCAAAGACTATAAAAATATTCTTTTGGCTCTGTCACCGTCTACGCAGGAGATTAAGTTTCTTACGAAACACCTGCGGTCTTGGACGGAGGCCAGGATAGGCCTGGCTCCAACCTAAAAATTCGGGTTCTGTATATTTACAGAACAACGGGCGTAAGATTCTAGATGAAAATTTCGCCCGCGTAAAGCTGATTAGTTAGCAGCAGCGTTCAGGCCAGCCTGATCAACTGCAACACCTGCACCCATAGTGGTGGAGATGCTAACTTTCTTGATGAAAACGCCTTTCGCCTGAGAAGGTTTTGCTTTTTTCAGCGCAACCAGCAGGGATTCCAGGTTTTCTTTCAGCTTATCGGTATCGAAGTCAACCTTACCAATGGTGGTATGGATGATACCGTTTTTGTCGTTACGGTAACGAACCTGACCCGCTTTAGCGTTCTTAACCGCTTCAGCAACGTTAGGGGTTACAGTACCCACTTTCGGGTTTGGCATCAGACCGCGTGGGCCCAGAACCTGACCCAGCTGGCCAACAACGCGCATTGCATCTGGAGATGCAATAACAACGTCGAAGTTCATTTCGCCTTTCTTGATCTGGTCAGCCAGATCTTCCATACCTACCAGCTCAGCGCCGGCTGCTTTAGCAGCTTCAGCGTTTGCGCCCTGGGCAAATACGGCAACGCGAACGGAACGGCCAGTACCGTGTGGCAGTACAGTTGCACCGCGAACGTTCTGGTCAGATTTACGAGCATCAATGCCCAGGTTTACCGCTACGTCAACGCTTTCAACGAACTTGGCAGTAGCCAGTTCTTTCAGCAGAGCAACAGCTTCGTTGATGTCATACTGTTTAGTTGCATCAACTTTGTCGCGGATCACGCTCATGCGCTTGGTCAGCTTAGCCATTTCTTAGTCCTCTACTACCAGGCCCATGGAACGAGCAGTACCTTCAATTGAGCGAGTCATCGCTTCAATATCAGCACCAGTCATGTCCGCAGCTTTGGTTTCTGCGATTTCACGTACCTGAGCACGCGATACTTTACCTACTTTGTCTTTGTTCGGCTTGCCAGAACCAGACTTAATACCAGCCGCTTTCTTCAGCAGTACTGCTGCAGGAGGGGTTTTGGTAACGAAGGTGAAAGAACGGTCAGAGTAAACGGTGATCACAACTGGTGTTGGAAGACCTTTCTCCAGGGATTCTGTTTTGGCGTTAAACGCTTTACAGAATTCCATGATGTTAACGCCTTGCTGACCCAGTGCTGGACCAACCGGAGGACTTGGGTTTGCCATACCAGCTGCAACCTGCAGCTTAACGTAGGCTTGTACTTTCTTCGCCATGATAATTCCTCTATTGGGTAATAACGCTCCTGGTGGAGCTCCCCGTGATTAAATTTTTCACACGCTTTTAGCAGCGCATAAAAACAAAAGGCGCGAAATTATAGTGCAATTTCGCGCCTCTCGCAACCACCTGATGCAGGCGATCGGTTACTTTTTTATCAGCCTTTCTCGACCTGGCCGAAGTCCAGTTCAACCGGTGTTGCACGGCCAAAGATGGAAACAGACACTTTCAGGCGGCTTTTCTCGTAGTCAACTTCTTCGACCACGCCGTTGAAGTCAGCAAATGGACCATCGCTCACGCGCACCATTTCACCTGGCTCAAACATGGTTTTCGGACGTGGCTTATCACCCACCTGCTGCAGGCGGTTCATAATCGCGTCAACTTCTTTGTCGCTGATCGGTGCCGGACGGTCAGACGTACCACCGATGAAGCCCATGACACGCGGCACGCTGCGCACCAGGTGCCAGCTTGCATCGTTCATTACCATCTGTACCAGCACGTAGCCTGGGAAGAACTTACGCTCGCTCTTGCGACGCTGGCCACCACGGATCTCAACCACTTCTTCAGTCGGAACCATGACATCGCCAAACAGCTCTTCCATGTTATGTAACTTGATATGCTCGCGCAGCGATTGTGCTACACGGCCTTCAAAACCGGAAAACGCCTGAACGACGTACCAGCGCTTCTTTGGAGCTTCAGACATCTCAGAACCTCAGGCCAGTGATAAACGATACCAGACGAACCAGAATTCCATCCAGTCCCCACAAAATCAGTGACATCACGGCAGTGACCGCGGCAACGATTAACGTGGTGTGCAACGTTTCCTGACGAGTAGGCCAGATGACCTTACGAACTTCAGTGCGCGCTTCACGGGCGAAAGCCAACGTTGCTTTACCTTTGGTGGTCAGCAGGGCAATGCCAGCTGCTGCAGCCATCAGAACAACGACAGCCAGGGCACGCAGAGGTAATGTTACTTCACGATAGTAGTAGTTGCCGGCGATAGCCACGGCCAGAAGGACGGCTACACCTAACCACTTCATCGTTTCCAGGCCGCGCCCGCTTCCTTGAGCTTCGGTATTAGCACTCATAAACCAACCTGCCACAATAAATCAGAAACACTTTTGCCCCGAAAGACGAGGCAACCGAACCGAATAATGCTGTTAGGCTTAACTCGGCATATCCTTTAATCCCAAGCCGTAGCTTGAAAACTATTGGCTTAACGCCGTGCTACAGAGCCTGCCTCAGCAATGATTATGGTCGAAAAAATCACTGATGAGTCAGGTTCTATGTTACAGCGTGCAAAAAGGGCATCAAATGATGCCCTTTCCATGTGCATTGCGTCAAATATTATCAGCGATTAAGCGATAACTTTAGCAACAACACCCGCACCAACGGTACGGCCGCCTTCGCGAATTGCGAAACGCAGACCGTCGTCCATTGCGATTGGTTTGATCAGTTCAACAACCAGTTTGATGTTGTCGCCTGGCATGACCATCTCAACGCCTTCTGGCAGTTCGATGGTACCGGTCACGTCAGTTGTACGGAAGTAGAACTGTGGACGGTAACCTTTGAAGAATGGGCTATGACGGCCGCCTTCTTCTTTAGACAGAATATAAACTTCTGACTCGAACTTGGTGTGTGGCTTGATTGAGCCTGGCTTAGCCAGAACCTGGCCGCGCTCAACGTCTTCACGCTTAATACCGCGCAGCAGGATACCACAGTTCTCACCTGCACGACCTTCGTCCAGCAGCTTACGGAACATTTCAACGCCGGTACAGGTAGATTTCACGGTGTCTTTCAGACCCACGATCTCAACTTCTTCACCCACTTTAACGATACCGCGCTCTACACGACCGGTCACAACAGTACCACGGCCGGAGATGGAGAATACGTCTTCGATAGGCAGCAGGAATGGCTTGTCAATCGCACGCTCTGGCTCTGGGATGTAGCTATCCAGGTAACCAGCCAGTTCGATGATTTTCTCTTCCCACTGAGCTTCGCCCTGCAGGGCTTTCAGTGCAGAACCGCGCACGATTGGCAGGTCATCACCAGGGAAATCGTAAGCAGACAGCAGCTCACGCACTTCCATTTCTACCAGCTCCAGCAGCTCTTCGTCATCAACCATGTCACATTTGTTCATGAACACGATGATGAAAGGAACGCCTACCTGACGACCCAGCAGGATGTGCTCACGAGTCTGTGGCATTGGGCCATCAGTCGCAGCAACAACCAGGATCGCGCCGTCCATCTGAGCAGCACCGGTGATCATGTTTTTCACATAGTCGGCGTGGCCTGGGCAGTCAACGTGCGCGTAGTGGCGAGTTGGGGTGTCATATTCAACGTGAGAAGTGTTGATGGTGATACCACGTGCTTTTTCTTCTGGCGCGTTATCGATCTGGTCGAACGCACGAGCAGAACCGCCGTAGGTTTTAGCCAGAACGGTGGTGATAGCAGCAGTCAGGGTAGTTTTACCGTGGTCAACGTGGCCGATAGTACCAACGTTGACGTGCGGTTTGGAACGTTCAAATTTTTCTTTAGACATCGCTTGTCCCTCTAAGACACGGATTAATCGGTGATATCACCACATCAACCAGGCATCGCCTGAATTGTTGAATTTTTTTGAATTTAATGTACAGAGAAAAGAAGCAGGGAGGGAGATTTTGAAAGTGGTGCTGATACCCAGAGTCGAACTGGGGACCTCACCCTTACCAAGGGTGCGCTCTACCAACTGAGCCATATCAGCACGGCTTGGAGCGGGCAGCGGGAATCGAACCCGCATCATCAGCTTGGAAGGCTGAGGTAATAGCCATTATACGATGCCCGCATCCTGGAACTCGGCTACCTGTTCTGTCTGTAGCTTGAACAACTAAGAAGATGCCCTCTTCGTTGCTCCAGTCAACCCGCATTAGCTTGCTGACTTTGACTGTGCTTGAGCTCAGTCGGAAATCTTGATGAACAACCTTTTGGAGGAAGCCATCTTCCCAGTCGAGTGATGATTCTCTCTTCTGGTCTCAACCCCTGAAAGCTGGGTCGAAATGGTGGTGGGGGAAGGATTCGAACCTTCGAAGTCGATGACGGCAGATTTACAGTCTGCTCCCTTTGGCCGCTCGGGAACCCCACCTGGGGTATTTCGTTACTTGATGGTGCCGGCTACCGGAATCGAACTGGTGACCTACTGATTACAAGTCAGTTGCTCTACCAACTGAGCTAAGCCGGCATCAAGTGGTGCGCATTCTAGGAAGACCGGGCGCAGTATGCAACAAAAAAATTGCGATAAATGTTCTTACGCTTACTATTTGTGCAATTCTACTCAAAATGGCGCTGTTGCACAGTCATTTCGTTTAAAGAAACATCAGTTCTGACGTTTATCACCTCACCACAGAGTGTTCTCTGCGATAAAACTTTTCGCAGGAAATTGCGCCGGCAGCATGTGATTTGCCAACCGTTGGTTTATTTTTGTTCTGTGCGGCCCTGTGCGCATTGCCCCTGCAATTGCCAGCTAAAATTATCATTAATGCGGGTACGGTTACGTTTGCATCCGCTGAGCATCTTTTTTCCTTCTTATTCATCCCCGTCTGGTGATACCCTCCGCCCATTGTTTGATGAAATTTCCCTTAGTACGCCAGCCTGGCAGTGGTGCCATTCACTGTGATTAACAGGCGAACCTATCGAAGGGCATTAATTGCTGGCAGAAGCACGCATATGAGCAAAAAAGATTCCTTGTTAACTACGCCTTACCTCCAGTTCAATCGCTCCCAGTGGGCTGCGCTGCGTGATTCGGTGCCAATGACCCTTTCTGAAGACGAGATTGCCCGTCTGAAAGGCATTAACGAAGATCTCTCCATGGAAGAAGTGGCGGAGATTTATCTGCCTTTGTCTCGTCTGTTGAATTTCTATATCAGTTCAAATTCGCGTCGTCAGACGGTGCTGGAGCAGTTCCTCGGCACCAAAGGACAGAAGATCCCTTATATCATCAGCATTGCAGGCAGCGTCGCGGTCGGGAAAAGCACGACAGCGCGCGTGCTGCAGGCTTTACTCAGCCGCTGGCCGGAGCATCGTCGGGTCGAATTGATCACCACTGATGGTTTTCTCCATCCGAATGCGGTGCTGAAAGAGCGCGGCCTGATGAAGAAAAAGGGCTTTCCCCTCTCTTATGACATGCACCGCCTGGTGAACTTTGTTTCCGACCTGAAATCTGGTGCTGCACAGGTCACTGCGCCGGTCTATTCGCATCTGATTTATGATGTGATTCCGGATGGGGATAAAGTCGTTAAGCAGCCGGATATTTTGATTCTGGAAGGTTTGAATGTATTGCAGAGTGGAATGGATTATCCCCACGATCCGCATCACGTATTTGTTTCAGACTTCGTTGATTTCTCGATCTATGTCGATGCGCCGGAAGATTTATTAGAGCATTGGTATATCAATCGTTTCCTGAAATTCCGTCAGGGCGCGTTTACCGATCCCGACTCTTATTTCCACCACTATGCACAGCTACCTGAAGACGAGGCGGTAGGTGTCGCCAGCCAGCTGTGGAAAGAGATCAACTACCTGAATCTGAAGGAAAACATTCTGCCTACGCGCGAGCGTGCCAGCCTGATAATGACCAAGAGCATCGGTCATGCGGTTGACCTTGTCAGATTACGCAAATAAAAAAAGGGCCTGAGGCCCTTTTTTTAACTCTGCGGTCGCAGCGATATTTCCCCGCCAACCCAGGACTTTCTGACGCCATCCTGTTCCAGAATCAAGCCACCCTGCTGGTCAATACCTCTGGCAATGCCGAATATTTCCCGATCGCCAATCAACAGTTTTACCGGCCGGTTAATAAAGTTATCGAGCCGCGCCCAGCGCTCGATAAACGGTGCCAGCCCCTCCTGCTCAAACTCGACCAGTGCGGTGCGCATTTTATTGACGATCAGCGCAGAGAGCGCGTTACGATCAACGTTTACTCCGGCTTCCTGCAGGTTGATCCAGCCCTGATTGATGACGTCTGCAGCGGGTGCGCGCATGGCCAGGTTAATTCCGGCGCCAATCACGATCTGCGCAGCATCACCCGTTTTTCCCGTCAATTCAACGAGGATACCGGCCAGTTTACGATCGTCCAGATAGATATCATTCGGCCATTTCACGCGAATATCGGGCGCGCCCTGCTCCTGTAACGCCTCCGCCAGCACAATCCCAATCACCAGGCTCAGCCCCATGGCAGCCGCCGGACCCTGTTCAAGACGCCAGTACATAGACAGATAGAGGTTAGAGCCAAAGGGTGAAAACCACTGACGACCTCGGCGACCACGTCCAGCCTGCTGATATTCGGCTACGCAGGCGTCGCCAGATTGCAGCGTATCCATGCGATCGAGCAGATACTGGTTAGTGGAATCAATCACTGGGATGACCGCCAGGCGCCCGTTATCCAGCCGGGCATTAATGGCCTGTTCATTCAATAACTGCATGGCCGAGGGCAGGCTATAGCCTTTGCCGGTCACGGTGAAGACATCAATGCCCCACTCTTTCAGGGTTTGAATATGCTTATTGATTGCCGCGCGGCTCATGCCCAGCTGCTCGCCCAGCTGCTCACCAGAATGGAACTCGCCGTCTGCCAGAATACCAACCAGCGTTAACGGTACGGTGTTGTCTTTCATGCAATAACCTCTAAGGCATCTGTTTCGCCTTGTGCTGCGATAAAGCGCACTTCAGGCTCCAGCCAGACGTTGAATTTCTCTGCCACGCGCTGACGTATGGTCCGGGCAAGGTTGACGATGTCCTGCCCCGTCGCTTCGTTGGCGTTAATCAGCACCAGCGCCTGCTGGGCATGCACCGCCGCTCCCCCCATATGGAAACCCTTTAAGTCACACTGATCGATCAGCCAACCGGCGGCCAACTTCACATCGCCACTGACCTGAGGATAGTGCGGAATATGCGGATACTCTGCTTGCAACTTAGCGGCAACTTCAGCGCTCACCAGTGGGTTTTTGAAGAAACTCCCGGCATTTCCCGTCACTTTTGGATCAGGTAGTTTACTGCGGCGCATCTGGCAGACGGCGTTAAACACTTCGCGCGGCGTGACCGTTAGCGGGTCGAGAGTACGCAGATCGCCATAGCTCAGCACCGGCTGCCAGATTTTTGCCAGGCGCAGGCCGACAGCGATAATGGCATACCCGTCGCGGTACTGATGTTTAAATATGCTGTCACGGTAGCCAAACTGGCACTCGGCGGCAGTTAAACGCTGCTGTACACCGTCGGCAAGGCTAACGATATCCACATATTCACAGACCCGATCCAGCTCGACGCCATAAGCACCGATATTTTGAATCGGCGCTGAACCGGCACAGCCCGGAATGAGTGCCAGATTTTCCAGACCAGAGAGTCCCTGCTCCAGAGACGTTTCAACCAGCTGATGCCAGTTCTCACCCGCGCCCACGTGCAGAGACCATGCATCAGCCGTTTCAGATACGCGGATGCCTTTGATGCGGTTAATGATGACCTGCCCAGAGAAATCATCCAGAAACAGTACGTTGCTTCCTTCTCCCAGCAGTAATACCGGTTCATTTTGATTGGTGCTCTGCTGCCAAAACTGGCAAAGAGCCTCGGCACTTTCTGCCACGCTGATCTTGTTGGCACAGGCGTCGAGGCTGAATGTATTCCATGTTTTTAATGAATGCTGCTGGCAGGACATAATAAAACCTTTAAATATTAAACTGCGGGTAGTGTACCCGATTCATCAGGGGTGAGTTGAGGATTTTATCGCCGCAAACAGTGGTGAATTCATCGAGTTTTGTGCAGTTATCGGTCGTAATCTGGGGGGATATTAAACAGCTATTATCGCTATCTAATAAAAATATGCAGTTTGAGAGGGAGTGCTGTTAATACGGGTATGTATTTTAGCAGGCGACAAACACAAAAAAGCCCCATGCTTTCGCATGAGGCTTGTTTGTTTATTTGATGCCTGGCAGTTCCCTACTCTCGCATGGGGAGGCCCCACACTACCATCGGCGCTACGGCGTTTCACTTCTGAGTTCGGCATGGGGTCAGGTGGGACCACCGCGCTAAAGCCGCCAGGCAAATCTTGGTGCACGAAACGAATATTTTGCACTGCTGCTGCGTTGGCCGCGCTCGCAAAGTCAGTCACATACTTCAGTATGCTCCCTCCTTTCCTTCGCTTGCCGCCTTGCTTCAGCACAAAATCTTTCGTTCCCGCTAAATTGTTATCCGGTCACAGGCTGAAAATCTCTTTTGCGTCTCTCGAACGCCACCAGAACGCTTCTGGCGTTGTAAGGTTAAGCCTCACGGGTCATTAGTACCGGTTAGCTCAACGCATCGCTGCGCTTACACACCCGGCCTATCAACGTCGTAGTCTTCAACGTCCCTTCAGGACTCTCAAGGAGTCAGGGAGAATTCATCTCGAGGCAAGTTTCGCGCTTAGATGCTTTCAGCGCTTATCTTTTCCGCACTTAGCTACCGGGCAATGCCATTGGCATGACAACCCGAACACCAGTGGTGCGTTCACTCCGGTCCTCTCGTACTAGGAGCAACCCCTCTCAATTCTCCAGCGCCCACGGCAGATAGGGACCGAACTGTCTCACGACGTTCTAAACCCAGCTCGCGTACCACTTTAAACGGCGAACAGCCGTACCCTTGGGACCTACTTCAGCCCCAGGATGTGATGAGCCGACATCGAGGTGCCAAACACCGCCGTCGATATGAACTCTTGGGCGGTATCAGCCTGTTATCCCCGGAGTACCTTTTATCCGTTGAGCGATGGCCCTTCCATTCAGAACCACCGGATCACTATGACCTGCTTTCGCACCTGCTCGAGCCGTCACTCTCGCAGTCAAGCTAGCTTATGCCATTGCACTAACCTCACGATGTCCGACCGTGATTAGCTAACCTTCGTGCTCCTCCGTTACTCTTTAGGAGGAGACCGCCCCAGTCAAACTACCCACCAGACACTGTCCCCACGCCGGATCACGGCGCCAGGTTAGAACATCAAACGTTAAAGGGTGGTATTTCAAGGTTGGCTCCACGCAGACTGGCGTCCACGCTTCAAAGCCTCCCACCTATCCTACACATCAAGGCTCAATGTTCAGTGTCAAGCTGTAGTAAAGGTTCACGGGGTCTTTCCGTCTTGCCGCGGGTACACTGCATCTTCACAGCGAGTTCAATTTCACTGAGTCTCGGGTGGAGACAGCCTGGCCATCATTACGCCATTCGTGCAGGTCGGAACTTACCCGACAAGGAATTTCGCTACCTTAGGACCGTTATAGTTACGGCCGCCGTTTACCGGGGCTTCGATCAAGAGCTTCTCCTTGCGGATAACCCCATCAATTAACCTTCCGGCACCGGGCAGGCGTCACACCGTATACGTCCACTTTCGTGTTTGCACAGTGCTGTGTTTTTAATAAACAGTTGCAGCCAGCTGGTATCTTCGACTGCCTTCAGCTCCGTCAGCAAGTGACTTCACCTAGCGACAGCGTGCCTTCTCCCGAAGTTACGGCACCATTTTGCCTAGTTCCTTCACCCGAGTTCTCTCAAGCGCCTTGGTATTCTCTACCTGACCACCTGTGTCGGTTTGGGGTACGATTCGATGTTACCTGATGCTTAGAGGCTTTTCCTGGAAGCAGGGCATTTGTTACTTCAGCACCGTAGTGCCTCGTCATCACGCCTCAGCCTTAAAGAGTTCCGGATTTGCCTGGAACTCAAGCCTACACGCTTAAACCGGGACAACCGTCGCCCGGCCAACATAGCCTTCTCCGTCCCCCCTTCGCAGTAACACCGAGTACGGGAATATTAACCCGTTTCCCATCGACTACGCCTTTCGGCCTCGCCTTAGGGGTCGACTCACCCTGCCCCGATTAACGTTGGACAGGAACCCTTGGTCTTCCGGCGAGCGGGCTTTTCACCCGCTTTATCGTTACTTATGTCAGCATTCGCACTTCTGATACCTCCAGCATGCCTCACAGCACACCTTCAACGGCTTACAGAACGCTCCCCTACCCAACAACGCTTACGCGCCGCTGCCGCAGCTTCGGTGCATGGTTTAGCCCCGTTACATCTTCCGCGCAGGCCGACTCGACCAGTGAGCTATTACGCTTTCTTTAAATGATGGCTGCTTCTAAGCCAACATCCTGGCTGTCTGTGCCTTCCCACATCGTTTCCCACTTAACCATGACTTTGGGACCTTAGCTGGCGGTCTGGGTTGTTTCCCTCTTCACGACGGACGTTAGCACCCGCCGTGTGTCTCCCGTGATAACATTCTTCGGTATTCGCAGTTTGCATCGGGTTGGTAAGCCGGGATGGCCCCCTAGCCGAAACAGTGCTCTACCCCCGAAGATGAGTTCACGAGGCGCTACCTAAATAGCTTTCGGGGAGAACCAGCTATCTCCCGGTTTGATTGGCCTTTCACCCCCAGCCACAAGTCATCCGCTAATTTTTCAACATTAGTCGGTTCGGTCCTCCAGTTAGTGTTACCCAACCTTCAACCTGCCCATGGCTAGATCACCGGGTTTCGGGTCTATACCCTGCAACTTAACGCCCAGTTAAGACTCGGTTTCCCTGCGGCTCCCCTATACGGTTAACCTTGCTACAGAATATAAGTCGCTGACCCATTATACAAAAGGTACGCAGTCACACCACGAAGGTGCTCCCACTGCTTGTACGTACACGGTTTCAGGTTCTGTTTCACTCCCCTCGCCGGGGTTCTTTTCGCCTTTCCCTCACGGTACTGGTTCACTATCGGTCAGTCAGGAGTATTTAGCCTTGGAGGATGGTCCCCCCATATTCAGACAGGATGTCACGTGTCCCGCCCTACTCATCGAACTCACAGCGAGTGCATTTTTGTGTACGGGAGTATCACCCTGTACCCTGCGACTTTCCAGACGCTTCCACTAATGCACAAGCTGATTCAGGTTCTGGGCTGTTCCCCGTTCGCTCGCCGCTACTGGGGGAATCTCGGTTGATTTCTTTTCCTCGGGGTACTTAGATGTTTCAGTTCCCCCGGTTCGCCTCATGCCACTATGTATTCATGACATGATAGTGTGACGTATCACACTGGGTTTCCCCATTCGGGTATCGTCGGTTGTTGCGGTTCATATCACCTTACCGACGCTTATCGCAGATTAGCACGCCCTTCATCGCCTCTGACTGCCTAGGCATCCACCGTGTACGCTTAGTCGCTTAACCTCACAACCCACAAGCGTCCCGAAGGACAGCATGCTGTCGTGAGCATTTGAGAGACTCGAACGCATCGTTAACTTCATTCTTATTACGGAGAATGAATACGACGCGTCGTTTCAATTTTCAGCTTGTTCCGGATTGTTAAAGAGCATAATACTTCGCAGCATGCTGTTATCCAGCACACTCTGAAGTATTTTATTTAGAAAAACAGTATGGTGGAGCTAAGCGGGATCGAACCGCTGACCTCCTGCGTGCAAGGCAGGCGCTCTCCCAGCTGAGCTATAGCCCCATACAGTCTTACAGAAACCATCTACGGTACCAGGTACATTTTCTTTTCCTTTATAGAAGAAAGAGAAAATGTAATTTGTGCTCAGGCAAGGCATGCAGGAGGGAAGTTTACTTTGGTAAACGACCGAGTGCATAACGCCGCATGAGTGCAAATTTGGTAGGCCTGAGTGGACTTGAACCACCGACCTCACCCTTATCAGGGGTGCGCTCTAACCACCTGAGCTACAAGCCTGTAGAGGTTTTTCTGCTCGTTACTTTTTCATCAGACAATCTGTGTGGACACTACGCGGGAAGGTATCTTCAGGTAAGGAGGTGATCCAACCGCAGGTTCCCCTACGGTTACCTTGTTACGACTTCACCCCAGTCATGAATCACAAAGTGGTAAGCGCCCTCCCGAAGGTTAAGCTACCTACTTCTTTTGCAACCCACTCCCATGGTGTGACGGGCGGTGTGTACAAGGCCCGGGAACGTATTCACCGTAGCATTCTGATCTACGATTACTAGCGATTCCGACTTCACGGAGTCGAGTTGCAGACTCCGATCCGGACTACGACGCACTTTATGAGGTCCGCTTGCTCTCGCGAGGTCGCTTCTCTTTGTATGCGCCATTGTAGCACGTGTGTAGCCCTGGCCGTAAGGGCCATGATGACTTGACGTCATCCCCACCTTCCTCCGGTTTATCACCGGCAGTCTCCTTTGAGTTCCCGACATTACTCGCTGGCAACAAAGGATAAGGGTTGCGCTCGTTGCGGGACTTAACCCAACATTTCACAACACGAGCTGACGACAGCCATGCAGCACCTGTCTCACGGTTCCCGAAGGCACTAAGGCATCTCTGCCGAATTCCGTGGATGTCAAGGCCAGGTAAGGTTCTTCGCGTTGCATCGAATTAAACCACATGCTCCACCGCTTGTGCGGGCCCCCGTCAATTCATTTGAGTTTTAACCTTGCGGCCGTACTCCCCAGGCGGTCGACTTAACGCGTTAGCTCCGGAAGCCACGCCTCAAGGGCACAACCTCCAAGTCGACATCGTTTACGGCGTGGACTACCAGGGTATCTAATCCTGTTTGCTCCCCACGCTTTCGCACCTGAGCGTCAGTCTTTGTCCAGGGGGCCGCCTTCGCCACCGGTATTCCTCCAGATCTCTACGCATTTCACCGCTACACCTGGAATTCTACCCCCCTCTACAAGACTCTAGCCTGCCAGTTTCGAATGCAGTTCCCAGGTTGAGCCCGGGGATTTCACATCCGACTTGACAGACCGCCTGCGTGCGCTTTACGCCCAGTAATTCCGATTAACGCTTGCACCCTCCGTATTACCGCGGCTGCTGGCACGGAGTTAGCCGGTGCTTCTTCTGCGGGTAACGTCAATCGACGAAGCTATTAACTTCATCGCCTTCCTCCCCACTGAAAGTACTTTACAACCCGAAGGCCTTCTTCATACACGCGGCATGGCTGCATCAGGCTTGCGCCCATTGTGCAATATTCCCCACTGCTGCCTCCCGTAGGAGTCTGGACCGTGTCTCAGTTCCAGTGTGGCTGGTCATCCTCTCAGACCAGCTAGGGATCGTCGCCTAGGTGAGCCGTTACCCCACCTACTAGCTAATCCCATCTGGGCACATCCGATGGTGTGAGGCCCGAAGGTCCCCCACTTTGGTCCGAAGACGTTATGCGGTATTAGCTACCGTTTCCAGTAGTTATCCCCCTCCATCGGGCAGTTTCCCAGACATTACTCACCCGTCCGCCACTCGTCACCCAAGAGCAAGCTCTCTGTGCTACCGTTCGACTTGCATGTGTTAGGCCTGCCGCCAGCGTTCAATCTGAGCCATGATCAAACTCTTCAATTAAAAGTTCGATTTGCTGAAACAAGTTCAGCGGTGCTCATCTGTAAAACGTCATAATGAATTTCATTATGTGTTCACTCGTGAGGCTTGATATTTTTTACGTCCGGAGACGTTGATATCAATCCTGCGAGTGCCCACACAGATTGTCTGATAAATTGTTAAAGAGCGTTGCGAGCAGTGCCGAGGCTTCCTGTCGCGAGGTGGCGTATATTACGCTTTCCTCCTTCGGAGTCAACTTCTTTTTGAGAAGTTTTTCCGGCGGTTCAGATACTTCCTGAACCTCCTGAGCCGCTGGCCTGTAAGCCGTTGTGCCGTCTCAGTGGTTGCGCATTATAGGGAGATCCTGACGCGTGACAAGCGTTTATTGCAAATAAATGACTGAGCGCGTCATTTTTCAGCGAAGCGTGGTTTTTTACGACAATTTGCTCGGTAAAGCAGCGAATTCATGGGCAAATCGTGTCACCTGTTGCCAGTCGGTATACTCCACTTCCTTACTCGCATCGGTTTCGCCGTTTGTCATACGCATAATCAGCTGGATCATGATGCGATCAAAGAAGCCATAGCGTGGATAGCGCAGCGCACCTGCGAAAACTGCGCAGCAATCTGGCTCCCATGGCGACTGTAGTAAAAACTTACGGGTATATGCATTGGTCTGCGGAGTACGCTTTTCTGGTTTACGCGCAGTGAGATTTACTGAGAAGAAGCCACTTGAACGCTGCTGCAGCTCTTTAAGGTGTGTTTTCACAAACTTCGCTACCACCGGCTGGAAGTGTCCATAGCGGATAGACGCGCCGATCAGCACGCGGTCATACTGCGCCCATTCAATCTCATCAACCAGCTGGATATTGAACACGTCACACTCGCGCTCTCCCTTTATCTGGTTAGCTATATAGAAGGCAATTTCACGGGTCTGGCCATCGCGGCTGGAAAACAGGATTAACGCTTTCATGATTACACTCTCAATTATTCGCGCCAGAAGGTCGGCGTAAACAGGACTAACAAGGTAAAGACTTCAAGACGCCCGAACAGCATCGTTAAAATCAGGATCCACTTCGCGGTGTCGTTCATGGAAGTAAAGTTGTCCGCGACCACGCCCAGACCGGGGCCAAGGTTATTGAGCGTCGCAGCGACCGCAGCAAACGCCGAGAAGTCGTCAACGCCGGTGGCAATGATCGCCAGCATGCTGAGAATAAACACCAGCGCGTAGGCGGAGAAGAACCCCCACACCGCTTCCAGAATACGTTCCGGCAGCGCACGGTTGCCGAGCTTGATGGTGTATACCGCATTCGGGTGCACCAGCCTTTTCAGCTCACGCGAGCCCTGCTTGAACAGCAGCAGAATGCGGATCACCTTCAGGCCGCCGCCGGTTGAGCCGGCACAGCCCCCAATAAACGCTGAGCACAGCAATAGCACCGGCAAGAATAGTGGCCAGCGAGCAATACTGTCAGTGGTAAAGCCGGCGGTGGTGGCCATTGAGACCACCTGGAAGAATGCCTGATTCAGCGTTTGTAGCCCGGTCTGGTAAACATTATGGAAGTAGAGCACCACGGTACAGATAGCCACCAGCGTGATCTGCACGCCAATAAACATGCGAAACTCCGGGTCGCGCCAGTATGCTCGCAGGCTACGTCCACTTAATAATGAGAAGTGCAGACCATAGTTACAGCCGGAGATCAGCAGGAAGATAGCGATGATGGTGTTAATCGTCGGACTATTAAAAAAGCCGATGCTGGCATCATGGGTGGAAAAGCCGCCAATCGCGATAGTGGCAAAACTATGACCGATGGCATCAAACAACGGCATCCCCGCCAGCCATAACGCCAGCGCGCAGGCCACGGTCAGCAGTACATAGATTAGCCACAGCGTTTTAGCGGTTTCCGCAATGCGTGGCCGCATTTTGTTGTCTTTCAGCGGGCCTGGCATTTCCGCACGATAAAGCTGCATGCCACCGACGCCGAGGATCGGCAGAATGGCAACGGCCAGTACGATGATCCCCATCCCCCCCAGCCACTGCAGCATCTGGCGATAGAAGAGAATCGCTTTCGGCAAGGAATCCAGCCCCACCAGCGTCGTCGCACCCGTGGTTGTCAGACCGGAGAAAGATTCAAAGAAGGCGTCGGTTAACGAGAGATTCGGCTGCTCGGCGAAGATAAAGGGCATTGCCCCTACGCTGCCCAGCACGGTCCAGAACAGCACTACGATAAGGAAGCCTTCGCGTGGCTTAAGCTCGCTTTTCTGCTTACGGTTCGGCCACCACAGCAGTGTTCCGATCATCAACGCCATAAAGAACGTCTGCGTGAATGCACGCCCCGCCCCGTCGCGGTAGATCAGTGCCACCAGTCCGGGCACGATCATCGTCCCTGAGAATAAGATGACCAGCAAACCCACTATGCGGGTTATGGCACGAAAATGCATTCTGCCGTTCCTTTCCTGACGTTAAGAGTTATTTGAGCGGGGCTAGCTGCAGTGCGCCCCGGCTAAAGTCGGATAAATTCTGCCTGAAACCTGCAACCTGCGCATGAGGCAGCGCCAGCGTCAGGGTGATATTGTGTAAAAACTCACTGTGTAACAGCTGCCCGTCAAACCGGCCCACCATGCGTTCAATATCGCTCAGTTGCGCATAATCACAGATAAGTTGAAAACTGAGCATCGGCACTTTAATCGTACGTGGTAGCAAGCGTAATGCCTGCTGTACGCCACCGCCGTAGGCTTTTACCAACCCCCCGGTGCCCAGCATAATGCCGCCATAGTAGCGCACCACAACGGCCGTGACTTCGCCGATATTATTACCCATCAGCTGCGCCAGCATCGGTTTGCCTGCGGTACCCGAAGGCTCACCGTCATCAGAAAAACCCAACTGCTGCGAGTCATCCGGTGCCCCGGCGACAAAGGCCCAGCAGTGATGCCGGGCCGTTGGGTGCTGCTGTTTAACCTGCTGAACAAAAGCCCGGGCCGCTTCCACGCCGTCAGTATGTGCTAACAGCGTAATAAAGCGGCTTTTCTTGATCTCTTCGCTGTAGCTGAACAGCTCCGCCGGGATGTCGTAAGCGTCCATCAGGCCAGGTTCAGGTCGCGCGTCATGTTTTCCACGCTGTGTGCATGGATCACCACGTTATCCTCAATGCGGATACCGCCGTAAGGCTTCAGCGCATCGATTTTCGCCCAGTCAAAATGTTTACTGAACTTCCCGGCGCGCCATGGTGCAAGCAGTGACTCAATAAAGTAAATGCCCGGCTCGATAGTCAGCACCATGCCCGGCTCCACCATACGCGTGCAGCGCAGATAGGGATACTGCTGCGGAGCGGCCAGATGCGTGCCGCGATCGTCCTGCATAAAGCCGGCGACATCATGCACCTGCAGGCCAAGTGGATGACCAATACCGTGCGGCATAAATGGCCCGGTAAGATCGTCCTTCACCATCGCTTCCGCACTGATGCCGTTGACCAACTGATGCTTAATCAGCAGGCTGGCGATACGAAAATGCATCTGCTCATGATACTCGCTGTAGCGTACGCCAGCTTTCATGGTGCCGATCAGCGCCAGCTCTTCGGCATTCATCTCTTTCACCAGCTGGGCATATTCGCTACCGCTATTCGCCGCGTAGCTGCGCGTCAGATCGGCGGCATAACCGTTATACTCGGCTCCGGCGTCAATCAGGAAGCTGCGCAGCTGCTCAGGCACATGCTGATCGAGTTTAGTGTAGTGCAGCACCGCCGCATGCTCGTTCAGCGCAATGATATTGCCATACGGCACGTCGGTATCGCGGTGGCCGGTCGCACTGAGGTAAGCGACATTAATATCAAACTCACTCATCCCCGATTTGAAGGCTTCTTTTGCCGCACGATGGCCGGTAACCGCAATTTTCTGCGCCTGGCGCATGCAGTAAAGCTCATAACCGGTTTTATAGGCGCGATGATAGTGCAGGAAGTCGATCACCCCTTTAGGGTTAATCGAATCGCTGTTGAAGCCCAACTGGCGCGCGCGCTCGGCGACCGGGCCAATATAGGCCACGTTCTGGCGCTGCGCTGGCAGCTGCTGGCCGATATCATCGGCATTCTTTAGGCCGATAACCTCCACCGCACCCGTCCAGAAGCTGTTTGGCAGGGGTTCGACGTTATGCCAGTAGTCGACAGGAGAGTAAAACCACAGCTTGGGTTTGTTCACCCCATCAATCCACAGCCAGCAGTTCGGCACCTGAGTAACCGGCACCCAGGCTTTAAACTGCGGATTGACCTTGAATGGATAGGTGTGATCGTCGAGAAATACCGTCAGTAATTCCCCGGAATGAATCAGCATTGCATCAAGATGGTGACGCGCCAGAACCTGCTGCGCGCGCTGTTGCAGTGTTTTCACATGCTCCTGATAGAGCGTAACTAGCGACTCCATACCCCTGTCTCCGTTGTGGCGATAGTGCCCGCATCTTATCACAGCCCGCTGGGGTATGCCGTTTTGGCGCAGCTGTGATCTTGTTTGCAAATCGACAACGTATCGTTTGCAAATAATTAACATCGCTCCCACACTCACGATCATCTGGTATGACCAGATCCCTTAATCGCGGCTCAGGAGACAGACATGCTCTACCAAGGCGAAACCCTTTCCCTCGACTGGCTGGAAGACGGCATAGCCGAACTGGTATTTGATGCCCCCGGCTCGGTCAACAAGCTGGATACCCAAACCGTCGCCAGCCTGGGCGACGCGCTTACCGTGCTGGAACAGCAGCCGCAGCTGCGCGGGCTGCTACTCAGCTCGCGCAAATCGGCCTTTATCGTCGGTGCCGATATTACAGAATTTCTTTCTCTGTTTGCGGCACCGGCCGAAAAACTGACGCAGTGGCTGGCCTTTGCCAACGGTATCTTTAACCGTCTGGAGGATCTGCCGGTTCCGACAGTTTCCGCCATCAGCGGCTATGCGCTCGGCGGCGGTTGCGAATGCGTGCTGGCCACAGACTTCCGCATCGCCACGCCGGACACGCGCATCGGTCTGCCAGAAACCAAACTGGGTATTATGCCGGGCTTCGGTGGTTCGGTACGCCTGCCACGCCTGTTAGGGGCGGATAGCGCGCTGGAAATTATCGCTGCCGGTAAAGATATCGATGCTGCTCAGGCGCTGAAGCTGGGCCTGGTGGACGCCGTGGTCGCAGCAGAAAAACTACACGCCGCAGCGCTAAGCGTATTAAAAGAGGCGATTGCGGGTCAACAGGCCTGGCGTGAACGCCGCCAGCCGAAGCTGGAGCCGCTGAAGCTGAGCAAAATCGAAGCGGCAATGAGCTTCAGCACGGCCAAAGCGCTGGTGATGCAGACCGCCGGGAAACACTATCCGGCGCCAATCACCGCGGTCAAAACCATTGAAGCCGCCGCCGGGATGGGTCGTGATGCAGCATTACAGCTGGAAACCGCCGCTTTTGTTCCGCTGGCGCGTTCTAATGAAGCGCGGGCGCTGGTTGGCATCTTCCTTAACGATCAGGCAGTGAAAGCCAAAGCGAAAAAACTGACGCGCGATGTGGAAACACCCAAACAGGCAGCCGTGCTGGGCGCCGGGATTATGGGCGGCGGTATTGCTTATCAGTCGGCCTGGAAAGGCGTGCCGGTGATGATGAAAGATATCAGTGAGAAATCGCTGGCGCTGGGCATGGGCGAGGCTGCCAAGCTGCTGAACAAACAGCTGGCGCGCGGCAAAATCGACGGCATGAAGCTGGCCAGCGTCATCAGCACCATTCAGCCAACGCTACATTATGCCGGTTTTGACCGCGTCGATGTGGTGGTGGAAGCGGTAGTGGAAAATCCCAGGATCAAAGCCGCCGTGCTGGCGGAGACGGAAAGTCATATTCGCCCGGATACGATTCTGGCATCGAACACCTCAACTATTCCCATCAGCCAGTTAGCGGAAGCCTTAACCCGCCCGGAAAACTTCTGCGGCATGCACTTCTTTAACCCGGTACCGCGTATGCCGCTGGTTGAAGTGATCCGCGGTAACAAAACTGCCGATGCGACCATCGCCAAAGTGGTTGCCTGGGCCAGCAAAATGGGCAAAACGCCGATTGTGGTGAATGACTGCCCAGGCTTCTTCGTCAATCGCGTGCTGTTCCCCTACTTTGCCGGCTTCAGCCTGCTGCTGCGCGACGGTGCCGATTTTCACCAAATCGACAGGGTGATGGAAAAACAGTTTGGCTGGCCAATGGGCCCGTCGTGGCTGCTCGATGTGGTCGGTATTGATACTGCGCACCATGCCCAAAGCGTGATGGCCGATGGCTTCCCTCAGCGTATGAAGAAAGATTACCGCGATGCCATTGATGTGCTGTTCGACGCTAAACGCTATGGACAAAAAAATCAGCAGGGCTTCTGGCGCTGGGAAACCGACAGCAAAGGCAAAGCGAAAAAGGTCGGCGATAGCGAAACCGATCGTCTGCTGCAGAGCGTCTGCCAGCCGAAACGGGTGTTCAGCGATGAGGAAATTATCGCCCGCATGATGATCCCGATGATTAATGAAGTGGTGCGCTGCCTTGAAGAGGGCGTCATTGCCAGCCCGGCGGAAGCCGATATGGCGCTGGTGTATGGCCTCGGTTTTCCTCCGTTCCACGGCGGAGCATTCCGCTATCTGGATACCCTGGGCAGCGATACTTTTGTCGCGGGTGCCGAACCTTTTGCCGAACTGGGTGCGCTGTATCAGGTGCCGGAGGCACTGCGTGACAAGGCGGCGCAACGTGCCAGCTGGTATCCACAGGCAACCCCCCTGGCTGACGCCACTCTGAAAACTGCGTGAGGAAAGCAAAATGGAAAAAGTAGTCATCGTTGATGCCCTCCGCACGCCGATGGGCCGTTCGAAAGGGGGAGCCTTCCGCCACGTGCGCGCTGAGGATCTCTCCGCCCATCTGATGCGTAGCCTATTGAGCCGTAACCCGGCGCTGGAAGCCGCCTCGCTGGATGATATTTACTGGGGCTGCGTGCAGCAGACGCTGGAGCAGGGGTTCAATATTGCCCGCAATGCCGCGCTGCTGGCGGAAATCCCTCACAGCGTTCCTGCCACCACCGTTAACCGCCTGTGTGGTTCATCCATGCAGGCGCTGCACGATGCGGCGCGCATGATTATGGTCGGTGACGCCCGCGCCTGTCTGATCGGCGGCGTGGAGCACATGGGCCATGTGCCGATGAATCACGGCGTGGATTTCCACCCTGGCCTGGGCCGCAGCGTAGCAAAAGCCGCAGGCATGATGGGACTGACCGCAGAAATGCTGGCACGCCTGCACGGTATCAGCCGTGAAATGCAGGATCAGTTTGCTGCCCGTTCGCATCAGCGTGCAGCTGCCGCTACCCAGGCTGGGCATTTCGCCAATGAGATCGCCCCGGTCTCCGGGCACGACGCCGACGGCGTCCTCAAACGCTATGACTTTGATGAGGTAATCCGCCCTGAAACCACCGTTGAAAGCCTGGCCGCACTGCGCCCGGCATTTGATCCGGTTAACGGCAGCGTGACGGCAGGTACCAGTTCGGCACTTTCCGACGGTGCAGCCGCGATGCTGATTATGAGCGAATCCCGTGCGCTGGAGCTGGGCCTGAAGCCGCGCGCACGTATTCTCTCGATGGCAGTCGTGGGCTGCGATCCGTCGATTATGGGTTACGGCCCGGTTCCGGCCTCGCAGCTGGCGCTGAAACGCGCCGGGCTGAGCGCTGCAGATATCGATATTTTTGAGCTGAACGAGGCTTTTGCTGCGCAGGTACTGCCGTGCATTAAAGATCTGGGGCTGATGGGGCAACTGGATGAGAAGGTCAATCTGAACGGCGGTGCCATTGCGTTAGGGCATCCACTGGGCTGCTCGGGAGCACGTATCAGTACTACCTTGCTTAATCTGATGGAGCGCCGCGATGCACAGTTTGGTTTAGCGTCAATGTGTATTGGCCTGGGCCAGGGGATCGCGACGGTTTTCGAGCGTCTGTGATACGTTGATCTGGCAGTTTTATTGCTAATTTACCGCCCGTCAGGGCGGTTTTTTTATCCTGCGGGGGCAGCATTGCAGCCCCCTGAACCATCAGATAAAGGCAAAGGCATCGCCAAACATGTGCGCTTCCAGTGCGCCACGCTCGGCACAGAAACGCTCACGGGCAATTTTCGCCATTTCAAAACGACCGGCAATATAGATATCGTGCCCGGCAAGGCTGGTATAATCCTGCATTACGGCAGTCAGCACGGTGCCGTTACGACCGGTGAAGCCCTCTTCCGGCTGCTCAACAACCGGTATCACCTGCAGATTCGGGTGCTTAACTGCCAGCGCGTTCAGTTCATCCAAATCATACAGGTGCTTCAGCTCGCGCCCGCCCCAGTAAATGGCGATATGGCGATCCGGCTGCTGCGACAGTGCGGTCAGCAGAATAGAACGCGCATAGGAGAAACCGGTACCGCCTGCAATCAGCACCAGGGGGCGATCGCCCTCCTCGCGCAGCCACGCGTCACCGTGAGGAATATCTACGGTGATCTGACGCTGTTGCTGAATGCGCTCCATGACTGCCATCGCATACAGATTCAGCTCGGAAGCACCGATATGCAGTTCGATAATATCTTTTTCCATCGGCGTAGAAGCCAGTGAGAACGGACGCTTATCACGCTCGTCCATCACGACCATCAGGTACTGACCGGCGCGGAAGTTGAAATCCGCCTCCGGGATCAGTCGTACGCGGTACACGGTATCGGTAATCGCCTCTACTGAGGTCACTTTACAGCTTAAGGTTGTCATGCGTTCCCTCTGTCGGGTCGTCATTATCATTTGACCGCCAGCGCTTCAGCGCGCTGGTGTATCACTCAAGATGCCTAACTCATCCCAAATCGCATCAATGCGAGCAGCCACCGCCGGGTCCTTACGGATTGGCGTGCCCCACTCGCGCTGCGTTTCGCCAGGCCATTTATTAGTCGCATCCATCCCCATTTTTGACCCCAGGCCGGAAACCGGTGAGGCAAAATCGAGATAGTCGATCGGCGTATTCTCGATCAGTACCGTATCACGAGCCGGATCCATGCGCGTAGTGATGGCCCAGATCACATCGTTCCAGTCACGCGCATTAACGTCGTCATCGCAAACGATAACAAATTTTGTGTACATAAACTGCCGCAGGAAAGACCAGACGCCCATCATGACGCGTTTGGCATGCCCGGCATACTGTTTCTTGATCGTCACCACGGCCAGGCGATAAGAGCAGCCCTCTGGCGGCAGATAGAAATCCACAATTTCCGGGAACTGCTTTTGCAGGATCGGCACAAACACTTCATTCAACGCCACGCCCAGCACCGCAGGTTCATCCGGCGGACGCCCGGTATAGGTCGAATGATAGATAGCATCGCGGCGCTGCGTGATATGCGTGATGGTGAACACCGGGAAGCTGTCTACTTCATTATAGTAACCCGTGTGGTCACCGTAGGGTCCTTCCGGCGCCATTTCGCCCGGCTCGATGTAGCCTTCCAGCACAATTTCAGCACTGGCGGGAACTTCAAGATCGTTAGAAACGCATTTCACCACTTCGGTTTTGGTCCCGCGCAGCAGGCCAGCAAAAGCATATTCCGACAGGGTATCCGGCACCGGTGTGACGGCCGCCAGAATAGTGGCCGGGTCAGCGCCTAATGCTACCGAAACCGGGAAGCGTTCGCCCGGATGCTGCTGGCACCACTCCTGGAAGTCCAGCGCGCCGCCACGGTGTGACAGCCAGCGCATAATCAGTTTGTTTTTGCCAATCACCTGCTGGCGATAAATACCGAGGTTCTGCCGCTCTTTAAGTGGCCCACGGGTGACCGTCAGCCCCCAGGTGACCAGCGGGGCCGCATCATCCGGCCAGCATTTCATCACCGGGATGCGGTTCAGGTCCACCTCATCCCCTTCGAAGATTTGCTCCTGGCACGGCGCATTACGCAGCCGTTTGGTCGGCATATTAAGCACCTGTTTCCACTGCGGCATTTTGTCGAAGAAGTCGCGAAAACCGCGCGGCGGCTCCGGCTCCTTCAGAAAGGCCAGCAGGCGGCCAACTTCACGCAGCGCCTTAACATCTTCCTGGCCCATGCCCATCGCCACGCGATCCGGGGTACCAAACAGATTGCACAGCACCGGCATGTCGTAACCTTTGGGGTTTTCGAACAGCAGCGCCGGGCCGCCGGCACGCAGCGTGCGGTCGGCAATTTCGGTCATTTCCAGATCGGGATCGATCTCGTGTTTGATGCGTTTTAATTCCCCACGCTGTTCAAGCAGAGAAAGGAAGTCGCGTAAGTCGTGGTATTTCATGACTTTCCATCAGTACGGTCAGTGAGTCGGTCATTATAGTGCCGATCCTGCGCTCGTCGTTAGTTTTGTTATGAAGTTTAGCCGCAGTGGAACGGCACCTGCGGCTCACCATGCGCCAATTTGTCATTACGCAGCAGGAACAGTTCCACTTTCGCCTGTTCAACGTTGCCAATAGACAGAGCTGGATACTGATACAACTTGCCAGATGACGTCAAATTCAAATAGCGCGTATATTGGCAAACGGCGCGGCTAATTATTGCTAATTTAAAGCCATAGGGTTATGCGTTTCGTTAATAAGAACGCGCGTGAAAACCCGCGGTTACTGCCAATCCCGCTATATCTATGTGAGCGATTTTGCTATCCTTATCGGCCAGATAATTGGAAAGTGACGTTATGGAATCCTGGTATTTACTTTATTGCAAACGAGGTCAGCTGCTGCGCGCGAAAGAACATCTTGAGCGTCAGGCCGTGCATTGCCTTAGCCCAATGATTGCTTTAGAGAAAACCGTGCGCGGAAAACGTACTCAGGTCAGCGAGCCGCTATTTCCCAACTATCTTTTTATTGAGTTTGATCCGGAATCCATCCACACCACCACCATTAGCGCAACGCGTGGCGTGAGCCATTTTGTCCGCTTTGGAAACCAGCCCGCCACCGTGCCGCTGGATGTGATCACCGCGCTGCAAAATGACCCGGTAGAAATTGTTATCGATCACGACCTGCCGCAGCCCGGTGATACCGTGATCATAACCGAAGGGGCATTTGAAGGATTGAAAGCAATCTTTACCGAGCCCGATGGTGAAGCCCGGTCGATGCTGTTGCTTAACTTGCTTAATAAGCAGGTGGTTCGCAGCGTTGGCAATCGCCAGTTTCAAAAACTGTAATTCATCCGCAAGAGCGTCACTCTTCTCAGCGACAGACTTCACCCCTTAAAGCCGGAACAACGTGCGCGCATTCAGCGCCGTTTGCTGCGCCAGGGTGTGTGCATCCTCACCCCGTAGCAGCGCCACCTGCTGAACGATATGCGGCAGGAAGCAGGGCTCATTTCGGCGCGTCGCCGGGCGCGGGCGCATATCACGCGGCAGTAGCCACGGTGCATCGGTTTCCAGCAGCAGGCGCTCTGCCGGGATCAATGGCATCAGCTCACGCAGTTCCTGCCCGCGCCGCTCATCACATACCCAGCCAGTAATGCCAATCGACAATCCCAGCGACAGGCAGGATTCCAGTTCTTCACGCGTGCCGGTAAAACAGTGCAGCACCGCCGCCGGAAGTTTTGTCAGCCAGGGTTCAAGGATCTCAATAAAACGTTGGTGCGCTTCCCGGCAGTGCAGGAAAACAGGCAGCGCCAGCTCAGCCGCCAGCTCCAGCTGCGCGTTAAACGCGTAGGCCTGCTGTTGCGGGTCAGAGAAGTTGCGGTTGAAGTCCAGGCCACATTCGCCAATGGCGACGACCTGTGGATTCTCTGCCAGGCGGCGTAAGGTTGACGCGGTTTCCGCCGACCACTCGCTGGCGTGATGTGGATGCACGCCGGCAGTGGACCAGCAATAGTCCGGGTGCTGCTGCGCCAGACTGCAGGCCTGCTGGCTCTCCAGCGCGCTGGTCCCGGTAATCAACATGCCTTCAACGCCCGCTTCGCGCGCACGTTTCACCACCAGAGCGCGATCTTTAGCAAACTGCGTGCTGGTCAGGTTCACACCAATATCAAACATAGTCTCTTCCAAACAGTAACCGCCCTGACGGGCGGTTAGTAAACTCAATATGTTCTGCCAGAGGCAGCCGTTCGCGGCAATTACTCCGATTCGGCGTCCTGCTCTTCTTCATCTCCGTCGCGACGATTTTTACCCACATAGAAGCGTGCGCAGAAAACCCCGACTTCAAACAGGCAGTACATCGGGATGGCTAACAGCGTCTGGGAGAAGATATCCGGCGGCGTCAGCAACATCCCAACGACGAACGCACCAACCAGCACATAAGGGCGCTTAGCGCGCAGATCTTCTGGCGTGGTCACACCGGTCCAGCACAGCAGCACGATAGCAATCGGCACTTCAAACGACACACCAAACGCCATAAATAACGTCATCACGAAGTCGAGATAGTTATTGATGTCGGTGGCAATCTGTACGCCCTGAGGCGCGGTTTTGGCGAAGAAGCCAAACGCCAGCGGGAAGACAATAAAGTAGGCGAAAGCCATCCCCAGGTAGAATAGGAATGAACTGGAAAACAGCAGCGGCATAACCAGCTTGCGCTCGTGGCGATACAGCGCAGGCGCAACGAATGCCCAGACCTGATAGAGGATCACCGGTACCGACAGGAACAGCGAGACAATAATTGTCAGCTTAATCGGCGTAAAGAATGGCGAGGCGACATCGGTGGCGATCATGCTGGCGCCCGCAGGCATCTGCTTAATCAGCGGTGCGGAAACCAGCTGGTAGATATCGTTGGAGAAGTAAGCCAGGCACAGAAATATTGCCAGAACAGCAATGATGCAGTTCAGCAGGCGCTTACGTAGCTCGATCAGATGACTGATAAGCGGTTGGGTATCTTCAACTGCCATGTTTTACGTTATCGCTCGCTTGAGTGGAATTCACGGGGGCTCTCGGTTCAGCGGGTACAGCCGGCTCAGGGTTGACTTCAGGCTGCGGCGTCGCGGCGGTCTGGGTCACGGTGACCGGTGCCTGTGCTGGTGCGCTAGCCTGATGGTCCGCTTCGGCTGGCGTCACGCCTTCATGGGATTCCTGCGGGTTTTTTACCAGCGGGTTATGAATAGTGTGCGCTTCATCGTCAGCTTTTTCATTATCACCAAGGTAAGAGCGTTTCATCGAGTCAGCCGTTTGCTTCAGCTCCTCCACCGAGGCTTTAAGCTCAGGGGAGAGGCTGTCTTTGCTCGCCTGTTCGATTTTCTTCAGGCCGTCCTGCAGCTCCTGAATTTTCAGCTCTTGCGCCAGTTCATTCTGCACGCTGGTCGCCAGCGAACGCAGTGCGCGGATCCAGCCCATCACTGTTCTAACCGCTACGGGTAGACGCTGCGGACCCAGAACCACCAGTCCAATAACGAATACCAGTACCAGCTCACTAAAGCCTATGTCGAACACGGTTTATACCCTGTCGTTCTTAACGTCTTCTTTTTTTGCTTCAGTATGCTGTTTGTCCGCCAGTTTGGCGTTGAAGTCAGCATCATCAGCATGCGCTTTATCCTTTTCCTTGTCGTCTTCATCGCTCATGGCTTTTTTAAAGCCTTTGATTGATGAACCGAGGTCAGAACCCAGCGAACGCAGTTTCTTAGTACCGAACAGCAGGACAACCAGTACGGCGATGATCAACAAATGTGGAAGTGTAATGCCACCCATTATTACCTCTGATATCAATAATTGATGCGAATTTCGAGTATATAACAGCTTATGTCTTGCTGACGATGCGCAAACCCCACCCACGCACAATAAACTGCCTATTTACCTTTCATGACAATCAGTTTGTTCTGCGCCAACCTATCAGCCAGGCGACAGCACCTGCAGCCATCAGGGCGGCGGAGAACATATCCCACTCAGGGCGCGTCAGCAAAATAGCCGTTCCGCTCAGCAGGAGCGTGGCACCCACGCCAAACAGATAGCGTGACTGATGCTGCCTGGTCCTCTCCCCTTTGAGATCGCTTGCCAGGCGGTCAACACTGTGACGCAGCTGCTTATGCTGCCGCAGGCTGTCATAAAACAGCTCCGGCAGCTCCGGCATCTTCTCTGCCCAGAACGGCGCTTTCTCTTTCAGTGCACGCACGATAGCGGGAATGCCGATCTGGTCTTTAATCCAGTCTTCAAGGAACGGCTTGGCTGTCTTCCAGAGATCCAACTGTGGATAAAGCTGGCGGCCGACGCCTTCAACATACAGCAGCGTCTTCTGTAACAGTACCAGCTGCGGCTGCACTTCCATATTGAAACGTCGCGCAGTGTTAAACAGGTTAAGCAGCACGTGGCCGAAAGAGATCTCTGCCAGCGGCTTCTCGAAGATCGGCTCACACACGGTACGAATGGCGAACTCGAAGTCTTCAACATTGGTATCCGGCGGCACCCAGCCTGAATCGACGTGCAGTTCAGCCACTTTGCGATAATCGCGGTTGAAGAAGGCGATAAAGTTTTCCGCCAGGTAGCGCTTATCTTCTTTGTTAAGCGAGCCGACGATACCGCAGTCAATGCCGATATATTGCGGATCTTCAGGGTGTTCATAGCTGACGAAAATATTGCCCGGGTGCATATCCGCATGGAAGAAGCTGTCGCGGAACACCTGGGTAAAGAACACCTGCACGCCGCGCTCGGCCAGCAGCTTCATGTTGACACCGTGCTGCTCCAGCGTCACCACATCAGAGATCGGGATGCCATAAATACGCTCCATAACCAGCATATTTTCACTGCAGTAATCGGAATAGATTTCTGGGACATACAGCATTCTGCTGTTGTCAAAGTTACGCCGCAGCTGAATGGCGTTCGCGGCTTCGCGCAGCAGATTCAGTTCATCCAGCAGCGTTTTTTCATAGTCGGCGACCACTTCCTGCGGGCGCAAACGGCGGCCATCAGGCAGCAGGCGCGGCACCCAGCGGGCCAGGCGGTAGATCAAGCGCATATCCGCTTTAATGACCGGAAGAATGTCAGGGCGGATCACTTTGATCACCACCTCGCGACCGTTTTCTTTCAGCGTCGCCGTGTGAACCTGAGCAATCGAGGCAGAAGCCAGCGGGACGATCTCGAAGTCGTCGAACTGGCTTTCAATTGGCGCACCGAGTGAATGTTCAATCAGCTTCAACGCTTTGGCACCATCAAACGGCGCCACGCGGTCCTGCAACATTGCCAACTGGTCAGCGATATGTGGCGGGAACAGATCGCGGCGGGTCGACATCATCTGACCAAACTTGATCCACACCGGCCCGAGCTGCTCCAGCGCAAGACGCAAACGCTCGCCCAGCGGCTGAGTTTTGTGGCGATTTGGCATCCAGAACAGGCATTTGCGCCACAGGCGAATGGGTAAAGTCAGGCGGGTTTTGGGGATCAGTTCATCCAGGCCGTAGCTGAGAAAAACGCGGATAATCAGGTAGAGACGACGCAGTTCACCGAAGGTCATTTGACCTCCAGCTGATTAATTCGGGCATCAAGGGCATCCAACGATCGGGTTAAGGCATCCACTTCTTCACTGAACCAGGCGAGCTCGAGCTTACCCGGTGCCAGCCGCCACTCTTCCGTCAGCGTCTGGCCCAGATAACTCTGCTTACGCTCGACATCACGGCGCAGCGCGTTGAAACCACGGCGGGCAAACTTTGTCAGCCCTTGCGCAGCTATGTCGCCAATCCACGGGGCAAGATATTCCGCCGGGTCGAGTTCTGCGAGGTCCAGCAGTGCAGAGAACTGCTGCACCAGCTGCAGGTCACCTTCCACCTCCAGCTCGCCGCTGCGGATCAGGGCCGTCAGCTGCTGGCGGTCGCGCAGTTTGGGCAAGGTTGCCAGACGGGTTTTCACCGTACAGTCTGGCGTGTCACCCCACGCACCTATCACATCCACCTGGTTTTCACTGAAGACGAAGGTGACGGGCTGTTGCAGTTCCGCAAGAACGATAGCAAGGCTACGCCCGTTAAGACGTTGACGCGCCGCCTTCAGGCCGCGATCGCGGTATAAAATCTGGTTAAGCGCGCTCTCCAGACTGGCAGTTAACAGCGGCGTTAATGTCATGCGTTTTCCTGCTTAAAACTTAAATCCGCGGTGCAAGGCAACAATGCCGCCCGTCAGATTGTGATACGTGGTGTTTTCAAAGCCAACGTCCATCATCATCTGCTTCAGGGTTTCCTGATCGGGATGCATTCGGATGGATTCTGCCAGGTAGCGGTAGCTACCTGCATCTTTCGCCACCAGCTCGCCAATACGCGGCAGGATGTGGAAAGAGTAAGCGTCATAGGCTTTGTTCAGCAGTTCGAACTGCGGCTTGGAGAACTCCAGCACCAGCAGACGCCCGCCCGGCTTCAGCACCCGGAACATCGAGGCCAGCGCTTTCTCTTTTTCGGTCACGTTACGCAGACCAAAAGCGATAGTAATGCAGTCGAAGTAGTTATCCGGGAACGGCAGTGCTTCGGCATTGGCCTGAACGTAATTTACGTTGCCGATGACGCCTTTGTTGCGCAGCTTTTCACGGCCCACTTTCAACATTGAGCTGTTGATATCGGCCAGCACCACTTCACCGGTCTCACCGACCAGACGTGAGAATTTTGCCGTGAGATCGCCGGTGCCGCCTGCTAAATCAAGTACGCGCTGCCCACGGCGCACGCCGCTGCAGTCGATGGTAAAACGCTTCCAGATGCGGTGGATGCCCATAGACATCAGGTCATTCATCAGATCATATTTGGCCGCAACGGAATGGAAAACATCAGCCACCATCTCGGCCTTTTCGTTTTTCGCTACCGTGCGATAGCCGAAGTGGGTGGTGTCCTTTGATTCATCTGCCATTTGTTTTGCCTGCTCTACAATCAAATATTTGCCAAGTGTACCAGAGTCACGCAGACCAGGCACTTGCCACTCGCTTATTCATTGATGCGGTGTGGCATTGCGGCAGGAGAAAATTCTTCACTTTCTGCTTCCCCGGCAGCGTCATCTTCCTCCCCCTGTTCCGCGGGCAGCGCCTGCTCGACCAGACGAGGATTTATCGGGCGTTTGATCTCAACGCCCATCTGGCGGAAGCCTTCCGTCTGCGCAATCAGGTTGCCGCGCCCTTCCGACAGCTTTTTCATCGCCTGACGGTAGCTATCCTGAGCTTTATCCAGGTTCTGGCCGATAGCACTCATATCGTCAACGAATAAGCGCATTTTGTCATAGAGCCTGGCGGCCCGGTCGGCAATGCGCTGGGCATGACGGCTCTGATGCTCATAGCGCCATAAGTTGTTGATCGTGCGCAGCGCCACCAGCAGCGTGGTCGGGCTGACCAGCATGATATTGAGGTTTAGCGCCTCGTTGATCAACTCTGGCTGACGGTCGATAGCCAGCAGAAAGGCCGGCTCCACCGGGATAAACATCAACACATAATCCAGCGAGCGTAAACCGGGCAATTGTTGGTAATCTTTTCGGCTAAGGCCCCGCAGGTGGCTGCGGATGGCGGCGATGTGCTCGCTAATCGCCGCTTCACGCCCGGCTTCATCTTCACCATTGTAGTAGCGTTCATAGGCCACCAGCGTCATCTTGGCGTCGATCACTACGTCTTTGCCCTGCGGCAAGTGCACAATGACATCCGGCTGCATGCGGCCACTCTGTTCCAGCTGTATATTCACCTGAGTCTCATACTCATGACCTTCGCGTAGGCCGGAAGCCTCCAGCACCCGGCTGAGTACCACTTCCCCCCAGTTGCCCTGAGTTTTGTTATCGCCCTTCAGCGCTTTGGTGAGGTTAATCGCTTCCTGCGCCATCTGGGCATTGAGCTGCTGCAGGTTACGAATTTCGTGAGAAAGCGTATGGCGTTCGCGCGCTTCCTGACCGAAACCTTCCTGCACCTGACGGCGGAAGCCCTCCAGCTGTTCACGCAGCGGCGTAATCAGCCCATTCAGGCTCTGGCGGTTCTGTTCATCGACGCGACGGCCGCTGTTTTCAAAAATTCGGTTTGCCAGGTTTTCAAACTGCGCATTAAGGCGCTGCTCGCTGTTGACCAGCAGGCGCTGCTTCTCTTCAGCCGCCATGCGCGTCTCTTCCAGGCGGATGGTAACTTCACGCAGCTCCGCCTCCTGGGCGCTGTTGATCTCCAGCTGAGTGCGCAATTCACGCGTGAGCTGGTCGCTCTCTGCGCGCCAGTGATCGAGGTGCTGTAGCTTTTCACCGGCTGCGGCATGCGCAGCGTGGAGCTGGCGCAGCTCCTGCTCGCTCTGCTTATGGACAAGTAACTGGGCCTCAAGCTGCTGCTGTAAGCGCTGACGTTCAGCCTGCGCCTGCTCAGACGCCTGTAACAGCAGCTGTCGCTCCGTCTCGCCCTTCGCCAGCTGCTGCTGGCTGCGATAAGAGGCGAACAGCCACCCTGCCAGTAGCCCGACCAGACCGATACCTGCGCTATAAACGATTGTTGGATCCACCCTGCTTCTCCTGCTGAAACCCTGACAGGGGAAAAATAGAGGCGCACTGTATAAATGTCCAGATAAAAAGCAACTTGCTCACGGGCTTAGGAGAAATTTTGGAGAGGGTACGCAGATAAATGAGGGGGCGGTTGCGGTTTGCGGGCAGCTTTCAGACGCTGCCCGCAAAGTGAGAAATTTAGATCAGGCGGCGTGCAGCCTCAACCACGATTTTCACCGCATCGCTTTCGGTTTTTTTCATGGTTTCCGCATCCGGGATCTCCTGCTGGGTACGGTTAACAATCACCCCAGCGACCATTCCGGCGCGAAGCCCCTGGCTGGCACACATGGTCAGCAGGGTAGCGGACTCCATTTCATAGTTCAGCACGCCCATCTCCTGCCACTCTTTCATCGACCCCTGGAAGCGGCTCACCACCCGGCCTGACCAGGTGTCGTAACGTTCCTGGCCCGGATAGAAAGTATCAGATGAAGCAGTGATGCCGATGTGGGTGCGCGCGCCGGCCTCTTTCGCCGCATCGACCAGCGCGGTGGTGCAGGTGAAATCCGCTACCGCCGGGAACTCCAGCGGCGCAAAGTGCAGGCTGGCACCGTCGAGACGTACGGAACCGGTCGTCACCAGCACATCGCCAACGTTGATGTCTGGCTGAATAGCACCGGTGGTACCTACACGCAGGAAGGTGCGTACGCCGAGCTGCGCCAGCTCCTCCACGGCAATAGACGTCGAAGGACCGCCGATACCGGTCGAACAGACGATCACCGGCTTACCGGAAAGCTCGGCGCGCCAGGTGGTAAATTCACGGTGTGAAGCCAGGTGGACAGGATTGTCCATCAGGGCAGCAATTTTCTTTACGCGCTCCGGGTCGCCAGGCACGATGGCCAGCGTCGCGCCCTGGAGATCGGCTTTAGTGAGGCCAAGATGGAAAACGTCAGAATGTGCCATTTCAAACTCCTGTCGCGGAAAGCGGGGATAGTAATTAAGCGCTACTGTAAGGAATAACGGCGCTCTTTAGTGTGATTAATGTCGCTGATTAAAATGAAAGTTACACGCCTTACACTGAAAATAGTGACCAGCATCACATTTCATTATTTGCTCATGCCACTTTGACACAACTTGCCCTGTGGTTCAGCTTTATCAGGTGATAAAGAGATACCCTCACTCAAGCTCTGACCCCATCGCATTCCTGGCTATAGTTAGCTGATTGCATTCGCGCCTGCACGGAGAGAACCATGAAAAACGAAGATAACATGACTCAAGAACTGAGCGAAAAAGGCTTTGCGCCCGCAGTCCTGCCGACGGCTGCCACCACAATTATTACCGACAGCGCCGGGATTATCTCCGGGGAAACCTCGATTCCCACTCAGGGGGAGAATATGCCGGCGTTTCACGCCAAACCGCGTAATGCCACGGGCCCGCTGCCGGTGGTGTTAGTCGTCCAGGAGATCTTCGGCGTTCACGAACACATCCGCGATATCTGTCGCCGCCTGGCGGCGGAGGGATATCTGGCTGTCGCTCCTGAGCTTTACTTCCGCCAGGGCGACCCGAGCGAATATGACGATATCCCAACCCTGTTCTCAGAGCTGGTGAGTAAAGTGCCGGACAATCAGGTGCTGGCCGACCTGGATCATGTGGCTAACTGGGCATCGCGTCACGACGGCGATATGCGCAATATGGCGATTACCGGTTTCTGCTGGGGCGGGCGCATTACCTGGCTCTATGCGGCGCACAATCCGCAGCTGAAGGCTGCCGTCGCCTGGTACGGCAAGCTGGTCGGTGATAAAACCATGAAGCAGCAGAAGCAGCCGGTCGATATCGCCGTCGATCTGAATGCCCCGGTATTAGGGCTGTACGGTGGTAAAGATGACAGCATCCCGCAGGAGAGCGTGGAAACCATGCGTCAGGCACTGCGGGCGGCCAATGCGAATGCGGAAATTATTGTCTATCCCGATGCCGGTCACGCCTTTAATGCTGACTATCGCGCCAGCTATCACGCCGAGTCCGCCCAGGACGGCTGGCAACGTATGCTGGCGTGGTTTAAACAGTATGGCGTTGCGCCAAAGGCATAAAAAAGGGGGCGCTTAGCGCCCCAAATACACATCAACAACACAGATAATTACGCTTTGGCGTTACGCAGGTTTTGCGCCGCCTGTACCATGTTCGCCAGCGCCTGGCGGGTTTCAGCCCAGCCACGGGTTTTCAGGCCGCAGTCCGGGTTAACCCACAGACGTTCAGTCGGGATGCGCTGAGCCGCTTTCAGCAGCAGCGCTTCTATCCACTCTATCGACGGCACGTTCGGCGAGTGAATGTCGTACACGCCCGGGCCAATCTCATTCGGGTACTCAAATTCTTCGAACGACTCCAGCAGCTCCATATCGGACCGTGAGGTTTCAATGGTGATCACGTCGGCGTCCAGCGCAGCGATCGAATCCATAATGTCGTTGAACTCGCAGTAGCACATGTGGGTGTGGATCTGGGTGTCATCCTGCGCCACGGCGGCGTTCAGGCGGAAAGCGTCCACTGCCCACTCCAGGTAGGCGGCCCAGTCGGATTTGTGCAGCGGCAGCCCTTCTCGCAGCGCTGGCTCATCAATCTGGATGATGCCAATTCCCGCTTTTTCCAGGTCTGCCACTTCATCACGCAGCGCCAGGGCAATCTGCTTAGCGATGGTTTCACGCGAAACGTCTTCACGCGGGAATGACCAGCAGAGAATGGTCACCGGACCGGTCAGCATGCCTTTCACCGGCTTGTTGGTCAGCGACTGGGCATACTTTGCCCACTCCACGGTGATGGCCTGAGGGCGGCTGACGTCGCCAATAATCACCGGTGGCTTCACGCAGCGTGAGCCGTAGCTCTGCACCCAGCCATTTTGCGTAAAGATGAAGCCGTCGAGGTTTTCCCCAAAGTACTCCACCATGTCGTTGCGCTCGGCTTCCCCGTGGACCAGCACGTCCAACCCCAGGCGCTCCTGCTCGACAATCGCCTGCTTGATGTGCTCAGCGATACCGGTGCGGTAGTGGTTAGCATCCAGACGCCCCTGCTTAAAATCGAGGCGCAGGCCACGAATTTCGCTGGTCTGCGGGAACGAACCGATGGTGGTGGTGGGCCACGCAGGCAGCTGGAAGCGCTGGCGCTGAGCCTCCGCGCGCACCGCATAGCGGTGATTACGCTGGCTGTCCTGAGCGGTTATTGCCGCCAGGCGCTGGCCTACTGCCGGATTGTGCACTCGGGTCGAGGATTTTCGGGCGCGGATTGGGGCGCTCCAGGCTTCCAGCGAGGCCGGGTCACTGTTATTTAGCGCATGGCTCAACAGCGACAGCTCTGCGCATTTCTGCAGGGCAAAGGCGAACCAGCTTTTGACCTCGTCATCGAGGCGGGTCTCCACGCTCAGGTCAATCGGGCTGTGCAGCAGCGAGCAGGAAGAGCCAATCCACAGCTGCTTACGGGCGGCGACAAGCGGTTGCAGGCGCTCAAACCAGCGGCTGAGGTCGGCACGCCAGACGTTACGGCCATTGATCACCCCAACCGACAGCAGCCAGCTCGCCGGAAGCTGGCGGTTCAGCGCGTTGATATCGTCTTTACCGTGCACCAGGTCCACATGCAGGCCCTGCACCGGCAGTACGCGAATGGTATCGATATTCTGGCCGATGCTGTCGAAGTAGGTGGTCAGCAGCAGTCTGGTATGGCCCTGCAATGCAGCATAAGCAGGTTTGAAGGCCGCAAGCCATACGGCTGGCAGTTCCAGCGCCAGCGCTGGCTCGTCAATCTGCACCCACTCGATATCGCGTTTTGCCAGCTCAGCCAGCACCTGCTGGTAAACCGGCAGGATCGCTTTGAGCAGGCTCAGGCGGTCAAACGCGGCGCCCTTCACTTTCCCCAGCCATAAATAGGTTACCGGGCCAAGCAGCACAGGTTTGATTTTGTGTCCAAGCGCCAGCGCTTCATCCACTTCGTCCAGCAGCTGAGTCCAGCTCAGCTTGAACTGCTGGCCCTGCACAAATTCCGGCACCATGTAGTGATAGTTGGTGTTAAACCATTTGGTCATTTCTGCCGCCGCCGCCGGTTCACCGCCGGGTGCACGGCCACGGCCCAGGCGAAATAGGGTGTCGAGGTCAACTGAACCGTCTTTATTGAGATGGCGCGCCGGAACGTTCCCCAGCAGCAGGCTGGTCGTCAGGACGTGATCGTACCAGGCGAAATCGCCGACCGGCAGCAGGTCAACACCGGCCTCTTTCTGCTGCTGCCAGTGGCGGGCGCGCAGTTCACGACCGGTCGCCAACAGCGCTTCCTGAGAGCTGTTACCCGCCCAGTAGCTTTCCTGTGCTTTTTTCAGTTCGCGGCGCAGACCGACACGCGGAAATCCAAGTGTATGGTTCAGAATAGTCATCAGTTTTGCCTCGTAGAATCCATATTTACCGGGCTGGCTGACTCATTTAGCCATCCAGATGTTTACACCGCTATAATCCGCAGGTAGTGTATTCACCACAAGCGCAAAATGTTCACTGTCGATGTGAAGGACTCTCATGATCGAACTCAAGCACCTGCGAACGCTGCAGGCACTGCGAAATACCGGGTCGCTGGCCGCCGCTGCCGCTCAGCTCCACCAGACGCAATCGGCGTTATCTCACCAGTTCAGCGATCTGGAGCAGCGCCTTGGCTTTCGCCTGTTTGTGCGAAAAAGCCAGCCGCTGCGCTTTACGCCACAGGGGGAGATCCTGCTTCAGCTGGCAGAGCAGGTATTGCCGCAGATCCAGCACGCGCTTCAGGCATGCCACGAGCCGCATCAGACCACGCTGCGCATTGCCATTGAGTGTCACAGCTGTATTCAGTGGCTGACGCCCGCGCTGAATAACTTCCGTCAGAGCTGGCCGCAGGTCGTGATGGACTTCAAGTCGGGCGTGACCTTTGATCCACAGCCCGCTTTACAGCAGGGCGAGCTGGATATCGTCCTGACCTCAGATATTCTGCCGCGCAGCGGATTGTTCTATACGCCGATGTTTGATTTTGAGGTACGCCTGGTGCTGGCCCCGGATCACCCACTGGCACAGAAGGATCACATCACGCCGGAGGATCTGGCCAGTGAAGTGCTGATGATCTACCCGGTACAGCGCCAGCGCCTGGATATCTGGCGCCATTTCCTGCAGCCCGCGGGCATCAGCCCGGCGCTGAAAAACGTCGATAATACGCTGCTGCTGATTCAGATGGTTTCCGCGCAGATGGGCATTGCCGCACTGCCGCACTGGGTGGTAGAAAGTTTTGAACACCAGGGGCTGGTGGTGACGAAAACGTTAGGGGACGGCCTGTGGAGCAGGCTGTATGCCGCCGTGCGCGACGGCGAACAGCGCCAGCCAATCGTGGAGGCGTTTATCCGTTCCGCCCGTCAGCACGCCTGCGATCACCTGCCGCTGGTGCGTGACGCTTCACGCCCCGGCACGCCGTTATCCGCGATCAATCCTCTGTAACACCATCGCCAGCCTGCCGCTGGCGGTTTTTCCTGTTTAACTCACGAATTGTCTCTATAATGCGCTCATTGCTATGGTTTCAATGAAAGAGAGTTCCTATGACGAATAATGATGTCCTGCGCAGCGTGCGTTACATGCTGAATTTAAGCGATGCGAAAGTGGTAAGCATTCTGGCGCTGGCAGAGAGCGAAGTAACAGAAGCCGAAGTTGCCAGCTTCCTGAAGAAAGAGGAAGAGCCCGGTTTTCGCGCCTGCCCGGATGTCATCATGGGTTACTTTCTCAACGGTCTGATTTTCGAGCGTCGCGGCAAAAGCGAAGATGCCCCGGCGCCCTCTATCGAACGCAAGATGACCAACAACATCATGATGAAAAAGCTGCGCGTGGCATTCGACCTGAAAACTACCGACATTATTGAGCTGCTGAAAAGCACCGATTTTGCGGTAGGTCAGTCAGAGATCGGCGCGATCTTCCGTAAACCGGGGCATAAAAACTACCGCGAATGTGGCGATCAGATCCTGCGTAACTTCCTCAAAGGCCTGACGATGAAAATTCGCCCGGCCAAACCTAAAGCGCAGGCTTAACGCCTGATGCGATTAACGCCCGACTGCGTTAATCGCATTTATCTTCCCTTCGCCATATCTTCCATTTAGAACATAACCACTCACCAAACGAACACCGCAGCATCCCCTCTCGCTCAAAACGTGATAGTCATCACGCTTTATCGTTTCATTGCGAAAATATTTCATCATTTTGTGATGCACATATAGCCACTTTGTCATAAAAGTGTAACATCTGCGCCCTTCTTCACAGTCCTTTGTGCTGATAACCACTAGGCTGTGCGCGAAATGGAACATTTAACCCTGCACTGGCCGGATTTTGTTCCTTTTGCTGTACATCCATCAGGGTGTCAGTTTTATAAGCCACGGGAGGCCGTTTACATGCTAAGTATTTTCAAACCTGCTGCACATCAACCGCGTGTCGATGACAGCCGCGTCGATCCGCTGTACCGCAAACTGCGCTGGCAGATCTTTCTGGGTATTTTCTTTGGCTACGCCGCCTACTATCTGGTGCGAAAGAATTTCGCACTGGCAATGCCTTACCTGGTTGAGCAGGGCTTTTCGCGCGGCGACCTCGGCTTTGCCCTGTCCGGGATCTCCATTGCTTACGGCTTCTCCAAATTTATTATGGGTTCGGTATCGGACCGCTCAAACCCGCGCGTATTTCTGCCTGCTGGCTTGATCCTGGCCGCGGTGGTGATGCTGTTTATGGGCTTCGTGCCGTGGGCGACGTCGAGCATTATGGTGATGTTCGTGCTGCTGTTCCTGTGCGGCTGGTTCCAGGGAATGGGCTGGCCACCGTGCGGACGCACCATGGTGCACTGGTGGTCGCAAAAAGAGCGCGGCGGTATCGTGTCGGTGTGGAACTGCGCGCACAACGTTGGCGGCGGGATCCCTCCACTGCTGTTCCTGCTGGGGATGGCGTGGTTTAACGACTGGAAAGCCGCACTGTATATGCCTGCCTTCGGCGCCATTCTTATCGCCATCTTTGCCTTTGCTTTAATGCGTGACACCCCTCAGTCATGCGGCCTGCCGCCGATTGAAGAGTATAAGAACGACTATCCGCCGGACTATGATGAAAAGCATGAAGAAGAGCTGACGGCGAAACAGATCTTTATGCAGTACATCCTGCCCAACAAGCTGCTGTGGTATATCGCGCTGGCGAACGTGTTCGTCTATCTGCTGCGTTACGGCATCCTCGACTGGTCACCGACCTACCTGAAAGAGGTGAAGCACTTCACGCTGGATAAATCTTCGTGGGCCTACTTCTTCTACGAGTACGCCGGTATTCCAGGGACGCTGCTGTGCGGCTGGATGTCGGATAAAGTCTTCAAGGGCAATCGCGGTGCCACCGGCGTGTTCTTTATGGTACTGGTGACGATTGCCACCGTGGTGTACTGGATGAACCCGGCCGGCAATCCGGGCGTTGATATGGCGTGTATGACGATTATCGGCTTCCTGATCTACGGCCCGGTGATGCTGATTGGACTGCATGCGCTGGAGCTGGCACCGAAGAAAGCGGCAGGGACGGCGGCCGGATTCACCGGGCTGTTTGGCTACCTCGGCGGCTCCGTCGCGGCCAGCGCCATCGTCGGTTACACCGTGGACTTCTTCGGCTGGGACGGCGGCTTTATGGTGATGATCGGCGGCTGCGTACTGGCAGTGATCCTGCTGTTTATGACCATGGTAAGTGAGAACAAACACAAGCAGGCACTGAAAACTCGCTGAAAGGAGACGCCATTATGTTGAAAAACGTTATCGCAACTTTACTGCTTTCGACCTCTCTCGCGGCTACTGCCGCGAGTACCGCACCCATCGTGATTGCCCATCGCGGGGCCAGCGGGTATCTGCCGGAACATTCGCTGCCGGCGAAGGCGATGGCCTACGCCCAGGGTGCCGATTATCTTGAGCAGGATCTGGTGATGACCAAAGACGATCGTCTGGTGGTGCTGCATGACCACTACCTCGATCGCGTCACCGATGTTGCCACGCGCTTCCCACAGCGTGCCCGTCCCGACGGGCGCTATTACGCCATCGACTTTACGCTGGCCGAGATCAAAAGCCTCAAATTCAGCGAAGGGTTTGAGATTGAGAACGGCAAAAAAGTGCAGACCTTCCCCGGTCGTTTCCCGATGGGAAAATCGGACTTCCGCGTGCACACCTTCGAGGAGGAGCTGGAGTTTATCCAGGGTCTGAACCACTCCACCGGCAAGAACATCGGTATCTATACCGAAATCAAAGCACCGTGGTTCCACCGTAAGGAGGGCAAAGACATCTCGGCGAAGGTGCTGGATGTGCTGAAGCAATACGGTTACAGCGGCAAGGACGATAAGGTTTATCTGCAGTGCTTTGACTATAACGAAGTGAAGCGCATCAAAACTGAGCTGGAGCCGCAGCGCGCGATGAACCTCAAGCTGGTGCAGCTGATTGCCTATACCAAATGGGATGAAACCCAGGAGCAGCAGAACGGCAAGTGGGTTAACTACAGCTACGACTGGATGTTTAAACCGGGCGCGATGAAGACGATTGCGCAGTATGCCGACGGTATCGGGCCGGATTACCACATGCTGATAGCGGACGGATCGCAGCGCGGCGACGTGCGCTTCACCGACATGGTCAAAGAAGCACATCTGAATAAGATGGTGGTGCACCCTTAAACCGTGCGCGCCGATCAGCTGCCGCCGTATGTCAGTGATGTCGACCAGCTGTATGACCTGCTCTATCACAAGGCCGGCGTCGACGGGCTGTTTACCGACTTCCCGGATAAAGCGGTGCATTTTTTAGGACGATAAAACGTAGGGGTCAGGCATGCCTGACCCGTTTTAAAAGCTTAGACGTCAAACAGCTCGCGCAGATACTTCGGCACCGCCAGATCGGCATTTGAACCAATCACTTCCAGCTCCGGCAAAATATCCTTCAGGCGCTGATGCGAGTTGCTCATCACGCAGCCCTTACCCGCCATGCTCAGCATCTCTTTATCGTTCATGCCGTCACCAAAGGCGATGCACTCCTGCAGCGAATAGCCGAGCGATTTTGCGACGGCATCCAGCGCGTGCCCTTTCGACACGCCGCCCGCCATCACTTCCAGACAGGTCGGCAGCGAGAAGCTGACATTTACCCGGTCGCCCCAGCGCGCCATCAGCGCCTGCTCCAGCGGCACCAGCAGCTCAGGGATCGCGCAGGTAAAGAACACCTTGCTGATACCGTCGGTCTGCAGCTGGCCCGGCTGAAAAATCTGGTAGTTAAAGTCTGATTCGCGGAAGAAATCCACCTCTTCCGGACGATGGCGGTTAAGGAACCACTCTTCATCGCGATAGACGTTGGTGTAGATATCCGGGTTGGCGTGCTGCATGGCAAACAGCTCCTGCGCGATATCTTCATCCAGATTATGGCTGAACACCAGCTCACCGGCGGTGTTGTGCACGCGCGCGCCGTTTGAGGTGATCATGTCAGCGTCGATGCCGAGGCTGTCGCGCATCTGCGCCACATCAATGTAGTGACGACCGGTGGCGAAGACAAAGTGCACGCCTTTACGCGTCAGCAGCTGTAGCGTTTCGCGTGCAAAAGGAGAAAGGGTGTGATCCGGTGACAGCAGCGTGCCATCCAGGTCTGAAGCAACAATATGGAACATAAATCCTCTGGTTAACATTTTCTGGCGGAACTCCCCGCCGGTCACTGAATACTGGCCACTTACGGGTGGCGTGCAAAGAAGGTGAGGATCGCCTCCAGCGCTTCGGCACGCATGCGGTCGCTCTCAAACAGGATCTCGTGCCGGGCACCGTCAATCACCCACGGCTTGCCGCCGGCACAGGGCTGGCCTGCCGCCACCATCGTCTGACAGAACAGATCCTGAGCGCGGTTGTCCACCACCTTATCCTCTGACGCCTGCAGCAGCAGCAGCGGCGTGGCAATCTGCGCGGCCTGACTGAGGATGCTCTGCCCGGCGCGCACGCCTTCACGCACCCAGTGATAAGTTGGTCCGCCGACGCGCAGCCCCGGGTCGTCAGCGTAGAAGCGCAGATTACGGCGATAGCGTTCGCGGCTGTGCGTCAGCTCGTTGATGGCAAAGGGGCGCGCATGCCATTTTCCGGTGCCGAGCGCATAGCCATCGCGCACCGCCGGGCGTTTCTCCGCCCAGTTAAGGATCTGATGCGCCATCCACAGCGGCATCGGCAGATAGATGCCGAACATCGGCGATGCCAGCGCCACCGCGTCGAAGGCTGCTGGCTGACGCGCCAGCATCAGTGCGAGGATCGCCCCGCCCATCGAGTGGGCCAGTGCGTAGCGGTGACGATAGTGGCGTGCGACGATCTCTTTCAGGTACAGGGTTTCCAGATCGTCGACGTAATCTTCAAATTCCACCACGTGGCCGCGATGTGAATCAGCAAGAAGTCGACCGGAGCGCCCCTGGCCTCGATGGTCGATAATCACCACGTCGTACCCACTGTGGAACAGGTCGTAGGCCAACTCGGGATATTTCACATAGCTTTCAATCCTGCCGGGACACAGCAAAATAACTTTATCGTGTTGCGGGGAGATGAAGCGGACATAGCGAATAGGCACATTTTCCACGCCGGCAAACTCACCCTCTTCACGCTGCTTCCAGAAATCCAGCAGCGGGCCGGTGGCAAAAGCGGCGAAGGCTCTCTCCCGCGTCAGCCAGCTGTTTTTAAGATGTTCCATCGGGCGTTTCCCAGAAGAGACAAACTGCGGGCAGCGGACATTGTTACCCATAGCGCAACATTCAACAATGTCGTATTGTGTCACAATTGAGCGTTTTCAGGGAGCTTTACCCCATGACCATCGAATGGTGGCTGACCTATTTATTAACAACCAGCATCTTAAGCCTGTCGCCCGGTTCCGGGGCGATTAACACCATGAGTACCGGCATCAGCCACGGCTATCGCGGTGCATTGGCCTCCATTGCCGGGCTGCAGGTCGGGCTTTCGCTGCATATCGTGCTGGTCGGCGTCGGGCTGGGCGCGCTGTTTTCTCAGTCAGTGCTGGCGTTTGAAGTTCTTAAGTGGGCGGGTGCCGCCTATCTGGTGTGGCTGGGCATTCAGCAGTGGCGCTCATCCGGCGCGATTGATCTCAGCGCGGTGGCGAAGGCGATGCCACGCCGCAAGCTGTTTCGCCGCGCCGTGCTGGTCAATCTGACCAACCCGAAGAGCATCATATTCCTCGCCGCGCTGTTCCCGCAGTTCATTATTCCGCATCAGCCCCAGGCGATGCAGTATCTGGTGCTCGGCGTCACCACGGTGGTGGTCGATATCATTGTGATGATTGGCTACGCCACGCTGGCGACGCGCATTGCGGTGTGGATTAAAGGCCCGCATCAGATGAAGTTGTTGAACCGGACCTTTGGCGGATTGTTTATCGCGGTGGGTGCACTGCTGGCTTCGGCGCGCAGAATAGCGTAACCAACAGGGTCGGGCATGCCCGCCCCTACGGATTACTCCACATCGTCGCCGTCGACGTGCTCTTTGATCATCACCAGGAACGGCTTGCCAAAACGTTCCAGCTTCTTGTGACCGACCCCGTTCACGCTCAGCATCTCTGAGGCGGTAATCGGCATCTGCTCCGCCATTTCAATCAGCGTCGCATCGTTAAACACCACGTATGGCGGCACGTTCGCTTCATCCGCAATCGCTTTACGCAGCTTGCGCAGTTTGGCAAACAGCTTGCGGTCGTAGTTGCCGCCGAACGACTTCTGGCTGCTGCTGCGCGGCTTGATGCTGACCAGGCGCGGCACCGCCAGCTGGAGCGGCGCTTCCCCGCGCAGAATTGGCCTGGCGGCTTCGGTCAGCTGCAGCGCCGAGTGCATCGCAATGTTCTGCGTCACCAGACCGAGGTGAATGAGCTGGCGCAGCACGCTGGTCCAGTGCTCGTGCGTCTGCTCGCGGCCAATGCCATAGACTGGCAATTTATCATGCTGCATATCGCGGATGCGCTGGTTGTTGGCCCCGCGCAGGATCTCGACGATATAGCCCATCCCGAAACGCTGACCCACGCGGTAAATGCAGGACAGCGCTTTCTGTGCCTCCACCAGTCCGTCGTAGCGGCGCGGCGGATCGAGGCAGATATCACAGTTGTCGCACGCCTGCTGACGGCCTTCGCCGAAGTAGTTCAGCAGCACTAGGCGGCGGCAGGTTTGCGCTTCGGCAAACGCGCCCATCGCATTCAGCTTATGGCGCTCGATATCCTGCAGCGGGCCTGGCGCTTTCTCTTCCAGGCACTTACGTAACCAGGCCATATCGGCCGGATCGTACAGCAGCAGCGCTTCAGCAGGCAGACCGTCACGCCCGGCGCGGCCGGTTTCCTGATAGTAGGATTCAATATTACGCGGGATATCAAAGTGCACCACGAAGCGCACGTTGGGTTTGTTGATGCCCATGCCGAATGCGACGGTCGCCACCACGATTTGCAGATCGTCGCGCTGAAACGCTTCCTGCACGTGCGCACGGTGAGCGTTATCCATTCCGGCATGATAAGCCCCGACGCTGAGCCCACGGCTTTGCAGTCGGGCTGCGGTGTCTTCCACTTTTGCCCGGCTGTTACAGTAAATAATGCCGCACTTACCGCGCTGATCCTGCACATAGCGCAGCAGCTGTTCGGTTGGTTTGAATTTTTCCACCAGCGTGTAGCGGATATTGGGGCGGTCAAAGCTACTGATCTGGATCAGCGGATCGTCAAGCTGTAACAGGCGGGCAATATCGTTACGCGTGGTTTCATCGGCGGTCGCGGTCAGCGCCATCACCGGCACATCCGGCAGGCGCTGGCGCAGCTGGCCTAAAGCGCCATACTCCGGACGGAAATCGTGGCCCCACTGGGAGATACAGTGAGCTTCATCGACCGCCAGCATGGCCGGATTGCAGTGCGTCAGCTGGTCGAGGAAGTTGTCCATCATCAGACGTTCAGGCGCAATGTACAGCAGGCGGATGCGGCCAGTACGACAGCCCGCCATCACTTCCTGCTGCTCTTCACGGTTCTGCGTCGAGTTGAGGCAGGCTGCCGCCACGCCGTTTGCCAGCAGCTGGTCCACCTGGTCTTTCATCAGCGAGATCAACGGCGACACCACCAGCGTCAGCCCTTCGCGCACCAGCGCCGGGATCTGATAACAGAGTGATTTTCCGCCGCCGGTCGGCATGACTACCAGACAGTCGCGGCCGTTAAGCGATTCCTGAATGATAGTTTGTTGCCCCGGACGAAACTGCTGGTAGCCGAAGGTATCGCGTAATACCTGCTCTGCCAGCGTTTCTTTATTGATGACTGCTGCCGTAGACACATTGTCCCCAAAATCTGAAGTGACTGAATTTTTAACCGGGCGGCAGTGCCTGCCCGGTAAGCGGCGACCTTAGAAGAGGTCGTTGAGCGTCACGCCGACACCGACGCGCGTTTGACGATGATTGTAATCGATCAGGGATTCACCATAACCGCTATACACCTGCGTGTAAAAACGCACATGCTCAGTCATTGGGTAGCTCCAGCCCAGTTCAGCGCCGCCGTAGCCGCTGTTCCAGTTATACTGGCTCTTCACGCTGAAGATGCTCTCGCCCCACTGATATCCCACCGTCAGGCGATAATACCCCATGTACTTAGTGATATCCGGGTTATCGTCATTATTTTCATTTTCTGGAATACGGTACCAGGGTTTCACTTCCACCAGCCAGTTGCCGTTTTCCGCCATCAGACGCGCATAGACGCGGTTCCAGCTGCGCGAGGTTGGGTCGGAGCGGCCGTTGGACTGATGGTTCACACCGGTTTCCACATCGCGCAGCGTCCAGCCGCCCAGGCTGTAGTCTGTTGCCCAGCCGAGGAAGACCTGTGGCTCGTAGTCAGTTTCGCGGAACGGCGAAGAGGCGCTGCGGTTAGAGAGCTGCCACCAGGATTTCTGAGTATAGGATGCGCCAAGCACCGAGTTTTCACCGAGAATGCCGCGCCACAGCGGGAATGCGAGGCTCAGCTGAAACTTCACTTCATCGTGTTTCGTTTTGTCCCAGTTATAAGACTCGATCGCTTCCTTATTAATGTTGCTGGTATCGGTATACAGCAGATAGTTGCTTTCATAAGGCAACAGGACAAACGGGTTGTCGTGTTTCTCCAGCATGTTGGCAATAATACTGCCCTTCACCGCAGGACGGTCATGAATCACTTTAACCGTGGCTTCCTGAGCCAGCACTAATGTAGGAAACAGAATTGCTGACGCCAGCAATCCTTTCAGCAGAGCCATAGGGTTCTCCCAGAGAGGCGAATGATTGAATAAAAAGCACGCCATTCTACACAGAAAAATCATGAGGGATTAGTGCTCATTTTCGAAAGTGGAAAGCACTAACAACGAAGCATAATATACACACTCCGTTAACCTGACTTTCACTCAGCACGCATCACAGGAAAAGCCGATAATGTCAGCAGTACCTATGGATCAGGCTGCCGCCCGCCGCCTGATCGGTGAAATTTTTGTCTACCACATGCCCTTCAATCGCGCCCTGGGGCTGGAACTTGACCGGCTGGAGTCCGATTACGCCGAGCTTAGCCTGGCCAACCAGACGATGCTGGTCGGCAACTCCGCGCAGAAGATCCTGCACGGCGGGGTGATTGCATCGGTGCTGGATGTCGCCGCCGGGCTGGTGTGCGTCACCAGCGCGCTGACCCGCCAGGAGAGTATTACCGAAGAGGAGCTGCGCCAGCGATTATCGCGCATGGGCACCATCGATTTACGGGTGGATTACCTGCGTCCGGGGCGCGGTGAGCGCTTTATCGCCAGCAGCAGCCTGCTGCGCGGCGGTAATAAAGTGTCGGTGGCGCGCGTCGAACTGCATAACGATGCGGGCCTGCATATCGCCAGCGCCACGGCCACCTATATGATTGGCTGAGTCAGCTGCGCGCATAGCGCGAGAGAAAACGTGCCAGCGCCGGGCCGGTGAACAGAATGGTAAACAGGCGCAGCGTCTGCATCGCCATCACAAACGCCATATCCACCCGGCTGCCGGCCGCAATGATCGCCACGGTATCCAACCCGCCGGGGCTGGTTGCCAGATAGGCCGTGAGCATATCGACATGCAGCGTTTTGGTCAGCATCCATGCCATCGCGCCACACAGCAGCATCAGACCAATTATCGATATCACCATCTGCGGCAGCGTGCGCAACGCCAGCAGGAATACCGGGCGGGTAAAACGCAGCCCGACGGTCCAGCCAATCAGCGCATAGGCCAGCGCCAGCAGCCACTCCGGCACCTGCAAACTCAGCGTTCCACTGGAGTGCAATGTCGCGCCAATAATCGCCGGGAGCAGCAGTGCGCCGGAAGGGATGCGAAACTTTTGCCCGAGAAATGCGCCCAGCAGCATCACGCCAATCGTGGCGGCAAACGGCGAGCCAAGTGCGGGAAACCAGTCAGTATCGGCCGCATGTGCGCTGTCGCCTAAGCCGATACGCGCCACAATGGCGGCAGCGGTAGCGACAAACAGTACCCGCAGATACTGCATAAATGCCACCAGCCGGGTATCAGCCCCAAAGTCCCCTGCCATCGCCACCATGGCGGATGCCCCGCCAGGGGAGGATCCCCACGCCCCGGTCGGCCCCGGCAGGCTACTAAAGCGCACCAGTAAAAACCCGGAGAGCGCACTGGCCGCCAGCGTCAGGATCAATACCGCCAGCACTATCGGCCAGTCGGCAATCAGCGGTTGCAGGATAGATGGCGACAGGCTCTGAGCGATCATGCAGCCCAGTACCGCCTGGCACAGCACGAAAATACGTTTATCAATGCGGATGGTTGCACCACATAGCCCCATTACCACGCCGACAATCATCGGGCCAAGCAGCAGCGCCGCCGGTACGTGAAAAGTCTGGAGTATAAAACCGAGTAACAGCGAGACGCCAAGCAGAATCGCCCACTGCCCGTGCAGGGAAATGCGTTCCATAGAGTAAAACTTTATCTATTGAAAGAAGAGGTTAAAGAGTACGCGTTACCGCCGGGATGCGCCAGCCCAGGACCCGTCTTGTATTCATCGTCCCGCCGCATCAACCATCCCTAACCGTGGCAAAATGCCGCGTCTGATGAGAAACCTCGTCAGCCTTAACCTCAGCGCGAGGCTAATGAGCTGAGTCGTGCTGCTATTTACTGATAATGAGTTAACAAGGAAGAAAGGACATGTTGAAAAGAATTATGGTGATGCTCACCCTGATAGGCGCATCGGCAACCGCAGTATCGGCCGACAGCGACCCGCTGATGCAGGTTGATTACTCAAAGTTTCGTCTCAGCTTTAACGAAATGTACCTTATTGCTAACCCTAACCTTCTTCAGCACCGCACCTTCTATGACAAGCCCTCTGTCGGACCGGATGCAGCGTGGTTTGATGCGGTGAAGCAGGGGAATCTGGCCGAGATTAAAAAACGGGTCGAAGCGGGTCAGAATCTTGAAGCTAAAGACGAGGCATCACAGGGGCAAACCGCGTTGGGCTGGGCGGCCTTCATTGGTTATAGCGACATTGTTCACTATTTAGTGGATAAAGGGGCCGATATTCGCGCCACTGACCGCGCCGATGTGTACAACGCGTTGAAGTCTGCCGTGATGGGGGGCCACGTCGAAGTGATTAGCTATCTCTACGAGAAGTTAAAAAAAGAGACCGACTGGAATGCGCGTGAATCAGACGGGGAGACATTATTCCTCGTCGGCGCTGTGGATGGCCGCTACGACTTTGTAAAATGGGCGCTGCAGTTCAAACCCGATTTGAATGTGGTGGTGAAAAACAGCACTACCGGTAATGAAACCAGCTCGCTGAGCGTGGCCTGTGAGAAAGGTTTTTATGATGTGGCACAGCTGCTCATCAGCAACGGTGCAGTTAACAATAAAACCGGTCGTTCAAGCTGCCAGTAATTGTCTACGTAAGCAAACCCCGCTGAACGCGGGGTTTTTACTCTTATCTTACAGCCAGTTTTTACGCTTAAAGTAGGCGTAAGGTGCCAGCCCCGCCAGGATCATCAGGGTAATCGCCCCTGGATAGCCAAAGCTCCACTTCAGCTCCGGCATAAATTCAAAGTTCATCCCGTAGCTGGAAGCCACCAGCGTTGGCGGCAGGAATACCACCGAAACCACCGAGAAGATCTTGATAATGCGGTTCTGCTCAATATTGATAAAGCCCATTGCCGCCTGCATCAGGAAGTTGACCTTCTGGAACAGCGACTCGTTGTGCGGCAGCAGGGATTCGATATCGCGCAGGATCTCGCGCGCCTGCTCCAGCTGGTTACCCGGCAGGCGGGCCTTGCGCACCAGGAAGTTAAGCGCGCGCTGGGTATCCATCAGACACAGGCGCACTTTCCAGCCAATATCTTCCAGCTCCGCCAGCGTCGACAGCGCTTCGTCGAAGGCATCACCCTGCTGCCCTTCCATAATCACGCGGCTCAACTTTTCCAGGTCGCTGTAGATATTTTCAATCTCATCCGCCAGCTGTTCGATCTTGGTTTCAAACAGGTCAAGCAGCAGCTCGAAGGCATTGCCGTCGATTAGCGTCTGATTGCGGGCGCGCATGCGGTAGAGACGGAACGCCGGCAGCTCACGCTCGCGCAGCGTGTAGAGTCGCCCTTCGCGGATGGTGAACGCCACGGTGGAGTTACCCGCGTGATCGTCCGCATCCTCATAGAAGAAAAAGGAGTGGATATGCAGGCCATCTTCGTCTTCGAAGAAACGCGCCGAGGCTTCGATATCTTCCAGTTCCGGACGTGTCGCAAGGCTCTGACCCAGTTCGGTCTGCACACGGTCACGCTCGGTTTCTTCGGGTTCAATCAGGTCGACCCAAACGGACCCCGTCAGCTCTTCACTGGCATCAGCATCATCCAGTTCAAGGCGGGTCAGACGGTTTTGATGCAGTTTAAATGCGCTCAGCATAGCTGTACTCCCAATTCGTAACAACAAATGGGACAAAGCGTTGAACACGGGAAACAAGCGTTTCAGTCAGCGAGCAAAACTGACTCAGTGCGACGATATACGGGGGTCGCCAACAACCACGAAGGCTATCGGCAAAGGAGGATAGCCTTAGGAGTTGTACCTGGTGAGCAGGTCAATGAGCCAGTATGTACTGGGTGTGTCCAAGGCGGGTGTCCTCTAAGGGTAATGGTGGGCGCATGTTACGCTGAGACGAAAAAGCCGTCAAGCAGGCCACGCGCCCGTAAAGTATCAGACTGTTTCCAGTTTCGCGTAGGCCGCAACCAGCCACTTTATGCCCTGCCCCTGGAACGCGACCTGCAGACGACTGTGTTCGCCGCTGCCTTCCAGATTGACGATAGTCCCTTCACCAAACTTGGCGTGGCGCACGCGCTGACCAAGGGCAAAGCCACTGTCGTTTTGTGCTACCGGCGTGCCCATGCGCTGATGATTCACCGGGCGGGTAACGCTGGCGCGCAGGCGAACCTCCTCGATGCACTCTTCCGGCAGCTCGCCGATAAAGCGCGACGGACGGTGATACACCTCTTTGCCATACAAACGTCGGGTTTCCGCATAGGTCAGGGTCAGCTTTTGCATGGCACGCGTCACGCCAACGTAGGCCAGACGACGCTCTTCCTCCAGCCGCCCGCCCTCATCCAGCGACATCTGGCTCGGGAACATCCCCTCTTCCATGCCGACGATAAACACCTGCATAAACTCCAGCCCTTTGGCCGAATGGAGGGTCATCAGCTGCACCGCATCCTGCCATTTGTCAGCCTGGCCTTCACCCGCTTCCAGCGCGGCATGGGACAGGAACGCCTGAAGCGGCATTAGATCTTCATCTTCATCCTGATAGGCATACTGGCGCGTGGCGTTTACCAGCTCTTCAAGGTTCTCAATACGCGCCTGGCCCTTCTCACCTTTCTCCTGCTCGTACATGATCCACAGGCCGGAGTCTTTGATTACCCGGTCGGTCTGTACGTGCAGCGGCATCTCAACCGTTTCCTGCGCCAGCGAGTCGACCAGTTCGGTAAAGCGCTGCAGCGCGGAGGCAGCACGCCCGGCCAGCGCTTTCTCCTGCAATAGCGCACGCGTAGCCTGCCACAGCGTCAGCTGGCGCTCGCGCGAAGTCTGGCGCACCACATCCAGCGTGCGGTCGCCAATACCGCGCGTTGGCGTATTCACCACGCGCTCAAATGCCGCGTCATCGTTGCGGTTAGAGATCAGACGCAGATAGGCCAGCGCATCTTTGATCTCCTGCCGTTCGAAGAAGCGCATCCCGCCGTAAATCCGGTAAGGCAGGCTGGTTTGCAGCAGCGCCTCTTCCAGCACGCGCGACTGGGCGTTACTGCGGTAGAGAATGGCACAGTCGTTCAGCGCGCCGCCGTTCTCCATCCACACCTTAATGCGGTTTACCACAAAGCGCGCTTCGTCCAGCTCGTTAAACGCGCAGTAGATGGCGATCGGTTCACCGTCGCTGTCTTCGGTCCACAGCTCTTTACCCAGGCGCCCGTTGTTGTTAGCGATCAGGGTGTTGGCGGCTTTAAGGATGTTGTTGGTCGAGCGGTAGTTCTGCTCAAGACGGATAGTTTCCGCGCCGGGAAAATCGTTGAGGAAACGCTGGATATTTTCCACCTGCGCCCCGCGCCAGCCGTAGATTGACTGGTCATCATCGCCGACGATAATTACTTTGCCGCTGTCGCCCGCCAGCATGCGGATCCAGGCGTACTGGATGTTATTGGTATCCTGGAACTCGTCCACCAGAATATTGGTGAAGCGCTCGCGGTAGTGATTAAGGATATGCGGCTTGTTCAGCCACAGCTCGTGTGCACGCAGCAGCAGCTCGGCGAAGTCCACCAGCCCGGCGCGATCGCAGGCTTCCTGATAGGCCTGGTAGATCCTCAGCCAGGTCTGCTCAATCGGGTTGCCGTAGCTCTCAATATGTTTCGGCCGCAGCCCTTCATCTTTTTTGCCGTTGATGTACCACATCCCCTGGCGGGCCGGCCACTGCTTCTCATCAAGGTTCATCGCCTTGATCAGGCGCTTAAGCAGGCGCAGCTGGTCTTCACTGTCGAGGATCTGAAAATCCTGCGGCAGGTTAGCATCGAGGTGGTGCGCACGCAGCAGGCGGTGCGCCAGGCCGTGGAAGGTCCCGATCCACATGCCGCCCTGACTGGTGCCGATCAGCTGCTCGATGCGGTGGCGCATCTCCGCCGCCGCTTTATTGGTGAAGGTGACGGCCATGATCGAATACGGAGAACAGTTTTCAACCGCCATCAGCCAGGCAATGCGATGCACCAGCACGCGGGTTTTACCACTGCCGGCACCGGCCAGCACCAGCAGGTTGCTGCGCGGGGCGGCTACGGCTTCGCGTTGTTTATCATTCAAGCTGTCGAGCAGGTCAGAAACGTCCATAGGCACCGTCGGAGATCGGGGGCGGCGTCAGGCCACCCACTGGATATTTAACCAGCTTATTATACAAGCGCAGTTAAAGAAGCCAACTGCGAAATTTCCAGCGTGGGAAGCAGGCGGGTATCGTCGATATGCATCAGATTCCCTTCACGCAGGTTAATCCAGCACGCCTGCATCCCGCAGCGAACCGCACCGGCAACATCGGTGGTGAGATCGTCACCGATATGCAGGATCTGCTCAGGACGCAGATTCAGCTTTTCAGCCGCCGTTTGATACATATCCTGATACGGTTTAGCACGCCCGTCCGGACCGGCACGCAGCACAAACTGGAAGTAGTGATCCAGCCCGCACAGATGCGGTTCAGCGTTACCGTTGGTGATCGCCACCAGCGGAATGCGTTTGGCCAGCGCGGTCAGCGTCTGGTGCGTCTCTTCAGGAATGTCGATCTGGCTGCGCCAGTGGGCGAACACGTCCATCACCTCGCGCGAGCCGCTGGCGGCCTGGGTCGCAGCAATACCGACATCCAGCATCGCCTGCTCAACCGCACGGCGGCGCCATTCGCTAACGTCATGATAGATTTCCGGCTCGGCGGCCAGCAGGCGATCGCGCACCTGCTGATACTGTTCAACGCTGTAATCCTTCAGTAAAGGATGATGCGCCTGCAGCGCAGCGTGGGACTCTTTAGTGGTACGACGGATCACCGGTGAGTTGTCATACAGGGTATCGTCGAGATCGAAGGTCATCGCCGCAATCGGGCGCAGTGGTCGGTAAAAGTGCATCAGGATTTTCCTCGTTTCGCACGGGGATGAGCAGCATCGTAAACCGACGCCAGGTGTTGAAAGTCGAGATGAGTATAGATCTGGGTGGTGGTCAGGTTGGCATGACCCAGCAGCTCCTGCACCGCACGCAAATCTCCGCTGGATTCCAGCATATGCGTGGCAAAAGAGTGGCGCAGTTTGTGCGGATGTACGTGGCCCGACAGCCCCTGCTTCACGCCCCATTCGGCAAAGCGCTTCTGTACATTGCGCGCCGAGATACGCCGGCCCTGTTTCGCCAGGAACAGCGCGTTATCTTCGGGTGCAAACAGCTCGCGCAGCGCCAGCCAGTGTTCAAGCCACAGCACCGCCGTGCGGCCAATCGGCAGGCGGCGCTCTTTGCTGCCTTTACCCATCACCCAGACTTCACCCGTCGCGAGGTCGAGATGACCGAGGTCGATACCGACCAGTTCAGACAGACGCAGCCCTGCGCCGTACATCACTTCCAGCATCGCCCTGTCACGCACCGCCAGCGGATCGTTAAGGTCGATCTCCAGCAGGCGATCCACTTCATCGACATCAATATTTTTCGGCAGGTGGCGCGGCGCACGCGGCGTCGCCACCCCTTTCGCCGGGTTCGCTTTAATCACGCCCTGGCTAATCAGCCAGTCAAGAAAACTGCGCAGCGCAGAGAGGCGCAGCGCCAGGCTGGCGGGTTTCAGTCCGCTGCGGCTGCTGCGTGCAGCCAGCGAACGTACCAGCGCGGCATCGAGGCGCGGCCAGTCGCTGACCTTGAGTTCGTCCAGCAGGGCGATCACTGCCGTCAGCTGGCGCTGGTAGTTGATCTGGGTCAGCGGGCTGAGCTGGCGCTCAACCTTCAGGTAACGCAGGAAGCCCTCTACGGCAGGTTGCAGAGGCGATTCGCTGCTCACACGCGCTCAATCCAGCGCGACAGCAGCTGCGGCAGCATTAGCGCCAGGTGCTGGAGCAGGACGGTACCCATCCCGGACTGATAGTGCTGGCTGTCGCGGCTGCTGAAGATCAACACGCCGAGGTCGCCCTCTTCGCCCAGCAGCGACATGGCGACTGAACCGATGGCTTTCGCCTGCGGTAACAGCAGCAGCAGTTCAGGGCCGTTGAGGCTGCCGAGATAGTGATTCTGCTTGCCAAGACGCTGAATGCGCACGGATTCGAAAGCCTGACGCGGCAACGCCAGCTGGGTGAAATCGGATGGCGCACCGATATGCCATTTCTCGCTGAACAGGCGGATGTTCGCCCCGGCCAGCCCAAATTCACGCGCCCAGCGGTGCAGACGATTCAGCATCTCATGCAGGCTCGGGGCCGAAGCCAACTGCGCCTGCAGCGCAAACAGCCGATCGAACAGCTGCTGGTTGGCGCTCGCCTGCTCCATCAGCAGCGTAATCTCTTCTTCCAGCTGCTGGATATGGTTGCGCTGGCGCGCCAGCTGCCACTCGACCAGCGACACGGTGCCGCGGACCGGGTGCGGTACCAGCATCTGTTCAACCTGGCGCGCATTGCGAATAAAGAAGTCTGGATTTTGCAGCAGAAAATCGCTGACGGCGCGATCGTCCAGCAGAAGTTCGCTCTCTTCCTGCTGTGGCTCCCCGACATATTTCATAGATGAATAAACCCGTCGTAAACGTGAGTGGCTGGCCCGGTCATGTACAGCGGATGCCCCGGACCTTTCCAGGCGATGTGCAACGTGCCGCCAGGCAGGTCGACCCGCACTTTATCGCTCAGCAGCGCCTGCTGAATTCCCACCGCCACCGCCGCACAGGCGCCGCTGCCGCAGGCCTGGGTTTCTCCCGCGCCGCGTTCATAGACGCGCAGGCGAATGTGTTCACGGCTGACCACTTCCATAAAGCCGACGTTAACGCGCTCCGGGAAGCGCTCGTGGCTTTCCAGCACCGGTCCGAGGACCTCGACCGTGGCGGTCTGAATGCTTTCAACCTGCAGCACGCAGTGAGGATTACCCATCGACACTACGCCGCACATCACCGTTTGCTCAGCGGCGCGCATCAGATAGATTGATTCAGCTTTGTTGGCGCGGAACGGCACCTGCTGCGGCTCAAAATTCGGCTCGCCCATATTCACGCACACCAGTTCATCCTGGTTGACGCTCAGCACCATGCGGCCATTTTGCGTACTGACGCGAATATCGCTTTTATTGGTCAGCCCTTTCAGGCGCACAAAGCGGGCAAAACAGCGGGCGCCATTGCCGCACTGCGCTACTTCACTGCCGTCGGCGTTGAAGATACGGTAGTGAAAATCGAGATCGGGATCGTAAGGCGGTTCGACGATCAGCAACTGATCAAAGCCGATCCCCAGATGACGATCGGCCAGGCGGCGGATCAGCTCTGGAGAGAAATAGACGTTTTGCGTGACGGCATCCACAACCATAAAGTCGTTGCCAAGGCCGTGCATTTTTGAGAACTGCATTTTCTGCTCCGCCGGGTGCGTCATGGGTTACTGAGCCGGTTGCACACTCGTCCCGCCGCTTGCAGGCGTTTGCCCGGTATCGGTGGATGGCGTCGTTGATGGCGTGGTTTGGACCGGTTGGGTCACCTGTGACTTCGGCTGCTCATCCTTTGGGAAATAGAGCGGCCCTTTTAGCCCGCATCCCGCCAGGCTGACGACAGTCAGTAACAGTGCCAGCTGGCAAATCGTTTTCTTCATTCTTTTCTGCTCGTGAAAGATACCTAATGCTGTCTATCATCGCAGCTGAAGTTCGAAAAGCAACAGGAAAAGCGAATCGCGCAGCAGAAGCCGCCGTGACGCTATTAATGCATCTGATAGCGCTGGGCGTAATCTTCGCTGGAGCCGCTTTCCGGTAGCGTGGCGCACAGCTGGGTCAGAGTCTGACTGCGAAACGGGATCACCTGGAAGCGATCGTCAAGCGGCACAATCTGGTAGAACTGCGGCAGATTGAAGTTAATAAAGCTGGAACCGTAGGTGAAGCGATCGTGTGAAGAGGAGTAGAAGCGGCTGACGTCGCGCACCAGCTCCTCTTTACTGCCTTCGCAATGGTGATAAACCTCAACGCGGTTAGTTTCGTCGAGGATATAGATATTGAAGCCGCGATCGTCGCGCGTGTCTTCAAAGAAGAACTGGATAATCCCTTCGCTGGCGTAGCCGTTCACCACTGCCGGTAAGCGCGCCTGGTCAGTTTCCACCTTCAGCGACAGGCCGTGCAGCTTGTTATTGGAGATAGCACCGTAGAACTCCACGGCATTTTCCAGCTTCTGTACTGACACGCTGAGGCGCTCAAAGAACAGCCCCCACGTCTGGCCCGCCACGCGCAGCGCTTTAAAACGGCCCGGCTCATGGCGGGTACTGGAGAGACGCAGCTCAACACACTCGGACACCAGCTGCTGCACGCGGGTACGGATCAGTCCGCGCAGATGCTGGCTGTAGCAGAACACCTCAACATTGTCCGGCGGTGAGGCGTCCTGATGCATTTTGCCGAGGATGGTTTTCAGCGCTTCGATCATCGACTGCTCGCCGTTGAAATGCAGGGTACGCACTTCATTCCACGAGTTGCGGTACAGAAGATCGATGCTGCCAATCAGGCACTGCTGCTGCTGGCCAAAGCTGAACACGTCCAGCTTGCGGAAATCAAAGTGAACCACCTGATTGCGGAACGCGGCCGTCGGGTCATATTCGAGATTGACGATAATGGCCAGATGGCGAATTTCGCAGGGGCTGTAGAGCGCTTTGGGCGTCGGAGAAGGCAGGCGCAGCGGGAAATGGTGTGACACATCGGCCACCAGCTCCTGCAGACGCGCCAGGTCGCAAATCTCATTGCCTTTAATATGCAGCCTTGTTTTGCTGGTCAGCAATCCGTTGAACCATGCCCACGCCACCAGCTTATTGAGATAGCGGTTATATTCCAGCGGCTGATGGCTGATGATCGAGCTCATATCCGGCGACTGGTTGTACAGATACCAGCCTGCACGATTGGCGCGGCCGTTAGGCACGTGAATAAAGGTCAGGTGCTGCTCAGAGAGATCCGGGGAGATCTGCGGGTTCAGTAGCGTGACTTTCCCCGGCAGCGCTTCGAACGCGGCATACAGTTTACGCGTCAGTACGCCAATATCCTGCGGGCTGGCACTCACGCTTAAATTGTTGCGCCGCGCAAAGCGGATCAGGTTGCGATAGCTCTGCATCATCGCGTCTAACAGCTCGTTGTGCGCTTCGCGTACCTGGCCGATTTTCCAGTCGGCTCGGCTGTCGAGCATCGCCAGACGTGCGCTGTCCCAGCCCCACTCTTTTACCTGCTGGCTGAGGATCTCGCGGCGCCAGCCGGCATCCTCTGTCGCGAGTGAGAGCTTCTCACACACTTTCAGATAGAAACAGCGGCGCACCAGATCAAGGCGTGCGTGGTCGTCAATGCTGGTCAGATAGTGCGTTACCCGCTCCAGCATCATGCAGTAAGGATCCAGCCCGTAGCAGACGATTTCTCCATCGTGCAGGCGCTGTTTGATATCCATTGCCAGCAGGCGGGTGGCCGGATATTCCCATGAATAGGCTTCCAGCAGCAGGGTTTTCAACACGGCTTTGTACGGCGAGTCGATACTTTTATACAGCTGCCACAGGCTGGCGCCGAAATACTCTTCCGCCGACAGCGTGCCAAGCCCACCGAGGTCGAGCCACTCGTTGGGCGTCAGAACCCCCTGCTGATACAGCGACATCACGTAGTCGTCGTAATGCTCTTCCTCTTCACGCGGCACCATATTCCACAGAATACGTTTGCCCGCCATACGCACGGCGGTGCGATAGAACTCATCAAGCAGCAGAATGTGCTGGGTTGAACCACAGTCTTCTCCACCCAGGTTACCGCTCTCATTATGACGGAAACGGTTTTCATCAATCAGGAAGAAGCTGGCTTCCACCCCCATTGAGGCGCACCACTTCTGCAGCAGGGTGCATTTTTTTTGCAGGCTGAGGCGCTCGTCATTGTCCAGCCACGACTGATGGCAGACCCAGATATCGAGGTCAGAAGTGTAGTTTTGGCCGATAGAGGAGGTGCTGCCCATGGAGTAAACACCGGTAATCGGCATTTCACCCGCGGCGGGAATGGCGGCAAGAGATCCGGATTTATCTTCCAAATCATTAAGATAGCTAATCTGGCTTTCATCAGGCGAGTAGAAGCTGATGCCATGTGGAACGTTACCTTCAAGGTAACCCGGCATCAGCGGATGATGACAATGTAATAAGGTCGGCAGCAGACTGTAAACCTGTTGGAATGCAGGTCCCATAGCGGCCAGTGCGCGGTCAACGCGCAGCTGGTTAATGGCATCCAGTCTCTGTTTCAGTGTCTCAATGTAGAGGTACAAGACGTCTCGCCTGATTGTCCCAGTGCTTACACCCTTATGGACTGAAAAGGGTATATAAAAGTTCGGTTTCCGAAATCTGCCGTTTGCTTTAAAAATAGTCGTGCAGAATTTTGCTGGAAACGTGATCAATCTAACACCTGGCAGATTGACCGTAAAGAAAGTTGCGCTACTTAACAGTTTAGCACATTTTGCGTTCAACCTACTGCAATACGTCCGTGTGCCGCCGTTTAACTGACAGCCTTCCCGGTTCAATGATAGGATAATCAGTGAACGATCAAAACGGTATCAAGCATGTTAGACAAAATTTTAAGAATTGCCACCAGGCAAAGTCCGCTGGCCTTATGGCAGGCGGAGTACGTACAGCAGCGTTTAACCGCCAGCCATCCGGGGCTGCGCGTCGAACTGGTGCCGATGGTCACCAAGGGTGATGTGATCCTTGACACGCCACTGGCGAAGGTGGGCGGCAAGGGTCTGTTCGTCAAAGAGCTGGAACAGGCGATGCTGGAAGGCCGCGCCGATATTGCCGTGCACTCGATGAAAGATGTCCCGGTCGCTTTTCCTGAGGGTTTGGGGCTGGTGACGATCTGTGAACGAGAAGATCCGCACGATGCGTTTGTCTCCCATCATTATGATTCGGTTGACGCGCTGCCGCAGGGCGCCATTGTCGGCACTTCCAGCCTGCGCCGTCAGTGCCAGATCAGCGCACGTCGTCCGGATCTGGTGATCCGCTCGCTGCGGGGTAACGTCGGCACCCGCTTAAGCAAGCTGGATGCCGGAGAGTATGACGCGATTATTTTGGCCGTGGCCGGATTAAAGCGCCTGGGCCTTGGCGATCGCATTCGCCAGATCATGCCCGCTGAGGAGTCGCTTCCTGCCGTTGGCCAGGGCGCGGTGGGCATTGAGTGCCGCCTTGATGACGCTTATACCATCGGGCTACTGGCAGCGCTGAATGATGCAGACACGGCCTGCCGCGTGCTGGCTGAACGTGCGATGAACACCCGGCTGGAAGGTGGCTGTCAGGTGCCTATCGGCAGCTTCGCGCTGCTGGAAGGTGAGCAGCTGTGGCTGCGCGGTCTGGTGGGTTCACCGGACGGCAGTCAAATGGTCAGCGGTGAACGCCGTGGCCCGCGTGCGGATGCCGAGAAAATGGGCATTTCGCTGGCGGAAGAGCTGCTGGATAACGGCGCGCGCGAAATTCTCGCCGAGGTTTATCAGGGAAATCCACCAACATGAGTATCCTGGTAACCCGTCCGTCACCTGCCGCAGATGAGCTGGTCAGCCGTTTGTGCGCACGCGGCCAGGTTGCCTGGGCCTTTCCGCTGATTGAATTTACCCCCGGAACTCAGCTGGACCTTCTACCCGCACGCCTGAGCGCATTGCAGGACGGGGATCTGGTGTTTATTCTCTCACAGCACGCCATTCACTATGCTCAGCCCGCGTTAATGCGCGCCGGAGCAACATGGCCCGCCAGCCTGAACTATTATGCTATAGGCCGCAGCACCGCGCTGGCGCTGCATGCCGTCAGCGGTTACGACGTTGTCTGGCCGCACGAGCAGGAAACCAGTGAAATTCTTATTCAACTCCCGGCGCTGCAGGCGGTCGCTGGCAAGCGGGCGTTGATTCTGCGCGGCAACGGCGGGCGTGAATTACTGGCGGAAACTTTGCTTAACCGTGGCGCTCAGGTAGAGTTTATTGAGTGCTATCAACGGTGTGCAAAGTATTACCACGGCGCGGAGCAGGGCCGGCGCTGGCGCAATCAGGGAATAGACACCCTGGTGGTCACCAGCGGAGAGATGCTGCAACAGCTTTACTCGCTATTCCCCGAGGTCGATCGGGATGAATGGCTTCTGCACTGTCGGCTTGTTGTCGTCAGTGAACGTTTGGCTACCCTGGCCAGGGAACTGGGCTGGGCGAACATCTGTGTCGCCGGGGGTGCCGATAATGACGCGTTACTACGCGCACTTAATATGGGATGAGCCATTATGACGGAACACAAAGATTCCTCCGCCATGGTTGAAGAGACCACCCCAGCGGTTGAAACCTCAACACCTGAATCTACGCCAGCGCGTAAAGCGAAAAATAGCGCCACCGTGCTCAGCATTGTCGCTATCGCGATTGCGCTGGCAGTGGGCGGTGGCCTCTATATGTATGGGAAGCATCAGGCTCAACAGCAGGCCGCTGCCAGCCAGGCACTGGCCGCACAGCTCTCTGAACTGCAGCAGCAGTCGGTCAGCGACCGGCAGTCACTGGTTCAGCAGCTGGCAACGCAGACCAGCGCACTGGATACAGCGCGTCAGCAGCAAACGGCGATGAGCCAGCAGCTCGACGAACTGAAAGAGAAGGTTGCGACGATTTCCGGCAGCGATGCACAAACCTGGCTGCTGGCCCAGTCTGATTATCTGGTGAAAATGGCCGGGCGCAAGCTGTGGAGCGATCAGGATGTCACCACCGCCGCCGCGCTGCTGAAGAGCGCCGACGCCAGCCTGGCCGATATGAACGATCCCAGCCTGATCGACGCACGTCGCGCCCTGGCGCAGGATATCAGCACGCTTTCCACCCTCAGCCAGGTCGACTATGACGGCATCATCCTTAAGCTGAACCAGCTGTCTAACGGCGTGGATAATCTGCGCCTTGCCGACAACAACAGCGATGATGAGCCAATGGATGCCGACAGCGGCGAACTCTCTTCATCCCTGCGTGAATGGCGCCAGAACCTGGTGAAAAGCTGGCATAACTTTATGGATGATTTCATCACCATCCGCCGCCGCGATGCCACCGCTGAGCCGCTGCTGGCACCGAATCAGGACGTTTATCTGCGTGAAAATATCCGTTCGCGCCTGTTGATTGCCGCCCAGGCCGTACCGCGCCACCAGGACGAAATCTATAAGCAGTCGATCGATACCGTTTCCGCCTGGGTGCGTGCCTGGTTCGATACTAACGATGCCAGCACCAAGGCGTTTCTCAGCCAGCTCGATGAACTGAGCCAGCAGAGCGTGTCGATGGACGTGCCGGACGCGCTGGAAAGCCAGCCACTGCTGGATAAATTGATGCAGACCCGCGTACGTAACCTGTTGGCACAACCTTCTGTGAATGCCGCTAAACCCGCGCAGCAGGGAGAATAACCATGTTAAAAGTTCTCCTTCTTTTCCTGCTGTTAATCGCTGGCGTGGTGATTGGCCCAATGATAGCGGGCCATCAGGGCTATGTGCTGATCCAGACCGATAACTGGAATATTGAAACCAGCGTGACTGGCCTGGTGATTATGCTGGTGCTGGCGCTGCTGGCGATCCTCGCTATCGAATGGCTGCTGCGCCGCATTTTCCGCACCGGCGCCCGCACCCGTGGCTGGTTCACCGGTCGTAAACGCCGCAGCGCCCGCAAGCAGACCAATGCTGCGCTGGTGAAGCTGGCGGAAGGTGACTACCAGCAGGTGGAAAAACTGCTGTCGCGCCATGCCGATCACGCTGAGCAGCCTATGGTCAACTATCTGCTGGCCGCTGAGGCCGCTCAGCAGCGCGGTGACGAAATCCGCGCCAATCAGCATCTGGAACGTGCCACCGAGCTCAACGACGGCGACCCGCTGCCGGTTGAGATTACCCGCGTGCGCATCCAGCTGGCACGTAATGAAGATCACGCCGCCCGTCACGGCGTTGACCGCCTGCTGGAGATTGCTCCGCGTCATCCTGAAGTGCTGCGCCTGGCCGAGCAGGCTTACGTGCGCACTCAAGCATGGAGCGCGCTGTTAGATATTCTGCCAGCGATGGAGAAAGTGCAGGTGGGTGATGAAACTCATCGTGTTGCGCTACAGCAGCAGGCATGGCTGGGTCTGATGAGCCAGGCAATGGCCGATCAGGGCAGCGATGGCCTGAAGCGCTGGTGGCAGAATCAGAGCCGTAAAACGCGTCATGAAACTGCATTGCAGGTCGCCATGGCCGATCACCTGATCGTCTGTGACGACCATGACACCGCGCAGCAAATCGTGCTGGATGGCCTCAAGCGCCAGTATGATGAGCGCCTGGTGCTGCTGATGCCGCGCCTGAAAACCGGTAACCCGGAGCAGCTGGAAAAAGCACTGCGCCAGCAGATTAAGCAGCACGGCGCCACGCCGCTGCTGTACAGCACGCTGGGGCAACTGCTGATGCAGCACGGGGAGTGGGAACAGGCCAGTGAAGCCTTCCGTTCTGCGCTCGCGCAGCGCCCGGACGCGTTTGACTATGCCTGGCTGGCCGATACGCTGGACCGCCAGCACAAGCCGGAAGAAGCGGCCAGCATGCGTCGCGACGGCCTGCTGCTGACGCTGAAGAATAATCCCTGATGATTAAATGGTGCAACTAACCGGGCTCTGCCCGGTTTTTTTTTACTCTGTCGCATTAGCATCAGTGTCGGATCCAGATCGTCAACCTGACGTGAAAGTGATAACTCAATTACTGCATCACTCCCGGCTGGTCAGGTTAAATCGGTATTTCTGACACAGCACACAGAAACGACCCGCCTGTCGTTCAGGACGTAATGGACATTAGCGATAAAGCATTCATTTTTAATGAGTTTAATTCTGAGGCGACAGGTATTTTCAGTTATCAATAGAACATCAAACAAATCTAAAGAAAAATCTTCTTTTATTGAAAAAGAGAGTGCTTTAAAAGCACTTTCCATGCACGACATAACAATGATTGCCATCTCATGGGGATTTAAAGTGGTTTTTATTAGGTTATTACCAATGCTATTTCCCAGATAGGTTATTATTGATTCTCGTGGTTTGCCAGTGACGCATTCAATATCAACACCAATACTTTTAATTAATTTTGTAGCAGTATACGCACAAAGAGTTTCATTTTCTGAATGACTAAAAGACCACTTCCCTCTTCGCCGCTGAACTTTGTTAATCACTCCGATAAATGCACGTAAAATAATAGAGGAGATATATTTATTTTTCGTTAACTTACTGGAATTTAATATATACCCGGGTACATATAGCCACGATAGCTGAGACAACAATCTGACAACGCCATTATGGCGCTGCCTGAAAATATAAATACAACCTTCATCACCATTAAGAGTGTATAATAGCATTGGCTAACACATATAAGATTCAAAGATAACAGAAGACGCTACACCTCCCATCCCAAACGAATTTTTGAGTATATATCTGGGCCTAAATTCAGTGGTGTTTTTTACCAGATTGATCTCAGGGATATTATTATCCACCTTATTAAGATTGGCGATACCGGGAATATAACCATGCTTCAAATATGAAATGATGCATAGGATTTCCATCGCTCCCGCAGCGGCCATCATATGACCGTGGTTGGACTTCGTTGCCGTCACATACGGCTTATGTTGTTTAAAAATCTTAGCAATAGCATTAGCTTCATGTAAATCATTCTGCTGCGTTGATGTTCCGTGAGCACTGATGGCATCTATATCTGCAGGATTCAGTTTTGATCGCTCCAGTGCTCTCAACATGGCAGAGGTCATTTCAGTTTCATCAGTATGGGGTGTGACAATATGTTGTGCACTCATCGAAAACCCATGCCCACAAATTCGCAGCAAAGGGCTGTCGCCCCGCTTTAAGACTTCGGACTCTCTCTCAATCAAAAACAGGACTGCCCCTTCAGACAGTACAAATCCGCCCCTGTCTTTATCGAATGGTCTTGACATTTCATCGGCGTTAAAGCGCACATCGGTACTGACGACTCCCATCCCCTCAAAGAGGGCCAAATCGAAGGGGGTGACCTTAGCAGATATGCCACCACATATTACCGCTCTTGCCGTGCCTGACTCTATACTCTCTATAGCCATCGATACACTTTGTAAAGATGCGGCACAAACACCGGGCAAGGTGATTGAAAATGCAGAGAATGGTATATGTTTTTTTACTTCATTAATAAGGCCTCCGGGAGTGCTAGCCTCGAAAAGTTTTGCATCGAAACTGTCTCTCGCTGCGGTGAATACAGATTCTTTAGTGATATCTCCGGATAAATTATCATGAACAGCTTTGCAGATATTAACATCTAAAATAGGTTGCTCAACACCAAGAATACAGCCTACTTCATGCGGATCATAGTAATTGAAGATATTAATTTTTCGAATTAATTGACTGGCCGCATCTCTGGCATAGAGAACCTCATAGGGGGTACTTTCATTTTTGGCTGGCCATGCGAGATTTCTATTGTACGCCTGGGGAATTCCGGCAAACTTACACTTATAATCTTCAGTATGAAATTTATTTATTTCAGAAAAACCAGAAACTTTATTCTTCAGAAAAGGAGAGACCTCATCAATAGAGTTTCCTAATGGTGTTATGGCACTGTAAACGCTAATACACAGAGGAGAAACGGATGCTTCAGCCTTGTTCATTTCATACTCCTTTTTGTATAACAGCGCAACCGAAACCATATTGCGAGTCATATCCTGATAAATAAGCTATGGATTGATCCGGAACATTATCATCGTTCATGAAACATGCAAGTTTCGTTAACATATCTGGGCGGCCAGCATATCCAATCACATCATAATCAATCTTCTTCAGGGAACTCCTGGCGATCGCATCGTCATCCCATTCATGCAATCGTTCCCCAAAAGGAATAAAATAAACGGCATCATCGGTAGCAGGTAAATATTTGTCTAAATATATCGATAAGTCTGCAGATTGATCGCTGGTTAATACAACATCCTGAATGCTGCCAATACTTTGAGGTGTGTAGTCCCCCGTAAGCAGAGCACACCCTCCCCATGTCATATTTTGAATAAAACTGTTTGCTAATTTATTTTTACGTTGAATAACTCTATCTTTCGTTCCGGTTTGTCCACCTGCACTGACGATAAGCGTTGGACGGTTGTTCTGAATAAAATTCAAAGAAACTAATTCACTTAAATTACCTGCATCTACCGGCAATCCCTTTCCGTTATTGTTCAAAATTTTTGATATGTGGTATAAGGTATTTGTCGGGAGCCCTCTTAATAGCTCCAGTGGATTAACGACTTCGGAAAACAGTGCCAGTGAATGCCAAAAATTATCTTTCCCCCGCTCCTTGATATGTGCGATACCATCGCACAGTAAATTATCATCAAAAGCGTAATCACATGCTGTAAATATGTCCCAGTCAGACCTGTCATCATAACTATTTTGTGATAGTAAATCATGCAGTGCATTCACGGCCATCAATGTTATTGAATTTAAAACAGCACGATCTTCGCGCTGTATCATATCTCTGCTGGTTAAAGATACATTTTTGTTAATCAGAGTAGTCGCTTTGTTATTTAATATAGCCCGCAACTCACTCAGCGAACCATATCTTCCACCATTAACTCCTATTCCATTAATATACACCTTACTCACTTTATCTCCTGACTTAGCCTTTTGGTAATATAGTTAATAGTGAAGTACTCCATCAATTCCTTCGCGGTGATTTTTCTATTCATGATGAGACACTCCTCGCTGAGCAATAAGCATTCATTGATTTTTTTCAAACCCAAATCCGTCCATGTATTTTCAGATGAGTAATAATCAGGGTTATCCATTAAACTTTTAACAGGCCAGAGATGTTCATCCTTTGAAATCACATTGAATTCCTTTCTGATTTCAAATGCAAAATCGATGAAATCAACAGAAGACATATCGTAGATTAAAAAAAGAGACTTATCATTCTCCAGGTGGGTATCTTCACTGAGATACATCACTTTTTTAAACACATTTTTGATTCTTTCTTGAATGTTCAAAATACTTTTTCTCCATTCCCAATAACGATGGTATTACCCGTGGTAACATTTTTGTTGTTTATAAAAAATGCAGCAACCTTCGCCACGTCAGTTGTTTGTAGCATTTTTCTTGCTGGTATAGACCTTAAGATATCGTTATATGATGCCCCCGATATTTCACGACAGTTATGCATCATTTTCGTATCGACAAAACCCGGTGATATACATAATGTTCTGACATTAAACCTGGCCAGTTCGAGACTCAATGAGGCAAGATATCTTTCAGTAGCAATTTTCGTTGCACCGTAAACAGAGTCGCCAATTGATGCTTTGCCAGATGATATTGAGCTGAAATAAACCAACAGGTTATCTTTTTCCTTTGACTCAACCATTTTTTTACTTAAATGATTAAAAATTAAGGTTGGGGAAACGAAATTCAGGTTTGTTATTCTGACAATATCATCCTGAGCAAGATCGTGACACAACTTACACGGATTCTCACCTGGACAGTAGATTACACTATCGTAATTGACTTCAGCTATATCATTAAGAAAATCAGATACTGCATCCAGATCGGTTAGGTTTACTTTAAATGAGTTAGTGAACTTAACTTCTTCTAAGATCTCATCCTTACATCCTACATTAGTAAAATAGGTAAAATCGATAGAATAGCCATCACCGGCAAGCGAGGATATTACCTTCCTGCCTATTTCAGAGGTTCCACCGACTACTAAAACTCTAGATGTTGAAGCATTATCTTTTTTAGACATACAATTGCTCTAATCATGAAAGTGCGAATTTATATAATTTATTCTCAGCATTTTTTGTGATGAAGATCACACAAACCGCAGCGTTACCTGACTCACTCGGCTTAATTAAGGATATTTAATGGCTTTTCTGGATCTATGCGAAATTAAAAACTCAAACCACGAGCAAATTGAAGGATTTCCAACTGGACGCCTGTTGATCAAAAATTACACTATGTCTTACCTTAGAAAAAATGAGGCGCTGCTAATTGAAGGAATCCATCAGTTTTCTTCTCTTGTAGCTGAAAGTGTATTTGGTAAACATCCGGACAGCGTTTATATTCCTGTGATGATTAAAAACATGGATATTTATGATCCGATAAATCTGGAAAAAGTGGTTCTCAAAGGAGAGATGATTTCATCTGGTGAATTTATACATGTCAGAACAACGCAGATAGTTTCAGATCAGATATCAGGACGTGCAGATGTTTTTCTGATAAAGATACCACTCACTAACTGCGATACATCAGTTGATATGCTTAGTTATGGTTCTGATTTGTTTAATATACTTGAAGTTGAAAAATTAAAGGATAGGTTACTTATTAGATTTAAAATAAATGAATTCCATCACATACTAAAAAATCATTTCTCTGGCTATCCTGTTTGTCCGGCCTCTTTAATCATTGAGTTTATTAGTGATATTTTATTAAATTACGGATTCAATACGCATTTTCAAGTCCACAATGCTAAATTCTTAAATCCCCTGCAACCTTGCAATGAATATGAATTGGAAATGCAGCTTTCTGAATCAGCTGTCTCATTCATTATCACAGGTCCGCAACAGATCAGGCTTACAGCTGGTAAATTGATTTATCAGTAAAAATTGAATCAACAGTATGTAAAAACTGTTTTAGAGATGTCAAACATCCATTAAGAGTGCATACAAAAAGAACAATCCATAGGAGACATGTTTTCATTGTCCGGCGAGTTTTTTCGCCAGTTATTATGACCCGACGTATCTGCAACCTGAACGATGACGGGCACCAGGTAAAAAAAAAGACCTGCCATCTGGCAGGTCTGAATATCAGGTCGGTTAAGACAACCGATTGGTACCCGACTCAACGTTTTGCCCGATAAATCCAATAAGGCGTAAGCGATATTGGCTGGCTGGACAACAGGTACCGTAATGTGGCTCTGCATCATTCCCAGGTTTATGAAGCGTTAGCAAACATAAGAGGTGGAATGAGCATCTACAGGGATAGTATTGCATATGCCGTGCCAGAATGGTATTTCTCTGCTTCTCAATATTCTATCTCTATGATTTATCGATATTTAAAATTTAAGATTGCTATAACCGCTCAGGGTTGTGTCGTTAAAAACCCACATCCCCCTCTTCCCTACGTCGCTGATTAGAGACAAGTAAAGCAAAGTCAGGTAAACACATTTTAAAACAAGTGGTTAGATGTCTCTGAACAGAGACGAACTGATAATGCGTGGAGTGATAATATCGGGACGGGTCCGCTGCACAGGCACTTCTTCACGGAAAGAAAGGAGGGGAAGGTCATCTCTACAGACGAAAAAAAACCTGCTTTTTCAAGCAGGTTTCTTAAATTGGTCGGCGAGAGAGGATTGCGGCTCTGCGAGCCGCCCTGCGGGCCGTTGCTAAAGCAACGCTGTCTCGCTGCGCTCGGCTCAAACCTCCTTCGGAGGTTCTCATCCTCATTGGCTACAGACGAAAAAAAACCTGCTTTTTCAAGCAGGTTTCTTAAATTGGTCGGCGAGAGAGGATTCGAACCTCCGACCCACTGGTCCCAAACCAGTTGCGCTACCAAGCTGCGCTACTCGCCGAATACTTCTTTTTGCCACTACTTTTCTTATCGTTGCCCAAACCTTCAGGTTTTAAGCAAAAACCCCGCAGTACAGCAGGGTCTTAAAATTGGTCGGCGAGAGAGGATTCGAACCTCCGACCCACTGGTCCCAAACCAGTTGCGCTACCAAGCTGCGCTACTCGCCGAATACTGCTGGCACTTCTTTGCTACAGATTTTGTGGTGCGAAGAGAGGGACTTGAACCCTCACGTCCGTTAAGACACTAACACCTGAAGCTAGCGCGTCTACCAATTCCGCCACCTTCGCATACGACAAAATCTTTACTAAAAATCTGGGGTGGCTAATGGGACTCGAACCCACGACAACTGGAATCACAATCCAGGGCTCTACCAACTGAGCTATAGCCACCATACCTGATTTCTTTACTGCTTGTTGCGACTGCTTTACTTCTTACTAACGCGGTAAATGTTACCACCGCCGCTCATTGCGCACAAAATTCATGGTGCGCCCGACAGGATTCGAACCTGAGACCTCTGCCTCCGGAGGGCAGCGCTCTATCCAGCTGAGCTACGGGCGCGTAGCGCCGTTGCGGATGTGCATACTACGGACGGGAGCCTTACCTGTCCAGTGCTTTTTTCACAAAAAAACGCGTTTGATTACGCTTTGTGCATTCCGTCTAAAGTCACAGCGTTTTTCTGCCTCTTTATGGCAAAAAAGCCACTAAATAGCCGGGTTAGAGAAAATTGTCCCAGGCGTTAAAGATCGCCGCGCCAGTGATATTTAAGGTATTTCAGCAGTCGCAGCTGGCGCTTTAGGCGGGAAGGCTGCGACAGAAGGCGGTAAAGCCACTCCAGACCCATTTTCTGCCATATCTTTGGCGCACGCTTCACGTGGCCGGTAAACACGTCGTAGGTACCGCCTACTCCCATATATAGCGCATCCGGGTAAACGGCTTTACAGTCGCGCATCAGGATCTCCTGGCGCGGCGAGCCCATCGCGACGGTTACCAGCCTGGCGCCGCTGGCCTGAATGCGGGCAAACAGCGCATCACGCTCGGCGGGGGTGAAGAAGCCGTCCTGAGCGCCAACGATATTCACATTCCAGCGGCGGCGCAGCTGGTCCTGAGTCTGCGCCAGCACCGACTCCCGCCCGCCAATCAGAAACACCGGCGTGCCTTCGCGCCCGGCGCGCTCCATCAACGCTTCCCACAGATCGGCGCCGGCAATACGTGACACCTCGGCCTGCGGATACTTCTTGCGGATCGAACGTACAATACTGATGCCATCGGCATACTTATATTCTGCCGCGGCAATCAGCTCAGCCACTGCCGCATCTGCTTCAGCCGTCAGCACTTTCTCGGCGTTGATCGCCACCAGCGTGCCGGTTTTCAGCTTACCGTCGTGATTGAGGTAGTCGACAAACTGCGCCATATCACTAAAGCCTGACAGCGTAATGCCGCGAATCTGATAGTGCGGCACGGTTACAGGGGCATTCATCGGGATTTCCTTGAGGTCATAAGCAAAACAAAGTCTACAGCTGTGGCGACAGCGGGCGGCTGGCCGCGCGCGGACGAACTACCCCGGCCACATCCAGCAGCCAGTACAGCAGCTTAGCGGCCACCACGCAGGCAGCAAAAATAATACAGAAGAACACCACGCGTGAAGCAAACGCATCCAGCCCCTCACGCGCCAGCACGATCATGTTAAACACCGCGCCAAAACAGAAGCTTTGCAGAATTGCGGCTTTGTAGCGGTTGGGTTCATGGCGCCCTTTGTCGTACAGCCAGTCAAACCATTTGATAATCATGCCGACGGCAACCGCACCCAGCGGGATAAACAGCGCGCCGCCCATCACCACCAGTGAGCCAATCAGCGTGGGGGAAATCGCCAGGCCCGAGTGGTTATCCAGCACTTCCCAGGTAAAGTAGTTCGCGCTGTTAAGCACTTCGGTTGGCCGCCCGTGCCACAGCCAGCTGGGGATAAACACGTAGAAATCGCGCCAGATGGGGGCCAGCCCCTGAAAATCAATCTTGTCGTAGTTTTGCAGCAGCAGGCCGAGATTCTCCCAGGGGGAGAAGGTATCCCGCGTCAGATAGAGGAAGGTGTAGAACGCCTCCGGACCGCTAACGTCGAGGTTGTAGCGCTTGAGCGCCAGCCAGAACATGCCAACAATACCGCCCACGCCCGCCAGCACCAGCATCCAGAGCGTGATCCAGCCGCGAATAATGCCGATAAACAGAAACAGGGCGAAAGCGATGATGATATTGGCGCGCGTGCCGCCAACGATGGTGTAGGTCAGCAGACCAAAGCCGACGGTGGCCACGAGGAAGAACAGCCAGCCGCGTAAATCCTGCTTGAGGAAGTAAACCACCAGCATCGCCGGAATAAAGAAGTAGAAGAAGCGCTTGAGCGCCACGCCGGAGACATCCGCAGAGAAAATCTGGCTGTAGCTGTGCAGCTTAAACAGCAGAAAGCCGTTATGCATAAAGAACACGCTGACGGTGCCCAGCGCCACCAGCGCCATCAGTCCCCAGCTCAGGTGGGCTTCAATACGGTTGATGGTGAATATCTGTCGTGCAGGAGCCGTGCTGCGCGCGCGCAGCCGGGTCTTGTAGCTGACATAGTAGATGGCATAGAAACAGCCCGCCGACAGCAGCGCCTGTAAAAGATACTCTGGCGGCACCACCTGCACGTCAAAGCCAAATACCAGCAGGCAGGTCAGCGGAAAACCAAAGAAGAAGGTCAGCAAAAACAGCAGCGAGAAGAAGACGTTGAAGTTGAAGCGCACGCGCCTGAACTCACGCCATGTCAGCGTCAGGATAAATCCGCCGCAGCACAGGTACACCACCAGCAGACCGACAAACTCGAATAAGGTCATGCGCTCTCCCCTTCCACCATTTGCAGCGCCTGCTGCCAGCCCGCCAGATAGCCCGGCTCGAAAAAGGCGATGCGGCTTTTATCCAGGCTCTGCAGCTGACGCCGCGCCTCCGCGACAGTCGCCGCATCCAGCGCATCGCCGTTAAACAGCACCGGCACCTGCTGCTCGGCCAGGTCCTGCCAGAACGGGTTTTTGCGGTTCAACACAAACGGCACGTTGGCCTGCATCAGCAGACACAGCGTGCCGATCCCCTGCTGGCGCTCGAAGATAAAATAGCCGAGGTGACAGCGAGACAGCAGCTGTAAATAGTTATCGAACGCCAGCTTCTCCGTCAACAGCTGCACGTGGCCCGGTGCAAAAAGCGCATCCGCAGCCGCACGCACGCGCCCGATGTAGACGTCATTGTTGGCCGGGTAGCCCAGCGGCACCAGCACCTGCACCCCATTGCCGAACTGCTGATGGATCTCCTCTAACGCCTGAATATGACGATTGCTGGCATCCCCGGAATTACCGAGCAGGATGGTCAGCGGGCCGTCAGCAGCCTGGCTTTCCGGCACGCTATCCGCCAGCCGGGTCGGGAAGTAGAGCAGCGATGCCGGCACGCGCGGGCAGCGCTGGTGAAAGTGATTGATGTCGCCACGGGTGGCAAACACATGCCCCACGCGTTTTTGCGCCTGGCGCCGCAGCATATAGAACAGACGAAACTTCAGGCTGGCCGCATCTTCATACAGATCGGCCCCCCAGATATGCCAGTAAAACTGCTGGCGTGCGATCCTGCCCGCCAGCAGGGCCAGCCACAGGCGTGGATTGAACTGCCCGTGGCAGAAGAAGCGCGTGCTGCGCTGCTGGCTGGCGGTAGCAATCGTCGTCTGCGCCAGCTCCGCCTTGCTTGAGAACAAGCGAATAGCCAGCTGCGGATACTGCCCAGCCAGGGTGGCCTGCCCGCTCACCACCCAAAACTCACGCGGCGTTGAAGATGGGGCAACTTCATGTAAAACCTGGTTAAAAAAGCCCAGCACCGTCGCGTTGTGATGCGGAATATCTGAGCCTAAAAGATGAATTACTCTGGTCATACTCGTCTACGATAGATAATAAAAACGCCAGCACAGAGTGCAAAGTAAGCGACATAGGTCGCCATATACGCCTGAGCTGCGCCTGCTGCGCCGTGCAGCGGGATCAGCCAGCGGGAAAAACCGGTCAGCAGCGCAAACTGGCTGACCTCGGTAAGAATATAAAAACGCAGTGACGCTTTGGCGATCACCAGGTAACCAAATACGTAGCAGCCGACTTTCAGCACATCGCCAATCAGCTGCCAGACAAACAGGTCACGCATGCCGGTGAACTGGCTGGAGAACAGCAGCCAGATGGCAAAGTCGCGCAGTAGCCAGACGCTGAAGCTGACCGCAGCGACGGCGGGCAGGACGAAGCGCAGCGACTTGAGGATCTCACGCGAAATCTCGGCCTTCGTCTGCAGGCGGGCCAGCGTAGGTAGCAGATAGACGCTGAACGAGGCGGTAATAAACTGCAGGTAGGCATCCGAAATACTGCTCACCCCCTGCCATAAACCAACCTGCTCCCAGCCCGCGTGCTGCGCCAGCAGGTTACGCATCATCATCCACGCCACCGGCAGCGTGACTGCGGTGATCAGCGCCATCAGCGTAAACTTACCCAGGCTGCGCACATACTCCGGCCGCCACTGCGGCAGCAGATAGCGCATCGGCAAATGGCCGCGCCGCGCCAGTAGCCACACCGCAGGCACCACGACCAGAGCCGGGACCATGGCCAGACCCACCAGCGCGCCGCTATAGCCGCCGAGCCAGTAGCAGACAAACCACGCGGCCACCCCGATCGCGCTGCCGACAATCAGCGCCAGCGCGTTGCCTGCGGCATCGCGGAAGCCTTTCATGATCGCCAGCGCGAGGTTAGCCCAGGCGATGCCCAGCTGCAGGAAGGCGACGATGCGGATCACCTGCTGATACTGCTCGTGGCCAAACAGTGCCCGGCTTATTGGCGCAGCAAACAGCAGGAACACGGCCGCCAGCAGCAGGGAGAATCCGAGCACCATCGCCGACGCCGTGCCAAGAACCCCGCGCAGTTCTGCTGGCTGCTGCTGAGTCTGTGCGACATATTTGGTCACGCCGTTGAAAATTCCGGCCCCTGCCAGCACGCCAAGCACGGTGATCAGCTGGCGGAAGTTACCCGCCTGCCCAACCCCCGCAGGTCCGTAGGTCACTGCCAGCATTTTTACCACCAGCAGCCCGGCAGCAATCTTTACCAGTGTGGAAACGGCCGTCCACACCGACGCTTTTGCCAGTGACATATCAGGAGAAATAGCTCAGCAGCGAACCGATCACCGTTTTCTGATTGTTATCAGAGAGGTTATAGAACAGCGGCAGGCGCAGCAGGCGCTCACTTTCGGTCTGGGTTGCGCGATCGGTACCGTGGAAGCGGCCAAAACGCAGACCGGCAGGAGAGCTGTGCAGCGGAATGTAGTGGAAGACCGCAAGGATCTCGGCCTCTTTCAGCCAGGAGATCAGCGCGCTGCGGTCATCCTGATCGCGCAGCTTGAGGTAAAACATATGCGCATTGTGTTCGCAGTTTGCCGGGATGACGGGCAGCTCGATGCGCCCGCGTGCCGCCAGGGGCTGCAGGGCATCATGATAGTTCTGCCACAGCCGCAGGCGCTGCTGGTTGATGCGCTCTGCCGCCTCCAGCTGTGCCCAGAGATACGCGGCCTGCAAATCAGCCATCAGATAGCTGGAGCCGATATCGCGCCAGGTGTACTTATCCACCTGACCACGGAAAAACTGGCTGCGGTTGGTGCCTTTCTCGCGCACGATCTCCGCGCGCTCGACCAGCGAGGCATCGTTGACCAGCGTCGCGCCACCTTCGCCACCGGCCGTGTAGTTTTTGGTTTCATGAAAGCTGAAGCAGCCGATATGCCCAATGCTGCCAAGCGCGCGACCTTTGTAGGTCGACATCACGCCCTGCGCAGCATCCTCCACCACCCACAGCTGGTGCTTTTTCGCCAGCGCCATAATGGTGTCCATCTCGCAGGCCACGCCCGCATAGTGCACCGGCACAATCGCTTTAGTCTTATCGGTGATCGCCGCCTCAATCAGCGTCTCATCGATATTCATGGTATCCGGGCGCACGTCGACAAAGACGATGGTCGCCCCACGCAGCACAAAGGCATTGGCCGTCGAGACAAAGGTGTAGCTCGGCATGATCACTTCATCACCGGGCTGAATATCAATCAGGATCGCCGCCATTTCGAGCGAAGCGGTGCAGGAAGGGGTAAGCAGTACTTTACGACTGGCGAAGCGCTGCTCCATCCACTGCTGGCAGCGACGGGTAAAACCGCCATCGCCGCACAGCTTGCCGCTACCCATGGCCGACTGCATATATTCAAGTTCAGTTCCCACCACCGGCGGCGCATTAAACGGAATCATGGTGTTTCCCTGTATAACCAGTATGCGGTGCGTTCAATCACGCCGCCGCAGCGAAGATAAAGACGCAGCGCAGCGAGGTTGCCCAGCTGCGTGGCGACGTGAAGTCGTGTCAGGCGGCGTGCGCGGCACCAGTCGTTAGCCGCATTCATCAACCGCTGGCCGATGCCCAGCCCCTGAGCCGCAGGTAATACCGCCAGCAGGCCAATGCGCGCGGTGCCGTCATCCAGCTCACGCAGGGAGACAAAGCCCTGCATAATACCCTGCTCATCCACCGCCAACAGGCACTGATGATCAAAGGTGCCGCGCACCGCGTTTTCCACCCACTGCGCATAGAAGCGTCCGCTGTCGCCGGATGCATACCACGGGGCACGAAAACGGCTAAAGGTGAATGCTTCTTCCGCGGCCTGGCGCAGCGCCGGGATATGTTCCGCGCGCGCAATACGCACGCCGGTTGGGCGATCCACCGGCGTGATGCCCAGCACGCAGTCCGCTTCCCCTTCCACCAGGCGAAAACCGAGCGCGCTGAGCGCATCCAGCTCTGCGCTCTGCTGCGCCAGCACCTTGACCTGCACCAGCGGCCAGTCGTCGAGCTGAACGCTATCCAGCTGATGCTCACCGCCCAGCTCCAGCAGCGCACTCTGCCGGTTAAAGAAACTGTTCTCCCAGAGGAGGGGTTTAAGCGTGCCGTTCACAGCTCGAATCTCTCATCGCCATACTCCTTTGGTATCCACAACCCACGGCTGGTTTACACTGGCGGGATCGATGGCTTTAAACTGACGGTGATCGACCAGCAGCACCAGTACATCAGCCTGCTGCAGGGCGTCATCCAGCGCCACCAGCGTGACGCTTTGCTGCAGCTTCGCGGGCAGCTGCTGCACGTTAGGTTCGACCACCAGCGTGCTGCCCTGATGCCAGTCGGCGATCAGCTTCGTTACCTGAACGGCCGGGCTTTCACGCAGGTCGTCAATATCGGGCTTGAACGCCAGGCCCAGGCAGGCAATTTTCAGCTCGCTGGCGCGCTTGTTGCTGCTCATCAGGCAGTCGGCAACCCGGCGCTGCACCTGCTCCAGCACCCAGTGCGGTTTACCGTCATTCACTTCGCGCGCGGTGCGGATCAACCGCGCCTGCTCGGGATTTTGCGCCACGATAAACCACGGATCGACGGCGATGCAGTGCCCGCCAACGCCCGGGCCGGGTTGCAGAATGTTCACGCGCGGATGGCGGTTGGCGAGACGGATCAGCTCCCAGACGTTGATATCCTGCTCGGCGCAGATCAACGACAGCTCGTTAGCGAAGGCAATATTGACGTCGCGGAAGCTGTTCTCGGTGAGCTTACACATTTCAGCGGTGCGCGAATTGGTGACCACGCACTCACCTTCGAGAAAGATATTGTACAGATCGCAGGCGCGCTGCGAGCAGACGGCCGTCATACCGCCTATCACACGGTCATTTTTAAACAGCTCAACCATCACCTGACCCGGCAAGACGCGCTCCGGGCAGTAGGCAACCTGAATGTCCGCCTGCTCACCCGCCTGCTGCGGGAAGCTCAGGTCCGGGCGCGCTGCCGCCAGCCACGCGGCCATCTGCTCGGTAGCCCCCACCGGAGAGGTGGATTCGAGGATCACCAGATCGCCCTTCTTCAGCACTGGCGCAAGGGACTCTGCCGCCGCCCGGACAAAGGCCATATCCGGCTGATGCTCGCCTTTAAACGGCGTGGGAACGGCGATCAGAAATGCATCTGCAGCCTGTGGCTGAGTGGCAGCACGCAAATAGCCGCCCTCGACGGCGGTTTTCACCACGCGGTCGAGGTCCGGCTCAACGATATGAATGTCGCCACGATTGATGGTCTCCACCGCGTGCGCATTAATATCGATGCCGATCACCTGCTTCTGGCAGGAAGCAAAGGCCGCGGCAGTGGGCAGGCCGATGTAGCCCAGCCCGATAACAGAAATGGTGTTGAAACTCATAATGTAATCCGGTTGTGTTTAAGCGCCTGCACAATACGCTGGCAGGCCAGTCCGTCTCCGTAAGGATTATGTGCGCGACTCATGGTGTGCCACGCTTCCTCATCGGTAAGTAAACGGTTGACTTCGCTAACAATTTTTGCACCATCGGTGCCGACCAGCATCACCGTACCGGCAGCAATCGCTTCCGGGCGCTCGGTGGTATCGCGCATCACCAGCACCGGTTTGCCCAGCGACGGCGCTTCTTCCTGAATGCCACCGGAATCGGTGAGGATCAGCCAGGCGCGGTCCATCAGCCAGACAAACGGCAGGTACTCCTGCGGCTCGATCAGGATAATGTTGTCGATCCCACTCAAAATGCGGTTAACCGGCTCGCTGACGTTGGGGTTGAGATGCACCGGGTAAACAATCTGCGTATCGGGATGCAGGCGGGCAATTTCCGCCAGCGCATTACAGATACGCTCAAATCCGTCGCCGAAGCTCTCACGGCGGTGCCCCGTGACCAGAATCATCTTCTTGTCCGCAGCCAGGAATGGATAGCGCGCCGCAAGACTGTTACGCAATGCATCATCACTCAGCACGCGGTCACGCACCCAGAACAGCGCGTCGATCACCGTATTACCGGTGACGAAAATGCGCTGGGCAGGCAGATTCTCGCGCAGCAGATTTTGCTGCGAAGTGGTGGTGGGCGTGAAGTGGTAGCTCGCCAGGTGCCCGGTCAGCGTACGGTTGGCTTCTTCCGGCCACGGTGACCACAGATCGCCGGTACGCAGCCCGGCCTCCACGTGCCCTACGGGAATACGGTGGTAGAAAGCCGCAAGGCTGGCGGCAAAAGTGGTGGTGGTGTCACCGTGTACCAGCACCACATCAGGAGTGAAGTCGCTAAATACCGTTTTCAGCCCTTCCAGAATACGGCTGGTGATCTCGGTTAACCCCTGTCCCGGCTGCATAATATTAAGATCGTAGTCCGGCACGATTGAAAACAGCTGCAGCACCTGATCGAGCATTTCGCGATGCTGTGCCGTCACGCATAAGCGTGACTCGATACCCTCTTCCTGCGCCAGCGCATGCACCAGCGGCGCCATTTTAATCGCTTCGGGGCGCGTGCCAAAAACTGTTAATACTTTCACCGTGACTCTCTTAATTCGCTCGTATTTAACTTAGTGACACTTTCTGCGACGGACCAGAGCCGTTCCGGCACCCAGCAGAACCCCTACAGCGCCCCACATCACCATCAGCAGCACGCGGCGCGGGCTGTCACGCTTGACCGGCTCCTCCGGGGTGCGCAGGTAGCGCCAGGTGTGGAAAGACGGCACCAGCGTTGGCCCGACACTCAGCGTCGCCTGCATAGCCCGGTTCTGGTCGTAGTCCAGATCGTAAGACGGACCGCTGGCCTGAAGGTTTTCCAGACGCCCCTGCAGCAGCGGGCGCCCCAGCAGGAACAGTTCGGAATCCGGCAGCTGTTCGGATGGCGTCTGAGTTTTCGACTGCTCTAAGCCCTGCTGCTGAGCAATTTTTAACGCCTGCTGTACGCTGTTCACCTGACGGTCGTAAATCGCTTTTGCTACCGCTTCCTGGCGCTTTATCTGCGCTTTCAACTGAATGCTGCGGGCTGCCCAGTCGGCCGCCAGCTCTTCATTCAGATGTACGGTGGCGCGCGCATTGGCGAAAGCCACGTACTGGCGCAGCAGAGTGTTGGCGTCGGCGGCGGTCTCAGCCACCAGCGTCACGCTATCCTTGATATTCTTCGCGCTGTCGGCGGGCTGCAGCTGAATATTGGCAATCAGCTCATCCAACAGGGCTGCGTCTTCCATGGCATTACCGGTTTTCCGCTGTTTGTAATAGTCGGTCTGCAGCCAGAAATCACGCCGGGTATCCCAGGCAAACAGCTGCATGATGAACTCCTGATACGCCTCATCCATCACTGTAGGTGGGGCCACGGTCAGGCTGCCCGAACGGACATCCAGATTATTTAAAAACTGCTGCTGCGAGTAATAGCCGGAAAGCATGTTCACCGTTGGACGATCGACAATCGCGGTAGTACTCCATTTCGGCGTAACCAGCAGCGAGTAAATAAAGGCCAGGGCGGCAAACAGTGCGCCACCGGCGACAATCCAGAATTTACCGCGCCACAGCGTGCAGCAAAGACCACGAATATCCAGCTCGTTATCCGCCGCGTCAGGATAGGTCATACTTCAGGTTCCTTGTTGTCAGGCTGACTTAGTCAGTAGAGGTTTTCTTCTCGTTATGGTGATTACGCAGTCGGCGCTTCCATCTTTTAATCATGCGCGCAACGCGCCATGCCCGCTTGATGCAGTAGCCGTACAGCATGAAAGCCAGCAAGAAAAGTACCAACATCGCCCATTCCGGGACAAAGGTCAGGTATTCGCCGAGCACACCCACCGCAGCCAGCAGCGCAGCGGCAGCGGTGATCAGGACAAACGCCTGGCGGGAGGTGAAGCCCGCACGCATGATCAGGTGGTGAATGTGCTGCCGATCTGCCGAGAAGGGACTCATCCCCTTGCTCAGGCGGCGATACATAATCGCCACCATATCCATTAACGGAATAGCAATCAGCCATAGCGCGGTGACCGGGGTAATAGGATGGCTCGGACCCTGGGTGGCCTCCAGCAGGATCCAGATAATGGTAAAGCCAATCAGCGTGCTGCCGGCATCTCCCATGAAAACTTTGTAGCGGCGACCAAACACGCCGAGGTTGAGCAAAATATAGGGAATGATGGCGGCCATCATAATGAAGCACCACATCGCCAGGCTGCTCTGGCCATCCAGCAGCAGGATAACGCCAATGGCGAGGAAGGTGACGCAGGACAATCCCCCCAACAGACCATCAATGCCGTCAACCATGTTGAAGGCGTTGATCGCGGCCCAGACGGCAAATAGCGTCAGAACATAGCCAAACGGTCCGACCACCAGCTCCCAGGGGCCGAAGATGTAGCCAAGGCTTAGCAGATAGAGTTTAGCTTTCATCATCATGACAACCGCCACGCCGGCCTGAACCACCGCGCGCAGTTTTACACTGATGTCGAAACGATCATCGAGCGCGCCGACGAATACCAGACAGCCGGCACAGCTGAGATACAGCAGGACGTTAGGCACATAGAAATTCGTCAATGCAAAAGCGAAACAGCTGCCAGCAAACACGGAGATGCCACCAACCAGCGGAATCGCGCCCTGATGTCGTTTGCGGTAGTTGGGTTTATCCACCAGACCAACTTTAATAGCGGCTTTACGCGCGAAAAAAAGAAATGCCAATGAAAATAAAAAAGTTAGGGCAAGCTCCGTACTCGTATTGAGTAAATTCACATTAACCAGCTCTCTGATAAGAATTGCGCAGTGTTATAAGCAATTTTCATGCCATTAGCACCCGTATAATTCTGATTTTATTCACCAGGGCGCGCATCATCAATGCACCATATAACTTCGCCCTGTACCGCACATTAGGTCTAATTCTCCATAATCAGAATAGCCTATAGGCCAAAAACAAAAAACGCCACGACTATGCGTGGCGTTACCCGAGTTTTCATCTGTTTATTGACGGGGGTAGTGTTGTAAAACGGCAATTCGACCGTTTAGCCCCCGGCAACCAGCCAGTTATGAACGCTTCATCATATCGAAGAATTCATCGTTGGTTTTCGTCATCGCCAGCTTGTTGATGAGGAACTCCATTGCGTCGATTTCGCCCATTGGGTGAATAATCTTGCGCAGGATCCACATTTTCTGCAGCTCTTCTGACGTGGTCAGCAACTCTTCTTTACGGGTACCTGAACGGTTGTAATCGATAGCAGGGAACACGCGCTTCTCAGCGATTTTACGCGCCAGATGCAGTTCCATGTTGCCGGTACCTTTAAATTCTTCGTAGATCACTTCATCCATCTTCGAACCGGTATCAACCAGTGCGGTGGCGATGATGGTCAGGCTTCCACCCTCTTCCACGTTACGCGCAGCACCGAAGAAACGCTTCGGACGATGCAGGGCGTTGGCATCCACACCACCGGTCAGTACCTTGCCAGAAGCAGGAACCACGGTGTTATAGGCACGCGCCAGACGGGTAATGGAGTCGAGCAGGATGATCACGTCTTTTTTGTGTTCGACCAGGCGCTTGGCCTTCTCGATCACCATCTCAGCAACCTGAACGTGGCGTGATGCCGGTTCGTCAAAGGTAGAAGCGATCACTTCACCTTTAACCAGACGCTGCATCTCGGTAACTTCTTCCGGACGTTCGTCAATCAGCAGCACCATCAGCACGCAGTCTGGATGGTTGTAGGCGATGCTCTGCGCAATGTTCTGCAGCAGCATGGTTTTACCGGCTTTCGGCGGTGCCACAATCAGACCACGCTGGCCACGACCGATCGGCGAAGCCAGATCCAGTACGCGAGCGGTCAAATCTTCGGTGGAGCCGTTACCACGCTCCATGCGCAGACGTGAGTTAGCATGCAGCGGCGTTAAGTTCTCAAACAGGATTTTGTTACGGGCATTTTCCGGTTTGTCGTAGTTAACTTCGTTAACTTTCAGCAGCGCAAAGTAACGCTCACCCTCTTTTGGCGGACGGATCTTGCCAGAGATGGAGTCACCAGTGCGGAGGTTAAAGCGGCGGATTTGACTAGGGGAAACGTAGATATCATCGGGACCGGCGAGGTAGGAACTGTCTCCAGAGCGGAGGAAACCAAATCCATCCTGCAATATCTCGAGTACGCCATCGCCGAAGATGTCTTCGCCACTTTTAGCATGCTGCTTGAGGATGGCGAAAATGATGTCCTGTTTGCGCAAGCGCGCCAGGTTTTCCAGCCCCATATTTTCGCCGAGGGTAATCAGGTCTGAAACCGGCGTATTTTTTAATTCGGTAAGATTCATAATGGTGGGTTCTTAAACTCGGGGTAAAACTTGAATTGTTTGTCGTAAATGGTATGGCGAAAGATCCATGCCTGTTTAATTGGCTCTTGGTTCCGAAGTCCGCTCGATGATCACGTGCAGGAAAACGCAGATCTGAAACGAGGAGACGGTGAGGACAAGAAGCCGGAAATTCAGTAGATACTAACCGTCAGATTGCTGAATGTCTGTAAGATTCTGATGAATACAGCGTTCAACAAGGAGTCATTCTATAAGGTGCAAACTACAAGGTAAGTTCGTCGTGCAGTGGATTTAACTTAGCACGCTTAATGCCGGGCGTCTAGCGGATAGATGAAAAATCAAACCGCAAAACGCCGGCAAGGCATGATTAGCCCAGGTTCGCGTTCAGGAACTCTTTGAGCTGGCCTTTAGAGAGTGCGCCGACTTTGGTCGCAGCCACTTCGCCATTTTTGAACAGCAGCAGGGTTGGGATACCACGGATGCCGTACTTAGGCGCCGTTGCTGGGTTCTCATCAATGTTCAACTTAGCGATTTTCAGCTTGCCTTCATATTCGGCAGCCACTTCATCGAGAATAGGGGCGATCATCTTACAAGGACCGCACCATTCTGCCCAGAAGTCGACCAGTACCAAATCTTCTGCTTTCAGAACGTCGGCGTCAAAGCTGTCATCGGTCACGTGGGTAATTTTATCGCTCATGTTTACTCCAAGGGATTATCTTTACCTTTGATGTAGCATTAAGCAGCATCAGGCTGAGTTTATTGCACTGCTTTTATTTCACCGGATATGCTTTCGTAAAGCAATAGTAAGCTGATATTCTACCACACTATGAGCAAAACACACTTAACAGAACAGAAGTTTTCCGACTTCGCCCTGCACCCTCAGGTGATTGAAGCCCTTGAAACTAAAGGGTTTCATAATTGCACGCCTATTCAGGCGCTGGCATTACCGTTTACGCTCTCCGGGCGTGATGTAGCAGGTCAGGCGCAAACCGGTACCGGCAAAACGATGGCGTTCCTGACGTCAACGTTCCATCATCTTCTTTCTCACCCCGCCCCGGAAGGTCGCCAGGTTAACCAACCGCGCGCGCTGATCCTGGCACCGACGCGCGAACTGGCGGTGCAGATCCATGCGGATGCAGAACCGCTGGCGCAGGTTACCGGGCTGAAACTGGGCCTGGCTTACGGCGGCGATGGCTACGATAAACAGCTGAAAGTGCTCGAAAGCGGCGTCGATGTGCTGATCGCCACCACGGGTCGTTTAATCGATTACGCTAAACAGAATCATGTGAATTTAGGCGCCATCCAGGTGGTGGTACTCGACGAAGCTGACCGGATGTTTGACCTCGGCTTCATTAAAGACATTCGCTGGTTGTTCCGCCGCATGCCTGCCGCTAACCAGCGCCTCAATATGCTGTTCTCCGCCACCCTCTCCTTCCGCGTGCGTGAACTGGCCTTTGAGAATATGAACAACGCTGAATACGTTGAAGTTGAACCGGAACAGAAAACCGGACACCGCATTAAAGAAGAGCTGTTCTACCCTTCCAACGAAGAGAAAATGCGTTTACTGCAAACGCTGCTGGAAGAAGAGTGGCCCGATCGCGCGATCATCTTCGCGAATACCAAGCACCGCTGTGAAGATATCTGGGGCCATCTGGCTGCCGATGGTCACCGCGTGGGCCTGCTGACCGGCGATGTGGCACAGAAGAAACGCCTGCGTATTCTGGATGATTTCACCAAAGGTGATGTTGATATCCTGGTCGCTACCGATGTTGCGGCACGTGGTCTGCACATTCCAGCCGTGACCCACGTCTTCAACTACGATCTGCCTGATGACCGTGAAGACTATGTTCACCGCATTGGCCGTACCGGTCGTGCCGGTGCCAACGGTCACTCAATCAGCCTGGCCTGTGAAGAGTACGCTCTCAACCTGCCGGCGATTGAAGACTATATTGGCCATAGCATTGCCGTCAGCCGCTATAACAGCGATGCGCTGATGAGCGATCTGCCGCCGCCAAAACGCTTAACCCGAACGCGTTCTGGAAATGGTCCGCGCCGTGGGGGAAATAACAACCGCCGCAGCAGCGCGCCGCGTAGCCCTAACCGTAAACGTTCAGGTTAAAACGCCATGCTGAGCGCATCATCACTCTATGCTGCCATCGATTTAGGATCGAACAGCTTTCATATGTTGGTGGTGCGTGAAGTGGCTGGCAGTATCCAGACCATTGCCCGCATCAAGCGTAAGGTTCGCCTGGCTGCCGGGCTTGATGCCAGCCACCATCTCTCGGAAGAGGCGATGGAGCGTGGCTGGCAGTGCCTGCGGCTGTTCTCCGAGCAGCTGCAGGATATCCCACCGCAGCAGATCCGCGTCGTCGCCACCGCCACCCTGCGTATTGCCTCAAACGCCGGTGAATTCCTCGTAAAAGCTGAGAAAATTCTGGGTTGCCCGGTCAATGTGATCAGCGGTGAGGAAGAAGCTCGCCTGATTTATCAGGGCGTCGCGCATACCACCGGCGGTTCGGATAAGCGCCTGGTGGTGGATATCGGCGGCGGCAGCACCGAGCTGGTCACCGGCAAGGGTTCGCAGGCCACTACGCTGTTCAGCCTGTCGATGGGCTGCGTGACCTGGCTGGAGCGCTATTTTACCGATCGTCATCTCGGTAAAGAGAATTTCGAACAGGCCGAACAGGCCGCGCGGGCGATGATCCGGCCGGTGGCCGGTGCGCTGCGCGAACAGGGCTGGCAGGTTTGCGTCGGGGCTTCCGGCACCGTTCAGGCGCTGCAGGAAATTATGATGGCGCAGGGCATGGATGAGCGTATTACGCTGAGTAAGCTTCAGCAGCTCAAACAGCGCGCCATCCAGTGCGGCAAACTGGAAGAGCTGGAGATTGAGGGGCTGACCCTTGAGCGCGCGCTGGTTTTCCCGAGCGGCTTATCCATTCTCATCGCCATCTTTAATGAACTGAATATTACCAGCATGACGCTGGCCGGCGGCGCACTGCGCGAAGGATTGGTTTACGGCATGCTGCACCTGCCGGTGGATCGCGATATTCGCAACCGCACGCTGCATAATATCCAGCGCCGTTTTGCTATCGATCCCGAGCAGGCTGAGCGCGTGCGTCAGTTAGCCGATACCTTCGCCCGCCAGGTGGGGCAGAGCTGGAAGCTGGACGATCGCAGCCGTGAACTGTTGGATAGCGCCTGCCTGATCCATGAAATTGGTTTAAGCGTGGATTTCCGCCAGGCTCCGCAGCACTCCGCATATCTGGTGCGCCATCTCGATCTGCCAGGCTTTACCCCCGCGCAGAAAAAGCTGCTGGCAACGCTGCTGCAAAATCAGGTCAACAGCATCGATCTGGCGCTGTTAAGCCAGCAGAATGCCGTGCCGCCGCGCGTGGCTGAACGGCTGAGCCGCCTGCTGCGTCTGGCGATCATTTTTGCCAGCCGCCGCCGCGATGACACGCTGCCTGCGGTCCGTTTGCAGGCAGATGAGGACAACCTGACGCTGACGCTGCCGCAGGGCTGGCTGGATGCCCATCCTCTGCGCGCTGAGCTGCTGGAGCAGGAAGCACACTGGCAGAGCTATGTGCACTGGTCATTAGTCATTAATTAAAATCTACTACGCTCGGTAATGCGGCGTTAATCCGCTTCTATTTCTTCGCTTTATCCAGCATCGCCCGCAACCCGGCCACACGACTCTGGCCGGTTTGCATGCGCTCTTCTGCGCTGACGACTTTCCGCTCCGACTCCCATTTCAGATCATCCTGCGGTAGCTCCAGCAGGAAGCGGCTTGGCTCCGGACGGATTGATTCACCATACTGACGGCGCTCGCGGCACAGAGTAAACGTCAGCTCCTTCTGCGCACGCGTGATACCCACGTAAGCCAGACGACGCTCCTCTTCAACGTTATTTTCGTCAATGCTGCTCTGATGCGGCAGTAATCCCTCCTCCATGCCCACCAGGAACACGTAGGGGAACTCCAGACCTTTCGAGGCGTGCAGCGTCATTAACTGAACCTGATCTGACTCTTCATCACTTTCACCGCGCTCCATCATGTCGCGCAGCGTGAAGCGCGTAACGACCTGAGTCAGCGTCATCGGTTCGTCGATATCGCTGCCCTCCAGCATTTCCGTCATCCACTGGAACAGGGTATTGACGTTTTTCATGCGCATTTCAGCCGCTTTCGGGCTGCCGGAAGTTTCGAACAGCCAGCTCTCGTAATCGATACCGCGGATCAGATCGCGTACCGCAGCCACCGGCTCGCGCTCCGCCAGCTGCGCTACCTCCCGCAGCCAGTGGGTAAAGCGCTGCAGAGATTCCAGACCGCGCCCGGTCAGAGTCTGGCCGAGCCCCATATCAAAGCTGGCGCTAAACAGGCTTTTATTGCGCTGCATCGCCCACTCGCCCAGTTTTTGCAGCGTAGCCGAACCGATTTCACGCCGTGGCGTATTCACAATGCGCATAAAGGCGCTGTCGTCGTCGGCGTTGGTCAGTACGCGCAGGTAGGCCAGCAGATCCTTGATTTCCGGACGCGAGAAGAATGAGGTGCCGCCGGAGATACGGTAGGGAATGCGGTTCTGCATCAGCATTTTTTCAAACACCCGCGACTGATGGTTGCCGCGATACAGAATGGCGTAGTCTTTATAAGCGGTCTTATTGATAAAGTGATGAGCAATCAGCTCGCCGGTAACGCGTTCCGCTTCGTGATCTTCGTTGTTGGCCGTCACCACCTTCAGCTCCGCGCCGTAGCCCAGCTCGGAGAACAGACGCTTTTCAAACACGTGCGGGTTATTGGCGATCAGGATATTCGCCGCTTTCAGAATGCGTTCCGAAGAGCGGTAGTTCTGCTCCAGCTTGATCACCTGCAGCGCCGGGAAATCTTCCTGAAGCAGCACCAGGTTCTGCGGCCGCGCACCGCGCCAGGAGTAGATCGACTGATCGTCATCCCCCACCACGGTAAATCGAGCACGGCTACCCACCAGCAGCTTTACCAGCTCATACTGGCTGGTGTTGGTATCCTGATATTCATCCACCAGCAGGTAGCGGATTTTCTGCTGCCAGCGTTCGCGCACTTCCAGATTGCGCTGGAACAGCAGGGTCGGCAGCAGGATCAGATCGTCGAAATCCAGCACGTTGCAGGACTTCAGATGGCGGTCATACAGCGCGTAGCAGTGCGCGAACAGCTTATCGCGCTCCGATAACGCCCCCGCAGCCGCACGCGGCGGATCCATCAGATCGTTCTTCCAGTTAGAGATCGTTGATATCAGCTGCTGCAGCAGGGTTTTATCGTTTTCCAGCCACTCCTCGGTCAGGTCTTTTAACAGCGCCAGCTGATCCTGGTCGTCAAACAGAGAGAAGTTCGATTTCATCCCCAGCGCGGCGTATTCGCGCTTAATAATTTCCAGCCCCAGCGTATGGAAGGTGGAGATCATCAACCCGCGCGCTTCTTTGCGCCCCAGCGTCTGCGCCACGCGCTCTTTCATCTCACGCGATGCCTTGTTGGTAAAGGTCACCGCGGCGATATGGCGCGCCTGATAGCCGCATTCGCGGATCAAGTGGGCAATTTTATTGGTAATGACGCGTGTTTTTCCCGAACCGGCACCAGCCAGTACCAGACAGGGTCCGGTAACAAATTCGACGGCGTGTTGCTGACCAGGATTAAGACGCATAGATAAATCACTCAATGAAATTGCGAGGGAGGAGAAAACAGCGTGGTAGTATATACCCAAAATAATTCGAGTTGCATGAAGGCAGCAAAAGAGTGACAAATCGGTCGGAAACCGATTTGAGCAGCGCTCGCGCTGGCCGAGGGCTGAGCCTCAGGGATGAGGCTCACTAATCCCGATGAGCTGACTGAAGTCAGTGATTCGGGTGAACGAGGGCAGCTAACGCACAGGCAGCTTGAAGTATGACGGGTATTGCCCGCGAAATAACTCTTACTCAAGGTAACAATCATGGCAAAAATGGCAGCAGCACTGCACATTCTGGTAAAAGAAGAGAAACTGGCTCAGGACCTGTTAGCACAGCTGGCTGACGGCGCAGATTTTGAGAAGCTGGCGAAGAAGCACTCTACCTGTCCGTCAGGTAAGAAAGGCGGCCACCTCGGTGAGTTCAAACAGGGCGCAATGGTGCCGGCATTCGATAAAGTGGTGTTCTCCTGCCCGCTGATCGAGCCACAGGGCCCGCTGCACACCCAGTTCGGTTACCACATCATTAAAGTGTTGTACCGCAATTAAAAAAAGCGCCAGACGGCGCTTTTTTCGGGCGGATCAGCGATCCGCCCCTACATCGATTTACGCAGAATTAACCCGCTACGGCGATACGTTTCATATCGGTCATGTAGCCACGCAGCTTACGGCCAACCGCTTCGATTTCGTGATGACGAATCGCTTCGTTCACGTCACGCAGCTGAGCGTTATCTACGGTGGTCGCCGTGTTGACGGCTTTGCCCAGATCGCCTGCCTGCAGCGTGGTCATGAACTCTTTCAGCAGCGGTACTGCCGCGTAAGAGAACAGGTAGTTACCGTATTCCGCAGTATCAGAGATAACCACGTTCATTTCGTACAGGCGCTTACGGGCGATAGTGTTAGCAATCAGCGGCAGCTCGTGCAGTGATTCGTAGTAAGCAGACTCTTCGATGATACCGGCAGCAACCATGGTTTCGAATGCCAGCTCAACGCCCGCTTTCACCATGGCGATCATCACAACGCCCTGGTCGAAGTAGTCCTGCTCGGCAATTTTACCTTCGAACTGTGCAGCGTTTTCGAACGCGGTTTTACCGGTCTCTTCACGCCAGCCCAGCAATTTTTTGTCATCGTTTGCCCAGTCAGCCATCATCCCGGAGGAGAACTCACCGGAGATGATATCGTCCATGTGCTTCTGGAACAGCGGGGCCATGATGGTTTTCAGCTGCTCGGACAGTGCGTAAGCACGCAGTTTAGCCGGGTTAGACAGGCGGTCCATCATCAGCGTAATGCCACCCTGCTTCAGGGCTTCGGTGATGGTTTCCCAGCCGAACTGAATCAGTTTTTCTGCGTAGGCTGCATCCGTACCTTCAGCCACCAGCTTGTCGAAGCACAGCAGCGAACCCGCCTGCAGCATACCGCACAGGATGGTCTGCTCACCCATCAGATCGGACTTCACTTCAGCAACGAAGGAGGACTCCAGCACGCCCGCGCGGTGACCGCCGGTTGCTGCTGCCCAGGCTTTAGCAATCGCCATGCCTTCGCCTTTTGGATCGTTTTCCGGGTGAACCGCGATCAGCGTTGGTACGCCGAAACCACGTTTATACTCTTCACGTACTTCAGTACCCGGGCATTTCGGCGCAACCATCACCACGGTAATGTCTTTACGAACCTGCTCGCCCACTTCAACGATGTTGAAACCGTGTGAGTAACCCAGCGCTGCGCCCTCTTTCATCAACGGCTGCACCGCCTGTACCACAGCCGAGTGCTGCTTGTCTGGCGTCAGGTTAACCACCAGGTCGGCCTGTGGGATCAGATCTTCGTAAGTGCCCACTTTGAAGCCATTTTCTGTCGCTTTACGCCATGAAGCACGCTTCTCGGCAATCGCTTCTGCACGCAGAGCGTAAGCAATGTCGAGGCCAGAATCACGCATGTTCAGGCCCTGGTTCAGGCCCTGAGCACCACAGCCAACGATGACGACTTTTTTACCTTTCAGGTAGCTCGCTTCATCAGCAAATTCTTCACGCGCCATAAAGCGGCATTTACCTAATTGCGCCAGCTGGTTGCGCAGGTTCAAAGTGTTGAAATAGTTAGCCATGGGTACTCCGTATGAGGTTGTGATGCGTTTGTCTGTTATCGGGTCTCTCTTTCCGACCCTGTATAAACCCTATCATATGACAGGAAATGCATTGCTGAAATTGATATATTAACAACGTGACGTTGCACTTTTTGCAACATAGCTTTGAGGCCCAAACTGTATGGATCTGCGTGACCTGAAATTGTTTCTCCATCTCGCCGATAGCCGCCATTTTGGCCGCAGCGCAAGGGCGATGCACGTCAGCCCCTCTACGCTGTCACGGCAGATCCAGCGGCTGGAGGAGGACCTCGGGCAGACACTGTTTTTACGCGATAACCGCACGGTAACCCTGACCGATGCCGGTGAGCGCCTGCGCCAGTTCGCTCAGCAAACGCTGTTGCAGTATCAGCAGATGCGCCACGCCATCGGGCAGAATGGCCCGTCACTGAGTGGTGAACTGCGTCTGTTCTGCTCGGTGACCGCCGCTTACAGCCATCTGCCGCCCATCCTTGATCGCTTCCGCGCCGAGCATCCGCTGGTAGAAATCAAACTGACCACCGGGGACGCCGCCGACGCGGTGGAGAAAGTCCAGACCAATGAGGCCGATATTGCCATCGCCGGGCGGCCAGAAACGCTGCCCGGCAGCATTGGTTTTATGCCACTCGGGCTGATCCCGCTGGTGCTGATCGCCCCCGCGCTGCCGTGCCCGGTGCGTAGCCAGGCAACGCAGCCACATCCCGACTGGGCGCAAATCCCATTTATTCTGCCCGCGCAGGGGCCGTCGCGGCGGCGCATTGATTTATGGTTCCGCCATCGCCATATCGCGAACCCACTGATTTACGCTACGGTTTCCGGACATGAGGCGATTGTCTCGATGGTGGCGCTGGGGTGCGGCATCGCACTGCTGCCGGATGTGGTGCTGGAGAACAGTCCGGAGCCAATCCGTAACCGTATTCTGGAGCTGGAAGATGTCGAGATGGTGGCACCGTTTGAACTCGGCGTATGCGTACAAAAAAAGCGGCTCACTGAGCCGCTTATTGATGCTTTCTGGAAACTGCTTTAGCCCGCGAGGAAGAAACGGAAGGCCGGATTATTGGTTTCATCGTGGAAATCATAACCCAGCGCCGCCAGGTGCTCTTCAAACTGCGGCTCGCTGTCGCTCAGCTCAAACGCCGCCAGAACGCGACCGTAGTCAGTACCGTGGCTGCGGTAGTGAAACAATGAGATATTCCAGTGGGTGCCCAGCGTCTGCAGGAAGCGCAGCAGCGCACCGGGCGCCTCCGGGAATTCAAAGCTGAACAGCCGCTCGCGCAGCGGTTTCGACGGTCGCCCGCCGACCATATAGCGCACGTGAAGCTTCGCCATTTCGTCATCGGAGAGATCCACGACTTGATAACCGCCTTCTGACAGCAGCTGCAGGATCTCGTGGCGCTCCTCCATGCCGCGCGTCAGGCGTACGCCAACAAAGATGCAGGCCTCGTCAGCGTTGGCATAGCGATAGTTGAACTCGGTCACCGAACGCCCGCCCAGCAGCTGGCAGAAGCGCAGGAAGCTGCCCTGCTGCTCGGGAATTGTTACGGCCAGTAGCGCTTCACGCTGCTCGCCCAGTTCACAACGCTCGGAAACGTAGCGCAGGCCGTGGAAGTTGACGTTAGCACCGGACAGCACGTGCGCCAGCCGTTCACCCTGGATCTGATGCTGCTGGATATACTTCTTCATCCCCGCCAGCGCCAGCGCGCCGGAAGGCTCCGCCACCGCACGCACATCATCGAACAGATCCTTCATCGCCGCGCAAATGGCATCGCTGTCGACGGTGATGATGTCGTCAAGATACTCCTGGCACAGCCGGAAGGTCTCGCTGCCGATGCGCTTCACCGCCACGCCTTCGGCAAACAGCCCGACGCGTGGTAGATCGACCGGATGCCCGGCATCCAGCGCCGCCTTCAGGCAGGCTGAGTCCGCCGCCTCGACCGCAATCACTTTGATTTGCGGCATCAGCTGTTTGATCAACACCGCCACGCCTGCGGCCAGACCGCCGCCGCCAACCGGTACGAACACGCGGTCAAGATGCGCATCTTGCTGCAGCAGCTCCATCGCCAGTGTGCCCTGCCCGGCAATCACCATCGGATGATCGAAGGGCGGCACAAAGGTGTAACCCTGCTGCTCGGACAGCTCGATGGCTTTCGCTTTCGCTTCATCAAAGTTGGCGCCAAACAGGAAAGCCTCACCGCCAAACGCCCGCACTGCATCAACCTTGATATCTGCAGTGGCGACCGGCATCACAATCAGGGATTTAATTCCTAACTTGCTGGCCGATAACGCTACGCCCTGGGCATGATTGCCCGCCGAAGCGGTAACCACGCCGCGCGCGCGCTGCTCTGCGCTCAGCCCGGCAATCATCGCGTAGGCGCCACGCAGCTTAAAGCTGTGTACCGGCTGGCGATCTTCGCGCTTTACCAGGATGGTATTGCCGAGGCGGGCAGAGATCTTCTCCATCTTTTGCAACGGGGTGACCTGGGCCGCCTCGTACACCGGCGCACGCAGCACCGCACGCAGATACTCTGCGCCACTCGGTTGGTCGGATAGCGGTTGCGACTCAGCCATGTTTGTTAGCCTCCCAGCTTACTCTTATCGCGGACGGCACCTTTGTCGGCGCTGGTTGCCAGGGTGGCATAAGCACGCAGAGCAAAGGAAACCTGACGCTCACGACCGTGTGGCGTATAGGCTTCATCCCCACGTGCTTCTTCTTCCAGACGACGGGCGGCCAGTTCATTGTCCGGCACGGCCAGCTGGATACCACGCTGTGGAATATCGATGTTGATGATGTCGCCATCTTTGACCAGCGCGATGGTGCCGCCGCTCGCCGCTTCCGGCGAAGCATGGCCGATTGACAGACCGGAAGTCCCACCGGAGAAACGACCATCGGTGATCAGCGCACAGGCTTTACCAAGGCCCATTGATTTCAGATAGGTGGTCGGATAGAGCATTTCCTGCATACCCGGGCCGCCTTTTGGCCCTTCGTAGCGGATAACGACAACGTCACCAGCCACCACTTTACCGCCGAGGATCGCAGCAACCGCATCATCCTGGCTTTCATAGACTTTCGCCGGGCCGCTAAACACCAGGCTGCCTTCATCGACGCCCGCGGTTTTAACGATACAGCCGTTTTCAGCGATGTTGCCGTACAGCACCGCCAGGCCGCCGTCCTGACTGAAGGCGAATTCGCGTGAACGAATGCAGCCTTCCTGACGGTCGTCATCCAGCGTGTCCCAACGGGTATCCTGCGAGAATGCCTGAGTGGTACGAATGCCCGCCGGGCCAGCGCGGAACATTTTCTTCACCGCTTCATCTTTGGTCAGCATGATGTCGTACTGATCCAGCGTTTCACGCAGGCTCAGGCCGAGGATGTTGCGCACGCTGTTGTCCAGCAGTCCGGCGCGGTCCAGCTCGCCGAGGATACCGAGTACCCCACCGGCACGGTGAACGTCTTCCATATGGTATTTCTGCGTGCTTGGCGCCACTTTGCACAGGTGCGGAACCAGGCGCGACAAGCGGTCGATGTCGGAGATATCGAAGTCGATTTCGCCTTCCTGCGCGGCAGCCAGCAGGTGCAGAACGGTGTTAGTGGAACCGCCCATGGCGATATCCAGGGTGATGGCGTTTTCAAATGCGGCTCTGCTGGCGATGCTGCGCGGCAGCGCCGTTTCGTCATCCTGCTCGTAGTAACGTTTGGTCAGCTCGACGATGCGGCGGCCAGCATTGAGGAACAGCTCTTTACGGTCAGCGTGCGTCGCCAGCAGCGAGCCGTTACCCGGCTGCGACAGACCCAGCGCTTCGGTCAGGCAGTTCATTGAGTTCGCGGTAAACATCCCTGAACAGGAGCCACAGGTCGGGCAGGCCGAACGCTCAATCTGATCGCTCTCTGCATCGCTGACGTTCGGGTTCGCACCCTGGATCATGGCATCGACGAGGTCGAGCTTGATGATTTTATCAGACAGTTTGGTTTTACCGGCTTCCATCGGGCCGCCGGAAACGAAGATCACCGGAATGTTCAGGCGCAGTGACGCCATCAGCATGCCCGGGGTGATTTTGTCACAGTTAGAGATACACACCATGGCATCGGCACAGTGGGCGTTTACCATGTACTCCACGGAGTCGGCGATCAGCTCACGGGATGGCAGAGAATAGAGCATTCCGCCGTGGCCCATGGCGATACCATCATCCACTGCGATGGTGTTGAACTCTTTCGCCACGCCGCCTGAGGCTTCAATTTCCTCAGCAACCAGCTTACCCAGGTCGCGCAGGTGAACGTGGCCCGGTACAAATTGCGTAAAGGAGTTAACCACGGCGATGATCGGCTTACCGAAATCATCATCGGTCATTCCTGTGGCGCGCCAGAGGGCACGGGCACCGGCCATATTGCGCCCGTGGGTGGTGGTGGCGGAACGGTACTTAGGCATGCTCTATACTCCAGAAATCAGATAGTGCGCAGGCGTCAACTGACGCCTGCGAAAAAAACATTATTGTTATGGGTTAACCGGATCCAACCAGCCCCATTTGTCTTCCGTTTCGCCGGTGAACAGGCCGAAGAAGGCAGACTGGATGCGCTCGGTGACCGGGCCGCGTTTACCCGCGCCAACCTGGATACCGTCAACGCTACGCACCGGAGTGATCTCCGCGGCAGTACCGGACATAAACACTTCGTCAGCCAGATACAGCGATTCACGTGACAGCACCTGCTCACGCACTTCGATTCCCATATCCTGCGCCAGTTTGATGATGGCGTCACGAGTAATACCCGGCAGCGCAGAAGAGGTGAACGGCGGAGTGAACAGAATGCCGTCTTTCACTTCAAACAGGTTCTCACCGGCACCTTCTGAGATATAGCCCTGGGTATCCAGCGCGATCCCTTCCTGGTAGCCGTGGCGGCGCGCTTCGCTACCCACCAGCAGAGAGGAGAGATAGTTACCACCGGCTTTGGCCGCCGTCGGCAGGGTGTTTGGCGCCACGCGGTTCCAGGAAGAGACCATCGCATCGATCCCCTGCTCCAGCGCTTCGGCACCGAGGTAGGCGCCCCATGGGAATGCAGCGATGATCACATCAGTTTCATAACCGTCCGGCGGGTTAACGCCCAGGCCCACGTCACCAACAAATACCAGCGGACGAATATAGGCGCTTTTCAGGTTGTTTTTACGCAGGGTAGCGCGGCAGGCTTCCATCAACTCATCAACGCTCAGGCTGACAGGGAAACGATAGATCTTTGCAGAATCACGCAGGCGCTGCATATGTTCACGATGGCGGAAGACTACTGGTCCTTTGTGAGAGTCATAGCAGCGGACGCCTTCAAACACAGAGGTGCCGTAGTGCAGTGCGTGGGACATGACGCTGACCTTAGCGTCTTCCCATTTAACCATCTCGCCATTGAACCAGATAAAGTCTGCTTTCTTCGTCATTCTTGTTTCCTTGCGCGCTTATGCGCGGATTTGTTGTGTTGTTAATTGTTGGGTCTGAACGCATGCAACGTCCATCAGTTTACTCAACTGCGTTGACAGTAAATCGACAGAGCGCTGGCTGGCAACGGTCATCTCAATATTAATATTGTCACTGTTGACCAACGACGCCATGTTCATCGCGCAGACCTGAAAGCCGCGGTGACGCACGACGCGCAAAATGCGCTCCAGTATTTCCGGGCGAAAGCGCGCTTCGATAGACAATTGATGCTGCATCATGAGGTTTTCTCCATCATTTGTTCGTTGCTGGCACCAGGCGGTACCAGAGGCCAGACGTTCTCAAGCTCATCGATGGCGACGTGGAGCATGTATGGCCCTTCACTGTGCAGCAAAGCGTCTAATGCGGCGTCGACCTGGTCTTTACGGGTAATGCGCTGGCCCGGGATATCAAAAGCGCGGGCCAGCATCAGGAAGTCCGGGTTATCGGACAGATTGGTTTCGCTGTAACGCTCGGCGAAGAACAGCTGCTGCCACTGGCGAACCATGCCAAGGCGCTGGTTATCAAGCAGCACAATTTTAACCGGCAGCTGTTTACGCTTAATGGTGCCAAGCTCCTGCACGTTCATCATGAAGGAACCGTCGCCGGAGACGCAGATAACGGTGTCGTCCGGGCGGGCAACCTGTGCACCCACTGCGGCTGGCAGACCAAAGCCCATGGTGCCCAGACCGCTGGAGGTGATGAAGTTTTCCGGGCGGTTAAAGCTCATATGCTGCGCGGCCCACATCTGGTGCTGACCCACATCGGTGGTCACTACTGCACTTTGCGGTTTACGGTCTGACAACTGTTTCAAGAACAGCGGAGCAAAAATCGCCTCGCCCGGATGGTCGTAGCGCCAGCCGCTTTCGGCTTTCAGCGCCTTCACTTCTTCACGCCACGCCTGAATCTCAACCGGCTGATACAGGTCTGGCAGCAGCTTATTCAGGTCGCCCTGCAGGCCAACGTGCGCGCGGCGCAGTTTGTGAAGCTCAGCCGGGTCGATATCCAGATGGATCACGCTGGCATGCGGCGCGAAGGTGTCCAGCTTACCGGTTACGCGATCGTCAAAGCGCGCGCCTACGGCAATCAGCAGGTCACACTGCTGAACGGCAATATTGGCGGCTTTAGTACCGTGCATGCCCAGCATGCCGAGGTAGCAGGCGTCTTCAGCATCCGGCGTGCCCAAACCTTTCAGCGTGGCAACGGTCGGAATACCGGTCTCTTTAGCGAAAGCGCGCAGGGCGTGAACGGCATCCGCCATCCCGACACCGCCACCCACGTACAGGATCGGTTTTTTTGACTGAGCCAGCAGGTTACGCGCCTGCTGCAATTCAGCGTGCGGGTGCGCCAGCTCCTGCTCTACCGGCAGCAGATGCGCGCTCAGCTCACCGCATGCCAGCTGGATATCCTTAGGGATATCGACCAGTACCGGGCCAGGGCGGCCCGATTTGGCGATGGCGAAGGCCTCTGCCATCACGATCGGTAACTCTTCGAGAGATTCAACGAGGAAACTGTGCTTGGTACAGGCCAGTGACAGGCCGAGCACGTCGATCTCCTGGAAGGCATCGGTGCCCATCACCGCGGAGGAGACCTGCCCGGTGATGGCGACAATCGGCACCGAGTCCAGCATGGCATCAGCCAGGCCGGTGATCAGGTTGGTGGCCCCCGGTCCGGAAGTGGCGATACAGACGCCGACTTTGCCAGTCGCGCGAGCGAATCCGATCGCCGCCATCGCCGCACCCTGCTCGTGGCGGCACAGTAGGTGTTCGACACCGCCGTCATAGAGCGCGTCATAGACCGGCATGATTGCACCACCCGGGTAGCCGAAAACTGTTTCGACACCCTGTGCACGCAAAGCTTGAACCACCCACTGAGCACCATTCATAGTTATTTCCCCGCCCTCTGCTTGGAACAACAGCATATTATTCTACTGTTCATCTTCTGTTCCTCTCTCGTTAATGCCCTGCAAAAAAAAAACCCCCGGACCTTTCGGTGCGGGGGTTCTTTCGAAATCAGGCTTGATTTTTAAGCCTTTCTTTCTCCGAGCGTAGCCCCGCACGGCGTGATAATAATCACGACGACGTTAATAATGACTAGGCTGACGACTCGTAGAAGGGCTTTCATTTGGATACTTAAAATTCGCTTGTTCGAAGTAATGCCTACAGAGTTATCACAGTTTTCGGTTCTGATTCAACTTTTTTCATCATTTAATTTTATGCGGGCAGCCACAGATTCAGAAAAAATTATGGTTTTTCAGTCAATAAGCAAAAGCTGAATGTTTTTCATTAATCACCGGGCGCGATGGCTCCATCTCGCTGCTGAGAAAATAGTCGAGTCCGATCGCAAGGCAATGTTTCTGGCAGTGGAGCCGGGCAAAAACTTTACGGCGCGGCGCGCAAATTCCGTCTTTGCCCGTCGCCGCAAAAAAGCCGGGGGCGCAAAATAGCCGCAACAAGGAGAGTTTATGTCGTTATCTGTTGCCTACACCCGCGCTGCAATCGGCATTCAGGCGCCGCTGGTCACTGTAGAAGTCCACATCAGCAATGGGTTGCCTGCGCTGTCGCTGGTCGGGCTGCCAGAAACCACCGTCAAGGAAGCGCGCGATCGGGTACGCAGCGCAATCCTTAATAGCGGGTTCACCTTCCCGGCTAAGCGTATCACCGTCAATCTGGCGCCTGCTGACCTGCCAAAAGAGGGGGGGCGTTACGATCTTCCCATCGCTATCGCTATTCTCGCCGCTTCTGAGCAGATCCCTGCGGAAAAGCTCACCCGCTATGAGTTCCTCGGCGAACTGGCCCTGACAGGCGCGCTACGCGGCATACAGGGTGCGATTCCCGCCGCAGTGGCCGCGCTGGATGCCCGGCGACAGCTGATCCTCTCGGCCTATAATGAAAATGATGTCGGCCTGATCCAGCATGGCGAGAGCCTGATTGCGACTCACCTGCTGGAGGTTTGTGCTTTTTTGCACGATAAAGGTAAGTTGGAGCACGCCCGCTGCGAGCATCAACCCTCCCCAGCCGAAACGCGCGACCTGAATGAAATTATTGGCCAGGAGCAGGCCAAGCGAGCGCTGGAGGTCACAGCGTCTGGCGGCCATAATCTGCTGCTGATTGGACCGCCGGGGACGGGAAAAACAATGCTGGCATCGCGGCTTAGTGGTCTGATGCCGCCTCTAAGCGATCGTGAGGCCCTTGAGAGTGCAAGTGTAGCTAGTCTCGTGAATAGCGGCGATCTACGCCGTCAGTGGCGCCAGAGGCCTTTCCGCTCCCCTCATCACAGCGCTTCGCTGTATGCGTTAGTGGGCGGTGGCTCTTTGCCGAAGCCCGGGGAGATCTCGCTGGCGCATAACGGCGTGCTGTTTCTGGATGAGCTACCGGAATTTGAGCGGCGCGCGCTGGATGCATTACGTGAGCCGCTGGAGTCAGGGGAGATCAGTATCTCCCGGGCCAAAGCAAAGATTACCTATCCGGCACGTTTTCAATTGATAGCCGCCATGAACCCAAGCCCGACCGGACACTATCTTGGTTCGCACAACCGCTGCTCTCCACAGCAGACGCTGCGCTATCTCAGTCGCCTGTCTGGCCCTTTCCTTGACCGTTTTGATTTATCGCTGGAGGTGCCCCTTCTGCCTCCGGGAACATTGAGTCATCAACGTACTGACAGTGAGTCAAGCCAGCAGGTAAGAGAGCGCGTGCTGGCCGCACGAAATTGTCAGTACGCACGCTGCGGTAAAGTGAATGCCCTAATGAATAACCCAGAAATCCAGCATTACTGTACACTTACCCGAGAGGATGCCGAATGGCTGGAACAGGTGCTGAATCATTTGGGGCTGTCGGTGCGGGCGTGGCAGCGCATACTGAAAGTGGCGCGGACTATTGCCGATCTGGCAGGCGAGCAGGAGATTAACCGGGAACATCTGACTGAAGCTGTAAGCTACCGTGGGATCGATCGTTTAATGATATACCTGCAAAATAACCTGGAATGATGGCAACGAAAAAGGGGCCGAAGCCCCTTTTCTCTTAATCGTCACTATCTGTATAGTCTTCAACACCTTCCATCTGCGGCTTGCCGCCTGAAAGGGTGTGGAAACGTTTAGGACGTTTGATTCGAGTCATATACTTTGACCAGACTTTCTCTGCCTCAGTGTGCGGCTCACGCACACCACGGCACACCTCAATAAACAGACGCTCTTCTTCCGTCGTTGGCTCACGCTTTGCCAGGTCCAACTCGTTAAAAGCGTAACCATAACGCTCAAGAAGTTGGGCTTCTTTGATGGTGAAATCGCCGTGACGGGAGAACCCGCGAGGGTAATGTTTGTTATCAAAAAAACGATTCGTTGTTGCGAAGCTTTCCGCCATTTTACACGCTCCTAACTCTTTTATGGCCGTGCTATTTATGGCGCGGAGTATTAGATAGGCTTGACAGAGTGTAAAACAAAACATTTAAATCATAACGACAAATGTTTTTTAGGAGATGGATGTGGATACGGAATTACTGAAGACCTTTCTTGAAGTGAGCAGAACTCGCCACTTTGGACGTGCCGCTGAAGCACTCTATCTCACGCAATCTGCTGTAAGTTTTCGCATCAGACAGCTTGAAAACCAGCTGGGTGTAAACCTGTTTACCCGCCACCGCAATAACATCAGGCTGACGTCTGCAGGCGAGCGACTCCTCCCCTATGCAGAAAGCCTGATGAGCACCTGGCTGATGGCCAAGAAAGAGGTGGCGCATACACAGCAGCATCACGAGCTGTCGATAGGGGCAAGTGCTTCCATGTGGGAAGCCTACCTGACGCCGTGGCTACAAACCCTGTATGAGAACCGTGAGAGCCTGCATTTAGAGGCACGAGTCGCTCAGCGCCATTTACTGGTCAAGCAACTGCACGAGCGGCAGCTGGACCTGTTAATTACTACTGAAGCACCGAAAATGGACGAGCTGACCAGCCAGCAGATTGGCCATATTTCTCTGACTTTGTTCCGGTCGCGAAAATCGGAGAAAAAAGAGAAATATGACTATATTAAGCTGGAGTGGGGTGCTGATTTCCATCAGCATGAAAGCTATCTGGCAGGGGCAGACGACGTGCCTGTGCTGACGACAACTTCTGCACATTTAACCCGTCAACTGCTGCACACTACCGGAGCCTGCGCATTTTTACCTGAGGTATGGGGTAAAGAGTACAGCGATTTAGTGGTGATCCCGGACACGGCTGTTGTCTCCCGACCGCTGTATGCGGTGTGGTTAGAAAACAGCGATCAGCAGGCCTATATTCGCCAGCTGATAAAATTCCCGGTGAATATTAAAGCATAAATCGTTGTTAAAACGCACAAAAGGGTCAGTTTGCTGGCCTTTTTTTATGGGGAAATTGGGTGAATAACGGACAGGGCAGGAATTTTAGACAAAAAAAATCCTTTGCCGAAGCAAAGGATTGTTTTTATTTGGCAGGGGCGGAGAGACTCGAACTCCCAACACCCGGTTTTGGAGACCGGTGCTCTACCAATTGAACTACGCCCCTAAAAGGGTGGCGGAACGGACGGGGCTCGAACCCGCGACCCCCTGCGTGACAGGCAGGTATTCTAACCAACTGAACTACCGCTCCACCGATTCTGTACTGAATTCAGACGGCGTCTGACTTCAGGTGTTTCGCCCTTACCTTGTCAGGGGTAAGGTCACGACCCGAAAACGGGTCTTAAATTGATGCCTGGCAGTTCCCTACTCTCGCATGGGGAGGCCCCACACTACCATCGGCGCTACGGCGTTTCACTTCTGAGTTCGGCATGGGGTCAGGTGGGACCACCGCGCTAAAGCCGCCAGGCAAATTCTTTGTGCTCTGTCCTGTGTCTTTTGTGCTGATGCTGCGTTGGCCGCGCTCGCAAAGTCAGTCACATACTTCAGTATGCTCCCTCCTTTCCTTCGCTTGCCGCCTTGCCTCAGCGCAAAATCCTTCGGACTTGATTCCGGTAACAGGCTGAAAATCTCTTTTGCGTCTCTCATAACGCACACCAGAACGCTTCTGGCGTTGTAAGGTTAAGCCTCACGGGTCATTAGTACCGGTTAGCTCAACGCATCGCTGCGCTTACACACCCGGCCTATCAACGTCGTAGTCTTCAACGTCCCTTCAGGACTCTCAAGGAGTCAGGGAGAATTCATCTCGAGGCAAGTTTCGCGCTTAGATGCTTTCAGCGCTTATCTTTTCCGCACTTAGCTACCGGGCAATGCCATTGGCATGACAACCCGAACACCAGTGGTGCGTTCACTCCGGTCCTCTCGTACTAGGAGCAACCCCTCTCAATTCTCCAGCGCCCACGGCAGATAGGGACCGAACTGTCTCACGACGTTCTAAACCCAGCTCGCGTACCACTTTAAACGGCGAACAGCCGTACCCTTGGGACCTACTTCAGCCCCAGGATGTGATGAGCCGACATCGAGGTGCCAAACACCGCCGTCGATATGAACTCTTGGGCGGTATCAGCCTGTTATCCCCGGAGTACCTTTTATCCGTTGAGCGATGGCCCTTCCATTCAGAACCACCGGATCACTATGACCTGCTTTCGCACCTGCTCGAGCCGTCACTCTCGCAGTCAAGCTAGCTTATGCCATTGCACTAACCTCACGATGTCCGACCGTGATTAGCTAACCTTCGTGCTCCTCCGTTACTCTTTAGGAGGAGACCGCCCCAGTCAAACTACCCACCAGACACTGTCCCCACGCCGGATCACGGCGCCAGGTTAGAACATCAAACGTTAAAGGGTGGTATTTCAAGGTTGGCTCCACGCAGACTGGCGTCCACGCTTCAAAGCCTCCCACCTATCCTACACATCAAGGCTCAATGTTCAGTGTCAAGCTGTAGTAAAGGTTCACGGGGTCTTTCCGTCTTGCCGCGGGTACACTGCATCTTCACAGCGAGTTCAATTTCACTGAGTCTCGGGTGGAGACAGCCTGGCCATCATTACGCCATTCGTGCAGGTCGGAACTTACCCGACAAGGAATTTCGCTACCTTAGGACCGTTATAGTTACGGCCGCCGTTTACCGGGGCTTCGATCAAGAGCTTCTCCTTGCGGATAACCCCATCAATTAACCTTCCGGCACCGGGCAGGCGTCACACCGTATACGTCCACTTTCGTGTTTGCACAGTGCTGTGTTTTTAATAAACAGTTGCAGCCAGCTGGTATCTTCGACTGCCTTCAGCTCCACCCGCGAGGGGTTTCACCTACCGACAGCGTGCCTTCTCCCGAAGTTACGGCACCATTTTGCCTAGTTCCTTCACCCGAGTTCTCTCAAGCGCCTTGGTATTCTCTACCTGACCACCTGTGTCGGTTTGGGGTACGATTCGATGTTACCTGATGCTTAGAGGCTTTTCCTGGAAGCAGGGCATTTGTTACTTCAGCACCGTAGTGCCTCGTCATCACGCCTCAGCCTTAGAGAGTTCCGGATTTGCCTGGAACTCAAGCCTACACGCTTAAACCGGGACAACCGTCGCCCGGCCAACATAGCCTTCTCCGTCCCCCCTTCGCAGTAACACCGAGTACGGGAATATTAACCCGTTTCCCATCGACTACGCCTTTCGGCCTCGCCTTAGGGGTCGACTCACCCTGCCCCGATTAACGTTGGACAGGAACCCTTGGTCTTCCGGCGAGCGGGCTTTTCACCCGCTTTATCGTTACTTATGTCAGCATTCGCACTTCTGATACCTCCAGCATGCCTCACAGCACACCTTCAACGGCTTACAGAACGCTCCCCTACCCAACAACGCTTACGCGCCGCTGCCGCAGCTTCGGTGCATGGTTTAGCCCCGTTACATCTTCCGCGCAGGCCGACTCGACCAGTGAGCTATTACGCTTTCTTTAAATGATGGCTGCTTCTAAGCCAACATCCTGGCTGTCTGTGCCTTCCCACATCGTTTCCCACTTAACCATGACTTTGGGACCTTAGCTGGCGGTCTGGGTTGTTTCCCTCTTCACGACGGACGTTAGCACCCGCCGTGTGTCTCCCGTGATAACATTCTTCGGTATTCGCAGTTTGCATCGGGTTGGTAAGCCGGGATGGCCCCCTAGCCGAAACAGTGCTCTACCCCCGAAGATGAGTTCACGAGGCGCTACCTAAATAGCTTTCGGGGAGAACCAGCTATCTCCCGGTTTGATTGGCCTTTCACCCCCAGCCACAAGTCATCCGCTAATTTTTCAACATTAGTCGGTTCGGTCCTCCAGTTAGTGTTACCCAACCTTCAACCTGCCCATGGCTAGATCACCGGGTTTCGGGTCTATACCCTGCAACTTAACGCCCAGTTAAGACTCGGTTTCCCTGCGGCTCCCCTATACGGTTAACCTTGCTACAGAATATAAGTCGCTGACCCATTATACAAAAGGTACGCAGTCACACCACGAAGGTGCTCCCACTGCTTGTACGTACACGGTTTCAGGTTCTGTTTCACTCCCCTCGCCGGGGTTCTTTTCGCCTTTCCCTCACGGTACTGGTTCACTATCGGTCAGTCAGGAGTATTTAGCCTTGGAGGATGGTCCCCCCATATTCAGACAGGATGTCACGTGTCCCGCCCTACTCATCGAACTCACAGCGAGTGCATTTTTGTGTACGGGAGTATCACCCTGTACCCTGCGACTTTCCAGACGCTTCCACTAATGCACAAGCTGATTCAGGTTCTGGGCTGTTCCCCGTTCGCTCGCCGCTACTGGGGGAATCTCGGTTGATTTCTTTTCCTCGGGGTACTTAGATGTTTCAGTTCCCCCGGTTCGCCTCATGCCACTATGTATTCATGACATGATAGTGTGACGTATCACACTGGGTTTCCCCATTCGGGTATCGTCGGTTATTGCGGTTCATATCACCTTACCGACGCTTATCGCAGATTAGCACGCCCTTCATCGCCTCTGACTGCCTAGGCATCCACCGTGTACGCTTAGTCGCTTAACCTCACAACCCACAAGCGTCCCGAAGGACGGCATGCTGTCGTGAGCATTTGAGAGACTCGAACGCATCGTTAACTTCATTCTTATTACGGAGAATGAATACGACGCGTCGTTTCAATTTTCAGCTTGTTCCGGATTGTTAAAGAGCAAATATCTCAAACGTGACTCCAAAAAGTCAGTTTTGAGATACGGTGATAACGACTTTCACTTCGTTACCGGTATGGCGTCCCCAAGGGGATTCGAACCCCTGTTACAGCCGTGAAAGGGCAGTGTCCTGGGCCTCTAGACGATGGGGACTCTGATACTACATTTTGCTCGTTACGTTCATCAGACAATCTGTGTGAGCACTACGCGGGAAGGTATCTTCAGGTAAGGAGGTGATCCAACCGCAGGTTCCCCTACGGTTACCTTGTTACGACTTCACCCCAGTCATGAATCACAAAGTGGTAAGCGCCCTCCCGAAGGTTAAGCTACCTACTTCTTTTGCAACCCACTCCCATGGTGTGACGGGCGGTGTGTACAAGGCCCGGGAACGTATTCACCGTAGCATTCTGATCTACGATTACTAGCGATTCCGACTTCACGGAGTCGAGTTGCAGACTCCGATCCGGACTACGACGCACTTTATGAGGTCCGCTTGCTCTCGCGAGGTCGCTTCTCTTTGTATGCGCCATTGTAGCACGTGTGTAGCCCTGGCCGTAAGGGCCATGATGACTTGACGTCATCCCCACCTTCCTCCGGTTTATCACCGGCAGTCTCCTTTGAGTTCCCGACATTACTCGCTGGCAACAAAGGATAAGGGTTGCGCTCGTTGCGGGACTTAACCCAACATTTCACAACACGAGCTGACGACAGCCATGCAGCACCTGTCTCACGGTTCCCGAAGGCACTAAGGCATCTCTGCCAAATTCCGTGGATGTCAAGGCCAGGTAAGGTTCTTCGCGTTGCATCGAATTAAACCACATGCTCCACCGCTTGTGCGGGCCCCCGTCAATTCATTTGAGTTTTAACCTTGCGGCCGTACTCCCCAGGCGGTCGACTTAACGCGTTAGCTCCGGAAGCCACGCCTCAAGGGCACAACCTCCAAGTCGACATCGTTTACGGCGTGGACTACCAGGGTATCTAATCCTGTTTGCTCCCCACGCTTTCGCACCTGAGCGTCAGTCTTTGTCCAGGGGGCCGCCTTCGCCACCGGTATTCCTCCAGATCTCTACGCATTTCACCGCTACACCTGGAATTCTACCCCCCTCTACAAGACTCTAGCCTGCCAGTTTCGAATGCAGTTCCCAGGTTGAGCCCGGGGATTTCACATCCGACTTGACAGACCGCCTGCGTGCGCTTTACGCCCAGTAATTCCGATTAACGCTTGCACCCTCCGTATTACCGCGGCTGCTGGCACGGAGTTAGCCGGTGCTTCTTCTGCGGGTAACGTCAATCGACGAAGCTATTAACTCCATCGCCTTCCTCCCCACTGAAAGTACTTTACAACCCGAAGGCCTTCTTCATACACGCGGCATGGCTGCATCAGGCTTGCGCCCATTGTGCAATATTCCCCACTGCTGCCTCCCGTAGGAGTCTGGACCGTGTCTCAGTTCCAGTGTGGCTGGTCATCCTCTCAGACCAGCTAGGGATCGTCGCCTAGGTGAGCCGTTACCCCACCTACTAGCTAATCCCATCTGGGCACATCCGATGGTGTGAGGCCCGAAGGTCCCCCACTTTGGTCCGAAGACGTTATGCGGTATTAGCTACCGTTTCCAGTAGTTATCCCCCTCCATCGGGCAGTTTCCCAGACATTACTCACCCGTCCGCCACTCGTCACCCAAGAGCAAGCTCTCTGTGCTACCGTTCGACTTGCATGTGTTAGGCCTGCCGCCAGCGTTCAATCTGAGCCATGATCAAACTCTTCAATTAAAAGTTCGATTTGCTGAAACAAGTTCAGCTGTGCTCATCTGTAAAACGTCATAATGAATTTCATTATGTGTTCACTCGTGAGGCTTGATATTTTTTACGTCCGGAGACGTTGATATCAATCCTGCGAGTGCCCACACAGATTGTCTGATAAATTGTTAAAGAGCGTTGCGAGCAGTGCCGAAGCATCCTGTCGCGAGGTGGCGTATATTACGCTTTCCTCCTTCGGAGTCAACTTCTTTTTGAGAAGTTTTTCCGGCGGTTCAGAACTTCCTGAACCTCTCAACACGCTGGCCTGTAAGCCGTTGTTCCGTGTCAGTGGAGGCGCATTATAGGGAATTTCTGGAGGCTGACAAGGGCAAATCGCAAAAAACTTTTTGAGTGCTGTTTTTTTGCTCTAAACACCCTTAAACAGCCAGTTTTTCGAGCTTTTCGAAGCCATAACGCTGTAAAACGGGCATTAATTGCACAGCTTGTTCAGTAATATCCATACAGAAAGCGATATTGGCATCCGCGGAAACGGCATGCGGGGATACATTTTCCAGTAACCAGACGGTGCGTCGCGCAATCGCCGCGCCAGAATCTATTAAACGCGTCCCTTCCGGCAGCACCTGTTGCAGCTCTTCGCTAATAAGAGGGAAGTGGGTACAGCCCAGCACCACCGTATCCGGTGGCTCCTGCATCCGCAGCCACGGCTGCAGAACGCGCTTCACTTCTTCTATTGCTACCGGTTGCCCATGCAGTTTTGCTTCCGCCAGCGCCACCAGTTCTGACGAACCGATCATCTCCGTTTTGCATTCGCTACCGAAGCGCGCAACCAGCTCATGAGTATAAGGGCGTTTCACGGTGCCGCGCGTTGCCAGCAGGCCAACGACACCGTTACGCGTCAGGCGTGCGGCAGGTTTAATGGCAGGTACGACGCCCACCACCGGAAATTCAAAGCGTGCGCGCAGGGCCGGCAGCGTCACGGTACTTGCCGAGTTACAGGCGATAACCACTAACGCAAGAGGATAGAGGCGGGTGACCGCTTCAACGATAGCGAGCACGCGCTCAACGATAAACTCTTCCGACTTCTCGCCATAAGGAAAGGCAACGTTGTCGAAAGCGTAGAGATAATGGAGGTCCGGCAGCAATTTGCGGATCTCATCATAGACTGAAAGCCCACCGACGCCGGAGTCAAACACCAGCACGGTGGGGCGTTCTTTAGAAGTTGTAGCTGCCGCTGAGGTAGTATTCCCGTCCAGGGGTTTCATAACCATACGCTGTCTCGTAATCTTTATCGAACAGGTTGGCAATTCTACCACGAACGGTGAGATGGGATGTGACCGGATACGAAACTGCAAGATCCCACAGGCTTACGCCGCCCATTTTTACACGCGGGCTTGGATAAACGCTGTAGTCGGTATCATAGCGCTGACCGAGATACTGATAGCTCAGGGACCAGTCAAACTCCGCCACGGCCCAGTCCAGCTGATATTTAACCTGCTGTTTAGCACGGCGCGCCAGCACTTCATTGGTCACGGCATTACGCGGGTCAAGATAGTCGTAAGATAGGGTATGCGCCAGTGGACCGGTATCAAAGGACGCCGTCGCCTCCACACCTTTAATACGCGCTTTCTTAATATTGCTGTAATGCGAGGTGGAATCGAAATCGATCAAATCATCGATATCGTTACGATAGCCGGAAAAACGCCAGTTTACCGGCCCGGTTAACCCTTCAAAGCCCCCTTCCCACTGCTTGCTTTTCTCAGGCTGCAGATCGCGATTACCGTAGCTTTCGCTGTAAACCTGATTGAGGTTAGGAGCCTTAAAAGCAGTACCGTAGGAAGCAAACACGCTGTAGCCATCGACAAACTCCCAGGCCGCGCTGCTCTGCCAGGTGTTATGCCAGCCAAAAGCATTATTGTCATCGCCGCGCACCGCGCCTTCCAGCGTCACGCTACCCAGTTTCTGCTGTGTGGTGGCGTAGATGCCGGTGTTACGCTGCTCCTGGCCCGCCGCAACATAATTAGTGCCAGGTTCTGATGTCTGCTTCTGCCAGTCAACGCCGCCGCTAACCGTACCATAACCGGCCGCCAGCGTATTACCCCACTGCAAGTTGTATTGCTGCACATCATCTAACGTCGAGGCCGGGCCATAGCGCCCTTTTGACGGGTCAAAGTTGAGATCTTTCGTGTGGCTGTAGCTGGCAATCAGCTGTGAGGAGTAAATCCCGCGGTTGAAACGCAGCCCGGTATCCCAGCTTTGGCTATAGAGCTGGCGGGTATCCGGCATGCCCAATAAAGCGAAGGAGGAACTGTCGTAGACCAGTGAACCATCATAGTCAGAGCGGTTGTCAAAGCCATAACCACGGAAAAATCCGCTGAACTCATCATTAAACTGATGCTCCACGTTCCCGTACAGGGATTTACTCATAAAGCCATCGCGATCCGGCTGGGCAGGGTCACCGAATGCATTCGGGTATCCAGCCACCACATCGTAGCCTTTGGTATAGGTGTAGCTGCCGGCCAGCGTCACCAGGGTATTTTCCCCCAGGCGCTGCTGCGTGGAACCGTCATAGGACTGATAGCCATTTGAACCGATACCGGCGTTCAGCGTGGTACCCGGCTTATCACGTCCGGTAATGATGTTAATCACGCCACCAATCGCGTCAGAGCCATAGACGGCTGAGCGCGCCCCGCGCACATATTCAATGCGCTGAACCAGAGAAACCGGGATCTGGCTGAGATCGGACGCACCGCTAATGCCCGCCTGATTCAGGCGAATACCATCAATCAGCACCAGCACGTGGTTAGAGTTGGTTCCGCGGATAAACAGCGAGCTTTGCTGGCCCATTCCGCCGTTCTGAGCGATATTGACGCCGGGCAAGCGGCGCATCACATCCGTCAGCGTTTTCGACTGCCAGCGGTCGATCTGCTCTTTTATGACGACCGTCGTGGGTGCCAGCACGGAAGAGACGGGTTGTGCAAAACGATTCGCTGTCACCACCTGCGTCTCTTCATTACTGACTTGTGCAAAGCCGTTTTGCGCCCAGAGGGAAATCGCCGTAGCGCTAAACGCCAGCAGCGTGTTTTTTGTTGTTATCATGACCAAGCATCCAATAGAAGTGCAGGATGCCGCAGGCATACGATCGATAGCACGCGATGATCGTAAGAAATGCGACGTTAACCCGGCAGGTCTTCGGGCTCAGAATCGTTAGGTGGCAATGACTTCCCGTCCTGAGACAGTGTCTGCGTTACGCTATTGTCACGACATTCTTTACCGCTGCGCGTCAGCTCCAGATTTGCACTGGATTCCCTTTTAACTCGCGGGGAGGCCGGAGCCGCAGTTTAAGTTCAATAAAATTAGAAATCCAGATATCCAGACATCCATAAATGACGATTTTTGCACAATACTGGACATGAGTTAAAGAATCCCTACAATCGCCCGGCTATCACCGCCAAATATTCAGGAATAACCATGACGCCCGAACAGCTGCCTATTGAACAATACGATGACCAACTCGCCGAGAAAGTGACACGTCTGACGTCGATGATGTCCGTGTTTAACGCTCCCGAGGTCGAAGTCTTCCGTTCACCGGTGAGCCACTATCGGATGCGCGCCGAATTCCGCGTCTGGCATGACGGTGATGACCTCTACCACATCATTTTCGATCAGGAGACGCGCGATCGCATCCGCGTCGACAGCTTCCCGGCAGCCAGCGAGCTGATTAACCGCCTGATGCCGCGCCTGATTGCCGCTGCCCGAGAGCAGCACGTTCTGCGCTTTAAGCTGTTCCAGATTGACTATCTGTCAACGGTCAGCGGCCAGATCGTGGTCTCCCTGCTGTATCACCGCAAACTGGATGAAGAGTGGCAGCAGGCCGCCAGCGCTCTGCGCGACGCGCTGCGTGCCGAAGGGTTTGATCTGCATCTGATTGGCCGCGCCACCAAGACTAAAATCTGCCTCGACCGCGACTATGTCGACGAGCGTCTGACTATCGACGGGCGCGAGATGATCTACCGCCAGGTGGAGAACAGCTTCACTCAGCCGAATGCGGCAATGAATGTGCAGATGCTGGAGTGGGCGCTGGATACCACGCGCAATTCAAGCGGTGACCTGCTGGAGCTGTACTGCGGCAATGGCAACTTCTCACTGGCGCTGGCGCGCAACTTCCGTCGGGTGCTGGCGACCGAGATCGCCAAGCCTTCCGTCGCCTCTGCGCAGTACAATATCGCGGTGAACCAGATCGATAACGTGCAGATCATTCGCATGGCGGCAGAAGAGTTTACCCAGGCGATGAACGGCGAAAGGAGCTTCAGAAGGTTGGAAGGGATCGATCTGACCAGCTACGAGTGCGAAACCATCTTCGTCGACCCACCGCGCAGCGGTCTGGATGAGGAAACGGTGAAGATGGTGCAGGCTTATCCACGCATCCTGTATATCTCCTGCAACCCGCAGACGCTGTGTGATAACCTCGCCACGCTGTCGGCTACGCATGAGGTGACGCGCCTGGCGCTGTTCGACCAGTTCCCGTATACCCATCATATGGAGTGCGGCGTGCTATTGACTCGCCGCTGATAAATGATTGTCGGGCGACGCCTGTCGCCCGGCTGTATTCAGCTAACTTTACGTGCTCGCCACTTCATCGCGATCCAGAACACCACTACCACCATCAGCACGGTCGGCACAAAATTCGAACCGATATCAGGGTATTCCGCCCGCACCATTGCGCTATACAGCAGAATACCAAGCAGGAAAAACGCAGCGGCCAGCGAAGGCATCCCGTCCGGCATTGCACGGTTCAGATAGCGCTGATGCAGGCACCAGGCAGCAAGGCACAGCGTGATGAGCGGGAAGATAGAAAATGGTACCAGTGAACTGAACAGTACCGAAAATGAACCGTTGAGTGAAAGCCCGGCAATAAAGGTCAGCAGTAGCGTTCCCTTGTCCCGGCTCGTAGCTAAATTCATGTCACCACCCTTTTAGTCTTTGGATTCCAGCGTCACCGCCAGCCTCTCCTGTTCACGACGATACCAGTAGTACGCCCCTTTCGAGATCATCCGCAGCTGCAGCACCAGTCGTTCTTCCAGCTGGCGGCGCTGTTCAGCGTCAATATCCAGCGCTTCCGCACCGGCATTAAACACAATAATGACCATCGCTTCCGCCTGCGCTTCAGTAAAGCTGCGCGGCATGCGGTTTTCTATTTCCAGATAGTCGGCCAGTTCGGCGATAAAGTGCTGAATTTCACGCGCCACCGCAGCACGAAATGCAGCGGAGGTTCCTGAACGTTCACGCAGTAACAGGCGAAAGGCATTTGGGTTATCGCCGATAAATTCCATAAAGGTGGAGACGGAAGTGCGGATCACGCTGCCACCTTTGGCAATACGCTGACGCGCCTGGCGCATCAACTGACGCAGCATCAGGCCGCTCTCATCCACCATGGTCAGCCCTAATTCATCTACATCACGAAAGTGACGATAAAATGACGTTGGGGCGATACCGGCTTCGCGGGCAACTTCCCTCAGGCTAAGGCTGGCGAAACTCCGCTCGGCGCTTAATTGACTAAACGCCGCTTCGATAAGTGTACGCCGTGTACGTTCTTTTTGCTGCGCTCTGACGCCCATATTAGTGCCTGTTTTGCCTGCAAGGGGGCACTATAGCAAAAATTTCAGCGTACAGTGGGCCAAACTTTGTGAACGCCTGTTAACCCTGTAATTTGGCAATTGATGGCAAAAAATACGGTTACAATTGGGAACTGCGCGCTGAGATGTTAGAATCTCGTTGTAAAATTGTATAAGAAATAGGACGTATTGGTATGCAACAGTCTTATGATTACGACGCCATTGTTATTGGTTCCGGTCCGGGCGGTGAAGGTGCCGCAATGGGGCTGGTGAAACAGGGAGCGCGCATTGCCGTTATCGAGCGCTACCACAATATCGGCGGCGGGTGTACACACTGGGGAACCATCCCTTCGAAAGCGCTGCGCCACGCCGTCAGCCGCATTATCGAGTTTAACCAGAACCCACTGTATAGCGACCACACACGTCTTCTGCGTTCTTCTTTTGCCGACATTCTGAATCACACCGAAAACGTTATCAGCCAGCAAACCCGCATGCGTCAGGGTTTCTACGAGCGTAATCACTGTGAGCTGTTCCAGGGTGATGCACGTTTTGTTGATGCCAACACCATCGAAGTTGAAAGCCATGACGGCACGATTGAACGCCTGACCGCCAGCAAATTCGTTATCGCCTGCGGTTCACGCCCTTATCATCCGCCGGATGTCGACTTTGCCCATCCACGCATCTACGACAGCGACTCTATCCTCAACCTGCACCACGAACCGGACCATGTGATTATCTATGGCGCCGGGGTGATCGGCTGTGAGTACGCGTCAATTTTCCGTGGCCTGTCGGTCAAGGTTGACCTGATCAACACCCGCGACCGCCTGCTGGCGTTCCTCGATCAGGAAATGTCAGACTCGCTTTCCTACCACTTCTGGAACAATGGCGTCGTTATTCGTCATAACGAAGAGTTTGAGAAAATTGAAGGGGTGGCAGATGGCGTGATTATGCATCTGAAATCCGGCAAAAAATTGAAAGCCGACTGCCTGCTTTACGCCAATGGCCGTACCGGTAACACCGACTCACTGTCGCTGGAAAACGTCGGTCTGGAGGCGGATGGTCGTGGTCTGTTGAAGGTTAACAGCATGTACCAGACGGCGCAGCCGCATATCTACGCGGTGGGGGATGTGATTGGTTACCCAAGCCTGGCGTCTGCCGCCTACGATCAGGGCCGTATTGCTGCCCAGGCAATGGTAAAAGGTGAAGCGACCGCACACCTGATTGAAGATATCCCAACCGGTATCTATACCATCCCGGAAATCAGCTCCGTTGGTAAAACCGAGCAGCAGCTGACGGCGATGAAGGTGCCTTACGAAGTGGGCCGTGCGCAGTTTAAACACCTGGCGCGTGCGCAGATCGTTGGCATGAACGTCGGTAGCCTGAAAATCCTGTTCCACCGCGAGACCAAAGAGATCCTCGGCATTCACTGCTTCGGCGAGCGTGCTGCGGAGATCATTCACATCGGTCAGGCGATTATGGAGCAGAAAAACGGTGGCAACACGATTGAGTACTTCGTGAATACCACCTTTAACTACCCGACAATGGCGGAAGCCTACCGGGTGGCGGCGCTAAACGGCTTAAACCGCCTGTTTTAACGCGCCGCTGCTCATCACGCCCTGCATATGTTCACGGATCGCCTCAGCCAGCTGCTCATAGCGGCCGCGCAGAGGTGAACCGGGGCGATACACTAACGCGATGGTGCGCTGTGGAACCGGCTTATAACAGTCGAGATAACACACCCCATCGCGTACTCTCTCCTTAGGCACCGCCAGCGATGGCAACAGCGTAATCCCGCTGCCTGCCGCCACCATATTACGCAGCGTTTCCAGACTGGTTGCGCGGAAGTGCGTATCTTCATCGGCACCCGCCTGGAAGCAGAAGCCCATCGCCTGATCGCGCAGACAGTGTCCGTCTTCCAGCATCAGCAGCTTCTCACCGGCCAGATCCGACATCGGCACGCGATCGCGCTCATGCCATGGATGATCGGCATAGATTGCCAGCTTCATCGGTTCGTCAAACAGCGGGACTTCAATAAACGCTTCCGACTCTTTCACCAGCGCCAGAATGGCACAGTCCAGCTTGCCGCTATCGAGCTGCGCCAGCAGCTGCTGAGTCTGCGCTTCGTGCAGATACATCTCCAGCTTCGGGAAGGTCCGATGCAGCGAAGGAATAATCTGCGGCAGCAGATACGGGCCAACAGTTGGGATCAGGCCGATATGCAGCGGGCCGGACATCGCCTCGCCCTGCTGGCTGGCCATCTCTTTCAGCACTTTCACTTCGCGCAGCACGGTACGCGCCTGATCCACCAGCAGCAGCCCGGCCTGGGTGAATAACACTTTGCGGCTGGTGCGCTCCAGCAGCATCACGCCCAGCTCATCTTCCAGCTTGCGGATCTGCCCGCTCAGCGTTGGCTGGCTGACATGGCAGGCATCGGCGGCACGGCGAAAATGGCGATGTTCCGCCAGCGAAACCAGATACTCCAGATCACGAATGTTCATCTCAATCCTCTATTCCACGATAGCCCGTGACGATAGATAGCATAGCAACCAACGATTATCCCTATCAAGCCTGAATGACAATAATGTGCCCCTGCAGAAATACAGCAGCCTTATCCGTTTATTAAGAGGTCTTTTATGTTTGCAAGTCAGGAAGGTAAATCAATCCCGCAGGTCACTTTTCACACGCGTCAGGGCGATAGCTGGGTCGACGTCACCACTGATGAGCTGTTTAAAGATAAAACGGTGATCGTCTTTTCACTGCCGGGCGCATTTACCCCAACCTGCTCCTCCAGCCATCTGCCGCGCTATAACGAGCTGTCCGACGTGTTCAAAAAACATGGCGTGGACAGCATCCTGTGCGTGTCGGTCAATGACACCTTTGTGATGAACGCCTGGAAAGCCGATCAGCGCGCCGGGAATATCACCTTTATTCCCGATGGCAACGGGGATTTCACCCGCGGTATGGAGATGCTGGTTGAGAAAGCCGACCTTGGCTTTGGTCCGCGCTCATGGCGCTACTCAATGCTGGTGCGCAACGGCGTGGTAGAGAAAATGTTTGTCGAACCAAACAAGCCGGGCGACCCGTTTGAAGTGTCCGATGCGGATACCATGCTGCGCTATGTTGCGCCGGAATATAAGGTGCAGGAGTCCGTTTCCCTGTTCAGCAAGCCGGGCTGCCCGTTCTGCGCCAAGGCAAAACAGATGCTGATTGACCGTGGGATTCAGTTTGAAGAGATCGTGCTGGGCCAGGATGCGACCACCGTCAGCCTGCGTGCCGTTAGCGGCCGCTCCACCGTGCCGCAGGTGTTTATCGGCGGGCGCCACATCGGCGGCAGCGATGATTTAGAGCAGTTCTTCGCGGCGTAAAACAAAAAGGGGATGGGTATGCCCATCCCCTACAACTTTACCCTGGGGTCGGACTTGCCGACCCACAGCGTGATTACGCCAGACGCTGCTTCGCTGCGGTAATCGCTTTCGATACCTGATGCGGTGAGACGCCGCCTTGCGCATTACGCTTGTCGAGGCAGGATTGCAGCGACAGGATCGGGTAAACATCCTCGCCAATCACGCTGCTGAACTTCTGCAAATCAGATAACTTCAGTGCTTCCAGCGCCACGCCCTGCTTGATCGCTTCCACCACGGTTTCACCAACAATATGGTGCGCTTCACGGAACGGTACGCCTTTGGCGACCAGATAATCCGCCAGCTCGGTGGAGTTAGCATAGCCCTGCTCGGCCGCTTCCTGGCAGCGCGGACGTTTCACCTGAATGCCATCCAGCACCAGTGCCGCCATATGCAGACAGTCAGACCAGGTATCGAGCGCGTCGAACAGCCCTTCTTTGTCTTCCTGCATATCTTTGTTGTACGCCAGCGGCAGGCCTTTCAGCGTCATGCTCATCGCGGTCAGGGCACCCTGTACGCGGCCCACTTTGCCACGGATCAACTCCAGCGCGTCCGGGTTTTTCTTCTGCGGCATCAGGGAAGAGCCGGAAGTCACTTTATCAGACAGCTCAACAAAGCCCGCCTCACCGGTATTGAAGAAGATCAGATCTTCGGCAAAGCGCGACAGGTGCACCATACCGATAGACGCATCGGACAGCAGCTCCAGCACATGATCGCGGTCAGAAACGGTATCAAGGCTGTTGCGGGTGGCAGAGGCAAAGCCTAACCAGCCGGCCAGCTGCTCGCGGTCGATTTCATAGGCGGTTCCTGCCAGTGCGCCACAGCCCAGCGGGCTGACGTCAAGGCGCTTCAGCGTGTCCTGCAGGCGGCTTTCGTCGCGCGCCAGCATCTCAACATAGGCAAGGCACCAGTGTGCAAACGTCACCGGCTGGGCGCGCTGCAGGTGGGTATAACCCGGCATCACCGCGTCCTGATTGGCTTCCGCGGTGGCGATCAGCGCCTGCTGGAACTGACGTGTGGCGATCAGCAGCTCGCTGACCTGCGCCTTACACCACAGTTTCAGGTCGGTCGCGACCTGATCGTTACGGCTACGGCCGGTATGGAGCTTTTTGCCCAGCGAACCGACTTTGTCGATCAGCTTGCCTTCCACCCAGCTGTGAATATCTTCGGCGTCACTTTCCAGAATCTGCTGTGGATTCGCGCGCACTTCTTCCAAAAGAACATTCAGCGCGCCTTCCAGCTGCTGCTGCTCATCGGAGGTTAAAACATTGACGGTCACCAGCGCTTTGGACCAGGCAACGGAACCGGTGATGTCCTGCTCTGCCAGACGATAGTCGAAGCGCAGTGAGTCATTGAATAACTTGAAACGTTGATCTGCAGCCTGCGTAAACCGTCCACCCCAAAGTGCCATGATGCGTACTCCCTTCAAATAATGTAATAAGGGCGGCACATGTGCCGCCCCTACGAATGCCTGTAGGGGCGAGTTACCTCGCCCGAAATATTACTTCTTCTCGTTCAGCGCGCGGATGCGTGAAGAGAGCGAGAACAGACGGATAAAGCCGCCCGCGTGACGGTGATCGTACACTTCGTCTTCGCCGAAGGTGGCGAACTCTTCAGAATAGAGGCTGTTGGCCGATTTCTTCTGGATAGCGGTCACCTGGCCTTTGTACAGCTGCAGCACCACTTCGCCGTTCACATCTTCCGCCAGTGCAGCGGCAGAAGCCTGAATGGATTTACGCAGCGGTGCGAACCAGCGACCGTCATAAACGACATAGGACATTTCCAGGCCCAGCTGCTCACGCCATTTGAAGCTGTCACGGTCCAGAACCAGCTGCTCAACCGCGCGCAGCGCGTTAACCATGATGGTGCCGCCAGGCGTTTCGTAGCAGCCGCGGGACTTGATGCCCACCAGACGGTTTTCCACGATGTCGATACGGCCCACGCCGTGACGCGCACCAATGGCATTCAGTTTGTCCAGGCAGCCGAACGGGCTAAGCGCTTCACCATTGACGGCAACCACGCGGCCTTTCTCTACGGAAACGGTAACCTGCTCAGGCTGATCCGGTGCTTCCAGCGGATCGACGGTCCACACCCAGCAATCTTTGTTCGGGGCATTCCACGGGCTTTCCAGCACGCCGCCTTCGGTAGAGATGTGCCACGCATTTTCGTCACGGCTGTAGATTTTCTCCAGCGACGCGGTGGTCGGGATATTACGCTCTTTCAGATAGTCCAGCAGCGCTTCACGGGAACGCAGGTTCCACTCACGCCATGGCGCGACCACTTTCAGCTGTGGAGCCAGCGCAGTGTAGGTGGTTTCGAAACGTACCTGGTCGTTACCTTTACCGGTTGCGCCGTGGCACAGGGCATCAGCCCCCACTTTCAGCGCCAGCTCAACCTGCGCTTTAGCAATGATTGGGCGCGCCATCGACGTCCCCAGCAGGTAAGTGCCTTCATACAGCGCACCGGTCTGCAGCACCGGATAAACGTACTCGCTGATGAACTCTTCACGCAGGTCCACCACGTGACATTCTGACGCACCGGACTGTAACGCTTTCTGCTCAACGCCTTCCAGATCGCCACGTTCCTGACCGATATCCGCCACGAACGCCACCACTTCACACCCGCCGTAGTTCTCTTTCAGCCATGGAATGATGGCCGAAGTGTCCAGACCGCCGGAGTAAGCCAGTACGATTTTTTTGATGCTTTTGTCTTGCATTGTCTTTTCCTTGAAAACGTTTCTGTTTAAGCGAGGATACGGGTGCCGATGGACACGCCGTTAAATAGGGTCGGCAGCTGTTCGGCATGGCGCCAGCTGGCGATATCCACCGGGCGGCCCAGAGTACGGGCGGCTTCCAGTGCGGCATTTACTTTAACGATCATACCGTCGGTAATCACCCCGTCAGCGATCAGCTGCCCGGCTTTTTCCGCCGTCATCTCTTCGATGCGCTGCTTGTTAGCATCGAGAATACCGCTAACGTCCGAGAGCAGGACCAGATCGGCACCCAGCGTCGCGGCCAGTGCCGTCGCCGCCTGGTCAGCGTTGACGTTCATCAGCAGGCCATCAGCGGTGATGCCGATTGAGCTGACCACGGGCAGATAGCCCGCGCCCAGCAGCGTAGTAATCAGGCGTGGGGAACCCGGCGTTGCCAGCCCCACGTGACCCAGTTCATCATCAAACTGTGCCACCTCAACACTGCCGCCGTCGCCGAGACACAGGCCAACAGCATCAATGCCATGTTTTTTCGACCAGGCCAGCAGGGTTTTGTTCGCTGTACCCGCCAGCGCCCCGGTGATAATGTCGATCTGATCGGCGGGAGTGACGCGCAAACCGTTTTTCTTCTTCACCGGCAGCGCCAGCTTGCTCATCAGTTCATCGACCAGGCAGCCGCCACCGTGAACGATCAGCAGCGGTCGCTGATGCGTGGTACGGTAGCTAACCAGTGCAGTAAACAGACGCTCAAGCGCCTCTTCGCTGTCCAGCAGCACACCGCCTAACTTGATAATTAACGGATTGGTCATCAACTCAACTCGCTCTCTGTGATAGATAGAATTATCGGTTTCCATCTGGTCGCTGATATTGTATTTTTATTCACTATTAGTGCATGAATATTGATACTATCCTAACCCAAGGACTGTCAACAGTGAAGACAAAATTACCCCCTTTTATTGAGATTTACCGCCAACTGATTGCAACGCCATCAATCAGCGCCACCGACAGCGCGCTCGACCAGAGTAATGAAACTTTAATCAGTTTGCTGGCCGGCTGGTTCCGCGATCTGGGCTTCAGCGTGGAAGTGCAGCCGGTGCCCGGCACGCGCAACAAATTCAATATGCTGGCGAAGAGCGGCGAAGGCGCAGGTGGCCTGCTGTTGGCCGGTCACACCGACACGGTGCCGTTTGACGATGGCCGCTGGACGCGCGACCCGTTCACTCTGACCGAGCACGACAACAAGCTTTACGGCCTCGGCACCGCCGACATGAAAGGTTTCTTCGCCTTTATTTTAGACACCCTGCGTGATATTGACGTGTCAGCGCTGAAAAAGCCGCTGTATATCCTCGCCACCGCCGATGAAGAGACCACCATGGCCGGGGCGAAATTCTTTTCTGAATCCACCACGCTACGCCCGGACTGCGCGATAATCGGTGAGCCTACCTCGCTGAAACCGGTGCGGGCGCACAAAGGCCATCTGTCTAACGTGATCCGCATTCAGGGCCAGTCCGGCCACTCCAGCGATCCGGGGCGCGGCGTCAATGCCATTGAGCTGATGCATGAGTCAATCACCCAGCTGATGGCGCTGCGCAACACGCTGAAGACACGCTTCCACCACGACGGCTTCGCCATTCCTTATCCGACCATGAACTTCGGCCACATCAGCGGCGGTGATGCGGCCAACCGTATCTGCGCCTGCTGCGAGCTGCATATGGATATCCGCCCGCTGCCGGGGCTGACGTTAAGCGATCTCGATGAGCTGCTGAATGACGCGCTGGCCCCGGTCAGTGCGCGCTGGCCGGGTCGACTGACCGTGGGTGAACTGCACCCGCCAATCCCGGGCTACGAATGCCCGCGTGAGCACCAGCTGGTGCAGGTGGTGGAGAAACTGCTGGGGACCGAAACCGAAGTGGTGAACTACTGCACCGAAGCACCGTTTATTCAGGAAATCTGCCCGACGCTGGTTTTAGGCCCGGGATCGATCAATCAGGCACACCAGCCGGATGAATTTATCGATACCGCATTTATTAAGCCGACTCGCGAACTGATCGCCCAGGTGGTGCATCATTTTTGCTATCACTAAGTGAAAATCGGGGCAATTGACTGTGAAAACAGCCGTTTGCCCCTGATTTCAATTATTCGGGATGATAAGAATAACTTATCTCACTCCGTCGCCATTAAATTTCATAAATTCCCGCAAGTTAGCACCACAATGGGGCAGATTTAAGTCAATTGACGAATGGTTCTTAACGTGGCTAGATAAAAGGCTGCGTTATGCCCATAAGGGTGAAATAAAGTAACAAATACAAGAAGGGTGTCAGGGGTCATATGAACGAACAATATTCCGCAATGCGAAGTAATGTCAGTATGCTCGGCAAACTGCTCGGGGATACAATTAAGGATGCTCTGGGAGAGAACATTCTCGATCGGGTTGAAACAATCCGTAAGCTCTCCAAGTCATCACGTGCGGGAAATGATGCCCACCGTCAGGAACTGCTGACCACGCTGCAAAATTTGTCCAACGATGAACTGCTGCCGGTCGCCCGCGCGTTCAGTCAGTTCCTCAATCTGACCAACGTGGCCGAGCAGTACCACACCATTTCACCAAAGGGCGAAGGCCCGAATCAGACAGAGCTGCTGGCGAACACCTTTGAACGCCTGAAGCAGCAGCCGGACCTGACCGAAGCCGCCGTTCGTGAGGCCATTGAATCCCTGTCGCTGGAACTTGTTCTTACCGCGCACCCGACTGAAATTACCCGCCGTACCCTGATCCACAAACTGGTGGAAGTGAACAGCTGCCTTAAGCAGTTGGATCACAACGACCTGTCCGACTATGACCGTGGGCAGATCATGCGCCGCCTGCGCCAGCTGGTCGCCCAGGCCTGGCACACCGATGAAATTCGCAAATACCGCCCTTCCCCGATTGATGAAGCCAAATGGGGCTTTGCTGTGGTTGAAAACAGCCTGTGGGAAGGGGTGCCTAACTTCCTGCGCGAGCTGAACGAGCAGGTTGAAGAGTCCTTTGGCTATCAGCTGCCGGTCGATTTTGTCCCGGTACAGTTCACCTCGTGGATGGGCGGCGACCGTGACGGCAACCCGAACGTCACCGCCGACATAACCCGCCATGTGCTGCAGCTCAGCCGCTGGAAAGCCACCGATCTGTTCCTGCGTGATATCGCCGTGCTGGTCTCTGAGCTGTCGATGTCGGAATGTACGCCAGAAGTGCGCGAGCTGTGCGGCAACCCGGAAGCGCTGGAGCCGTACCGCGAGATCATGAAAAACCTGCGCGGCCAGCTGATGAGCACCCAGGCCTATCTGGAGCGCCGTCTGAAGGGCGAGCGCCTGCCGCGCCCGGCCAACCTGCTGATCTCCAACGACCAGCTGTGGGACCCGCTCTATACCTGCTATCAGTCACTGCAAGCCTGTGGCATGGGCATTATCGCCAACGGCCAGCTGCTCGATACCCTGCGCCGCGTGAAGTGCTTCGGCGTACCGCTGGTGCGTATCGATATCCGTCAGGAGAGCACCCGCCACACCGAAGCCATTGCCGAAATTACCCGCTACCTTGGCCTTGGTGATTATGAGAGCTGGTCAGAAGCCGACAAACAGGCCTTCCTGATCCGCGAGCTAAGCTCTAAACGTCCGCTGCTGCCGCGCCAGTGGGAGCCAAGCGCCGACACCAAAGAGGTGCTGGAAACCTGCCGCGTGGCGGCAGAAGTGCCAAAAGGCTCGATCGCGGCCTACGTGATCTCCATGGCGAAAACGCCGTCGGACGTGCTGGCGGTTCACCTGCTGCTGAAAGAGTCCGGGATAAATTACGCGATGCCGGTAGCGCCGCTGTTTGAAACCCTCGATGACCTGAACAACGCCAACGACGTGATGAGCCAGCTGCTGAATATCGACTGGTATCGCGGCCTGATTCAGGGCAAACAGATGGTGATGATTGGCTATTCCGACTCGGCGAAAGATGCCGGGGTGATGGCAGCCAGCTGGGCGCAGTATCAGGCTCAGGATGCGCTGATCAAAACCTGCGAGAAGGCCGGTATCACCCTGACGCTGTTCCACGGGCGCGGCGGTTCTATCGGCCGTGGCGGCGCACCGGCACACGCCGCGCTGCTGTCACAGCCTCCGGGCAGCCTGAAGGGCGGCCTGCGCGTCACCGAGCAGGGCGAGATGATCCGCTTTAAGTACGGCCTGCCGGAAGTGACCATCAGCAGCCTGTCGCTCTACACCGGGGCGATCCTCGAAGCCAACCTGCTGCCGCCGCCGGAGCCAAAAGCGGAGTGGCGCGAGATCATGGACCAGCTGTCCGATGTCTCCTGCAACATGTACCGCGGCTACGTGCGCGAGCATGCGGACTTCGTGCCGTACTTCCGCTCGGCAACGCCGGAGCTGGAGCTGGCCAAGCTGCCGCTGGGTTCACGCCCTGCCAAGCGCCGTCCGACCGGCGGCGTCGAGTCGCTGCGTGCTATCCCGTGGATCTTCGCCTGGACGCAGAACCGCCTGATGCTGCCCGCCTGGCTGGGTGCCGGTGCCGGCCTGCAGAAAGCAATGGAAGATGGCCACCAGGCAACGCTGGAAGCCATGTGTCGCGACTGGCCGTTCTTCTCTACTCGCCTCGGGATGCTGGAAATGGTGTTCTCGAAGGCTGACCTGTGGCTGGCGGAATATTACGATCAGCGCCTGGTCGACAAATCCCTGTGGTCGCTGGGTAAACAGCTGCGCGACCAGCTGGATTCCGATATTAAAGCGGTGCTGACCATCGCCAATGACTCGCATCTGATGGCCGACCAGCCGTGGATTGCCGAGTCGATTGCGCTGCGTAACGTCTATACCGACCCGCTGAACGTGCTGCAGGCAGAGCTGCTGCACCGTTCACGCCAGCAGGAAGCAGAAGGCGGCGAGCCGGATGCCCGCGTCGAGCAGGCGCTGATGGTCACTATCGCCGGGGTGGCGGCGGGGATGCGCAATACCGGTTAATCCGGTAACGCGGGCCGATCGAAAAAAATCATCGTCATCGTGGCCGGTGGAAATCATCGGCACGGGCCGATCGGAAAAAATGATCGTCATCACGACCTGTGGAAATCGTCGGCACGGGCCGATCGGAAAAAATGATCGTCATCACGACCTGTGGAAATCGTCGGCACGGGCCGATCGGAAAAAATGATCGGCCCCTACAAAACCGTAGGGGCGGACCTTCTTTTTCGGTCCGCCCTGAAACGTTTAAACCTCAGGCATTTACCACCGTTTCCGGGCGCACGCCCAGCGTGTGGCAGATGGCGTAGCTCAGTTCGGCGCGGTTCAGGGTATAGAAATGGAAGTCTTTCACCCCTTCGCGGCTGAGGATCTTCACCATATCCATCGCCACGTTGGCACCGACCATTTTGCGGGTTTCCGGGTCGTTATCCAGCCCTTCAAACATGCTGGTCATCCAGCCCGGTACGCGCACGTTCGTCATGGCGGCGAAACGCTGCAGCTGCCTGAAGTTCGATACCGGCAGGATGCCAGGCACGATCTCGACATCAATGCCGGTCGACACGCAGCGGTCGCGAAAGCGCAGATAGCTCTCCACATCGAAGAAGAACTGGGTGATGGCACGGTTGGCGCCCGCATCGATTTTACGCTTGAGGTTAATCAGATCCGCCTGGGCGCTTTTCGCCTCCGGATGCACCTCCGGGTAAGCCGCCACGGAAATATCGAAATCACCCACCTCTTTCAGCAGCGCAACCAGATCCGCCCCGTACATTTCGGGCTTGCCAGCGCCAGGCGGCAGGTCACCGCGCAGCGCGACGATATGGCGAATCCCATTGTTCCAGTAATCCTGAGCAATATTGCGCAGCTCATCGCGGCTGGCATCGATGCAGGTCAGGTGCGGGGCGGCTTCCAGACCGGTGCGGTCTTTAATGCCTTTAATGATGCTGTGCGTTCGGTCGCGCTCGCCGGAATTGGCCCCATAAGTCACCGAAACGAATTTCGGCTTCAGGCTGCTGAGGCGATCGATAGAGCTCCACAGGGTCTCTTCCATTTCACTGGTGCGCGGCGGAAAGAACTCGAATGAGACATTAATCTGCCCGTTAATCTCGGCCAGACTCTGATTCAGTGCTTCGCGCTGATTTGCATGGAAAAAACTCATACCCGCTTACCTCATCGATCGCTTTGGCTTATTTCTTCGCCGTCACACGTCTATCCGTTTAGACGTCCAGACATTCAAAATGACGGAATTTGCCTGGTCAGTCAACAGAAAAATCACGACCTGCGCTGACAGATACGCAATAAAGGTGAGGGAAATTCATACAGAGATTGTGCAGGGGCCAGGCATGCAGAGAAGGTGTAGGTGCCTGGCATGTCTGGCCCAAATCAGCAGAGATGGTGTAGGGGCCAGGCATGCCTGGCCCAAATCAGGAAGGGATTACAGCAGCTGTGCCAGGCGATTCAGGTCAGACTGGATTGCCCCGGCAGTAACATCGCGCCCGGCGCCCGGGCCGCGGATCACCAGCGGATTATCGCGATACCAGCGGCTCTCAATGGCGAAGACGTTATCGCACGGCAGCAGCGCCGCCAGCGGATGATCGGGGCGCACCGCTTCCACGCCGACACGCGCTTTACCGTTGGCATCGAAACGCGCCACGTGGCGCAGCACCAGCCCCAGCTCCTGCGCCGCTTCAAAGCGCTGCACCATCTGCTCATTCAGCTCATCGGCATTCTCAAAGAAGTCATCCACCGAGCCGGACTGATAGCTGGCAGGCACCAGCGACTCGACGCGCACCTGATCGGGTTCGATGTCATAGCCCGCTTCACGCGCGAGGATCACCAGCTTGCGCATCACGTCCTGGCCGGAGAGATCGACGCGCGGATCGGGTTCCGTCAACCCCTGCTGCCAGGCCTGATCCACCAGCTCGGTAAACGGCACGGTGCCGTCAAACTGCAGAAACAGCCAGGAGAGCGTTCCGGAGAAGACGCCGCTGATCGACAGAATGCTGTCGCCGCTTTCGCGCAGGTCGCGCACGGTGTGGTTAACCGGCAGTCCGGCACCGACGGTCGCGTTATACAGCCAGTGACGCCCGGTTTTAGCGAAGGCATCACGGATCTGGCGATAGCTGCCGCTGGTTGCCGCCCCCGCCACTTTGTTCGCGCCAATCACGTGGAAACCGTAGCTGGCGAAATCGAGGTACTGCGCGGCAAGGGTTTCGCTGGCGGTCACATCCAGCACCACCAGGTCATCAAACGGGTGCTCGCGCATCCACAGGAACAGCGATTCCTGATCCTGCTCAACCGCTTCATCCTCGAAGAACGCCAGCGCGCGGCTGGCATCCAGACCGTCATAGCTCAGCAGGCTGCGGCGGCTGTCGACCACCCCGGCCAGGATATATTCAAAACCGGTGCGCGCAGAAAGGGTCTTCTGCTCGCGCGCGAACAGCTCCAGCCAGCGTGAACCGATATTGCCTTTGCCAAACAGCACCAGGCCAATCTGCTTCTCAGCGCGGAACAGCGTCTGGTGCAGACCACGGATCAGATGTTCGGTTGGCCCCACGCGCAGCACCGCCACCAGGCTGATGCCCTCCTGCGACTGGCAGATAAACTCCACCGGCTGATCTTTCATCTGCTGCCAGAAACGGTGGCTGTGCAGCGGGTTACGGCAGACGCCTGCGCCGACCATCGCCACCATTGCCATGCCATCGCGCAGCTGTAAACGACCCGGCAGCGCCGAATCCTCCAGCAGGGTCAGCGCGCTGTTCACCACTTCCGAGGTGTAGCAGAGCTGCAGCAGATTACGGTCAGGATGCACGCCGGTTGCCAGCGGGCGCATCTGCGCGCGCTTCAGTAAATGGTCGATCTCTTTGTGCATCGCGGCAAAATCATGCTGCGCCGGGACCTGGAACTCAATCAGGCAGACATCATCGTGGCTGGTAACAATACGTGCGCCGGTGCCGGAAGCCAGCACGCGTTCAATGCGGGTAGAGCCTTCGTCTGGCGTATAGCTGCAGCGCAGCTGTAGATCGATATCGCTGCCGGAAACCGGCTGCAGCGTGCGGGTGTGCAGCACCGGGGCAGCAAGGCGCGCCAGCTCGCTGGCTTCATCCAGGCGCAGCAGCGGCAGCAGGCAGGCATCTTTCACTTTGCGTGGGTCCGCGCTGTAAACCCCGGCGACATCGCTCCAGATGGTGACGCGCGACACGCCCGCCAGCGCACCGATCTGCGTGGCGGAGTAGTCACTGCCGTTGCGCCCCAACAGCACCGTTTCTCCGGCGTCATTGGCGCAGATAAATCCGGTAACGACCAGGCGCTGCGCTGCGCGTGGCGCCATCAGCTGTTGCAGCAGCGGGGCGGATTTCTCTTCATCCACCTGCGGCTGTGCGCCACGTTCAGCGCGCAGGAACTGGCGTGCATCCAGCCAGCTGGCGTCGATATCACGCCGGGCAAGGACGGCAGCCATCAGGCGCGCCGACCAGATCTCACCGTGCCCCACCACTTCAGCATAAACCGCCTCGGTGATGGGACCGTCCAGCAGCGCGGCCAGTTTTTCCAGATCATGAATAAATTCAGCAATCATCGGGGCAGCCGTCTCGGGCGGCAGCAGGCTGCTAATCAGTTCGCTCTGATAGCGACGCAGCGCCTGCTGCACCTGATGCGCAGATAACCGGTCGCTCTGGCTAAGCTTCAGCCAGCTGATCAGCTGATTAGTGGTGCTGCCCGCTGCCGAGACCACCATCAGGTCGCCCGGCTGGCTGTACTCCGCCATAATCCCGGCAACGCGCTGGTAGCATTTGGCATCGGCCAGACTACTGCCACCAAATTTATGCAACTGCCGTGTCCCCAACGCCCCTGCCACTGCTGAATAACTCATGCTTACCTCTTGGCCGCTACCTGGAATGCATTATCCAGATCGGCGATTAAATCTTCGTGATCTTCAATTCCCACCGAGATACGCAGCAGCGTTTCGGAAATGCCTGCCGCCGCACGCGCCTCTGCCGACATGCCCGCATGGGTCATGGTAGCCGTGTGGGAAATCAAGCTTTCCACGCCGCCCAGCGATTCCGCCAGGGTAAATAATTCCAGCGCTTTCAGGAAACGACGCAGCGTGGCTTCGTCACCGTCAAACTCAAAACTTAACATCGCGCCGAAACCTTTTTGCTGACGTACCGCAAACTGATGGCCTGCATTTTCCGGCAGTGACGGATGATACAACTTTTTCACCAGCGGTTGTTGCTTCAGATAATCAACAATCGCCAGCGCATTACGCTGTGCGGCTGCCATGCGCGGTGCCAGAGTGCGCAGACCGCGCAGCAGCAGATAGCTGTCAAAAGCCGCTCCGGTGACGCCAATATTGTTGGCCCACCAGGCGAGTTCGGTCACGTGCTGCGGATCTTTCGCAATGACCGCGCCTGCCACCACATCCGAGTGGCCATTCAGGTATTTGGTACAGGAGTGGATCACCAGATCCGCACCCAGCGCCAGCGGGCTCTGCAATGCCGGGCTGAGGAAGGTGTTATCCACCACGCTAATCGCGCCCGCCGCAGAGGCAGCCTGACAGATAGCGGCAATATCCACCACGCGCAGCAGCGGGTTGCTAGGGCTTTCAATCAGCACCAGCTTTGGCTTCTCATCCAGCGCCGCCTGCAGCGCCGCTTCGTCACCCTGGTCGACAAACTTCACGCGATACGCGCCGCGCTTGCTCAGGCTGTCGAACAGGCGGTAGCTGCCGCCGTAGCAATCGTGCGGAGCGACCAGCAGGTCACCCGGCTTCAGGAACACGGTACACACCAGGTGGATCGCCGACATCCCGGTATTGGTCATCACCGCCCCGGCACCGCCTTCCAGCTCCGCCAGCGCACGCTGCACCACATCGCGGGTCGGGTTGCCGCGCCGCGAGTAGTCATGCGCACGCGGCTCGTTGAAATCGGTAAAGTTATAGGTGCTGGAAAGGTGGATCGGGGGGACAACGCAGCCATATTGCTCGTCATCATTCAAACCGCTGCGTACTGCGATGGTTGCCTGTTTACGCGTCATGGTGCACAAGTTCCTGCTGGATAATAAGAGAAGTGTTATAGAGTAAAGCGGGTGAGTATAGACGTCAATACATCTGGACATCTAAATGTCTTTGCGTATAGATTGAGCAATGCGGCAATAACCGTTAGAATTATGTCGATATCCCCCAGAGAAAGTTGTGCCATCTCTATGTGATGGCGACAAACTTCGGGCATAATTAGCCGAATTTCGGCATTTCCAATTTAATTGATTAAGGTAGCCCATGGCTGAGTGGAACGGCGAATATATCAGCCCTTACGCTGAACACGGTAAGAAGAGCGAGCAGGTCAAAAAAATCACGGTATCCATCCCGCTGAAGGTTCTGAAGATTTTGACCGATGAGCGCACGCGCCGTCAGGTTAATAACTTGCGTCACGCCACCAACAGCGAACTGCTGTGCGAGGCGTTTCTGCATGCGTTTACCGGACAGCCACTGCCGGATGATGTCGACCTGCGGAAAGAGCGCAGCGACGAAATTCCCGAAGAAGCGAAAGCCATCATGCGGGAAATGGGCGTCGATCCCGATACCTGGGAATACTAAGCGCCTGCAAGTCATTCGGTTATCCGGTCGGGCACCTGATTCAGTATTGGGTGCCCGGCTTAACCGGATTGCCAGATAGCCACGATGGTGTCTGTACCCCCCTTTACCCCTCTTCGACCCTATCCGCTTAACGGCACGTTGTCGTTTGCTACCGTATGCTCCGCCTGCTCAAAGATAATGTTTACTCTTTATAGCAACTCAGTTCATTGAAGCCTGTAGAGTATAAAATCGGAATACTGAGCAGATAAAACGGAGATGACCACGGAGGTTAAAACTGTTGCGCGAAGCCTGGCTCGAAAGAATACCGTTAGTGATTCAAACTGCCCCTCCTGATTGCAGTTTCATTATAAACAGGAGCCCGCACAATATGAGATAGTTTTGTAAATTCAGCAGTCAGCGTAGGGGCGTTAATTTCACCACCATAAAAAAAGGATAAGAGCCAATGCCTGTTCAGGTATAACAAATCACCAGCCGCTGATTTATTCAGATTTAAATAATAAGTGAGTTATTTTACGACCCAGCAAAGAAAAAGACACTAATACACTGATAGTTATGACGAATTCCGAAACTTCAGCGGAGGGTGTATAGACGAAAAATTGCGGAGAGATGCCCGCGCCGCTGAGAAACAAAAATCCAGTCATCATTGATAATAATAATATCAGGTTTTTTAAAAAAAAGAGTTTCAATTCATTCTCCTTATGACCCGCCCAAACTAGCAGCGAGTGATAGCTGTTTTCGGCTACAGGGATCGTCCGCTTCACCTGAATAACATCCTCCAGGCACACTGAAATAAATACATCACACTATTTTAATTTGCAAATTTTGTTTTCAAAATATCTGGAAATTACTGCGAGGGGAACTTTATTATAAGCTCACATTCTTTTACAGTTCGTTGATTTATATTATTTATTTTTAAAATGGTGTCTATATAATTTCCCAAATGAAGATATAAAATTATCAATCTCAAGCTTCAGGCACAAAAAAACCCAGCCGAAGCTGGGTTTTTTCTTACATCTTACCGGGTGCTTATTTAGCGCCTGGGATGCTGAAACGCTTGTTGAAGCGGTCAACACGACCACCGGTAGCAACATCACGCTGCTTGCCAGTGTAGAACGGGTGGCAGTTACCACACACGTCCAGGTTCAGGTCGTGACCCACGGTAGAGCGGGTTTTGATTTCGTTACCGCAAGAACATTTAGCAGTAACTTCAGCGTAATTAGGGTGAATACCTTTTTTCATGGGAAAACCTCAGTTAAGGCCGTGTCGCTCTCCCGCGCCAGGATAACTCCTGCACCGGCACCACACGAAGATTAATGTTTCAAGTGAAGTTGATACCAAAATGCCGTACCAACGGCGGCGAACTATACAGAAATTAACCACACACCGCAATCGGATCCGCACATTGAGGAAGACTCAGTGTACACTAACTGGCTTAATTTTTCACCCGGATGAATTCATGCCCGTTGTTCAGGTCGCGCTACCCGTTCCGCTTGCCCGCAACTTTGACTATCTGTTGCCACCTCACCTTATCAGCCACGCCGTGGTGGGTGGGCGAGTGACCGTGCCGTTCGGCAAGCGTAAAGCAACCGGCGTGGTGGTGGCGATTGTCGAGCAGAGCGACTTCCCGCTCGACCAGATGAAGAACGTCATAGAGGTGCTGGACAGCGAATCGCTCTACCCGGCTTCGCTGTGGCGCATCCTGCTGTGGGCGGCCGACTACTATCACTTTCCGCTGGGAGAGGTGCTGTTCCACGCCATGCCGGTGCTGCTGCGCCAGGGTAAAGCGGCGGAAGAAGCGCCGCTGTGGCAGTGGGTGATGACCGAAGAAGGCAAGGCCACCGCGCCGGAAAGCCTGAAGCGCGCGCCAAAACAGCAGCAGGCACTGGCCGCCCTGCGCAACCGCCCGCTGTATCGTCACGAAGTCAGCCAGCACGACATCACCGAAGCAACGCTACAGGCGCTGCGTGCCAAAGGGCTGTGTGAACTGCGTCCGCAGCAGCGTGCCCGCGAGGACTGGCGCACCGGCTATGCCGTCAATGGCGAGCGCCTGCGCCTGAATACCGAGCAGGCCACGGCGGTCGGGGCGATTCGCAGCGCCGACGACTGCTTCTCCGCGTGGCTGCTGGCAGGCATCACCGGCTCCGGCAAAACCGAAGTCTACCTCAGCATGCTGGAAAATATTCTGGCCAGCGGCCGCCAGGCGCTGGTGATGGTGCCGGAAATCGGCCTGACGCCCCAGACTATTGCCCGCTTTCGCGAGCGCTTTAATGCCCCGGTCGACGTGCTGCACTCCGGCTTAAATGACAGCGAGCGCCTGGCCGTCTGGCTGCGCGCGCGCAGCGGCGAAACGGCGATCGTCATCGGCACCCGCTCATCGCTGTTCACGCCGTTTGCCCGCCTCGGCGCAATCATTATTGATGAGGAGCACGACAGCTCCTATAAGCAGCAGGAGGGCTGGCGCTACCATGCCCGTGACCTGGCGGTATTTCGCGCGCGTCAGGAAAATATTCCGATTGTGATGGGTTCCGCCACCCCGGCACTGGAAACCCTGCATAACGTTCAGCTGGGGAAATATCGCCAGCTCAGCCTCAGCAAGCGCGCCGGGAACGCCACCAAAGCCACTCAGCTACTGGTCGACCTGAAGGGCGTGAAGCTGCAGGGTGGGCTGTCACCGATGCTGATCAAAAAAATCGGCCAGCATCTGAAAGCGGATAATCAGGTGCTGCTGTTCCTCAACCGGCGCGGCTTTTCCCCCACCCTGCTGTGCCACGAGTGCGGCTGGATAGCTGAATGCCAGCGCTGCGATCGCTATTACACTCTTCACCAGCATCAGCGCCAGCTGCGCTGCCACCACTGCGACAGCCAGCGCCCGGTGCCGCATCAGTGCCCACAGTGCGGCTCCACCCATCTGGTGCCGGTCGGATTAGGCACGGAACAGCTGGAGCATAATATCGGGGCGCTGTTCCCCGACGTGCCGCTGACGCGTATCGACCGCGACACCACCAGTCGTAAAGGCGCGCTGGAGCAGCAGCTGGCGGAGGTGCACCGCGGCGGTGCGCGTATTCTGGTCGGCACCCAGATGCTGGCGAAAGGCCACCACTTCCCGGACGTTACGCTGGTGTCGCTGCTTGACGTCGACGGCGCGCTGTTTTCCGCCGATTTCCGCTCGGCGGAGCGCTTCGCCCAGCTTTACGTGCAGGTCGCTGGCCGTGCCGGGCGCGCAGGCAAGCAGGGGGAGGTGCTGTTGCAGACCCACCACCCTGAGCACCCGCTGCTGCAAACCCTGCTGCATCAGGGCTACGATGCCTTTGCCCATCAGGCGCTGAGCGAGCGCAGCAGCGTGTTCCTGCCGCCATTTACCAGCCACGCGCTGTTCCGTGCTGAAGACCACGATAATCAGCAGGCCAGCCTGTTCCTGCAGCAGCTGCGTAACCTGCTGGAAGCCAGCCCGCTGAATGATGAATCGTTCTGGGTCATGGGTCCGGTGCCGGCACTGCAGGCAAAACGCAGCGGTCGCTACCGCTGGCAGCTGCTGTTACAACACCCTTCCCGCGCCGTATTGCAGCGGCTAATCAAATCCAGCCTGCCGCTGATTAACACCCTGCCGCAAGCGCGCAAAGTCAAATGGACGCTGGATATCGACCCGAGCGAAAGCTGAGAACGTAACCGGTTGCGTGGCAAAGTTATGCGGCAGATCGAAAAAAGTCGCACAAGTCACAATTTTTATGCAAATTAAGTAACAGCACGTCGTTAGATCTGTTAAGAATGCGGAGTTATCCGCTCGGCTCGCGGTAAACGTCATTATTGCCATAAAAAATCGTCATCAGTTGGTCAGGTCAGCTCAGGCTGGCGTGAGGAGAAAAGCGTTGGGGCACAATCAAGAGACAACAGCAGCGACCATGAAGGACGTGGCTGAACACGCAGGCGTATCGACGGCAACCGTCTCCCGCGCGCTGATGAATCCGGAAAAGGTCTCTGCGGCGACGCGTTATAAAGTAGAACAGGCAGTGATCGCCGTGGGTTACTCCCCCCACTCAATGACGCGCAGTTCGCGACGTAGCGAGTCACGTACTGTACTGGTGATCGTACCGGACATCTGCGACCCGTTCTTTAGTGAAATCATTCGCGGCATCGAAGTCGTGGCGGCTTCCGAAGGCTATCTGGTGCTGATTGGCGACTGCGCACACCAGAATCAGCAGGAAAAATCCTTCCTTAACCTGATGCTGACCCGGCAGATTGACGGCATGGTGCTGCTCGGTTCCAACGTGCCGTTTGAAACGGGCGTCGAGGAGCAGCGCAACCTGCCGCCGATGGTGATGGCCAACGAGTTCGCCCCGGAGCTGGAGCTGCCAACGGTACATATCGACAACCTTACCGCCGCCTTTGAAGCCGTCAACCATCTGCAAAAACTTGGCCATCGCCGTATCGCCTGCATAGCCGGGCCGGATGATATGCCGCTCTGCCAGTATCGCCTGCAGGGCTACATCCAGGCGCTGCGCCGTCACGGCATCCCGGTCGATCCGCAATATATCGTGCGCGGTGAATTCAGTTTCGACGCGGGTTCACAGGCGATGAAACATCTGATGAGCCTGCCGAAACCGCCCGACGCGCTGTTCTGCCACAGCGATATTATTGCGCTTGGCGCCATGGCGCAGGCGAAAACGATGGGCCTGCGCGTGCCGCAGGATATTTCTCTGATTGGCTTTGATGATATCGAACTGTCGCGCTACAGCGACCCGCAGCTCACTACCGTCGCGCAGCCACGCTTCAACATTGGTCGTGAGGCAATGCTACTATTGCTGGAGCAGTTACAGGGCAGAATGGTGAGCAATGGCTCGCGCCTGCTGGATTTTGAGCTGAAAATTCGCGGCAGCACCGCCCCCTCACTGCGCGATGAGGCGTAACCCTGGTGCGGCGGGAGTAGAATCAGCATATTCTTAGACATATCGCTGCTGGTCAAACTTCCGACCCTTGAGTAACATGGCGGGCTATAACCGGGCGCCCGACCCCCCTGCTTTCTGCCCGGCCTTACCTTCATTGATTATTAGCGGAACGATAGTGGCACAAAAAGATTATGTAGGCCGCGGGCGTTCGACAGGGACGCGTCGCAAAAAGACCAACAGTCGCAGCAAGAAGCGCAGCAGTGGATCCGGTGTATCAAAAATCATGGTAGTGCTGGCAGTTGCCGTTCTGGTCACCTTTATTGGTGGGCTGTGGTTTATTGCACATCATAAAAAAGAAGATGTGCCGGTGATCCCCGATCATAAAGCCACCGGCAACGGCCTGCCGCCGAAGCCGGAAGAGCGCTGGCGCTATATCAAAGAGCTGGAAAATCGTCAGCTCGGTGTCCCGACGCCGACCGAGCCAACCTCCGGCGGCGAAGCGCACTCGCAAACGCAGTTAACCGACGAACAGCGCCAGCTGCTGGACCAGATGCAGGCCGATATGCGCCAGCAGCCAACCCAGCTCAACGAAGTGCCGTGGAATGAGCAAACTCCGGCGCAGCGCCAGCAGACGCTACAGCGCCAGCAGCAGCAAACCCAGCTGCAGCAGCAGTCGCGCATGCCACAACAGCAAACTCAGCAGCCGGTGCGCACTCAGCCGCAGCAGGCACAGCAGCCCGCCACGCCGCGCCCGGCACCCATCACGCCGGTCACGCGTGAGCCGGTGCGCCAGCAGCCGAAGCAGGAAACTGCCGCCGCCGCGCCGAAAGTGGAAACTAAGCCGAAAGAGGCCGAAAAAACCAACGGTCAGCGCTGGATGGTGCAGTGTGGATCGTTCAAAGGGACCGACCAGGCGGAATCCATCCGCGCCCAGCTGGCCTTCGAAGGTTTTGAAAGCCGCATCACTACCGGCGGCGGCTGGAATCGCGTGGTGATTGGTCCGTATAACAACCGCAGCGGAGCCGACAGTACCCTGAAACGCCTGCGCGGTTCCGGCCACTCAAATTGTATTCCTCTCTCTGTGGGGGGTTGAAACCCTCTAATCTCGCCCCATATCTGATTGCATCAGTGCCCCGCACAAAGCGTGCGGGGTCATCTTCCGACTGCAACAAGGGGTCTGCCCGTGACAACAATAGTAAGTGTACGACGCAACGGCCAGGTAGTAATTGGCGGTGATGGCCAGGCTACCCTCGGCAATACCGTAATGAAAGGCAACGTCAAAAAAGTGCGTCGTCTCTACAATGACAAAGTCATTGCCGGTTTTGCTGGCGGTACTGCAGATGCCTTCACCCTGTTTGAACTTTTTGAACGCAAACTGGAAATGCACCAGGGTCACCTGGTGAAAGCGGCCGTTGAGCTGGCAAAAGACTGGCGCACCGACCGTATGCTGCGCAAGCTCGAAGCGCTGCTGGCCGTGGCCGACGAAAACGCCTCGCTGATCATTACCGGCAACGGTGACGTTATCCAGCCAGAAAACGACCTCATTGCCATCGGTTCGGGCGGTCCTTACGCTCAGGCAGCAGCCCGTGCGCTGCTGGAAAACACCGACATCGGCGCGCAGGATATTGTGGAAAAAGCGCTCGGTATTGCAGGCGATATCTGCATCTATACCAACCACAATCTCACCATCGAATCACTACCGTCTAAAGCGTAAGGATCCTAATTTATGTCTGCTATGACTCCGCGCGAGATTGTCAGCGAACTCAACAGATTTATCATCGGCCAGGATGGCGCAAAGCGTGCCGTGGCTATCGCCCTGCGTAACCGCTGGCGCCGCATGCAGCTTGATGAAGAGCTGCGTCATGAAGTGACCCCAAAAAACATTCTGATGATCGGCCCGACCGGCGTCGGTAAAACCGAAATTGCCCGCCGCCTGGCGAAGCTGGCTAACGCGCCGTTCATCAAGGTTGAAGCCACCAAGTTCACTGAAGTCGGCTATGTCGGTAAAGAAGTGGATTCAATTATCCGCGATTTGACTGACTCTGCGCTGAAAATGGTGCGTTCTCAGGCTATTGAGAAAAACCGCTACCGCGCCGAAGAGATGGCGGAAGAGCGTATTCTTGACGTGCTGATCCCACCGGCTAAAAACAACTGGGGCCAGAACGAAACGTCGGCGGAACCGTCTGCTGCTCGCCAGTCATTCCGCAAAAAGCTGCGCGAAGGCCAGCTGGATGACAAAGAGATTGAAATCGACCTGGCCGCCGTCTCCGCCAATGGCGTGGAGATCATGGCGCCTCCTGGTATGGAGGAGATGACCAGCCAGCTGCAGTCGATGTTCCAGAACCTCGGCGGCCAGAAGCAGAAACCGCGCAAGCTGAAAATCAAAGAGGCGATGAAGCTGCTGATTGAAGAAGAAGCGGCGAAGCTGGTCAACCCGGAAGAGCTGAAGCAGGAAGCCATCGATGCGGTCGAGCAGCACGGTATCGTGTTTATTGATGAGATCGATAAAGTCTGTAAGCGCGGCGAATCCTCCGGCCCGGACGTCTCTCGCGAAGGCGTACAGCGCGACCTGCTGCCGCTGGTAGAAGGCTGTACCGTATCGACCAAGCACGGCATGGTGAAAACTGACCATATTCTGTTTATCGCCTCCGGCGCATTCCAGGTGGCCAGCCCGTCTGACCTGATCCCTGAGCTGCAGGGCCGTCTGCCAATCCGCGTTGAGCTGCAGGCGCTGACCACGCACGATTTCGAGCGTATCCTCACCGAGCCAAGCGCCTCAATCACCGTGCAGTATAAAGCGCTGATGAATACCGAAGGTGTAGAGATTAACTTCACCGAAGACGGCATCAGCAAAATCGCCGCCGCCGCGTGGCAGGTTAATGAAACCGCTGAGAACATCGGTGCGCGCCGCCTGCACACCGTGCTGGAGCGTCTGATGGAGGAGATCTCCTATGACGCCAGCGACCTGACCGGGCAATCGTTCACTATCGATGCCGAGTACGTCAGCAAGCACCTGGATGAACTGGTGGCCGACGAAGACCTCAGCCGCTTTATCCTGTAATCCCTGCTCCCCTCATCCCGGCACCTGCCGGGATTTTTTTATCCTGCCTGCGCCTTGACCTGGATTAACACTTCCCGGCGCCGTCGCGCGTAAACTGCTCGCTGAACCCGCTCTGGCATTCGCCGGACTCGACCTGTCGCGGATCGGAGGCGCAACCCCCTATGGAAAACAGCCAACTGGCCCCCTTAATCAGTCAGCCACAGGCCTGGCTGGAGAGTTTGCGCCTGCGCACGCTGCCGCTGGCCTGCGCCTCCATCATTACTGGCAGTGCGCTGGCGTGGTGGCAGGGGCACTTCGACCTCACCACCGCGCTGCTGGCGCTGCTGACCACCGTACTGCTGCAGACCCTCTCTAATCTCGCCAATGATTACGGGGATACCGGGAAAGGCAGTGACAGTGCCGATCGCATTGGGCCGCTGCGCGGGATGCAGAAAGGGGCCATTAGCCGCTACCAGATGCGTATTGCGCTGGTCTTCACCGTGCTGCTGACGATGGCGAGCGGCATCGTACTGCTGTCACGCGCCTGCCGCTCGCTCAGCGATATGCTGGGCTTCCTTGCCCTGGGCGCGCTGGCGATCGTTGCGGCGATCGCCTATACCGTCGGGCGCAAGCCTTATGGCTACCTGGGCCTTGGCGATCTCTCCGTGATGATATTTTTTGGCTGGCTGGGGGTGATCGGTAGCTGGTATCTGCAAACCCACCAGCTCAGCATGCTGCCGCTGCTGCCTGCCAGCGCCTGCGGGCTGCTGGCGACCGCAGTGCTGAATATCAACAACCTGCGCGATATTGACAGCGACCGGCTGAACGGTAAATTCACCCTGGCCGTGCGCCTGGGCCCGCTGCGGGCGCGGCACTACCACCGGCTACTGCTCGCCGCAGCCTCACTCTGCCTGGCATGCTTCACGCTGCGATATAATCCCCATCCCGCCGGCTGGCTGTTCCTGCTGAGCGTCCCGCTGTTGTGGCAGCAGGGCAGCAGGGTGCTGCGCGAAACCAGCCCCGCAGCGATGCGCCCGATGCTGGAAAAAACGGTGAAAATGGCCCTGCTGGTGAACGTGCTGTTTGCCGTTGGATTGCTGCTCAGCTAATTGCGATGTGCTTGACCCATCGCAATTTTTAACAATTGATGATTTTGCCAACAGCCGGGTTTAAGCGATATACTTACCCCCCCTGTAGCAAACAGACGAAAACCCTATGAAATACGATACTTCAGAACTGTGCGACATCTATCACGAGGACGTGAATGTCGTTGAACCGCTCTTCTCAAACTTTGGTGGGCGCACCTCGTTTGGCGGGCAAATCATCACGGTAAAATGTTTCGAGGACAACGGTCTGCTCTATGATTTGCTGGAGGAAAACGGTCGTGGCCGCATTCTGCTGGTTGATGGCGGCGGCTCGGTACGCCGGGCGCTGGTTGATGCCGCTCTCGCAAGGCTGGCAGTGGAAAACGAGTGGGAAGGCATCGTGGTGTACGGCTCAGTGCGCCAGGTAGACGATCTGGAAGAGCTGGATATCGGCATTCAGGCGATTGCGGCGATCCCGGCGGGTGCAGCGGGTGAAGGCATTGGTGAAAGCGACGTGCGGGTTAACTTCGGCGGCGTCACCTTCTTCTCCGGTGACCATCTGTACGCTGATAATACCGGTATGATCCTCTCGGAAGACCCGCTCGATATCGAATAAGCGAAAACGGGTGCCTGCGGCACCCGTTTCTCTCTACAGCTCTCTGTTTTAACGAGGGAGCAGCATTACACCTCTTCCATTTTTCCCAGCAGTGCACGCAGACGTTCCTGCCACACATGCTGCTCTTCCTTCAGGTGCTGGTTTTCGCGCACCAGCGCATCAGTATTACCCGACGCCTGCTGAACCTGCTGGTTCAGATTACCGTTCTGCTCTTTAAGCTCTTCGATTTCCATCTGCAACAGCGTGATGGTATCAATCGCCTGCTGCACTTTCGCTTCCAGTTTCTCAAACACTTCAAATGACATTTCTTAACCTCTCCTATTCGCAGGGCGTTGATGATGCTAGCCGCAGGGGTGAGGAATGAACCGGCATTCCGCGGATAACAACGATGCCCCGATTGTAAGTAGAGCGGCACCCCAAGTCCAGCAGCGAACCCGCACGGGGCGCAGTCTGTAACAATTTTCGGTCTAGACCTGGTTTATGCAACAACTCACCGGGGAAAATGTAAGGTCAGGGTTAATAATTTGCGCATTTCACGCGCGATCAAACGCGCATCCAGGCGTTTCTGGAAAGGAAAAAGACGCGAAAACGCTCATTTTTATGACGCGCTACACAATTTTTGATTTCGCTATTTCTCGTTTATGCTCGTTAACGATAAATTCACAACAGCCCTACATAAGATTTGGGTGGTTCACGGATGAAGCAAAACTAAGATGGTAAACATTTAACCTCGCCTTCAGGAATTTCATCATGAGTCATACAAGCACACTTAAAGGGCAGTGCATCGCCGAGTTCCTTGGTACTGCTACGATCATCTTCTTTGGTGCTGGCTGTGTCGCAGCTATGAAACTCGCCGGTGCCAGTTTTGGCCAGTGGGAAATCAGCATCATCTGGGGTATTGCCGTTTCAATGGCGGTCTACCTTAGCGCCGGTATCTCCGGGGCGCACCTCAACCCTGCCGTCACCGTCGCACTGTGGTTATTCGCCAATTTCGAAGGCCGTAAAGTCATTCCCTACACCCTTGCGCAGGTCGCCGGAGCGTTTTGCTCTGCTGCACTGGTTTACGGTCTTTACTACAATTTATTCCTCGACTACGAACAGACGCATCAGATGGTACGCGGCAGCGTTGAAAGCCTCGACCTCGCGGGCATCTTCTCCACCTATCCCAACCCGCATATTGGCGTCGGCCAGGCCTTCCTGGTTGAGATGGTGATCACCGCGGTGATGATGGGGCTGATTATGGCGCTGACCGATGATGGCAACGGCCTGCCGCGTGGCCCAATGGCGCCGCTGCTGATTGGCCTGCTGATCGCCGTTATCGGTGGTGCGATGGGTCCACTGACCGGATTTGCACTGAACCCGGCACGTGATTTCGGACCAAAACTGTTCGCCTGGGTTGCTGGCTGGGGTAATGTTGCCTTAACCGGCGCCCGTGATATCCCTTATTTCCTTGTTCCGATCTTTGGCCCACTGGTCGGCGCAAGTCTCGGTGCCTTTGGTTACCGCGCCCTGATTGCCAACAACCTGCCAGGCAAGGTTGCTGAAAAACAGGAAAAACCGGTGCCACGCGCTGCACAGCGTAAAGCATAATCCTGCTAACTGCCTACACCATCAGGAAATTATTATGACCGTAGAAAAAAAATACATTGTCGCGCTCGATCAGGGAACCACCAGTTCCCGTGCCGTGATTCTGGACCACGATTCCAACATCGTCGCCGTGTCGCAGCGTGAATTCCAGCAAATTTACCCGAAAGCGGGCTGGGTTGAGCATGACCCAATGGATATCTGGGCATCGCAGAGCTCTACGCTGGTTGAAGTGCTGGCACACGCAGACATTAACTCCGATGAGATTGCCGCCATTGGTATCACCAACCAGCGCGAAACCACCATCGTCTGGGAAAAAGAGACCGGCAAGCCGATCTACAACGCTATCGTCTGGCAGGACCCGCGTACCGCCGACTACTGCGCCAAACTGAAACGCGAAGGTCTGGAAGAGTACATCCGTCATACCACGGGCCTGGTGATTAACCCGTACTTCTCCGGGACCAAAGTGAAGTGGATCCTCGACCACGTAGAGGGCTCACGCGAGCGCGCGCGCCGTGGCGAACTGCTGTTCGGTACCGTCGACTCCTGGCTGGTATGGAAAATGACGCAGGGACGGGTTCACATTACCGACTACACCAACGCCTCACGCACCATGATGTTCAACATTCACAAGCTGGAGTGGGATCAGCGCATGCTGGAGATCCTCGATATCCCGCGTGAGATGCTGCCGGAAGTGAAGTCCTCCTCCGAAGTTTACGGCCAGACCAACATTGGTGGTAAAGGCGGTACGCGTATTCCTATCGCCGGTATCGCCGGTGACCAGCAGGCAGCACTGTACGGCCAGCTGTGCGTACAGCCGGGCATGGCGAAAAACACCTACGGCACCGGCTGCTTTATGCTGATGAACACCGGTACCGAAGCGGTGACCTCTACCCACGGCCTGCTGACCACCATCGCCTGCGGCCCGCGCGGCGAGGTTAACTACGCGCTGGAAGGCGCCGTGTTTATCGGTGGCGCATCCATTCAGTGGCTGCGCGATGAGATGAAGCTGATTAACGACTCCACCGACTCCGAATACTTCGCCACCAAGGTAAACGACACCAACGGCGTGTATATGGTGCCTGCATTTACCGGTCTGGGCGCGCCCTACTGGGACCCGTATGCCCGTGGTGCGATCTTCGGCCTGACGCGCGGTGCCAACGCTAACCACATTATCCGCGCAACCCTGGAGTCGATTGCCTATCAGACCCGTGATGTACTGGAAGCGATGCAGAACGACGCCAACACCCGCCTGCAGTCGCTGCGCGTCGATGGGGGTGCCGTAGCCAACAACTTCCTGATGCAGTTCCAGTCCGATATTCTCGGCGCGCGCGTTGAGCGCCCGGAAGTGCGCGAAGTCACCGCGCTCGGCTCGGCTTACCTGGCCGGCCTGGCGGTCGGGTTCTGGAAGGATCTGGACGAAGTGCGCGCCAAGTCAGTGATCGAACGTGAGTTCCGCCCAAGTATCGAAACCACCCAGCGTAACGTGCTGTACGCAGGCTGGAAGAAAGCGGTCGCCCGTGCGCAGGCATGGGAAGAGGCTGACGATAAGTAACTCCCCCTGCCCGCGGTCGCCAGATCGCGGGCATCCTCCTTCCCCTCCCTCTTCCCTGTGATAAACTTCCCGCCTCATTTGTTTCCTTAAGGCATGTCATGAAACGAGAACTGGCGATTGAATTTTCCCGCGTCACCGAAGCGGCAGCACTGGCTGGCTATAAGTGGCTGGGGCGCGGCGACAAGAACGCAGCCGATGGCGCTGCGGTACACGCGATGCGCATTATGCTCAATAAAGTCGATATCGATGGTCAGATCGTGATTGGCGAAGGGGAAATAGATGAAGCGCCGATGCTCTACATCGGTGAGAAAGTCGGTACTGGCCGTGGCGATGCGGTGGATATCGCCGTCGATCCCATTGAAGGTACCCGCATGACCGCGCTTGGCCAGGCCAACGCGCTGGCGGTGATGGCGGTGGGTGACAAAGGCACCTTCCTGCACGCCCCGGATATGTACATGGAGAAACTGGTGGTCGGTCCCGGCGCCAAAGGTGCTATCAACCTCGATCTGCCGCTGGAAGAGAACCTGCGGCGCATTGCGCAGGCTCTGAAGAAACCGCTGGCAGAGCTGACCGTTACGCTGCTGGCGAAGCCGCGCCACGATGCGGTGATTGCCCGTCTGCAGCAGCTTGGCGTGCGCGTGTTTACCTTCCCGGATGGCGATGTCGCCGCGTCGATTCTGACCTGTATGCCGGACAGCGAAGTGGATGTGATGTACGGCATCGGCGGCGCGCCGGAGGGTGTGGTCTCAGCCGCGGTGATCCGCGCACTGGACGGCGATATGCAGGGCCGCCTGCTGGCACGTCACGACGTTAAGGGTGACACGCCAGAGAACCGCCGCCTGGGTGAAGAGGAGCTGGAGCGCTGCCGTGCGATGGGGATTGAAGCAGGCCAGGTGCTGGCGCTGGACCAGATGGCGCGCAACGATAACGTGGTGTTTTCCGCCACCGGCATCACCAGCGGCGATCTGCTAAAAGGCATCACGCGCAACGGCAATATGGCAACCACTGAAACCCTGCTGATCCGCGGTAAATCACGCACCATTCGCCGCATCCAGTCGATTCATTACCTCGACCTGAAAGACGAAAGTTTGCATCAGTATATTTTGTAAAACCTGGGGCGGGCATGCCCGCCCCCTACACGATCCTGTAGGGGCGATGGCATGCCTCGCCCTGTATTTACGCCGCATGCGGCTGCGGATGCTTCGACAGCGGCAGCCAGCACAGCAGGATCAGCAGCGCGGTGCCAAACATCAGCATCCCCAGGCTGAACTGACCGTTCTGCGGCAGCAGCGCCGACAGCCAGGCGGTGATGCCGGACCCCAGATTCTGTAACCCCCCCACCAGCGCCCCGGCGGTACCTGCCATATAGGGCCACGGCTCCATCGCACCGGTGGTCGCCAGCGGAAACAGCATCCCGGCACCAAAGAAGAACAGCGATGCCGGCACGATCAGCGTCCACAGATTCATCACCCCGAGCCAGCCCGGGATCCACATCATCACCCCCGCCAGCAGGCAGCTATTCACCGCGTACCACATCACGGTGGTAAACGAACGCTCGCTGCGCCCGGCAAACCACGCGCCGAAAAAGGCAGCGGGCAGCGGCAGAATAAACAGAACGCTCACCGCCAGGCTGCTGTAACCCAGTACGCCGCCCATCAGCACGCCGCAGCTGGCCTCAAATACCGCAATCCCAGACAGAGCACCGATCAGGATCAGCAGATAGCGCACAAAGCTGCTGTCACCGAGCAAGGGCCGGTAGCGCGAGAAGAACGGGCGAGGCGGTAGGCCACTCGGGCGGGTTTCCGGCAGCCAGCGCAGCATGACGGCAGCGACCATCAGGCACAGCAGCAGCAGGAAAGCAAAGCAGGCCTGCCAGCCAAACAGGTGCGTCAGCCCGGCCCCGATTACCGGCGCAATGAGCGGGCTGACCAGAATGCCCATGTTGAGCAGGCTGTTGGCATGGCGTAGCGCGCTGCCCGAATAGAGGTCGCGCGGCATAGTACGCGCCATCACGCCCGCCACGCCGGTGCCCATGCCCTGGATCGCCGCCCCCAGCACCAGTCCGTTCAGGCTGTGCGCCAGCAGCGCGGTCAGCGAACCGGCAATAAATACCGCCATGCCAAACAGGATCACCGGACGGCGGCCGATATTATCCGACAGCGGCCCGTAAAACAGCTGGGACGCGCCGTAGGTCATCAGGTAAGCCGCCATCACTCGCTGCACCGCGCCGTCGCCCACGTGAAACGCCTCGGCAATGGTCGACATCGCCGGAACGTAGATGGTTTGCGCCATCTGTCCCACGGCCAGCAGCGCTATCAGCATCACTAACAGATGCCCGTTTTCTAATTTTTTCATCGCTTAGCGTCATTATAAAGAGGGGGAAAGTTCACTCAGTGAAGAGTGATCTGCCAGATATCCCGGCATAATGGCGCTGAAAATATCAGGATTGCGTGACAAAGCGAGGGGTCGGCAGAAAATAGCGCACGCCGCGCTGTCAGCAAAAGCAGGCGCAGCTGTAAATCATTTTTTACGCTACGTTTATAGAGTGCTCATACTTTGTCGATACGAGCTTTCGCATCGGCCAGCGGCTGGAAAAAGTCGCGACAGCTGGCGAAGATAGCCGCAGAGATGCCAATGATGTCGCAAATGAATTAAGGAGTTTTTTATGGCCGTTTGGGTCAATGCCCGCGTCAGTAAAGTGATCGACTGGACCGACAGTTTATTTAGCCTGATCGTCAACGCCCCCATCGACCCCTTCACCGCCGGTCAGTACGCAAAACTGTCGCTGGAGATTGACGGTGAACGCGTGGTGCGCGCTTACTCCTTCGTCAATGCTCCCAGCAATGAGAACCTGGAGTTCTACCTGGTGACGGTGCCGGAAGGAAAGCTCAGCCCGCGTCTGCACGCGCTGAAACCGGGCGATGAAGTGATGATTACCCAGGACGCACAGGGCTTCTTCGTCATCGACGAAATTCCCGAGTGTAAGAACCTGTGGATGCTGGCAACCGGCACCGCTATCGGCCCGTATCTGTCGATTCTGGAGGAAGGTAAAGGGCTTGAGCGCTTCGAGAATATTGTGCTGCTGCACGCGGCACGCTATGCGCAGGATCTGAGCTATCTGCCGCAGATGCAGGAGCTGCAGCAGCGCTACAACGGCCAGCTGCAGATCCAGACCGTGGTCAGCCGCGAGGAGAGCCCGGGCTCACTGACCGGCCGCGTCCCGGCCCTGATTGAGAGCGGCCAGCTGGAAGCCGCTACCGGGCTGACCATTGATGCCGAAACCTGCCACGTCATGCTGTGCGGCAACCCGCAAATGGTGCGCGACACTCAGCTGGTGCTGAAGGAGACGCGCGGCATGCGTAAACATCTCAAGCGCAAGCCGGGCCATATGACCAGCGAGCACTACTGGTAATCAACCGCCCGCCGGCGCAGAAATGCCACCGACTGCGCCGGTTTGCCAAAGCGGTTATCGCCGGGCGTGCCGGCAAGGGCTCCCAGCTCCACCAGCATACTGACGAGGATCAGCGTCGGGATAAAGCGCCCCACCAGCCACTGCGCCTCACCGGGCAGCATGGCCCAGTGCCCGGCCATCAGCATCCAGCCCAGCACCAGCAGCAGCGCCCACTGCCCGCCTTTGTTGCGGTCATGCAGCCGCTTGACCAGCACCGCACTGCTCGGCCACAGCAGCGCCACCACGCAGAACGCGGCGGTCTGCGTGTCGACCAGGCCTTGACCGGCAATCGTAAACAGCAATACCAGAAGCAGCAGCCAGGTGGCCTGCCATATCCAGAAGTCGCGCCGCCCCAGCCGGCCACGAAAAGAGAAACACCACTGTTGTAAGGTCATTATTTTTATCTCAGAGTTCCAGGTGCCTTTGACTTTACCGGTCATTGTCCGTTTTAATCTTGAGCTGAGTTTACTGGTTAGGGCCGATGAAATGAAGAATGCACGATGGGCAGGGATTGCACTGCTAACCACCATGAGCTTCGCGGTGGCTCACGCAGCGCCTGAGCCCCAGGCGCGAACCGAACATCTGCCGGCAGCCCCGTATTTGCGGGCGGGTTCTCCCACCTTTGATATGACTATCGGCCAGTTTCGCGAAAAGTATAATGCTGCCAACACAACGTTACCGTTAAGTGAATATCGCGCCATTGACAGTAGCGGCGACAAAAGCAATTTGACGCGTGCTGCCAGCAAGATCAACGAAAATCTTTACTCCTCAACGGCACTGGAGCACGGCACCGGCAAAGTCAAAACGCTGCAGATCACCTGGCTACCGATCCCCGGGCCGGAGCAAAAAGCCTCGCGCGATAAAGCCCTGGCGTATATGGCCGCGTTTGTGCGCTATTTTGAACCGATGTTGAGCAATGAACAGTCCCTGAAGCGCGTCAATGACCTGCTGGCAAAGGGTAAAGGCTCCCGATATTTCCAGCAAACCGAAGGCGCATTGCGCTATATCGTTGCTGATAATGGCGAAAAAGGGCTGACGTTTGCCGTCGAGCCGCTGAAACTGGCGCTGGCTGCCCCCTGAGAGCGGATGCGCAAAGGATGACGAAAAGCAAAGCCTTTGCGATGTTTGATCTCTATACTGTCTGGCAGACAATGCTGCCCGTTGGCAGCTTTAATACTCTCAAAGCGTGGAGGATAGAATGCGACATCCATTAGTTATGGGTAACTGGAAACTGAACGGTAACAAACAGATGGTCAACGAGCTGATCGCCGGTCTGCGTACCGAGCTGAGCGGCGTTGATGGTTGTGGCGTAGCGATTGCTCCGCCTGTGATGTATCTGGATCAGGCTAAACACGCCATTTCCGGTAGCCACATCACTCTGGGTGCGCAGAACGTCGACGTTAACCTGTCTGGCGCCTTCACCGGTGAAGTTTCTGCTGACATGCTGAAAGATCTTGGCGCAGAGTACATCATCATTGGTCACTCTGAGCGCCGTACCTACCACGCGGAAAGCGACGAGCTGATCGCCAAAAAATTCGCCGTGCTGAAAGCGGCTGGCCTGACCCCGGTGCTGTGCATCGGCGAAACCGAAGCTGAAAACGAAGCGGGCAAAACCGAAGAAGTTTGCGCACGTCAGATCGACGCCGTGCTGAACAGCCAGGGCGCTGAGGCGTTCAACGGCGTGGTTGTGGCTTACGAGCCAGTCTGGGCCATCGGAACCGGTAAATCAGCGACTCCAGCGCAGGCTCAGGCCGTGCACAAGTTTATCCGTGACCATATCGCGAAGAAAGATGCTGCTGTGGCCGCTCAGGTCATCATCCAGTACGGCGGTTCCGTCAACGACAAAAACGCGGCAGAGCTGTTTGCTCAGCCAGATATCGACGGTGCCCTGGTGGGCGGCGCATCACTGAAAGCTGATGCTTTCGCGGTGATCGTTAAAGCAGCTGCCGCTGCGAAAAAAGCCTGATGATCTCCCCCTGCCCCTCCCGGGGCAGGGTTTAAGCAAACGCGTCAACCAGCGCTTTCAGCCGCTCTGCACTCTGTACAAACCCCTCTCGTGGCATATTGGTCACGCTCAGCACCAGTCCGTTTTGACAGCGCGAACCTGCCTGATACCACACCGACAGCGGTGAGGGAGCCATACCGTATGCCAGCGCCTCGCGGGCGATGCGCGTATCCCGGCTGCCCGGCGGCAGTACAATCACCACGGCCAGCCCCGCTCGCTGCACCTGCGGGAACAGCGGCAGCAGTGCCGCCAGCATCAGCGCCAGCCGCTCGCTGTAGAGCCGCTTCATGCGGCGCAGATGGCGCATAAAGTGACCTTCGTGCATAAACTCCGCAACGGCATTGTGCAGCACGAACGAGGATGCCGGCGCCATCAGCGCCGCCGCCTCAGAGAAATGCGCCGCTTGCGCTGCCGGCACCACCAGATAGCCCAGCCGCAGCGCCGGGCTAAGGTTTTTACTGAAGGTGCCAATATGCAGCACCCGGCCGCCGTCCAGCGCAGCCAGCGCGGGGGCAGCACGCCCCTGCAGCTGTAACTCGCCAAGGTAGTCATCCTCGATAATCCAGCTGTTATACTGCTGCGCCCAGCTCAGCAGCGCGCTGCGGCGCGCCAGCGACAGCGTCATTCCCAGCGGCGCCTGCTGTCCGGCCGTCACCAGCGCCGCCGCGGCATCGGGTGCCAGCCGCAGCCCCTCCGCCACTAAGATCCCCTGTTCATCCACCGGCAACGGCACGTTCTCGACCCCGGCCAGCGTCAGCGCCTTACGCGCCAGCAGATAGCCCGGATCTTCCGTCCACACGCGCTGCCCGCGCAGCCCGAGGGCGAGAAAAATCAGCCCGAGCGCCCCGGCATAGCCATTGGTGATAATGATTTGCGCCGTATCGCAGCGGATGCCGCGCGCCATCGACAGATAGCTGACCAGCTGCTGGCGCAGCGCCAGGCTACCGCGCGGATCCGCATAGCCTGTCGGCTTACTCGCCATTTCACGCGCGTGGCGCGTCACAATGCGCGACCAGACCTTGGCCGGAAACGCATCATCGGCCGGCACGCCCATCTGAAAGGTCAGCGGCACGCTGTCGAAGGCATGCACGATATCCGCCAGCGGCGGCAGCACCGCCGATTCAGGCTGCGGGCTACGGGTTGCCAGCGGGCGCGTGACCTCCGCCACCCAGGTGCCCGCGGCGCCTTTCGCCACCAGCAGCTGGCTGTCGACCAGCATGTCATACGCCGCACGCACGGTGCCGCGCGCCACGCCGAGCTGCGCCGCCAGGTCACGACAGGAAGGCACCCGTGCGCCGGGCGTCAGCCGCCCCTCTTCCACCGCCTGGCCGATCGCATTGCGGATCTGCTCGCTGAGCGAGTGGGTAGAATCGCGTGTTAACGCAATATCCAGCCCCGATGGACCACTGTTTTTGTCAATTCCTGGCACTTTCGGCTACCCATAAAACCGGTAAAAATGACGCCCTGACCCGCTAAGAGGAAAAGACAATGAGTGAACGTATCGACTTTAATGCCACATCACCTGCAGGAATGAAAGCGCTGGCCGGCGTCTACGGCTACGTCGCACAGAGCGGCCTTTCACAAGAACTGATCGAGCTTATCTTCCTGCGCGTCTCGCAGATTAACGGCTGCGCTTACTGTATCGATATGCACACCAAAGCGTTACATAAAGCGGGCATGCCGTGGGACAAAATTGTGCTCACTCAGGTGTGGGAAGAGGCGGGGAACTGGTTCTCTAAGCGTGAAGGTGCCGCGCTGGCCTGGGCCGAATCTCTGACGCTGATTGCCACCACTCACGCGCCGGATGCGGTTTTTGCCGCAGTGCAAGCGGAATTTAGCGACAAAGAAATTAGCGACATGGTGATTGCCATAGGTTTGATGAATGCTTACAACCGGCTGGCCATCAGCCTGCGCAAATTACCTGACAGCGCCCCACGCGACTAACCCCTTCCTGTTCAGAGAGTTACCCCTCAAATTCCTGTGGAATTTTCAACATTGCAGCGGGCCGTTCAACGGCCCGTATAAATGTTACTTATTTTATTTTCCCTATCATTCTCATTTTTAATCTTTAAACACTTTTTTAATTAGCCCGTAACAATGGTATATTTCTGACGCTTTTGCATCGCGATTAAACCTGCATCAGATCGGTGGTTTTTCGCTATCTGCAATCCTGAAAGGGCGAGGCAGTCCGACTGATTCCAGAAGATTCAGCGCTGTTACTCTACTTAACATGTTGATTTCCTTCAATACACGGAGATGTCGTCTCATGCGCAAACTGGCAGTAGAGAAACACGTCGATGTATTACTAATCGGTGGTGGCGTCATGAGCGCCACGTTAGGTACCTACCTGCAAGAGCTGGAGCCACAGTGGCATATCAGCATGGTAGAGCGTCTGGACAGTGTGGCGGAAGAGAGCTCGAACGGCTGGAACAATGCCGGTACCGGGCACTCCGCGCTGATGGAGCTGAATTACACGCCAGAAAATGCCGACGGTTCGGTCGAGATTAAAAAAGCGGTGGAAATTAACGAAGCCTTCCAGATTTCCCGCCGTTTCTGGGCACACCAGGTGCAGCGTAACGTGCTGCGCAACCCAAAAAGCTTTGTCACCAGCGTCTCGCATATGAGCTTCGTCTGGGGCGAAGAGAACGTAAAGTTCCTGAAAAACCGCTACAGCGCCCTGCAAAACAGCACGCTGTTCCGCGGCATGGAATTTTCTGAGGACCCGGATCTGATCCGCCAGTGGGTGCCGCTGGTGATGGAAGGGCGCGACGTCAGCCAGAAAGTGGCGGCTACGCGCATCCCGACCGGTACCGACGTCAACTTCGGCGAGATTACCCGCCAGCTGATCGCCTCACTGCAAAAAAGCGAGCGCTTCGAGCGCCAGACCAGCCATGAAGTGCGGGCGATCAAACGCGCCGCCGACGGTAGCTGGACGGTCAGCGTCTACGACCTGAAAAGCGGTGAGCAGCAGACGATCCATGCAAAATACGTGTTTATCGGTGCCGGCGGCGCAGCCCTGACGCTGCTGCAGGAATCCGGGATTCCGGAAGCGAAAAACTACGCGGGTTTCCCGGTGGGCGGCGAGTTTCTCGTCACCGACAATCCGGAAATTGTCGCCCGTCATCAGGCGAAGGTTTACGGCAAAGCTTCCGTGGGCGCGCCACCGATGTCGGTGCCACACCTCGACAGCCGCACGCTGGACGGCAAGCAGGTGCTGCTGTTCGGGCCGTTCGCCACCTTCTCCACCAAATTCCTCAAGCAGGGCTCGCTGTGGGATATGTTCGGCTCAATCACCCCGTCGAATCTTTTGCCGATGATGCGCGTGGGGCTGGATAACTTTGACCTGGTGAAATACCTGGTCGGCCAGGTGATGCTGAGCGCGGACGACCGCATCAGCGCACTGCGCGAATACTTCCCGGAGGCAGAGAAAGCCGACTGGCGCCTGGTGAAAGCCGGGCAGCGCGTGCAGATCATTCAGAAAGATGCCGATAAAGGCGGCGTGCTGAAGCTGGGTACTGAAGTGGTCACCTCCGAGGATGGCACCATCTCTGCCCTGCTGGGCGCATCTCCTGGCGCCTCAACGGCAGCGCCGATCATGCTGGATTTGATGAGCAAAGCGTTTAAGCAGCAGATGGCAACGCCTGAATGGCAGAGCAAGCTGAAGGCGATTATTCCTTTCTATGGGCAGCGCCTGAACGGTAACGTCGCGGCGACCGAGAAAGAGCTGGCCGAAACCAGCCGCATTCTGCAGCTGGACTACACGCCAATGGCGCCAGCCGCTAACGACGAGCCGGTCACTGCGGTGGATTCGGTGGTCGGTAAGTAAATTCGGCATAAGCCACCCTCAAGGTCTTTCGTCAGACCTTGAGGTATTTTTCAGCGTGACGCCAGAGGTTGCCTGCCCATTAACGCAGCCGCCAGTTCAAGCAGCGCAATCAGTGCCAGCGCCGTGATAAACCATACCTTCCCAGCTTCCACTAACAGCCATCCCCCGAACAGCGGAAAGCCAAAAATGCCAATAAAATAGCTCACCACGAACCAGGTCAGAGCCGCATGTCTGTCGGCAGGAGCCGAGTCGTTGACCGCCCAGGTCTGTATCACCGGATACACCAGCCCATAGCCAATTCCCGTTAACACTGCTGCTGCTATCTGAAAACCGGGGTGAAGTGGAATGCCCAGCAGGCAGACCAGCCCACACGTCATACAACACAGCAGCACACTGACCAGAGGAGTGCGCGGCAGCACAGATAAGCGGCGGGCGAGTAATAAGCGGGCGATCACCACGGTCACCGCATGTACCATGAAGAAGGTGCTGGCACTGGCTCGGGTTCCATCAACCAGCGATCCCTGAAAAGACATCATGCCAGAGAATACACAGCCTCCCAGTCCGACCATTACAATAGGCCTGCCGGCACTGCTGGCGGCAAGCCGTGTTATTTTTCTGAACCATGTCCGAAGCCTGACCTCCCTTTGCGGGCCGGGTTCTTTGTTGCCAAAAATTGCCAGCAGGAGCGCAGCAAGAATCCCCGTTGCTCCTACCAGCAAAAATGCGTACTGCAGAGACACCTGCAGCTGCTCAACCAGTATGGTCAGTACCACTGGCCCCCCACAAATTCCTGCCATCTGAAACGCGCTGAAGCGGGTAAACCAGTGCCCACGCTCAGCATCAGTAATGCGTTCGGAAAGCGCCATTGGTCCGCCGATATAAAACATCCCCCACCCAAGGCCAATCAGCAGTGCGGCAATAGAAGGAAAAATATTGCGTTGATCGCTGCTGCCCAGCAGCAGATAGCCACCGGACATCGCCAAAGCAGCGAGTGCCGCCAGTCGGGAGGCATCCAGGCGCCCGGCAAACCAGCCGACCAGCGGCACGCCCAACAGAGTTCCGACTAAAGCCATGCTGAGTGTGGCCCCAGCCTCAATATCAGTGCCTCCGTGGGACCGAAACCAGGCGGAGATCAGGAAGGTGGCCCCATAGCCTCCTGCCATTAATAACGTACCAAAAAACAAATAAAGCGCCGATGTACTTCGCATAGTTCAGCGCTCCTGGTAGGTTTTAGGGATGTGAAATGAGGCAGGAGTCATCGCTCTCAGGCTTTTTACCGCCTCGCCCAGGCGCTGGCAGAGGTAACGTATCTCATCCTCGTGATTAAAACGGCCAAGGCCAAATCGTATGCTGGCCTGTGAGAGTGAATCACTCACCCCAATCGCCTGCAATACGTGTGACGGTGCACGCTGCGCAGAAGTACATGCGGAGCCGGAAGAGAGCGCAAACTCCGAGAGTTCAAGCAGGAGCGAGTCAGCATCAATACCCGCGAATGAGACATTTAACAGGCCAGGAAGAGACTCGTGCTGGTTACCGTTGAACTTTACTTCAGGGATCTCGTTGAGGATGTACTGGCAAAGCATATCGCGCAACGCGCGTATCCTCGCCGTCTCTTCGGGCATGTTATCAACCGCTAGCTCGACGGCTCGTCCAAAACCAACGATACCCGGAACATTAAGCGTGCCGGATCGTAGGCCGCGTTCATGACCTCCACCGACAAGCAGGGGTGAAAGCCTGATAGTGGGATTACTCGAGTTGATATACAGGGCACCAACACCTTTTGGACCATAAACTTTGTGGGCAGAGAATGAAGCCAGACTAATACGACCCTTTTGTACATCGAAGGCGACTTTACCCAGCGCCTGCGTGGCATCGGTGTGAAAAGGGATATTGCACCGCTGACAAATTTCACCTATCTCTTCGATTTTCTGCAAAGTACCGATTTCGTTATTGGCGGACATTATCGAAACCAGACGTGTATCATCCCGGATAGCTCGGGAGACAGCTTCAGGAGAGACAACGCCATCAAGCTGAGGCGCCAGCAAGCTAACATCAATCCCTCGGGAATTGAGCCTGGCACAGCTATCCAACCCGGCTTTATGTTCAATCGTTGAAGTAATGACATGCCCGCTATTTTCTGGCAGAGACAATGCCAGGTTAATAGACTCTGTTGCACCAGAGGTAAAGATAATGTCAGCAGGGTTTGGCGCATTGATCGCTGCCGCTATGACTTTTCTCGCCTTTTCGACTGCCTTTTTCGCCTCCCAGCCAAATGCATGGCTGTGGCTTGCTGCGTTACCATAATCAGTCGTCAGATAAGGCATCATTGCCTGCAATACTACGGGATCCAGAGGGGTAGTGGCATTATTATCCAGGTATATTGCTCGGTCCTTGCAATTCATAATGATTATCCTTAGTTATAAAAATAATAATCTTCTTTATGCATTTGGTGCAGAAATGATATCCCCCTGGCTGATCTCTCCCGTATCACTGACCAGATTGAGACGAATAGCCGATGAGATACCTAATTGATGACTTAACTGGAGACCGCGCACATAAGCCAGACTTCTTGACCAGGGCGAATCCTCAAAAAAAACCTCAAGGAAGTCTCCCTGAGTATTATCATGACCAGACGCCCGCTCGAAATATTCCTTCGTGATGGCAGCACAAGTTAACCGTTGCGCTGACGCTTTTTGGTCGATAACAGAAGGGGATAATAAACTTTCGGAATTACTCTCCGATAACATTCGCTGAATAAGTATTTCAGGTAACGTTTCAGTTGCCAGTGTATGCGCCAGATGTTGCCGGGCCGAATCCTCATGAATGGCCTGAATCTCGCTCAGCGAAATTTGATAATTTTCCGCTACGGGTTGAAAGACTTTTTGTATATCAGGATGAAGGTGACTGAGTCGGGGTCGGCGCTTTTGTGAGTTGGTAAGATTTTCTGTCAGAAACTGCATACGAAAAATACCTTGATGATCGAAAGCCACTGACAGTTTTGGCAATATTCGCTTACTGCTGAGTTCACGGCACTTTGACGCAAGCAGCAATGCTGCCTCAAAGGCTTTTAACTGTGCCTCAACGTTAATCACTTGATCATCATCTAAGAAAACGCGTGAATTTCCTGCCAGAATACTGATATTTGACTCTTCCCTATCCATTCTATCTTCTCCATAATAATTGATTTATCAGCGGAAAATAATAAAACACCATCAGAAATAACAAGCACTCTTTCAATAACATTGATGATAACTATTTAACCTATATTAAACGGGAATATTCATCATTACCTTAACGTGCCATTCTTAAAAAAACTTATACCGATAAGTTCTCAATGAGCATGAAAAAAAACGTAAATAGTCAATTTAAATATACGACCACAGAATTCGGTGGTCGGTAAGTAATTTCCAAAGGGCCGATCGGAAAAACCATCGGCCCCTACATTACGCCGCCATCTGAAACGCTTCGACCAGCATCCACAGGGTCGTCACCAGCAGCGACAGCGCCATCAGGCTGTTAAACAGCTGCAATTTCCACGCTACCTGCAAATGCTTGCCCAGGCGATCGCCCATCGCTGCCCACAGTAAAATGCACGGCAGGTTCAGCGCCATAAAGCCGAGCATTACCGTCAGGATGGTGCTGTTTACGGTGTACATCAGCGCCACATTTATCGCCATCAGCCACGCTTTCGGGTTCACTGCCTGAAATAACACCCCGCCAATAAACGTCATCGGCCGCGCTTTCTCACGCATCTCCGGCGCGCCGGAGCGGTAGATTTTCCACGACAGCCACAGCAGGTAGACGCAGCCGACCAGCGTCAGCGGCAGGCGAATCGCCGACATCCACTGCAACAGTACCTCCAGTAGCCCTCCGGCCAGCGCCGTTTGCAGCGCACAGCCGACCAGAATGCCGCTGACCATTGGCAGCGTGCGGCGCATGCCGAAGTTAACCCCGGAAGTCGCCAGCAGCATATTGTTCGGGCCTGGCGTAATCGACATCACGGTGACGTAGCTGATAAATGAAGGATCGAGCATGTTAGGTATCCTGCTGTTCAGATGAGGAGACCAGTGTAATCAGCGCCTGGCAATGGTAACAGATGCAGAAACCCGCTATTGTAATGAGTACAAATTACAATATTTGCAACTGTACCCATTCCGCGAGGAGCACACTGTGTCCATTATCGAGCCGCAGGCCACGCTGTACCATCAGCTGGCGGAAACGCTTGCCGAGGCGATTCGTCAGGGCACCTTTATGCCGGGCAGCCGCCTGCCTGCCATTCGCCGCTGCGCCAGCATCCATCAGGTCAGCGTCAATACCGTACTCACCGCTTATGGCATCCTCGAAGATCGCGGTCTGATTGAAGCGCGCCCCCAGTCCGGCTACTACGTGCGCGATGCGCTACCGGCCCTGACGCGGCAATCCTTTCAGCACAGCAGCGTGCGTTCGCCAGGCCGTGAGAAGCTCGATCTGATCGATGCCGTGTTTGCCGCGCAGAATCACAGTGACTACACCAATATTTCGCTGGCCTGCCCGCAGAGCGGCGATTTCTTCCCGACGGCGAAAATCAGCCGCATTATGGCCTCGCTGCTGCGCCGGGAGCCGCAGCTGATTGGCCGCTATGCCCTGCCGCCCGGCAGCGTGCGCCTGCGCCGTGAGATAGCCCGGCGCTCGATGGACCTCGGCATCACCATCAGCGCGGAAGACGTCACGCTGACGCATGGCTGTATGGAGGCGCTGCAGCTCGGCCTGCGTGCCGTGACTCAGCCGGGCGACTGCGTCGGGGTGGAAACACCCACCTATTTTTATCTGTTTCCACTGCTGGCCAGCCTCGGGCTGAAGGTGCTGGAGATCCCCACCGACCCGCAGTACGGGCTGTCGCTCGATGCGCTGGAGCTGCTGCTGCAGGAGAAGCGGATAAAGGCGCTGATTGCCATGCCGAATGCGCAGAACCCGCTCGGCAGCAGCATGACGCTGGCCGGGAAAAAACGCCTGGCGCGGCTGGTGAATCAGTATCAGGTGCCGCTGCTGGAAGACGGGCTGTATGCGGAGCTGCAGTTCTGCTGGCCGCTAACCCCGGCGGTAAAAGCCTTCGACGAAGGCGGCTGGGTGATGTACTGCACCAGCTTTACTAAAACCGTCGCGCCGGACTTCCACCTCGGCTGGATTGCCGCCGGGCGCTTTGCTCAGCAGCTGGCGCGCCTGAAGGCGGTCTCGTCGCTGGCCGAATCGCGCCTGCTGTCGGAAACGCTGGGGCACTTTCTGGAATCGGGTGGCTACGACCATCATCTGCGCTCGCTGCGCCGCCGCTATGCTGCGCAGCTGGAAGAGGCGCGTGGCATTATCGCCCGCCATTTCCCCCAGGGCACCCGCGCCACGCGGCCCAGCGGCGGGTTTGTTTTCTGGGTAGAGTTACCGGGCAATGTCGACAGCGTGGAGCTGTTCCACCGCCTGCTGCAGGAGAAGATCTGCCTGACGCCAGGCGCGCTCTACACGCTGTCCGAGCGCTGTAACCACGCGCTGCGCCTCTCCTGCTGCTATCCGTTTGACGAGCGTTATACCTGGGCTCTGAAACGTACCGGTGCGCTGGCCTGTGAGATGAGCGGGATTGCCGCCGGGATTTAACCGCGGGTCGACCGAAGAAGAAGGTCGACCCCTGCAGGATAAGGACGGTGCTGCCTATGGCGTACCGTTGCGGCCCCAGGTGGCATAGCCTTTGCGCGCCGTCAGCCGTTCGTAGTAGGCACGCACCGCAGGCAGCTCGGCGTGTTCGAGCGGGGTTTCATACCAGCGGTTGACCGACAGCCCAATGGGGATATCAGCCAGCGAGAATGACTCCCCGGCAACATAGGCGCCGGTGCGCTCCAGCTGCTGGTTAAGGATGCCCATGGTGTACGACCAGCCTTTACAGGCGGCGGCCAGCAGGCGCGGGTCCTGATGCGCCGCAGAGTGGCGTACCAGCGACATAAATGCGTAGCGCCAGGCGGTATTCAGCTCGGTGGCCTGCCAGTCAATCCACTGGTCAACGCGGGCGCGCTGCTGCGGATGCGTCGGGTAAAGCGCTTCGCCACCGTAGGCATTCGCCAGGTAGCGGATAATGGTGTTGGACTCCCACAGGATAAAGTCTCCGTCCATCACCACCGGGATCAGCGCGTTAGGGTTAAGCGCCTTAAATTCGGCCTCCTGTGGCGACTTGAAGCCTTCGCCCCACTCTTCGCGGCGAAAACTGATACCCAGCTCGTCGCAAACCCACAGCACTTTTCTGACGTTAATCGATGAGGCACGTCCCAGTATTTTAAGCATAAAATGGTCACTTTTTTAGCCAGCGTGCTTTATTAATACCATAATAACCGGCACTGACAACCGCCACCCGAATCGCAGACGCACGGTCTGAGAACTTGAACAGGTACAGTTATGACGCAATTACGCGCTTTTAAACAGGTTGATGTTTTTACTTCCTCTCCCTATAACGGCAACCCGCTGGCGGTGATCATGGAAGCCAGCGATCTCAGCGATGAGCAGATGCAAACCATCGCCCGCTGGACTCATCTCTCCGAAACCACCTTTGTCCTGCCGGCCACCGACCCGGCTGCCGACTATCGGGTGCGAATTTTTACCCCGGATTACGAACTGCCGTTTGCCGGGCACCCTACGCTGGGTACGGCTCACGCGCTGCTGGAAGCCGGCATCACGCTAAAAAATGCGGGTGAGATTGTGCAGCAGTGCGGGATTGGGCGGGTGAAGGTAAAGATTAGCGATGACGGCGCGCTGGCCTTTGCCGCCCCGGAAGCCATTCTTACCCCGTTCAGCGATGCGCCCATCAGCAGCGCGCTGAACAGCGACAGCCTGGAGGAGCAGCTGCCGGTCACCATCGCCGATATGGGTATTCGCTGGCTGCTGGTGCCGATGACCTCGGCAGACGCGGTGCTGGCGATTAAACCGGATGCGGTGGAGCTTGCCCGCCTGATAAAAAAGGCGCGGGTCAATGGCGTGATGCCGTTTGGCCCAATTCAGGGAGCAGAAGAGCAGTATGAGGTGCGCGGCCTGCTGATTGAACAGGGTGCAGTGACGGAAGACCCGGTTACCGGCAGCGCCAACGCCTGCCTTGCCCGCTATTTCCAGCAGCGCGGCGTGGAGCTGGACTACCGCGTGCGCCAGGGGACGGCGATGCAGCGTGCTGGCCGCCTGAGCGTCAGCTACGGCGCCGATGGCATCTGGATTGGTGGCCAGACCGTCACGGTGATTGATGGCACCATCCGCATATAACGGAACGACCAGTGCATCACTGCAAACCCCGTAGTGGCTGACCTTCTTTTTTGGTCAGCCAGTTTAGCAGAGCGATCCGTGCATCACTGCACACCCCGTAGTGGCTGACCCTCTTTTTCGGTCAGCCAGATGGCGTTTCGCTCAGCCAGCCATTTCAGCTATTACAGGTACATCCCGCCCGACGCTTCAATACGCTGGCCGTTAATCCAGCGGCACTCTTCGCTGAACAGCGCGGCAACGGCGTAACCGATATCATCCGGCAGCCCGGCGCGGCCCAGTGCGGTTTGCGAGGCGATCAAGGCGTTAATCTCCGCGTTATCCCGTACCCGGCCGCCGCCGAAGTCGGTTTCAATCGCTCCCGGTGCCAGCACATTAACGGCAATGCCGCGTGCACCCAGCTCTTTTGCCTGGTAGCGCGTCAGCACCTCAATCGCCCCTTTCACCGCCGCATAAGCAGCGGATCCCGGATGGGTAAAGCGCGCCAGGCCGCTCGACACATTGAGAATGCGCCCGCCGTCGGCGATCAGCGGCAGCAGCTTCTGCGTCAGGAAGAACGGTCCTTTAAAGTGGATATCCACCAGCTGGTCAAACTGCTGTTCCGTGGTGTCGACAAACGGCTGGTAGAGCGCCGTTCCGGCGTTGTTTAATAAATAATCAAAATTTTTACGCTGCCACACCGTTGCCAGCTGTTTTTCCACTTCTGCTGCAAAAGTAACGAACGTCGCGCTGTCGCCCACGTCCAGCGGCAGCGCCACCGCACGCGCTCCCAGCGCGCTGATGCGCTCAACCACCCCCTGCGCCTCCTGCTGCTGGTTACGATACGTCAGAATGATATCAACACCTTTTTCCGCCAGTTTCAGCGCCGCATTTTGGCCTAAACCGCGGCTACCGCCGGTGATCAATGCAATTTTATGGCTCATTTTCTTCTCCAGGGAGTTGGCTGTGGACAAAAAAGAGGATATTACCTGCTGGCTGATCTATAAATGTCCTGAGATACGCTTCACTGTTCCATTACTAACAACAATGAGCGCCACAATGGATAAAATTCACGCAATGCAGGTGTTTGTCAGAGTTGCAGAGATGCAGAGTTTTACCCGCGCTGCCGACAGCCTGGGCTTGCCGAAAGGCAGCCTGTCGCGCCAGATCCAGGCGCTGGAAAACAGCCTCGGTTCACGCCTGCTGCACCGCACCACGCGCCGGGTGCAGCTGACGCAGGATGGCCAGGTCTATTTCGAGCGCTGTCGCGACGTGCTGGCAACGCTGGAGGAGATGGATTCCCTGTTTCAGCACGATCCAGCGACTCTGAGCGGCCGCCTGCGCGTGGATATGCCGGTCAGCCTTGCCAGTAATTACCTGATCCCACTGTTGCCTGAGTTTTTGCAGCACTATCCAGGCATTGAGCTGGAGCTGAGCAGCAGCGACCGCCGGGTGGATGTGATCCGCGAGGGATTTGACTGCGTGGTACGCGTCGGGACGCTGGAGGACTCCGGCCTGATAGCACGCCAGCTGGGGCATCTGCCGCTGATTAACTGCGCCAGCCCGGATTACCTGGCACGTTTCGGCACGCCAAATACGCTGGAGGCGCTATCCCAACACGCCATGGTGCACTACAGTCAACAGCTGGGCAGCCAGCCGGAAGGCTTTGAGTATTTCGACGGCAAAACCGCCAGGCTGATTAAGACCGGCGGGGTAATCACCGTTAACAGCACCGAAACCTACCGTTCGGCCTGCATTGCCGGGCTGGGGATCATTCAGGTGCCGCGCGTGGGGGTGACTCAGGCGCTGAAGGAGAAAAAGCTGGTCGAAATCCTGCCCTATTTTCCGGCAAGGCCCATGCCGCTGTCGCTGCTTTACCCGCATCGCCGCAACCTGGCGCGCCGCGTACAGGTTTTCATTGAATGGCTCAGTCAGGTCCTGAAACGCTACGTTGCCTGACCAGCAGGCTATAATTCACCACGTCAGTTCATTAAAAGGATAGAGAAGAAGTTATGACGGATAATCAACAACGCGATCCCCGGAAGCCAGAGCAGCCTGCACAAAAGCCGCTGATCAACATTAAAACCGGCAATCACACGGTCGATAAATCCATTTCCCACGTTTCAAGACTGGTTAGCTGGTTCCAGGCTATTCCGGCGGTGGCGCACTTTATTCGCGCCGGTGAGCGCTTTAACGATCGTCTCGGCAGTCAGTTTGGCGCGGCAATCACCTATTTTTCCTTTCTCTCGCTGATCCCGATCCTGATGGTGTCATTTGCCGCCGTCGGTTTCGTGCTGGCCTCAAACCCGGATCTGCTGACCGGGCTGATCAACAAGATCGTCGGCAGCATCAGCGATCCCGCGCTGGCCGCCACGCTGAAAAGTACCGTTAATACCGCCATTCAGCAGCGCACCACCGTCGGACTGACGGGTTTACTGGTGGCGCTCTACTCCGGGATTAGCTGGATGGGCAATCTGCGTGAAGCGATCCGCGCGCAGTCGCGTGACGTCTGGGAACGTACGCCACAGGATCAGGAGAAAATCTGGTTTAAATATACCCGTGACTTTATCTCGCTGACCGGGCTGGTGTTTGCGCTGATTATCACGCTGTCGCTGACCTCAATTGCCGGTTCAGCGCAGGCGTCGATTGTGCGGGCGCTGGGGCTGGAAGGTATCGAGTGGCTGCGTCCGGCGATGACGCTGATCGCCCTGTCGATCTCTATCTTCGCCAACTATCTGCTGTTTTTGTGGATTTTCTGGATACTGCCGCGCCATAAGCCGCGTAAAAAAGCGCTGTTTCGCGGCACGCTGCTGGCGGCGATCGGGTTTGAGGTGATTAAATTCATTATGACCCTGACGCTGCCGAAGCTGGCATCCTCACCTTCCGGTGCGGCGTTCGGTTCGGTGCTGGGGCTGATGGCGTTCTTCTATTTCTTTGCACGCCTGACGCTGTTCTGCGCCGCGTGGATTGCCACCGCGCAGTATAAAAATGACCCGGAACCGGAGCAGAATAAGCGGGTAGCCTAAATCGGAGCTGATAGCGGGTCGACCGAAAAAAAGGTCGACCCCTACAGAAAATCGCCAGAAGTTATTTCAATATCGCGCAGCTGTGATCCTGCAGCTCTTCGGCAGAAGCGCGATTCAGCAGCAGCAGATTGCGCTTCACCACCATCAGCACCCTCTTGCCATCGCCCAGTGCAGCAATCGCTACGCCGTAGCTGCCCATCTCTTCCCGGGCACCAGGCAGCTCGTTAGCAATACGGATAAACGGGCTGGTACGCTTAAATTCATCGCGCGTGATGCTGCGCACCTGGTATTGGTGCTCTCCCAGCTGCCGGCTCTGCCACTGGCTGGTGAGCGTTTTGCCCAGCGCATCCAGCTGCTGCCGGATATCCGGGCGCAGGCAGGAGATATGAATATGCAGCTGATTCTGCGTGCGGCCCCAGCGAGAGTTGACCGTCAGCGCATAATTACGGTCATCAATCATCGCGCCGCGCTTCTCTTCCATAAAATGCCGCGACCGCCAGGCCTCAGCTAAATAGTTTGGCGTGGCGGGGTTGAGTAATTTCTGGCTCTCTATTCCGCTCACTTTCGCCACCGGTATCAGCAAAAATTGCAGCGGGCCGTTGCGGTCTTTCAGCACCACATAACCGTCCTGAATATTGACCTGGCGGCAGGGAGCTGGATTATTTTTTTGTTGCTGGCCGGGGATACACTGCTGGCTGACGATTTTCCATAACGCATCCGAATTTTTATGAAAATTCAGCGCCATAGAAGCACATCCGACGGTTATCAGTACCCCTAAAACCACCAGCACAATAACAAACCGCCTTCGTCCCGACATCTCTTTCACACCTCTGACTTCGTATCGCTCACAATGTATTCTAAGCGGGGCAGGAAATCATGCGAATTTAACTGTAGAGCACCGGTTAACGGAAATTATTTAATACCGTTAATTACTTAAATCAAATAGAGAAAACAAAAAGGGCCGACAATGTCGGCCCTCAGTGAATTGCGCTTATTACGCTTAGCGCTTCATCACCTGGTCATAAGTCCCACCTTCAGCGAAGTGGGTCTTCTGTGCCTGCGCCCAGCCACCAAACTTATTATCAATGGTGAACAGTTTCACCGGCTGGAAGGTGCTGGCATATTTCTTCGCCACGGCGGCATCGCGCGGACGGTAGAAGTTCTGCGCGGCGATATCCTGGCCCTCCGTGGAGTAGAGGTACTTCAGGTATTCATCGGCCACTTTACGCGTATCGCGCTCATCCACCACCTTATCGACCACGGAAACGGTCGGCTCGGCGAGGATCGATTCGCCTGGCGTGACAATCTCAAACTGGTCTTTGCCCAGCTTGTTGACGGCCAGATAGGCTTCGTTTTCCCACGCAATCAGCACATCGCCAATGCCGCGTTCCACGAAGGTATTGGTCGCGCCGCGCGCGCCGGAATCCTGAACTTCGACGTTTTTGAACAGCGCTTTGACGTAATCCTGGGCTTTTGCCTGGTCGCCTTTGTTCTGATCCAGCGCCCAGCCCCAGGCCGCCAGATAGTTCCAGCGCGCACCGCCGGACGTTTTCGGGTTCGGGGTGATCACCGACACGCCAGGTTTGATTAAATCTGGCCAGTCGTGAATTTGTTTTGGGTTACCTTTGCGCACCAGGAAAACAATGGTGGAAGTGTAAGGCGCGGAGTTATCCGGCAGGCGTTTGATCCAGTTTTTATCAATGCGGCCGCGTTCGGCAATGGCATCTACGTCGGAGGCCAGCGCCAGCGTCACCACATCGGCCTTAATCCCGTTGATGACCGAGGTCGCCTGCTTACCTGAACCGCCGTGCGACTGGCGGATCACCACATTATCGCCGGTTTCCTGCTTGTAGTGCGCGCTAAAGGCTTTGTTGTACTGCTCGTAAAGCTCACGGGTCGGATCGTACGACACGTTTAGCAGCTGAATATCCTTTGCCAGCACGCTGGTTGAGGCCAGTAACAGGGTAATTCCCACACTCCACTTATTCATTGCACGCACTCCCAAAGGTTTTTATCTGCGTGAAGCGTGACACAAAGCGAAGTATGTATTAAAGAATTAAAAATTAGCTGTAATAACTTTATCGAATAACGCTACGCATAAGAAAGGCGCTGACCTGCAGCGCCCTGCTTTGATACGGGAAAATCAGTAGAGCTTCTTGGCGGTTTCCAGCCAGTCGCCTTTAAACGGACGCTTCATATTCTCAATCGCATCGATAATGTCGTGATGCACCATCTTCTCATTCTGAATACCGACGCAGCGGCCACCGTAGCCCTGCAGCAGCAGCTCGATAGAGTAAGCGCCCATGCGGGAAGCCAGAATGCGGTCATAGGCAACCGGCGCACCGCCGCGCTGAATGTGGCCCAGCACCGTGGCACGGGTTTCGCGCTTGGTCTCTTCTTCGATATATTTCGCCAGTTCATCGATATCGCAGATGTGCTCGGTAATCGCGACGATAGCGTGTTTTTTACCTTTAGCGATGCCGGCTTTAATCTCGTTCACCAGCTCTTCACGGGTGTACGGATATTCCGGCAGCACGATGAACTCACAGCCACCGGCAATCGCCGCCGCCAGCGTCAGGTCACCACAGTAGCGGCCCATGACTTCAACGATAGAGATGCGCTGGTGTGATGAGGAGGTATCGCGCAGGCGGTCAATCGCCTCAACCACGGTTTCCAGCGCGGTGAAGTAACCGATGGTGTAGTCGGTACCGGCAACGTCATTGTCGATGGTGCCCGGCAGACCGATGCACGGGAAGCCCATCTCTGTCAGGCGCTTGGCACCCATGTAGGAACCATCGCCGCCGATCACCACCAGCGCATCAATACCGCGCTTTTTCATGTTCTCAATTGCCACGGTACGCACGTCTTCATTACGGAATTCCGGGAAGCGTGCAGAGCCGAGGAAAGTGCCGCCGCGGTTGATCATATCGGACACGCTGTAGCGGTCGAGATTAATCATGCGGTCTTCATACAAGCCCAGGTAGCCGTCATAAATGCCACAAACTTCCAGTCCTTCACTGAGCGCAGCGCGAACCACACCGCGGATTGCAGCGTTCATCCCTGGGGCGTCACCGCCGCTTGTCAGTACACCGATTTTCTTAATCATGACAACCTCTGAACTTGTAGATGCAAATGTTAAATTCTGGACGCCGGAGCATAACGACGTGCGTGAGCGAGATAAGCGACTCAATTAATGGCAATAGTATACCAAACCCTGCCAGCTGAATTGATTCAGGTCAGGCAACATTCGGCTATTTTTTTTGCGTTACATCACGTTTTACGCAGTGTAAGCAGTCACTATTTCAATTAAAAAGTTTTACAGCTGAAAATTCCCCTGACGCCCCTCGGGCACCACGGAGCAGGGATCCTGATGAATAATCACGTCAGAACCTGGAAACTTTTGTAAAATCGCCTGTTCAACCTGTTCGGCTACCTGATGAGCCTGGTACAGCGGCAGGTGATCGTCCATTTCCAAATGCAGCTGAATAAAACGGGTGGGGCCAGACTGACGCGTGCGGATATCGTGGGCGCCCTGTACGCCAGGCCACGCGGCAACGATATCAATAATCGCCTGATGCTCTTCCTCGGGCAGCGCGCGATCGAGCAGGGCCTGCACGGCTTCATAACCCATGCGCAGAGCACTATACAAAATCCATACGCCAATCCCTAACGCAAATAGCGCATCGGCGCGGTGGAAGCCGTACCAGCTCAATCCTAGCGCCAGCAGGATCGCGCCATTCATCACCACGTCAGACTGATAGTGCAGCATATCGGCACGGATCGCCTGGCTGCGGGTACGACGCACCACCCAGCGCTGGAAAGTGACCAGCACCAGCGTCGAAAACAGGGCAATAAGCGTCACAATGATGCCGATAAGCGGGGCTTTCATCGGTTCAGGGGAAGCGAGATGTTGCAGACCGGTGAGAAAAAGGAACAGGGCTGAACCGGAGATAAACATGCTTTGCGCCAGCGCCGCGAGGGATTCAGCTTTGCCGTGCCCGAAGGTATGCTCCGCATCGGCAGGCTGGAGCGAATAGCGCACCACCAGAAGATTGGTGAGCGAGGCGGCGATATCCACCAGCGAGTCCACCAGCGCGGCCAATAAGCTGACCGATCCGGTGTACCACCAGGCGAAGATTTTAATCAGCAGCAGCAGCGAAGCCAACGCCGTGGCTGCCAGCGCTGCCGAGTTAACTAAGCGCGCATAGTTTGCATTCATAGCGTTTACCCACCCGATTCAGTGCCTTTGAGTATACTGGTTTTCGGGCAAAAAAAACCCCCACCATCATGGTGGGGGAAGACAGGGATATTGTCTATGGCAAGGAAAAACAGGGATACTATGTTACTGGTTACTGCGGGTTACTACCGGTACTGCTTGCTGCCTGCAGCGGTGATGACAGCTGCATATTCGTTAGCCTGCGCAATTCTTGCAGGCGCTGCTGATGTTTCTGTTGCAAAACGGCCTGCTGCTGTGGCGTTAACAGGTGGTACATCTGATTGCGTATCCGGGCCATCTCGACCTGGCGCGCCACTTCCGCCTGTGCAATCTTTTCCGCCTGAGCCTGGTAAGCCGCTTCGTCAAATTTTTCTGCAATAATCAGTTCGTGCAGTTGCTCTAAATCGTTAATACTTATGGGAGAACGATCGTGACGCGCTTGCTGCATCAGATCGCGCAGTTGCTGGCGCTGCTGCTCCGTCAAGTTGATGCCATCAAACATGTGACTTTGTGGAACCTGCCTCACTGGGCGGTTAGCCTGGTCATCCTGATGCATCTCGTCAGTCGTCGTGGCGTTGACAGACCAGGCAGCTGAGAGGCTAAGCATCAGTGCCGGAACGACAACGACGGCGGTAACTTTGCGCATCGTTTACTCCCGTGTTGGTTTCCGTATTTCGATTCAACGAGATTGAGTCTACGGGGACAGCTGCAAACATGCGTCAGGGGGTGTAAAACTACGTAAAGCCATGGAATGAGCGCATAAGTTCACGGTATTTTGCCTGCGGAGGGCAATAAAAAATGAATAAAATCCTGTTGGTTGACGATGACCGCGAATTGACTTCGCTGCTGAAAGAATTGCTTGAAATGGAAGGATTCAACGTGCTGGTTGCCGGTGACGGCGAGCAGGCACTGGCGCTACTGGACAGCTCTGTGGATCTGTTATTACTCGATGTGATGATGCCGAAGAAAAATGGCATCGATACTCTGAAGGAGCTGCGTCAACAACATCAGACGCCGGTAATCATGTTAACCGCACGCGGTAGCGAGCTGGACCGTGTTCTGGGCCTCGAACTGGGTGCTGATGATTATCTGCCGAAACCCTTTAACGACCGCGAACTGGTGGCACGTATTCGCGCCATCCTGCGTCGTTCCAACTGGAGCGAACAGCAGCAACAGCACGACAACAGCTCACCGACGCTGGAAGTGGATATGCTGCGCCTGAACCCAGGCCGCCAGGAGGCCAGCTTTGAAGATATCACGCTGGATCTGACCGGCACGGAATTTACGCTGCTGTATCTGCTGGCCCAGCATCTCGGCCAGGTGGTATCGCGTGAGCACCTGAGCCAGGAAGTGCTTGGCAAGCGTCTGACGCCGTTTGACCGGGCAATTGATATGCATATCTCCAACCTGCGGCGCAAGCTGCCGGAGCGCAAGGACGGCCATCCGTGGTTTAAAACCCTGCGTGGGCGCGGCTATCTGATGGTGTCCGCGACATGATATCCAGCCTGACCACCCGCATCTTTGCCATTTTCTGGCTGACCCTGGCACTGGTACTGATGCTGGTGTTAATGCTGCCCAAGCTTGATTCCCGTCAGATGACGCCGCTGCTGGATAACGAGCAGCGGCAGGGAACGATGATTGAGCAGCACGTTGAGGCGGAGCTGAGTCAGGACCCGCCCAATGATTTAATGTGGTGGCGCAGGCTGTTCCGCGCCATCGATAAATGGGCGCCGCCCGGTCAACGCCTGCTGCTGGTGACCAGCGAAGGGCGCGTGATTGGCGCGCAGCATAATGAAATGCAGGTGATCCGTAACTTTATCGGCCAGTCCGATAACTCCGATCATCCGCAGAAGAAAAAGTACGGTCGGCTGGAGATGGTTGGCCCATTTTCGGTGCGCGATGGCGAAGATAACTATCAGCTGTATCTGATCCGTCCTGCGGGCAGTTCCCAGCTCGATTTTATCAACCTGCTGTTTGACCGCCCGCTGCTGCTGCTGATTGTTACCATGCTAATCAGCTCACCGCTGCTGCTGTGGCTGGCGTGGAGCCTGGCAAAACCGGCGCGCAAGCTGAAACATGCGGCGGATGACGTGGCGGCCGGTAATCTTCGCCAGCGGCCGGAGCTGGAATCGGGGCCGCAGGAGTTTCTTGCCGCCGGGGCCAGCTTTAACCAGATGGTCAGTGCGCTGGAACGAATGATGACCGGTCAGCAACGACTGCTGTCCGACATCTCCCACGAGTTGCGCACCCCGCTGACGCGCCTGCAGCTGGCGACCGCGCTGATGCGCCGCCGTCACGGAGAAGGTAAAGAGCTGGGGCGTATTGAGATGGAAGCACAGCGGCTGGACGGCATGATCAACGATCTGCTGGTGCTGTCGCGCACTCAGCATAAGAACGCGCTGGTGAGCGAAGCGATTAAGGCCAATCATCTGTGGTCCGACGTACTGGAAGATGCGCGCTTTGAAGCCGAGCAGATGGGCAAAACGCTGGAAGTGCCTTACCCACCGGGACCGTGGCCGCTTTACGGCAACCCGAACGCGCTGGAAAGTGCCTTTGAGAACATCGTGCGTAATGCCCTGCGCTACTCCCACAGCAAGATTGCCGTCAGCTTCGCGGTTGATAAAAAAGGCATCACTATCCACGTTGATGACGATGGCCCGGGCGTCAGCGCGGAAGATCGTGAGCAAATTTTCCGCCCGTTCTACCGCACCGATGAGGCGCGCGACAGGGAGTCCGGCGGCACGGGGCTGGGGCTGGCGATTGTCGATAACGCCATTCAGCAGCACCGCGGCTGGGCAAAAGCTGATGACAGCCCGCTCGGTGGCCTGCGCCTGACGATATGGCTGCCGCTGTATACCACCCACAGCGAATAATTTGCTATCCTTCGGCCCTCGTTCCTGAGGGCCGCTTTCATGCTTAATATCGTCTTGTTTGAACCCGAAATCCCGCCGAACACCGGCAATATCATTCGCCTGTGCGCCAATACCGGCTTTCAACTGCACTTAATCAAACCGCTCGGTTTCGCGTGGGATGATAAACGGCTGCGCCGCGCCGGGCTGGACTACCATGAATTCACCGCGATTAAGCATCACGATAGCTATGACGCTTTCGCCGCCTCAGAGGCCCCACAGCGGCTTTTTGCACTCACCACCAAGGGAACCCCTGCCCACAGCGCTGTCAGCTTCCAGCCGGGCGATTACCTGCTGTTTGGCCCGGAGACGCGCGGCCTGCCCGCCAGCATTCTCGATGCGCTGCCGGCACAGCAAAAAATCCGCATTCCGATGATGGCGGACAGCCGCAGCATGAATTTGTCGAACGCGGTGTCAGTGGTGGTATATGAGGCGTGGCGGCAGTTAGATTACGCAGGGGCGTTACTGAAAGGCTGATAAACTGTAGGGGTCGATCGGCGATCGACCCGCAAAATCAAATCCCGTCACCAAATTCAAAGCCCGGCACCATGCCATTAAAATGCTGATCCATATCCATGGATGGCTTATCGCTGCCCGGCTTGCCGACAATACGCGCCGGTACGCCCGCCGCGGTGGTGTGCGGCGGCACCGGCTGCAGCACCACGGATCCGGCGCCGATCTTCGCGCCGCGCCCCACTTCGATATTGCCGAGGATCTTCGCACCGGCGCCGATCATCACCCCTTCGCGGATCTTTGGATGACGGTCGCCGCTGGTTTTGCCGGTCCCGCCCAGGGTGACCGACTGCAGAATCGAAACATCATCCTCGATGATCGCCGTTTCACCCACCACGATGCCCGTGGCGTGGTCCAGCATGATGCCGCGACCAATGGTCGCTGCCGGGTGGATATCCACCGCGAAGGAGACGGAGATTTCGTTCTGCAGGTAAACCGCCAGCGCACGGCGGCCCTCATTCCACAGCCAGTGGCCAATGCGATAGGCCTGCAGGGCGTGGAAGCCTTTCAGGTAGAGCAGCGGCGTGGAGTATTTATCCACCGCCGGGTCACGCTGGCGTACCGCCTGAATATCGCAGGCGGCAGAGATGATCATCGACGGGTCCTGACGATAAGCATCCTGAATCACCTCACGAATGGCGATTGCCGGCATGATCGGATTAGCCAGCTTGTTGGCGAGCATATAGCTCAGCGCGCTGCCCAGGTCATCATGCTTGAGCAGAGTGGCGTGGTAAAAGCTGGCCAGCATCGGTTCACAATCGGCCAGCGCACGCGCTTCCGTTTTGATGTTCTCCCAGATCAGTTCAGGCTCTACACACGGCATGGCTCACTCCCCATTAAAAAATAGCGCCCGTCTGGGCGCCAGCATCACAACACGATGAACCCGGTCAGCTCCCGCTGTTTTCGTCCTTCCTTGTGCGCCCGAGCAGGCTGGTTGCCGCCTCACGCGCATTCTTACCACAGTAAAGCACCTGATAAATCTGCTCGGTAATGGGCATTTCCACGCCGAACCGCGCAGCCAGCGCCTTCACTTCTTTGGTATTGCGGAATCCTTCCACCACCTGCCCAATCGTGGCCTGTGCGCCTTCAACATCGGCACCCTGCCCCAGCATCATGCCGAAGCGGCGGTTACGCGACTGATTATCGGTACAGGTGAGTACCAGATCGCCCAGCCCGGCCATGCCCATAAACGTCGTGGCATCTGCGCCCAGCGCGGCACCCAGGCGGCTCATTTCGGCCAGCCCGCGGGTAATCAGCGCGGTGCGGGCATTGGCGCCAAAGCCAATACCGTCCGACATGCCAGCGCCGATAGCGATCACGTTTTTCACCGCTCCGCCCAGCTGCACGCCGATAAAATCAGGGTTGTTATACACGCGGAAGCTTTTACCGCAGTGCAGCAGCTGCTGCAGCTCTTCGGCAAACTGCGTGTCCGTCGCTGCCAGCGCAATCGCCGTTGGCAGGCCAGCGGCCAGCTCTTTGGCGAAAGTCGGGCCGGAAATCACCGCCAGCGGAATAGCGTCACCGAGGATCTCACGCGCCACGTCTTGCAACAAGCGGCCCGTCTCCTTTTCCAGACCTTTCGTAGCCCACACAATGCGCGAATCAGCGCGCAGATGCGGCTTAATCTGTTGCAGCACGTCACCAAACACGTGGCTTGGCACCACCACCAGCAGGTCGCGGCTGGCCGCAATCGCCGCAGCGAGGTCGGTTTCAAGGTGGAGCGTAGCGGGGAAAGGGACATCGGGAAGGAAAGCGGTGTTACAGCGGTCGGCCTGCAGTTGCGCCTGGTGCTGCGGGTTATGGCCCCACAGCACCACGTCATGGCCGTTACGCGCCAGCGTAATCGCCAAAGCGGTGCCGTACGAGCCGGCACCGATGACGCTCATAGAAGCATGAAGGCTACGCATTAAGCGTCCTGCTGCTGTGCTGCACCTTCACCTTCAGACTGCTGCAGATAGTTCATGAACAGCGCGTCAAAGTTAACCGGTGCAAGGTTCAGCTGCGGGAAAGTACCGCGTGATACCAGGCTGGTGATGCACTCACGTGCATACGGGAACAGAATATTAGGGCAGTAAGCGCCCAGGCAATGTGCCATCTGCGTGCCTTCGATACCACCGATAGAGAAGATACCTGCCTGCTGTACTTCACACAGGAACGCAGAGTCTTCGCCGACGGTTGCGGTCACGGTGACGCGCAGTACCACTTCATACACATCGTCAGCCAGCTGGCTTGACGCGGTGTCGAGGTCCAGTTTCACTTCCGGCTCCCACTCTTTCTGGAAAACCTGTGGCGCGTTAGGCGCTTCGAAAGAGATATCTTTGGTGTAGATACGCTGGATCTGGAAAGACATATCGGTGTTGTTCTGTTCTGACATGGTACGTAATCCTATTGGTTAATAATCCGTTATTGCGCTGCAGCAATAGTCAGGCAATGTGCGCCAGATGCGCAGCCTTCCCTTATTTTAACAGCGGTTCAAGGCCATCACGACCGTCGAGTGCAAACAGGTCGTCACAGCCGCCGATGTGCTGTGCATCAATAAAAATCTGAGGCACCGTGGTCCGGCCGCTACGTTCAATCATTTTTTCACGCAGGTCAGCATTCCCGTCAATTGGAATTTCTTTGAAATTCACGCCTTTCTGGCTCAGTAGTGCTTTCGCCCGATGGCAGAAAGGACAGGTTGCTTTGGTGTAGATCTCAACGTTAGCCATGGTGGCCCTCCAGTAATCGTTATTGCGCGCGGTTTATTTACCGCGCACCAGCGGCAGATTATCGCCGCTCCAGCCGGATACGCCTTCTTTCAGCACGTAAACCTGCTCATAGCCTGCAGCATTCAGCTGCGCCGCAGAATCGGATGCGGAGGTGCCGGTAGCACACACCACGATCAGCGGTTGGGCTTTATATTTTTCCAGCTCGCCGAAGCTACCTTTCTTGATATCTGCGGCCAGCACATTAATCGCATTAGAAATATGGCCCTTGCGGTAATCATCGCGCCCACGCACGTCCACTACCACGGCTTCTTCTTTGTTAATTAAACGGGTTGCTTCACCACGGCTAATTACTTTTACCTTGGAGAACATGCCCTTAACGGTGGTCACGATCACCAAAACCAGCAGAACAACCCACGCCAGAGCTAAAATGGTGTGATTGCCTGCGAACTGCATAATATCTTGCATGAGGGGTAACAACTCCCGAAAGGGTTAATAAGCTAAAACAAGGCTTCTGAGTATACCTGCCAGGAGTGCCATGTACAGTCGCGTAGAGCCTCAGAGTGATGTTTTCTGCGACAGATTACAAAAAAAAGTTGCCTTAAGTGAAAGCAGCTATCCTGTGATGGCGACGCTGCGTTCTTAAGCGGCGAATTGTTGTGCAATCAGGGCTTTTTGTGGCATCGGATCTGGCGGAAATGTTACCGTCAGTAATAGAAAACCAGCGCGAGATGGCTGGTAAGCTGCTGTTCATCGTGGAATAATCCGGGGCTATGAGGGAAAAAGCGACAGTGTTACATTCATGGACCCCGCGTAAACAGCAGGCTGCTGCCCTGCCACTGCGCGTAAGCATGTCCAATCTGGCAGTCGGGGTACTCTGTACCAGCGCCCTGCTGTTCTCTTTTTCCGCTCTCGCGGCAGAAGACAACAAGTCTCAGCTGCAAAGTATTCAACAGGATATCGCGGCAAAAGAGAAAAGCGTCAGGCTGCAAAAGCAGCAGCGCAGCCAGCTCCTTGACCAGCTGCAGAGCCAGGAGAAGGTCATTGCCCAGGCCAGCCGCCAGCTGCGCGACACGCAGAGCAGCCTCACCACGCTGAATAAAGAGATTTCCGCGCTTAATGCCTCCATTACTCAACTCCAGCAGCAGCAGACCCAGCAGGAATCGATTCTGGCTGAGCAGCTGGATGCCGCTTTCCGCCAGGGCCAGCACAGCGGGCTGCAGCTGATCCTCAGCAATGAAGAGAGCCAGCGCAGCGAACGTATGCTGGCCTATTTCGGCTACCTCAATGAGGCGCGCCAGAAATCGATTGAAGACCTCAAGCAAACGCGCAGCGATCTCTCTGCGCAGAAAGCCAGCCTGGTGGATAAGCAGGCCCAGCAGAAGTCGCTATTAGCACAGCAGCAGTCGCAGCAGGCGAAGCTGGAAAGCGCTCGCCAGGCGCGCAAGAAAACCATCACCACGCTCGAATCCTCGCTGGAGAAAGATCAGGCCCAGCTGGTTGAGCTGCGTCAGAACGAAAGCCGCCTGCAGGATAAAATCGCCAGGGCCGAACGTGAAGCTAAGGCGCGGGCGGAACGTGAAGCGCGCGAGGCTGAAAAAGTTCGCCAGCGTGAGGCGCAGGCGAAGAGCAAAGGCACCACCTACAAACCGACCGACAGCGAGCGGTCGCTGATGTCGCGCACCGGCGGCCTTGGTCGGCCGGGCGGTCAGATGGTCTGGCCGATCCGCGGCAGCATTGAACACCGCTTCGGTGAGCAGCTGCAGGGGGAACTGCGCTGGAAAGGACTGGTCATCGACGCGCCGGAAGGTACCGAAGTCAAAGCGATTGCCGATGGCCGCGTGCTGATGGCCGACTGGCTGCAGGGCTACGGCCTGGTGGTCGTGGTCGAGCACGGCAAAGGCGATATGAGTCTGTATGGTTATAACCAGAGTGCGCTGGTGAGCGTAGGTACCCAGGTCCGCGCAGGACAGCCTATCGCGCTGGTCGGCACCAGCGGTGGGCGCGGCACGCCGTCACTCTATTTTGAAATCCGCCGTCAGGGACAGGCAGTCAATCCACTACCGTGGTTAGGAAGATAGTTTTGTTTCAACTCCGAAAACTCAGCGGTCTGCTGGTCGCCATCGTGATGGTCAGCCCGGTGTACGCCGGTAAGCTTTCGATTGTCATTGACGATTTCGGCTATCGCCCCGCGCAGGAAAATCAGGTATTACAGATGCCTGCAGCCATCTCCGTCGCGGTGCTGCCCAACGCCCCGCACGCCCGTGAGATGGCGACCAAAGCCCACCAGCGCGGCCACGAGGTGCTGATCCACCTGCCGATGGCCCCGCTTAGCAAACAGCCGCTGGAAAAAGACACGCTGCGCCCGGATATGTCGAGCGAGGAGATTGCGCGCATCGTGCGTGAAGCCGTCGCCGATGTGCCGTTTGCCGTTGGGCTAAACAATCATATGGGTAGCGCGATGACCTCCAGCCTGCCGGGAATGCAGAAAGTGATGCAGGTGCTGGATCGCTACAACTTCTACTTCCTCGACAGCATGACCATCGGCAACAGCCAGTCAACCCGCGCCGCCGCAGGCACCAGCGTGAAGGTGATCAAGCGCCGCGTATTCCTTGACGATACGCAGAACGAGGCCGATATTCGCCAGCAGTTTACCCGAGCAGTACGCCTGGCGCAGCGCGATGGCTCCGCGATCGCCATCGGCCATCCGCATCCGACCACGGTGCGCGTGCTGCAGCAGATGCTGCCGACGCTGCCCGCCGATATTACCCTGGTGCGCCCGAGCCAGCTGCTGAACGAGCCGCAGCGCGGCAGCAATCGCCCGCTGCCGGCAGAAAAACCGCAGCCGCGTAATCCGTTCCGCGGCGCAGACGTGTGCAAGGTGACGGTTAAACCGGTGCCGGCCACGCGTGCGCTGAGCGTGATCGCTGACAGCATCAGCAACAATCCGCTGGTGCAGAGCCTGAAGAAAAACCTTTTCGGGAAATAGCCGCTGTAGAGGCCGACCTTTTTTCCGTCAGACCCACCCGGGCTGACCGAAAATGAGGACCAGCCTCTACAACTCACTGATATGCATAATAATATAGGGGTCGCCCGCTTTTCTGGTCGACCCTGTCTGAATTAGCTCCAGTCGAGGATCACTTTCCCTGAATGCCCGGAGCGCATCTCATCAAAGCCCTGCTGGAAGGCAGCAATCGGATAGCGGTGGGTGATCACCGGGGTCAGATCCAGCCCGGACTGCAGCAGTGCGGCCATTTTATACCAGGTTTCAAACATCTCCCGGCCATAGATCCCTTTGATAAACAGCCCTTTGAAAATCACCTGATTCCAGTCGATTGCCATTGAGGCAGGGGGGATACCGAGCATAGCGATGCGCCCGCCGTGGTTCATCACGTCGAGCATGGCGCGAAACCCGTCCGGTACGCCGGACATCTCCAGCCCGACGTCAAACCCTTCCGTCATGCCGAGTTCCGCCATCACCTGCGGCAGATTTTCATGGCTGACATTCACCGCCCGCGTGACGCCCATCTTGCGCGCCAGATCCAGCCGATACTGGTTAACGTCGGTGATCACCACGTGCCGGGCGCCAACGTGACGACAGATAGCCGCCGCCATTATCCCGATCGGCCCGGCACCGGTGATCAGCACGTCTTCGCCGACCAGGTCAAAGGAGAGCGCGGTATGCACCGCATTCCCAAACGGGTCAAAAATCGCCGCCAGATCGTCAGGAATGTTATCGGGGATTTTGAAGGCGTTCACCGCCGGGATGACCAGATACTCGGCAAAGCAGCCCTGTCGGTTGACGCCGACGCCAATCGCATTGCGGCACAGATGCGTGCGGCCACCGCGACAGTTGCGGCAGTGCCCGCAGGTGATATGCCCTTCACCGGACACGCGGTCGCCAATGCGAAAGCCAGCCACTTCCTGGCCCAGCGCAACAATTTCACCAACATATTCATGGCCCGTAATCATCGGCACCGGAATAGTCTTCTGCGACCACTCATCCCAGTTGTAGATATGCACGTCGGTGCCGCAAATCGCCGTTTTGCGGATTTTAATCAGCACGTCGTTATGGCCCGGCTCCGGAATTGCCGCATCCTCAATCATCCAGATCCCCGGCTCAGCGTGCAGCTTGGCTAAGGCCTTCATCATGCCTCCCGCTGGGCAATCACGCCCAGTTCCTGGCCCACCTTCACAAAGGCCGCTACGGCACGTTCCAGCTGCGCCTGACTGTGCGCGGCGGAGATCTGGGTGCGAATACGCGCCTCTCCTTTTGGCACCACCGGATAAAAGAAGCCGGTAACGTAAATCCCTTCATGCTGCAGGCGGCTGGCAAACTCCTGCGCCAGCCGCGCTTCGCCCAGCATCACCGGGATAATGGCATGATCGGCCCCGGCCAGGGTAAAGCCCGCCGCGCTCATCGCACTGCGGAAATAGCGCACGTTGTCCCACAGGCGCTGGCGCAAGCCCTGCCCGTCCGCCAGCATATTCAGCACCTGAATCGAGGCCGCAACAATTGAGGGCGCCAGCGAGTTAGAGAACAGGTAAGGCCGCGAGCGCTGGCGCAGCCACTCCACCACCTCTTTTTTAGCCGCCGTGTAGCCACCTGAGGCGCCCCCAAGCGCTTTACCCAGCGTGCCGGTGATAATATCTACCCGCCCCATTACGTCGCAGTGTTCATGGCTGCCGCGCCCCTGCTCGCCGACAAAGCCGACGGCATGCGAGTCGTCTACCATCACCAGCGCCTTGTAGTGTTCCGCCAGGTCACAGACGCCGCGCAGGTTGGCGATCGCGCCATCCATGGAGAACACTCCGTCGGTGGCGATCAAAATATGGCGCGCTCCGGCCGCCTGCGCCTGCTGCAGGCACGCTTCCAGCTCCGCCATGTCGTTGTTGGCATAGCGGTAGCGCTGCGCTTTACACAGGCGGATACCATCAATGATTGAAGCGTGATTCAACGCATCGGAAATCACCGCATCCTGCTTGCTTAACAGCGTCTCAAACAGCCCACCGTTGGCGTCAAAGCAGGAGGAGTAGAGGATGGCATCTTCCATGCCGAGAAACGCCGCCAGCTGCTGCTCCAGCTGACGATGGCTGTCCTGCGTACCGCAGATAAAACGCACCGAGGCCATGCCAAAACCGTGGGTATCCATGCCTGTTTTCGCCGCGGCGATTAAGGCGGGATGATTCGCCAGGCCAAGATAGTTATTGGCACAGAAGTTCAGCAGCCTGCTGCCATCCGCCAGCACGATCTCCGCCTGCTGCTCGCTGATAATCTGCCGCTCACGCTTGAACAACCCTTCCTGTTCCGCGCGGGCCAACTCTCCTTTAAGCTGTTGATAGAAATCCTGACTCACCTTTATCCTCCAGAAATCATTTTTTGCGATACAGATTACTGAAAGTGAAGCACAGGCTTGAACAACCACGCGGGGGAATGTGAATTTTGCAGCATAACTCACGGAAAATAACGCTGAGCAGCGGGGGTTACGGACTCCTCTGGCTGTCGAGGGCGCAATGAGATGTTATGATAAGAGCCATTAGCGTGTGAAACCTCCTGTTTCACCCCACTGTATTAGGGTTAAAGCTCATGATTATCGTTACCGGCGGCGCTGGATTTATTGGCAGCAACATCATTAAAGCGCTGAATGATAAGGGTCACACCGACATTCTGGTGGTCGACAATCTGAAAGATGGCACTAAATTCGCCAACCTGACGGATCTCAATATTGCCGACTACATGGATAAAGAAGATTTTCTGATTTCACTGCTCGCCGATGAAGACTTCGGTGATGTGGAAGCCATTTTCCATGAAGGCGCCTGCTCTTCCACCACCGAGTGGGATGGCAAATACATGATGGATAACAACTACCAGTACTCGAAAGAGCTGCTGCACTGGTGCCTGGAGCATCAGGTTCCATTCCTGTACGCCTCTTCCGCCGCCACTTACGGCGGCCGCAACGCTGACTTTATCGAAGAGCGCCAGTATGAAGAGCCGCTGAACGTCTACGGCTACTCGAAAATGTTGTTCGACCACTACGTACGTAACATCCTGCCGGAGGCGCAGTCTCAGGTGTGCGGATTCCGCTACTTCAACGTGTACGGGCCGCGTGAAGGCCATAAAGGCAGCATGGCGAGCGTCGCCTTCCACCTCAATACCCAGCTGAACAACGGCGAGAACCCGAAGCTGTTTGAAGGCAGCGACGGCTTTAAGCGCGACTTCATCTACGTGGAAGACGTGGCCTCCGTAAACCTGTGGTTCTGGGAAAATGGGGTCTCCGGCATCTTTAACTGCGGTACCGGCCGCGCCGAATCTTTCCAGGAAGTGGCCGATGCCGCCCTGAAATATCATCAGAGCGGCGAGATCGAATACATTCCATTCCCGGAAAAGCTGAAAGGCCGCTACCAGGCGTTTACCCTGGCGGACCAGACCAAACTGCGTGCGGCAGGCTATGACAAGCCGTTTAAAACCGTCGCCGAAGGCGTGGCAGAGTATATGGCCTGGCTGAACCGTAACGCGTAAGAGGCCTTCCGGCGATGAAAACTCTGGTAATCGGCCCGTCATGGGTCGGCGATATGATGATGTCGCAAAGTCTCTATCGCACCCTGAAGGCCGAAAATCCTGACGCCGTAATCGATGTGATGGCACCCGCGTGGTGCCGTCCTCTGCTATCACGCATGCCGGAAGTGCACGAGGCGCTGTCCATGCCGCTCGGCCACGGCGCGCTGGAAATTGGCGAGCGCCGTCGTCTGGGCAAGTCGCTGCGTGCCGCCGGCTATGAGCGTGCTTACGTACTGCCAAACTCATTTAAATCTGCGCTGGTGCCCTTCTTCGCCGCCATCCCCCGCCGTACCGGCTGGCGCGGTGAGATGCGTTACGGGCTGCTGAATGATGTCCGCGTGCTGGATAAAGCGGCTTTTCCGCTGATGGTGCAGCGCTATGTCGCGCTTGGCTATGACAAGGCGCGTATTCAGCGCGCGCAAGATCTACCGCAGCCGCTGCTGTGGCCTAAGCTGGCGGTAGGGGAAGATGAGAAGCAGGCGACCGTTGCCGCATTCAGCCTTAACCCGCAGCGCCCGATCGTTGGTTTTTGCCCCGGCGCTGAGTTCGGTCCGGCTAAACGCTGGCCACACTACCACTACGCCACGCTAGCGCAGCGCCTGATCGATCAGGGCTACCAGGTGGTGCTGTTTGGTTCGGCGAAAGACGCTGAGACCGGCGAAGCGATCCTCGCCTCGCTGGCTGAAGAGTCACGCCAGCACTGCTGTAATCTGGCCGGGAAAACCCAGCTGGAGCAGGCAGTCATCCTGCTGGCTGCCTGCCATGCCGTGATCAGCAATGACTCGGGGCTGATGCACATCGCCGCCGCGCTCGACCGCCCGCTGATCGCGCTGTATGGCCCAAGCAGCCCGGATTTCACCCCACCACTTTCCGATAAAGCACGCGTGATCCGCCTGATTACGGGTTACCATAAAGTGCGTAAAGGTGATGCCGCCGAAGGCTATCACCAGAGCCTGATTGATATTACTCCAGAACGCGTCCTGACCGAGCTGGAAACGCTTTGCCCCCGGCCTGGAGTCTGAATGCGGGTTCTGATAATTAAAACCTCCTCCATGGGGGATGTGCTTCACTCTTTGCCGGCGTTAACTGACGCCATGCACGCCATTCCCGGTATTCGCTTTGACTGGGTGGTGGAAGAGGGCTTTGCCCAGATCCCTTCCTGGCACCCGGCGGTCGACCGCGTGTTACCTGTTGCCATCCGCCGCTGGCGTAAGCACTGGTTCGGTAGCCAGGTGCGTGAAGAGCGGGTCGCATTCAAACGCGAACTGCAGTCGCGGGAATATGACGCGGTGATTGACGCCCAGGGGCTGATTAAAAGCGCCGCGCTGGTGACGCGCCTGGCGAAAGGTATCAAACACGGCGCAGACAGAAATAGCGCACGCGAGCCATTTGCCAGCTGGTGGTACGATAAGCGTTACGAAATCAGTAAGCAGCAGCACGCGGTGCAGCGTACCCGCGAACTGTTCGCCAAAAGTCTTGGTTACGACCTGCCCACCACTACCGGTGACTACGCCATTGCCCGGCACTTCACCGCCGAACTGCCCGCTGATGCCAACCAGTACCTGGTGTTTTTACACGCCACCACCCGCGATAATAAGCACTGGCCGGAAAGCCACTGGCGTGAGCTGATCGGATTAATGCAGCCTTCAGGCCTAAAGATTAAATTGCCCTGGGGTGCCGAGCATGAGCATCAGCGCGCACTCAGGCTGGCCGAGGGCTTCGACTTTGTTGAGGTCCTGCCTAAGCTGACGCTGGAACAGGTTGCCCGCACGCTGGCGGGTGCGCGTGCAGTGGTATCGGTTGATACCGGCCTTAGCCACTTGACCGCCGCCCTCGATCGACCGAATATTACCCTTTATGGCCCGACGGACCCGGGGTTGATTGGCGGTTATGGCAAGAATCAGTATGTACTGCGCCCGGAAACGGGGAAGGAGATGGCGGGGATTAGTGCCAGTCAGGTATGGAATACATTACAGCAGGTAGCGTCATGAAAAAACTTCACATTATTAACCTGGAGAAGATGGGTGGCGTAGAGCGCCTTTTTCTGCAGTACATCAACGGAAATAAAGACAATAATGACAATGTGATTTGTATAAGTAATAGCATCGGTGAAGAAATTAAAAAACAACTGCCGAAGACAAAAATTACTTTCGCAAATCGTATTTTTAACGCACTGTCACTACGCTGCCCTCAAATTTTTCGCAAATATTTATTGCAGTGGAAAATAGAACGCACTGGTGCTGATGTAATCATTGTCTGGGATCTTGTACCAGGACTCATAAGTAAGCCTAAGCGTGGTAAGTTAATATATTATGACCACGGATGTTCATGGCGTTATGCGAAAAACAAAAAAACACTGAATTTCTTTTCCATGCTGGATGGAATTATTGCAGTGTCTCATGCATCAAAAAGAGTAATGGAGCTAAGATTTAACTTAAAATGTAATGTTGATGTGGTATTAAATCGAATCCAAACACCTTCCGGTATAGATACCTCTCCAAGATTACTTTCACAGTGTGTGAAATTAGGGACTGCATCACGACTTGTTTCTTTAAAAGGAATTAGCGTGATGTTGCTGACCCTGCAGGAGCTTATCAATCGCGGTCATAACGTCATGCTTGAAATTGCAGGGAAAGGTCCAGATCAAGTGACGTTTGAGGAACTAGCGAGTAAGTTAAATTTAGAAAAAAAAGTAATTTTTAGCGGATTCCAAGACAACACTAAAGATTTTTTTAATCGAATCGACATTTATTTAAGTACACCCGTTACAGAACCATTTGGCCTTTCATCAATGGAAGCGTTATATTTTTCAGTACCTGTAGTATTCCCTTTAATTGATGGACAACCTGAAGCCATCCGTGATGAATACTGTGGTATTGGTGTAAAACCATCCGTCAGCATAGAGGAACATAAAAAATTATCCGGAGTAAGTATAGATTTTCCACATAAGGTGTATGATCCTGTTAATGACTTTTTGATAGAACCTCAGGTTTTATCTCATAAAGCATGTGCTGATGCTGTAGAGCGACTCCTTTTTCAGGAATCCTATGCTAAGTTTAGCGCTAATGCGCAACGCTATACATCTGAAAATTTTGATTATAATGACTTCATGTCAGAATTTAATACTAAGCTAAGCTATTATGTAAAAAATGAATTATCAGATAGAAGTATAAACTAATGAAACATTCTAAAACAACAACACTGGTTTTATGGCTTAGCTGTATTTCACTCTCATCATCTTTAGTAGCATCGACAATATGCCGCAATGCGCTTTATCTTGCAGCAGCTATAGCATTGATAGATTTTTTTATAAAGAAAACCAAACCGCAATTGAATTATGCAACATTTATAGTATTCATTGTCCTTCTACTAAGTTTCTCTCTCTATTTACAGACGGTTATTTTTAGTTCAACAATGTTACATGAGATAGATCTGAATTATAGAGAAGCGGCGAAAAGGATGTTTTTAGGTACAATAATTTCAATATATTTAATCTCTCATAGAGATAAGATATCTGATAAAGGATGGCTTGGTGCTTACAGTTGGGTAACAATTGGATTTATTTATACCACATTAATTGCTTTTAAACTTTCAGTACCTAATAGACGCTTAGAATTGAAAACAGTCGCAACTATGACAGCCTATGTTTTTGTGATTATTTCACTAGCAGCTACTTATATCACTTTAAAGCTCAATGGTTGGTACAGAAGCATATCGGTGATTTTCGTTGTGATGATAAGTAGTTATATTGTATTACTTACACAGACACGATCGGTCTTGCTGACTTACCCACTAATTTTACTATTACTATTATTGAAAGAAAAATTCTTTAACAAACAGAACCTTGTTTTATTGGCCGTAATGACTGTTTGTGCGATATCTTTATTTCTTCCACGAATCCATACTGCGACGGAAAGATTAGAGCGTTCATTTATCGAGTACAATGAGTATAAAAATAATGATGAGAGCACTTCGCTAGGTTCAAGATTCAGTATGTGGAAAGCTGGCTTTTCAATTATTAGTAGCAGTATGTTAGGGGAAAGTGCCGATAGACGAGATGCACTTGCCCGTCAATACATTGATAATCATGAGAATGGTAATCACGAGGCACTACGTGTCATTAAATATCATTATCACAATGACCTGCTGGAAGCGATTACACTGCGTGGGATACTTGGTGTTATAATCCTACTCGCTTTTTATATTTTCACCATATATGCCTCATACAGATTTACAGGCTCCACAACTATAACATTACTGTTAATGGCACCTACTTTGCTATATGGAAGTACTGATTCACTACTAATCGATCATCGTTATGTCACGACATTAATCCTTTTGCTTCCATTTTATCTATGCATTGACAGCACTATAAATAATAGAAAAATCATTAACTTAAACAATAAACAAGGTGGCTAAATTGACTATTTTAATCACTGGCGGAGCTGGATATATTGGCTCCCATACAACGCTAGCACTACTGGAAAAAAGTAAAGAAGTTATTGTGCTTGATAATTTGACAAACTCTTCTAGTGTCGCTTTGGATCGTGTGAGTTGTATAACTGGTCGTAGCGCCGTTTTTTATCAAGGTGATATTAACGATCGCCGTATTATTAAAGAAATTTTTGGAAAGCATAAAATTTCATCGGTAATCCATTTCGCTGGACTCAAGTCAGTGGGTGAGTCTGTTAAAAAACCGCTTGAGTATTACCAAAATAATGTCACTGGCACATTAACATTGCTTGAGGAGATGCGAAGGGCGCAAGTATATAACCTGATATTTAGCTCTTCAGCAACAGTTTACGGCACGCCCGAAGCAATTCCTTTAACGGAAAACTCAGGCACAGGGGGTACAACAAATCCCTATGGCACATCAAAATTTATGGTAGAGCAAATTTTACGTGATGTTGTTAAGTCCAGCCCAGAATTTGCAGTCACTATATTGCGTTATTTTAATCCTGTGGGTGCTCATGAATCAGGCTTAATAGGTGAAGACCCTGGCGGCATCCCTAACAACCTTATGCCTTTTATTTCCCAGGTTGCCAGTGGCAAACTGCCTCAACTGGCCATTTTTGGTGATGATTATCCAACAGTCGATGGTACAGGTGTTCGTGACTATATCCATGTCATGGACTTGGCAGAGGGGCATTTGAAAGCTCTTGAACACATTGCTCCAGGCATCAATACTTATAATTTAGGTACTGGTGTTGGCTATTCAGTTTTGCAGATGCTGAAAGCCTTTGAAAAAATTTCCGGCAAAAGTATCCCATACAACATTATGCCTCGCCGCGAAGGAGATATTGCAGAGTGCTGGGCGGATACTCATCTGGCCGAAGATCAATTAGGTTGGAAGGCAAAACGTGGCTTAGAACAAATGATGCGGGATACCTGGAACTGGCAAGAGAAAAACCCACACGGTTTTAAAGATTAGATAAATGGGCGAGTGATGAAAATCTCCCCGCCCCGTGATATTGCGTTAGATCATATGTTCTAATCGCTCATAGACATATTCTGGTGAGATAGCTCTTAAAGGTTCTTGTAAATTAGTAACGCGGGGATCCGTTACAGGCAAATAGATCTGCTTATGCAATTTTGGATCTTGATATGGACCACTGCGCCGGGGGTCTTCAGTAACAAACAGGCTTAATGTTGATACATGTAGCGCTATAGCAAGATGAAAAGGACCTGTATCACCGGTTATCAGCAAATCCATTGAATCAATCACTCCCAATAGCTGCGGTAAGGTCGTTTTTCCAACATAATTGATAACTTTTTTAGCAAAAACAGGATCAAGTTGCTTCAAAAAATCAGTAGCTAAATGAGTTTCTATTTCAGAACCAATAAGGACGATTTCTATATCACCATGCTTATCAATTAACTTTTCTGCTAATATTGCAAAGTATTCTGGGGGCCAACAGCGTACTTTTGAGGAGGCCCCCAACTGGAAGCCTATCCGCCGTACACTCGCATTTTTTTCGAGGCGCTGAAACTCACAAGGTAACACCATATCAACATTATCGGTTGAGCACCCGAGAACAGAAACAAGCTTCATTTTCCTGGCAATTACATGCTCATCAAAATAGTCCAAACCGTAAACCAGCCAGGATGCCATTTTCCCAATAGGTTTAGCATAATTATCGCGCACGATATACTGGCACCCGGCAAGACCAGCGCTGAGGATGTCATAGGGCATGTGTGAATGTAAAAGCACTGCGAGTTGGGGTCTAATGCGCTTTGCCTCTTCTACCAACTTAAACATATCACTGACTTTATTATTCCAAAACAACACATCATCATAATCGTCACGGCGGGTCAGCAAATTGGCATATTTAGGATGAGCAACCAATGTAATTTTTGCTTGCGGATAACGCAAACGAATTGCATGTATTCCTGGAGAGTTAAACATATAGTCTCCAAGCGCCGTAGTAGAATATACAAGGATGCTGGTAAACTGCTGGGTTGCCAAAAGCTGACGCTTCTCGGTCGTAACCTTGGATCGCCGGCAAAAGAGTTTCATAACAAGGTTACACAGCGCAATTTTAACTTTTTTAGACTCTCTCACTTTTTGGCAACCTTATCTCGATAATACTCTGCCAGGGTTTTCCCCACCGTCCTTTTTGAAAGCCAGCTAAAAAGCTGCTCCAGGTCCTGATACAGCGTCTCAATATGCTGCTCAGTCGAGAATGTTGGGCTGCCTCCTGGCATGAACTCCGAGGAGTGCAGCATGAATTCAACGTAGTCATGACCTTCATCCAGCGATTTTTGCGCTACGCGCTTCATCATTTCGACATTGCCACCGGATGGACGTAGCCAGTGAACAGAGGGTGAACGCCGTTTACCTCGCAGACGATCGTATCCCTGCTTAAAAGCATTCATTACGCCAGAGTGCTTGTACTGGATCGTCATGGGGACTTCTAACAGCGGCGAATCCCCTTTTTGTGCAATGTTTCTCTCATCAATGAAATAGGCCTGCTCGGGGAAATCCGTATAGTTTGTTCCACCGTTGCCTTTAGGATTGCCTGGCGAGTATTGCCAGTTGACCTTTGGCGTCACTGAGCAATCAACCACATAACCAAACTCTATCAGTAAGGCAGCATAATATTCATTAAACGCCCAACGCCCGGCACGATGACTCAGCATCTTGGTTTGGAAAGTCTCTTCCAGCAGATGGGTCATGAACTCGACTTTGCTGCGAATTTGTTCGGCAGGATACTCAATCAGGTAGGGTTTATGCCGCCAGTCATCATCCGTCAGTGGTTCTAGCGGAGGACTATTCCACGCATGAAGATGCATGCCAATTTCACCTGTATCACGGGAAATCACATCACGGGCAAAAGCGACATAATCCGGGTCAATTGCCATCTCATAGTTGGTTAAATAAACCGGCTTAAAGGCATATTTTTCACACAAAGCCTGAAAGCGAGGGAGATAGTGCGTATTTTTTGTCGAGATGCGATCGTGATTTTGCCACAAATTATCGCCCTCGGTGTCAATGGTAATGATAAACGCCGGTTTAGACATGAGTGTTGAACCTGAAATAAGCCTTACTGCATATGTTACGCAGGGCGTTACGCCCGCGCAAACGACTTTGCAGACAATGTTTAACTGCTGGTGAGAGTCTGAAAATCTGCCAAGGCTAGCCACGCTGCCTCAGGTCCATTAGAATCCCAGACTTGTTCATCGGAAAGCCACAGATAATGAATTCAGACTCGACTTCCACTCCACAACGCATTCTGGTTATCAAACTCCGTCATCACGGCGATATGCTACTGCTGACCCCGGTGATCAATAGTTTGAAACAGTGCTGGCCACAGGCAGAAATTGATGTCCTGCTTTATCATGAAACACGGGAAATGCTGTCGGCTAATCCTGCGATAGGCGAATTGATTACTATAGACAGGCAGTGGAAGAAACAGGGTGCAAAAGCGCATCTGGGCTATGAATGGCGGTTGCTGCAGCAGCTTCGTGGCAAAAAGTATGATGTGGTGCTCAATCTTGCCGATCAGTGGCGAAGTGCCATTGCAGCGCGCTGGACAGGAGCACCGATAAGATTAGGTTTCGATTTTCCTAAACGGCGCGGAGCATTCTGGCGTAAGTGCCATACCCAGCTGATCCCGGTTACCCACCATCATAAACTGCACACCGTTGAACAGAATCTGTCATTGCTTGAGCCACTCAAACTGGCTACCCATGTTACTCAGGTCACCATGGGCTATGATGCTGTAGACTGGCAACGAGCCGAAGAACTCCTCCACCAGCATCAAGTTAATCAACCCTATATTCTGGTACAACCGACTTCTCGCTGGTTTTTCAAATGCTGGACGGAAGAGAAAATGGCGGCAGCCATCACTGCGCTACAAGTAAAGGGCCACACGCTGGTGATCACTTCAGGCCCTGACAAACGCGAGCAGGAGATGGTGACCAAAATTTTGGCCAACTGTCCTGCTGAACGCATCGTTTCCCTGTCCGGACAGCTCAGTTTGCGTCAGCTTGCTGCACTCATTGATCATGCGAGGTTGTTCATTGGGGTGGATTCCGTTCCTATGCACATGGCAGCGGCATTAGATACCCCATTTGTAGCCCTATTTGGCCCAAGCAAACTGACATTCTGGCACCCTTGGCAGGGCCGGGGCACCACAATTTGGGCTGGCGACTATGGCCCTCTTCCTGACCCCGATGAGGTGGATACGAAAACCAACCAACGCTATCTCGATATCATCCCTGTCGACGCCGTCATCGCTGCCACAAAGGAGTGGCTGGTATGAAGCCTTTTCGCCTGGCGCTTGTACGCCAAAAATATCGCCCGGACGGTGGAGCGGAACGCTTTATTTCGCGGGCACTCTCAGCCCTTGAGCAGCAAAACCTTGAACTCAATGTCATCACCCGCGAGTGGCAGGGGGAAAATCATCCCGACTGGCATATTCACCGCTGTAACCCACTTAAGTTTGGGCGCATCAGCCGCGAACGCGGTTTTGCCTCAGCTGCCAGAGCCCTGTGGCAACGCGAGAACTTTGACTTGGTGCAAAGCCATGAGCGTATCGCCGGCTGTGATATTTATCGCGCCGGCGATGGCGTTCATCACAACTGGCTACAACAGCGTGCACGCCTTTTGCCGAAATGGCGTCAACCTTTATTATTTGGCAATCCCTATCATCGTTACGTCATGCAGGCGGAGGCGGCCATGTATGCCGCGCCTGAGCTTAAAGCAGTGATTTGCAATGCCGCGATGATTAAACAGGAAATCATTGAAAGATTTGACGTTACTCCGGAAAAAATTACCGTCATTTATAACGCGATTGATAGCCAAAAGTTTCTTCCTGCAAATGAAGAAGTCAGACAGCAACTTCGCCAAAAGCTGCAGCTACCACAGCAGGTACGCTGCCTGATTTTTGTTGGTTCTGGTTTTGAAAGGAAAGGGTTGGCAGCTGCTATTAAGGCAGTGGCCCCAACCAACAACCATCTGATGGTTATTGGCCAGGATAAAGATGAAAAAAAATACCGGGCGTTAGCGGTTTCATCGGGCTGCAGCGATCGCATCCATTTTATGGGGATTCAGAAAGAGACTCTGCCTTTTTATCAGGCGGCAGACGGCTTGCTGTTACCCACCCTGTACGATCCCTTCCCTAACGTGATCCTCGAAGCGATGGCCTGCGGCCTTCCGGTAATCGCCAGTAAAAACTGTGGTGGTGCCGAATTTATTACTCAGGGTGTGAATGGTTTCGTTACGGATGCACTGGATGTTGCCGCACTCACCTCAGCGATTGAGCAATTGCCTCATCAGACGCTGGGCTCGACAATGGCAGAAGCTGCACGGGCAAAAATTTTACCGTACAGCCCAGCCAGTCTGTCGGCGCAACTGATCGATCTTTATCAGCGAGTTTTAGCAAAATGAAAAGCCATATCCTGTTTATCATCGATGGACTTCCGGGCGGAGGGGCAGAAAATGTTACTCTGACGCTGGCAAAGGGACTCGCCGAGCGCGGATGTGTTGTGACCTTGCTTGCCCTGGATAAACGTCGCGACTACGAGATACCTGACTGCATCAACTACTTTGTAGATCATGACAACGGGAAAGGCGCTTTCCGCAAGCTATCTGAATTAGCGAGGCGTTCTGCTTCGCTGGATCGCTTGTTGCCTGGGCTCTTTGACAAGTATGGTCTTCCATCTCTGGTTATCAGCAGTTTGCATAAAACAGACAGGATTGTTGTGCGCTCAAAATTACTGCGCTCATGCAATTTGTGGTTCTGCGTGCACGGCATGTTTTCGCGCTCATATCTTGGCAATAAAAGGGGATTCAGCCTGTGGTTTAAAAAGCTAAAGCTGAAAAAAGTTTATAAAAATCAGCAGATGATCACCGTCTCCGATGCTGTGGGCAAAGACCTCTTACAGAAAGTGGGTATCAAGCCCAAAACCATCCAAACTATCTACAACCCGTTTAATATCAGCGAAATCATACAGCGCGCCGCTGGGGAAAACCCCTATGCGGCAGAAAGCTATATTGCGCATGTCGGGCGCTTTCATCAGGTGAAGCGCCATGATCGCTTGCTGGAAGCATTTGCTCTCGCCGATCTTCCCGGTAAATTAATTCTGGTCGGTCAGGGCGAAGAATCTGTCGCGCAGCAGATTAAGGATAAAATCTCCAGCCTGGAGCTGCAGGACAAAGTTATTCTTGCGGGTTTTACCCAAAACCCCTTGCCGATTATCAAAGGGGCGAGAATGGTTGCGCTCAGTTCAGACAGCGAAGGGCTACCTTCGGTGTTGATTGAAGCGTTGATGTGCCATACACCGGTAATCAGTACGAACTGTCCAGGTGGAGCTGCAGAGATTATGAGTGGAGAGTTACGGCCGTTTCTGGCGGAATTAACCAGCGAATCGTTAGCAGAGAAAATGCAGAAAGCCTGGCATTCCCCCCCGATGATTGTGGAGGAGATGTATCAGCGTTTTAGCTATGACATTATTCTGGATAAATATCTAGCTTTGCAAAAAGCTCAGTACTGAAGTGTAAGCGCCCCAGCCATCAGGTCGGGGCATGTATAATTACGCGCGTATTTTTTCCCAAACTTCATTGACTTGAACATCAATGCAGTCACCAGACACTGTTTGCAGAATATCGTAACCACCTGACCACGGGTGCCACTCATTTTTATTGGTATCACCAAAGAACACCACCTGCTTTTTATGCATCGCTGCGGCCAGATGCATCTGCCCACCATCACTGCATAACACCTGCGCACACTGCTCGTACGCTGCAACCAGCTCACGCACGGAAGCGGTAGGATAGAGTGAAACACGCGGGCTATGACATGCCGCCAGTACCTGCTCGGCGCGGTGCCGATCGCCAACATCATCCGGCGCCAGCGTGCCCTGCGGCGACCAGAAGATCAGTACACTTCCGCTGTTTTCCTGCAGATACTGCTGAATAATGGCGACATAGCGCTCCAGCGGCCAACGCCGTTTCGGACTGCGGCTGCTGATGTGCACAGCCAGCCCAATCGGTTGCCCTGGCTGAAGCTGTTCAATACGTTGCCGGGCATGCTGGCGCTCCTGCTCGGTGAGCCAAATGCGCACGGGCGGAATGGCAATCTGTTGGTCAGTGATCGCTGACAGATAGCTGAAGGTCTGCTCAACCTGATGCTCACCGCGAAAATCCGCACGGCGGTAAGGCACAGTGATGCTTTTGTCACCGGTATCGGCGCCAATAATATGCTTTGCACCGGCCATTTTCGCCAGACGCAGGCTGTATTTACAAGGAACGGGATTCGCAAGAATGGTGGCGTCAAAATGAATGCGGCGCAGCTGCATAAACATTTTCAGGCGTTCAAAATAGACCCCCAGCTTGGCGGATCTCCCCGCAGCGTGCTTCGCCTTGCGGTAAATGAAGGTGCGGGTAATATGCGGATTATTTTTCACCACGTCCTGACTAACAGTGTTGATCAGCAGATAGACGTTAGCCTCAGGATAAGCCGTTTTTATCCCTTCGATCAGCGGTGTTGTACAAACCAAATCGCCGATATTGTCCCGGCGTATCACTAAAATATTCTTCATTACTCATTAACCTGCAGCGCACAGGTGCGCCAGATGTACATAATCAATTTAAGGCGCGATTAGCGCGTTACCATCCCCTGAGTACCCCCATCCATTGAATATTGCCTCCTTCCCGCCAGCGGCAACGGGTGGTGCTTTAGCTATTTGACACCCCTCGGACTGGAATTGCACACGGAAAGTCAAAAAAAATCCAGATAATCCTTAGCCGTTTTTAACCCATTCAAATTTGTATGGATTGTTATTTTCTCCAATGAGGGGATAACTCCAGTGCTCCGGCCGCAGGTTCACCCTTATGAAGTAGTGTGAGCCCGCCCAACTTATCTGCTAACATGCCGTATTATTTCTCATTTTTTGGCTACCTCCGGGCGTAAGTCTCTGTTCACCTGAAAAGCAATGTGATGATTACCATTTATACCGCTCTGCTGTATCTCATTCAGCCGTTAATCTGGCTTCGTCTCTGGCTCCGCGGCCGGAAAGCCCCCGCCTATCGCAAACGCTGGGCGGAACGCTATGGCTTTTGCGCAGGCAAAGTAAAGCCTGACGGTATTCTGTTGCATTCAGTTTCGGTGGGCGAAACGCTGGCCGCCATTCCGCTGGTGCGGGCGCTGCGCCATCGCTACCCCGATCTGCCTATCGTGGTCACCACCATGACCCCCACCGGGTCTGAACGTGCCAGCTCTGCCTTCGGCAAAGATGTGCATCACGTCTATCTGCCTTACGACCTGCCCGGGGCGATGAACCGCTTCTTCGATACCGTGCGCCCACGCCTGGTGATCATCATGGAAACCGAGCTCTGGCCGAACATGATCACTCAGCTGCACGAGCGCAAAATCCCGCTGGTGATTGCCAACGCCCGGCTGTCAGAACGCTCCGCCAGGGGTTACCAGAAAATCGGCAAATTTATGAAGCGATTGCTGCAACGTATTACGCTTATCGCCGCGCAGAATGCCGAAGACGGGGAGCGCTTTATCAGCCTTGGTCTGAAGCGCTCTCATCTGGCGGTCACCGGCAGCCTGAAATTTGATATTTCCGTGACGCCAGAGCTGGCTGCCCGCGCGATCACCCTGCGCCGCCAGTGGGCGCCACGCCGCCCGGTGTGGATTGCCACCAGTACCCATGAAGGGGAAGAGAGTATTATTCTGGACGCGCACCGCAAATTACTGGCGCGATTCCCTAATCTGCTGCTGATCCTGGTGCCGCGCCACCCGGAACGTTTCGAGACGGCGCGCGCGCTGACGCAAAAAAATGGCTTCAGCTATATCCTGCGCAGCAGCGGTGAGATCCCGTCCGGCAGCACTGAGGTGGTGATTGGCGATACCATGGGCGAGCTGATGCTGCTGTACGGCATTGCCGATCTCGCCTTTGTTGGCGGCAGCCTGGTCGAGCGCGGTGGCCACAATCCACTGGAGCCTGCCGCCCACGCTATTCCGGTACTGATGGGGCCACATACCTTTAATTTTAAAGATATCTGCGCCCGCCTGCAGCAGGCAGATGGTCTGATCACCGTTACGGATGCGGAGTCGCTGGATAAAGAGATTGGCAATCTGCTGACCGATGAGGACTACCGCCTCTACTACGGCCGTCATGCCGTTGATGTGCTGCATCAGAACCAGGGTGCTCTGCAGCGCCTGCTACATTTACTGGAACCTCATCTGCCACAGCGGAATCATTAAATGAGCGTACGTCAGAAACTGTCGGTAGTGATGATAGCCAAAAACGCGGCCGAGCTGCTGCCTGAATGTCTTGAGTCCGTCAGCTGGGCGGATGAAATCATCGTACTCGACTCCGGCAGCAGCGACGCCACCGCGGCCATTGCCGAACGGCACGGCGCGCGGGTTTATCACTCCAGCGAGTGGCACGGCTACGGCAAACAGCGCCAGCTGGCACAGAGCTACGCCAGCCATCCGATGATTTTAACCCTCGACAGCGATGAGCGCGTCACGCCTGAACTGCAGCACGCCATCGAACAAGTGCTGCAGCAGCCCGCTTCAGACAGCGTCTACAGCATCGCCCGGCGCAACCTGTTCCTCGGGCGCTTTATGCGCCACAGCGGCTGGTACCCCGACCGCGTCACCCGCCTCTATCCACGCCACTACCGTTACAACGACAACCAGGTGCATGAGTCGCTGGAAACATCCGGCAAGCGCGCCACGCCGCTCAAGGGCGACCTGCTGCATCTGACCTGCCGGGATTTTTCTGCCTTCCAGTGGAAGCAGTTTGCCTACGCGGAAGCCTGGGCTAAACAGCGTCACCAGCAGGGTAAGCGCTGTGGGATTGCCGCCATTTTCGGCCATACCTTCGGGGCATTTTTCAAAACGCTTGTGCTGCGCGCAGGTTTTCTTGACGGTAAGCAGGGATGGCTGTTGGCGGTGGTCAACGCACAGTATACTTTTAACAAATACGCGGCCCTCTGGGCTCTGAATCACGCATCCAGGAAGGGCAGACTATGAGCACCAAAGCCATCTACCCCGGCACCTTTGATCCGATGACTAACGGCCACCTTGATATCGTGTCCCGCGCGGCCCTGATGTTTGACAGCATCGTGCTGGCCGTTGCCGCCAGTCCGAGCAAAAAACCGCTGTTTTCCCTTGAGGAACGCGTGGCGCTGGCGACCGAGGTGGTCGCGCATCTGCCAAATGTGGCAGTGGTGGGGTTTAGCGACCTGATGGCGAACTTTGCTAAAGCGCAGCAGGCTAATGTACTGGTGCGCGGCCTGCGCGCCGTCTCCGACTTCGAATACGAGCTGCAGCTGGCGCATATGAACCGCCACCTGCTGCCGACGCTGGAAAGCGTTTTCCTGATGCCTTCCGAACAGTACTCGTTTATCTCATCGTCCCTGATGAAAGAGGTGGCGCGCCACGGTGGTGAAGTGCAGGCGTTCCTGCCAGCGCCGGTATATCAGGCGCTGAAAGCCAAACTCTGAGATTACTTCTGGCAGCGGCGGCAGAAGAAGGTGCTGCGCTGCCCGTGCTTGCTGATTTCAATCGGCGTACCGCACGCTCTGCACGGCTCCCCTGCCCGACCATAAACCTGCAGCTCCTGAGCAAAATAGCCCGGCTTGCCGTCGCTTTGTAAAAAGTCGCGCAGCGTGGTGCCGCCCTGCTCAATCGAACGCAGCAGCACCGCCTTGATGGTGCGGACCAGCAGCGCGGTATCGGCTTCGCTCAGTTCCATTGCCGGACGATCGGGCAGGATCCCGGCGACAAACAGCGATTCGCTGGCGTAGATGTTGCCCACCCCCACCACTATTTTGTTGTCCATCAGCCAGGGTTTTACCGCCGTGCGTTTACCGCGTGATTTTTCAAACAGATACTGCGCGGAAAAGTCATCGCTCAACGGTTCTGGCCCGAGATGGGAGAGTACCGAGCTGGCCGTCAGATCCGGGCTCCACAGCCAGGCGCCAAAGCGACGCGGGTCGGTATAACGCAGCACTTTGCCATTGCTCATCACCAGGTCGACGTGGTCATGCTTCGCCGCAGGTAGCTCCTCCGGCAGCACGCGCAGGCTGCCCGACATACCCAGGTGGATGATGATCCAGCCCGTCGGCAGCTCCAGCAGCAGATATTTCGCCCGGCGCTGAACGCTGAGCACCGGCTGGTCGCTTAGCGCGTGGATCTCCTGTGACACCGGCCAGCGCAGGCGTGAATTTCGCACCACCGCATGCAGAATAGTGGCGCCAACCAGGTGCGGTTCGATCCCGCGTCGGCTGGTTTCAACCTCGGGTAACTCTGGCATATTCTCGCCTCCGTTGCTGTTTGGTCACCTGCGATGCCGCACAGTATTACAGACCCGCAGAAACAAAAAAACCCGGCCGAAGCCGGGTTTTTATCCACTGAGATTAATTACTTAATCTTAGCTTCTTTATAGATCACGTGCTGGCGGACAACCGGATCGAATTTCTTCAGTTCCAGTTTTTCCGGCTTAGTACGCTTGTTCTTCGTGGTGGTATAGAAGTGACCTGTCCCAGCAGAAGAAACCAGCTTGATCTTCTCGCGAATACCTTTAGCCATGATTCAGTTCCTTTACCTTAGTACTTCTCACCACGGGTACGCAGATCGGCCAGAACCGTCTCAATACCCTTTTTATCAATTACGCGCATGCCTTTGGCAGTTACGCGCAGTGTAACGAAGCGCTTTTCGCTCTCAACCCAAAAACGGTGAGAGTGCAGGTTCGGCAGGAAACGGCGTTTCGTCGCGTTCATTGCGTGGGAACGGTTGTTACCCGTCACCGGACGCTTGCCAGTTACTTGGCAGACTCGTGACATGTCTATTCTCCAAAAATCAAATCAGCTCGAGCTTTAAAAATAAGGTTTTAGCCGCCTCGTCAGGCTTATAGCCCATCCAGGCGAGTTCTATGTGAACCCGCTGAGCAGGCCCAAAACGCCAAACCCGAGATTCTCAAAGGTGGCGTAGTATACGCCCTGTGGCGCGAGTGCTCAAGCCCCGTACAGATAAAGATCCCTCTGGATCGCGTACAATTGTCTTATCTGCACGGGATTTGTTCGCTTTAGCTGCTGTAAAACCTCAGGTAAAGCAAAAAAAGGCTAAATTACAGGCTGGCGCTCACAGCCATCCGCGTTCGGCAAATGAGACGTACTCCTCCCGGCCGAGCACAAAGTGGTCGAGCACCCGAATGTGCATAAGAGTGCAGGCACTCACTATTTGCTGCGTAATATTGCGGTCGGCCCGGCTGGGCTCAGCCACGCCGGACGGGTGATTATGTGCCAGAATCACTGCGCCTGCATTGCGTTTCAACGCTTCACGCACAATTTCCCGCGGGTGAACCTCCACGCTGTTCAGGGTGCCGCTGAACATTTCGCTGGTGTAAATCACCCGGTGCTGATTATCCAGAAAGATCACCTGAAAAATCTCCCTTTCTTTATCCCCAAGCGAACTGCGTAAGAAATCCAGCACCTCGGTAGAACTATCAACCACACGGTTTTCCACCGATTCCCGGCAGGCATGGCAGCGCTTTGCCAGCTCCGCTATCGCCTTGAGCTGGGAATATTTCGCTAATCCGATGCCATGGACGGCCTGCAATTTTTTCGCGGGCGCATTCATCAGCTGATAGAGAGAACCGAACTCCACCAGCAGCCGCTGTGCCAGCGCCATAACAGACATATCCCGGGTACCGATGCGCAGAAAAATCGCTAACAGTTCGCTGTCACTGAGCGTCGCCACCCCAAAGTTTTCCAGTTTTTCGCGCGGAGGCATTCCCGGCTCCTGCCACCCGTTAGTTTTGCTCATCGCTTGCTCCCTCTTCCTGAAGTGCAGAAAGCATGGCATTATATACAGTAGTTTTCTATGGTGATGTGCTGACTTTACGAGACGGCTCGCAAAGGTGGCGAGGTGCGAAATAGTCAGCCAGACGGAGTGTGGTAAAATGTTTCTCTTGTGGCGCGAATACCGCCAGCAGGCTTAACAGAAGGCGACAGAAAATGATGGGATTAACCGGGAAACGTATTGTTCTGGGCGTCAGCGGGGGTATTGCCGCGTATAAAGCCCCCGAGCTGGTGCGCCGCCTGCGCGACCGTGGCGCGGAAGTGCGCGTAGTCATGACCGACGCAGCAAAAGCGTTTATTACTCCGCTCAGCCTGCAGGCCGTTTCCGGTTATCCGGTCTCTGACGATCTGCTCGACCCGGCGGCAGAAGCGGCAATGGGCCATATCGAGTTGGGCAAGTGGGCCGAGCTGGTGATTCTGGCACCCGCCACCGCTGACCTGATTGCCCGCGTGGCGGCAGGGATGGCCAACGACCTGGTGACCACCATTTGCCTGGCCTCTGCGGCACCGCTGGCCGTGGTACCGGCGATGAATCAGCAGATGTACCGCGCCCTGCCTACCCAGCACAATTTGCAGCTGCTGGCCCAGCGTGGGGTGATGATCTGGGGGCCGGACAGCGGCAGCCAGGCCTGTGGTGATATCGGGCCGGGGCGTATGCTCGACCCGCTGGCGATTGTTGACTATGCGGTGAACTGGGCGGCCCCCGTCAACGATTTGCAACATCTCAACCTTATGATCACCGCCGGCCCGACGCGGGAAGCGCTCGACCCGGTGCGTTTTATCAGTAATCACAGCTCGGGCAAAATGGGCTTTGCCATTGCCGCTGCGGCAGCAAAACGCGGTGCCCGCGTCACGCTGGTTGCCGGGCCGGTAGAGCTGCAGACACCGGCGGGCGTCACGCGGGTTGATGTGGTCAGCGCGCTGGAGATGCAGCAGGCGGTGATGGGCAAGGTAGCAAGCCAGCAAATCTTTATTGGCTGTGCCGCCGTGGGCGACTACCGCGCGGTGGCGATTGCTGAGGAAAAAATTAAAAAACAGGGTGACGAAATTACCCTGAAGATGGTGAAAAACCCTGATATTGTCGCCGGCGTGGCGGCGATGCAGCAACACCGCCCCTTTGTCGTAGGATTTGCCGCTGAAACCCAGAATGTGGAAGAATACGCGCAACAAAAACGCGTGCGCAAGAATCTGGACATGATCTGCGCCAACGATGTTGCCAAAGCCGGGCAGGGTTTCAAAAGCGATACCAATGCTCTTCACCTTTTTTGGCAGGAGGGAGAAAAAGTCTTACCGCTCAGCGATAAGTCACTCCTTGGCCAACTGTTACTAGACGAGATTGTCAGCCGTTATGATGAAAAAAATCGACGTTAAAATCCTGGATGCGCGCGTAGGGAGCGATTTCCCGTTACCTACCTATGCCACCTCCGGTTCCGCCGGGCTGGATCTGCGTGCCTGCCTGGAGGAAGCATTCGTGCTGACCCCTGGCGCGACCACGCTGGTACCTACCGGCCTGGCTATTCATATCGCGGACCCTGAACTGGCTGCGGTGATCCTGCCGCGCTCAGGCCTTGGCCACAAACACGGCGTGGTTCTGGGCAACCTGGTTGGCCTGATTGATTCTGATTATCAGGGACAGCTGATGGTTTCCGTCTGGAACCGTGGGCAGGACTCCTTTACTATCGAGCCTGGCGAGCGTATCGCTCAGATGGTGTTCGTGCCGGTAGTACAGGCAGAGTTCAATCTGGTGAACGACTTCGACGCCAGCGTGCGTGGCGAAGGTGGTTTCGGTCATTCCGGCCGCCAGTAGCTCTCCAACGCTCCGTAACGAACGATAAGCTGATTTTTTTCTTCCGTGAGCCTTTGCTCACGGACGTTGCGTGGGCATTTGCCCGTTTATGGTGATGTTCTCAGGGGTCTTTTAAGGCATGGCAGAAAAAAAGAGTGCGAAAAGGAATCGTCGCGAAGAAATCCTGCAGGCACTGGCGCAGATGCTGGAATCCAGCGATGGCAGCCAGCGCATCACGACCGCCAAGCTGGCGGCGAATGTTGGGGTATCTGAAGCGGCCCTTTACCGGCATTTTCCCAGCAAAACCAAGATGTTTGACAGCCTGATCGAATTTATTGAAGACAGCCTGATTACGCGCATCAATCTGATACTAAAAGACGAGAAAGAGACGCTGCCGCGTCTGCGTCTGATTACCCAGTTAATCTTGGGCTTTGGTGAGCGTAATCCAGGTTTAACGCGCATTCTGACCGGTCATGCGCTGATGTTCGAACAGGATCGTTTGCAGGGGCGGATTAATCAGCTGTTTGAACGTATCGAGGTGCAGCTGCGCCTGGTGATGCGCGAAAAGAAAATTCGTGAGGGTGAAGGTTTTGCCACCGATGAAGCACTGCTGGCCAGCCAGCTGCTGGCGTTCTGCGAAGGGCTGCTGTCGCGCTTTGTGCGTTCAGAGTTCCGTTATCGTCCGACCGTTGACTTCGACGTGCGCTGGCCGCTACTGGCCGCTCAGCTGGTGTGACATTGTGGGTTGATCATAAGGGCCGATCGAAAAAGAAGATCGGCCCCTACAGAAACACTTAAATACCAAACTCGCTGCGGTACTCGCGCACCGCCACCAGGTGGTCGGCCAGTTCCGGCTTCTCTTCCAGATAGGCAATCAGCTCTTTCAGCGTAATAATTGAAATCACCTTGCAGCCGTAATCGCGCTCTACTTCCTGAATCGCAGAAATCGCCCCGCGCCCGCGTTCCTGGCGGTCTAACGAGATCAGTACGCCTGCCAGCGTGGCACTGTTTGCCGCGATGATCTCCATCGACTCACGGATGGCCGTTCCCGCGGTGATCACGTCATCCACCAGCATAATTTTTCCCTGCAGCGGGCTACCCACCAGCGTGCCGCCTTCGCCGTGATCTTTGGCTTCCTTACGGTTAAAGCAGTAAGGGACATCGCGGTCGTGGTGATCGGCCAGCGCCACCACGGTGGTGGTAGCAATCGGAATACCTTTGTAGGCCGGGCCAAACACCAGGTCGAAATCAATACCGGAATCGACCAGCGCCTGAGCGTAGAAACGGCCCAGCAGGGCAAGATCGCGCCCGGTATTGAACAGGCCTGCGTTAAAGAAATAAGGGCTTTTGCGCCCTGATTTCAGCGTGAACTCACCAAACTTCAGCACCTGCTTGTTGATGGCGAATTCGATAAATTGGCGCTGCCAGGCTTTCATGTCGTGTTCCTCAATTTTCAGGCAAGAAAAAGGCGACTGCGAAGTCGCCTGAAAAATTTAGTTGGATAACGCCGCTTTCTGCGCCGCGACCAGGGTATCAATACCGCCTCGCGCCAGCGCCAGCAGCTTGAGCAGCTCGTCGTGGCTGAACGGTTCGCCTTCTGCGGTGCCCTGCACCTCAATCATGCGGCCATCTTCGGTCATCACCACGTTCATATCGGTTTCCGCCGCGGAGTCTTCCACGTACTCGAGGTCGCACAGCGCTTCGCCATTAACGATACCGACGGAAATCGCCGCGACCATGCCTTTCATCGGGTTGGCTTTCAGCTTACCGATGGCGACCAGATGATTCAGGGCATCGGCCAGCGCCACACAGGCGCCGGTGATGGATGCGGTACGGGTACCGCCATCGGCCTGCAGCACATCGCAGTCGAGGGTAATGGTAAATTCACCCAGCGCTTTCAGGTCAATGGCTGCACGCAGCGAGCGGGCGATCAGACGCTGGATCTCCAGCGTACGTCCGCCCTGCTTACCTTTAGCCGCTTCACGCGCGTTACGGCTGTGGGTCGCGCGTGGCAGCATGCCGTATTCGGCGGTGACCCAACCCTGGCCCTGACCTTTCAGAAAGCGCGGCACGCCTTCATCAATGGTGGCAGTACACAGCACTTTGGTATCACCGAATTCAACCAGCACAGAGCCTTCTGCATGTTTGGTGTAATGACGGGTCAGGGTGACAGGGCGCACCTGCTGTGCGCTACGGCCTGATGGACGCATAGTATCTCTCCGGCTAGCTAAACATTATTGACCGCGCATTATACGGATTTCGCAGGGGAATGCCTAACGCGCTGGAAATGACCGCGCGGGTTATGCAAAACGCCGCTATTTAAGCACTAAAACAGCAAGATAGTCGGCGGCAGGATGTAAAAACGCCGTAAATGTGGCTAAATACGTCTCTTTTCTTCTCCCGCATACCGGACTTTTGTATGACCTCTGTTTTCCATTTTATTTTAGCGCTGGTGGTCATTGGCTGCCTGGCGCTGCTGTTCAGCAACGATCGTCGTAAAATCCGCCCGCGCGTGCTGCTACAGCTGGTGGTCATTGAAGCGCTACTGGCCTGGTTCTTCCTGCACGCCTCCGCCGGGTTGAGCATCGTCACCGCCTTTTCCGGCTTCTTCGAAGTGCTGCTGAAGTACGCGGCTCAGGGCACCGATTTTGTTTTCGGCGGCATGGCAGCGCAGGGCATGGCGTTTATCTTCCTCGGCGTGCTGTGCCCGATTGTTTTTATCTCTGCGCTGATCGGTATTTTGCAGCATGTGAAAATCCTGCCGGTGCTGATTAAAGTGGTCGGCACTGCACTGTCTAAAATCAATGGCATGGGCAAGCTGGAGTCGTTCAACGCGGTCAGCACGCTAATCCTTGGCCAGTCGGAAAACTTTATCGCTTACAAAGGTATCCTGGCAGAGATTTCACAGCGCCGCCTTTACTCTATGGCGGCGGCGGCAATGTCCACCGTTTCGCTGTCGATTGTTGGCGCGTATATGTCGATGATTGAACCGCGCTATGTGGTGGCGGCGCTGATCCTCAACATGTTCAGCACCTTCATTATTCTGTCGATTATCAACCCGACGCCGGTTGGCGACGAGCCGGAAATCCGCCTGGAGAAGCTGCACGAAGATCAGAGCTTCTTCGAGATGCTCGGCGAATATATTCTTGCCGGTTTCAAAGTGGCGATGATTATTTTGGCGATGCTGATCGGCTTTATTGCGCTGATTGCGGCGGTGAATGCACTGTTCTCCACGCTGTTCGGCATCAGCTTCCAGCAGATCCTTGGCTATGTCTTCTGGCCGTTCGCCTGGCTGATTGGCATCCCGGCGGCGGATGCGCTGCCGGCCGCCAGCATTATGGCCACCAAGCTGGTGACCAACGAATTCGTGGCGATGATTGAGCTGAAGAAGATTGCGGCTGAGCTGTCTCCGCGCGGGCTGGGGATCCTGTCGGTGTTCCTGGTCTCCTTCGCCAACTTTGCCTCTATCGGCATCGTCGCCGGAGCCATTAAGGGGCTGAACGAGCAGCAGGGCAACGTGGTGTCGCGCTTCGGCCTGAAGCTGATCTACGGCTCGACGCTGGTCAGCCTGCTGTCGGCAGCCTTCGCCGGTCTGGTTCTGTAAGCGCTATCCGGGCGCAGCCAACGCGCCCGCAGCGTGAAGAGTGAAGGGGATTTAAAATGCCACGCAGGCCGGAGCATCCACCCGCATTACCGACTCCTGCGCGAAGCGCTGTTTATAGATCGCCCGCAGCGCTTCAATACTCTGCTCACTGGCCTTATCCGGGCTGTGGATCAGCATCAGCGCTTTGCTGCTTTCGCGCGCCAGCTTGCCATCATTGCCCAGCCACTGCCCTTGCGCCGCAAATACCGTCAGCCCGTCTTTGAAGCGTGGCGTCACTTCGCCGTCAACAAAACCCTGCCATTCTGCCTCTGAGATTGCGGCACCCTGCGGGCGGTTGAGGCCAAAGTAAAGTGTGGTCTGCGTCATGACATCACCCAGCGCGCAGGCGGCGGCGGGCGGCATGACGGCCTGACGTGCCGGAGTACTACAGCCGGTAAGCGCCAGCAGTATCAGGGAAGAGAGGATAAGACGCGGTGCCATGGGTGCTCCTGCTTTTTATTGTCTGAGTTGTCATCATCTTAAGCTGTGAGCGGCAAAACGTCAGCCAAAACACCGTCATTTGAGCGAATGCCTGTTAAGGCAGCGCCTGCGCCGCTATAATCCCTGCATCTTTTATCTCTATAACGGTACGCAAAATGATCCGCAGTATGACCGCTTACGCCCGGCGCGAAACCAAAGGCGAATGGGGCAGCGCAGCCTGGGAGCTGCGTTCCGTCAACCAGCGCTATCTTGAAACCTACATCCGTCTGCCGGAGCAGTTCCGCGGGCTGGAGCCGGTTATCCGTGAACGCATCCGCAACCGTCTGACGCGTGGCAAAATCGAAGTTAACCTGCGTTTTGATGCTGATCCAAGCGCGCAAAGCTCGCTGGTGCTGAACGAGAAGCTGGCCGTGCAGCTGGTGCAGGCGGCTAACTGGGTGAAAATGCAGAGCGACGAGGGTGAAATCAACCCGGTTGATATTCTGCGCTGGCCGGGCGTGATGTCCGCTGAAGAGCAGGATCTGGATGCGATCTCTGCCCAGCTGCTCAGCGCGCTGGACACCGCTATCGATGAGTTCATTACCGCCCGCGAAAGCGAAGGTTCGGCGCTGAAAGCGCTGATTGAGCAGCGTCTGGAAGGCGTCAGCGCCGAGGTGCTGAAGGTGCGCGCCCATATGCCTGACGTACTGAAATGGCAGCGTGAACGCCTGCTGACTCGTCTGGAAGAGGCCCAGGTACAGCTGGAAAATAATCGTCTTGAGCAGGAGCTGGTGATGCTGGCCCAGCGCGTTGATGTGGCTGAAGAGCTGGACCGCCTGGAAGCGCACGTGAAAGAGACCTATAACATCCTGAAGAAGAAGGAGGCCGTAGGTCGGCGCCTCGACTTTATGATGCAGGAGTTCAACCGCGAGTCGAACACCCTGGGGTCTAAATCGATCAATGCCGAGATCACCGCGTCGGCGATTGAGCTGAAAGTGCTGATTGAGCAGATGCGCGAACAGATTCAGAATATCGAGTAATTTGCCGACACGATTGACGGTGAAATATCACTAAGCTCGCCAACTGGCGGGCTTTTTTTTTCAGAAGATGGGGACCGCGTTTAGCGCTTTTCCTTTTAGCGGTAGGCACCCAGCGCGCCACAAGGTAAACTATCCCCTTATTTTATTATGGATTTAATTGAGGCTAACCCATGCAAACATTACCTCCCTGCCCAAAGTGCCACTCAGAATATAGCTGGCAGGATGGCGCCATGTTGAACTGTCCGGAGTGCGGCCACGTCTGGGCTGAAGGCGCGCAGGACGCGGCGGAAGAGAGCCTGGTGGTGAAAGATGCCAATGGCAACCTGCTGGCCGACGGCGATAGCGTCACGGTGATTAAAGATCTGAAGGTGAAAGGCAGTTCCACGCCGCTGAAGATTGGCACCAAAGTGAAAGGTATCCGTCTGGTGGAAGGCGACCACAATATCGACTGCAAAATCGATGGCTTTGGCCAGATGAAGCTGAAGTCCGAGTTTGTCAAAAAGAACTGATCCCTGCCGGTAGCCCCGCGCTACTGGCCTCTTTCCCCTGCCCGGTTTCCTCAAAGCCTGCGAAGCTGCTAGTATCAAAACGCATCATAAGTTTGCGTTAAGGGCGTACGGCGCTCAACGGACCGACTCAGGACACCCCAGGGGGAAGAGTGAATAAGACGATAGGCGTGTTCTTTCCGCTGTATACCACCACACTATTAATGCTGCTCGGTTCCGGGCTGCTGACCACCTATGTTTCTCTGCGACTGACCTCTATCCATGTCTCCGGCGGCCTGATCGGGGCGATTATCGCTGCGAACTATATCGGCCTGGTGATTGGCGGTAAGGTTGGGCACTTTTTTATCTCCCGTGTCGGGCACATTCGTACTTATGTCTCCTGTGCCGGGATTATTACCGCGGCGGTACTGGCCCACGGTCTGACGGAGTTTATCCCAGCCTGGGTAGGTCTGCGTCTGATCATCGGCATGTGCATGATGTGCCAGTATATGGTGCTGGAGAGCTGGCTGAACGATCAATCGGAATCCGACCAGCGCGGCAAGGTGTTTGGCTGCTATATGGTGGCAACCTATCTCGGCATGTCGCTCGGCCAGGTCGTGCTGATGTTGCAGACCGATCTTGGCCTAAGCACGCTGCTGCTGATTGCGCTCTGTTTCTCGCTCTGCCTGGTGCCGATTGCACTGACCACCCGTACTCATGCTCGCCAGCTGTCGCCGGCTCCGATGGAATTACGCTATTTTATCGGCGCCATTCCTAAGGTGCTGTTCACCACGCTGGCGATTGGTATGGTGGTCGGATCGTTCTACGGTCTGGCGCCGGTGTATGCCAGCCAGCAGCAGCTGACCACCAGCCAGACCGGCCTGTTTATGGCCATCGCGATTTTCGCCGGGCTGGTGGCGCAGTTCCCGCTCAGCTGGCTGTCCGACCGCTATAACCGCACCCGCCTGATGCGCCTCAATGCCGTTGTGCTGATCATCGCCGCGCTGCCGCTGGCAGTACTGCCACATATCACCTTCCCGCTGCTGCTGGTGCTGGGGTTTGTGGTCAGCATGCTGCAGTTTTCCCTTTATCCGCTGGCGGTCGCGCTGGCCAATGACCTGATTGAACCAGAGCGCCGCGTGTCGCTGGCCGCCTGTTTGCTGATGGCCTTTGGCGTGGGTGCCAGCATTGGTCCGCTGGTGGTGGGCTTACTGATTGAGCCGCTGGGGGCCAATACGCTGTATGCCTTCTTCGCCCTGTGCGGCCTGTTGATTGTTGCTCTGAGCAGGACGGTGAAACAGGATGAAGCCCAGTTTGTCGAGGATGCACCGGTGCCGCATATCGTGATGGCGGATAGCCTGGTAAGTTCTCCACTGTCACCGGCTCTTAATCCGGCCTTTGACGAACAGATGATTGAAGAAACTATGCCCGCGATCGACAGCGAACCGGTTGAAGAGGTAGCAACGGAGAGCGAAACCCAGCAGGGGGCCGATCCCGATGAAGAAACCGGGCTGAAGAAAGCCTTTGAGAAGCTTTGAGTCAGCCAATTTTGGTTTTTTCAGGCAGAGTGATGGGGGGTGCAGACCTGCTACCCCTCATCAACCATTTCATCTCCTGCGTTTTGCACTCTTTTACCGCTGCGGATAACCGATATCCAACAACGAATAATGTCGGAAAAAACTGATAAACCTTTAATTTTATTCTGTATCAAATGGCAACTTACTAACGTTATTTTCCAGTAAATTTTAGCGCGATTAAAAAAACGGCCTCAGATTAAACCTTGCGCATAGGCAAAGCGTATCAGTTCAATATTTGAAGAAATACCAAGCCGCCGCATAGCATTATACTTCTGCGTAGATATAGTGCTGATTGTTCTGTTCTGCCGCCGGGCAATTTCTGCCAGCGAATAGCCTGAAGAGAATAACCGCACGACTTCTAACTCCTTAGGCGTGAGGGTAGTACCCCGATCGTGATTTTTACCCGGTTCAGCTTTGAGATAATCCAGCGAAGATGAAAAGTAGAGCCCACTCTGCATCATCACATGGTGGCAGGCAGTGAGCGTCTCTTCGATATCATCTGACTTACTGACTATTGATCTTACACCATAATCACATGCCTTCCTCAGAATCGCAGTATTTCCCAGAGAGGTCAGCAAAACCACCTTCACATCAGGAAAGCGGCCACTCAGAGCACGCAGTTTGGAAAATCCATCCAGCGTCGAGTTTTCGTTTCCCAGAGAAAAATCAGTAATGACGATATCCGTTCGATTGTTGGCCAGCGAAGCTAATAGCTCTTTGCCACACAGAGACTCATTGGTAACCTGATAGCGAGAGTCGTTAGCAAACAACATCTTTAACGAATGCAATATATGCGGATGATCGTCAGATATGGATACCGTGTGCCTGTGATGCATGTGCCCTCCTTGATTTTCACAAATACAAACAGGGCTAATATACGATCGATTAACAGACTAAGAAAACAAAATATTCTTTTTTCTCCTTAAAGTTAGAGCTTGTAAGAAAGTGACATAAAATTTATTTAGAACATAATAGAAAATTCAGGAAATTTAATAGCGGCATTATTTTATAAAGTGAAATGGGTTAGGTGCAGCACTCTCTAAAATCCCTGTACTGAAAAGGGCAGGCAGGGTTTAAAATCAATGGACGGAATAATGAATAAATAATATATTTCTTGCCTATTATTGCTAATTAACATCCTGCGTACGCTGTACATGCAAATGAGAGTGAAGCCCTATTGCGCCAGGACGTTTTACTCAGATAAAAGCAAGCCCCTTAAGCATCTTGCCGTTTGACAGGCGATCCCTTAGGCTTGCCGCCTGTTTTCAGGAGCTGGCTATGTTACTCACTGTCCTTTACATCATCGGTATTACAGCAGAATCCATGACCGGAGCGCTGGCCGCTGGCCGCCGCAAGATGGATATGTTTGGCGTGATTATTATTGCTTCCGTGACGGCGATAGGCGGTGGTTCTGTGCGCGATATGCTGCTCGGCCACTATCCGCTTGGCTGGGTGAAGCATCCTGAATACATCATGATAGTCGCCGCCGCAGCGGTGGTGACGACCCTGGCGGCGCCGCTGATGCCGCACCTGCGCAAAGTCTTTCTGGTGCTGGATGCACTGGGATTAGTGGTGTTTTCAATTATCGGAGCGCAGGTGGCGTTGGATATGGGCCACGCTGGCATTATCGCCGCGATCAGTGCCGTGGTCACCGGCGTCTTTGGCGGCGTGCTGCGCGACATGTTCTGCAACCGCATCCCGCTGGTATTTCAGAAAGAGTTATATGCAGGTATCGCTTTTGCCTCCGGATGGCTCTATATCCTGCTGCTCAAAACGGCCCTGTCGATGGAGACGGTGATCATCATTACCCTCCTGGCTGGCTTTATCGCGCGCCTGGGTGCACTGCGCTTCCGCCTTGGTCTGCCGGTATTTAACTATCCCCATGACGACCACTAATCCCCACGCAGATTAAGACCTTCAATGAGCTGCTGCACTTCGCGCTGCTGCAAAAAGGCGCGAATAGTATGGGCCAGTTTAGTACCAACCCCGGGCAGCTGCTGCCACTCTTCCACGCTATGCGACAGTAACTGCTGCCAGCTGTCATCAGGTAGCGCACGCAGCGCCCCTTCCGGGATCGGAACGCCCAGCGCCCGCACCCAGCGTTTAAACGGCAGCTGGCGGCTGAGCCGGAACTGCTGCCAGAAGAAGCGCGCTTTGGGCTGACCGATGCCGGGTATGTCTTCAAGCTGCTGCTGCGACAAGGCCAGCCAGGAGAGCAGATGGGTGAGGTGCCCGGACTGGATCAGCCGCTGCCAGTTTTGCCGCCCCATCCCCGTCAGGTTCAGGGCCGTGCTGCTGCTTAACCACTCCAGCCGTGCCAGAAACTGCTGACGGCACGCCGGGCTGAGGTGAAAACAGCTGACCATAGAAAAGCGCCCGGCATCGGGGGGCTGCGGATAGTCGCGCTGCGCCACTCGCCATACCACACTGTTGAGGCGCGGGATCCCCTGCCCGGCCAGGCTGAGGCTGACCTGATCCCCCGCAATCACATCGCGCTCACGCCAGCGCGCAACGGGCCCGATGCTAACCCGGCTGACGCGTTTATCATCCAGCTGTACGGGTTGCAGGTGGAGTACCGTGCTGATTTTACCGCTGCGCCCGACGGTGAATTCCACTGAGCGCACTTCGCTGGTGACTTCAGGTGGCGGATATTTCCAGGCAATGGCCCAGTCCCCCAGCTCGGGCAGCCAGCTTTTTCCCGCCAGCACCGGCATGCTGTGTACCACCACCCCGTCCGTCACAAACGGAAGCGCGCTGTGGAACCAGCGCTCGCGCCAGCCTTCAACCTCATCAGCATCTTGTACCTGCCGCGTCCAGCTGCGGATAGCAGGAAATCCCGCACTTTCCAGAGCGTCCAGCCTCTGTTGCAGCAGCCCTGGGCCATCTGGCCATGCCCAGACAAATAGCCCAACGCGCTGCAGTAAAGATGAGGGCTGTTTTGCCATTAATGCTCCAGCCACCTGCGAACGGGCATTTTTCCCGCCGTCACGACCCTGCTGGTGATCGGTCATCTTCAGGTAAAGCTCGCCCTGGAATACCTGCTGCCCGGCATTCAGCGTAATAGATTGTGGGATCGCGGGGATCAGGCGCGCTTTCGCCGTCCAGTCCTCCCCCTGCATACCGTTGCCGCGGCTAACCATCCGGGTCAGTTTTCCCTGACGATAGACCAGGGTTACCGCCACCCCGTCGACTTTAGGCTGTACCCACAGGCCGTGACGGTTCTCCATCCAGCGCGCCACCTCGGCTTTGCCCGCCAGTTTTTTTACACCGACGTGGGCAACCGGATGGCGCACTTTACCATCGGTCATCAAAACAGGCTGACGGCGATCGCTGGCGGGATGAAAGCAGTGCTGCCACTGCTGTAGCTTGCCCTGCAATGCATCATAACGTTCATCGGTCACGCTACTCTTACCCTGACGGTAGTAGGCGTCATCCCAGTGCGTGAGCTGTGCTGCCAGCCGGGTCATCTCCAGATCGGCCCGCGCAGGCGACCATACCGGGCACTGTGCCGCCAGCACCGCGCTGTATAACCCAATGGCTAAAATGAGGTAGCGCATCCCTGTCTCTCCTGCTTTCCACTTATACCGCTGAACAGTAAAGCGTGCGGGTCGGGGATTAGCGAGTGGCATAGTCAGATTATGGAAAGCCGCTCCGGAACAATTCAATGCAGCCGACATCGGGCTACAAAACGCCGTGCAGCGCTTTCCATTTCCTCAGAAAATCCCCTGGATCATCGCCTAAACGCTGCATCACGCCCTGCACCTGTGTATACTGTGCAGGAAGTAGACTCCGCTTTATTGGCATATCAAGAATAATCATGGCTCAAGGCACGCTTTTTATTGTTTCCGCCCCAAGCGGCGCGGGTAAATCCAGCCTGATTCAGGCGCTGTTAAAAACGCAACCGCTGTACGATACCCAGGTATCGATCTCCCACACCACGCGTGGGGTACGGCCGGGCGAAAATCATGGTGAGCATTATTACTTTGTGAACCACGATGAGTTTCGTTCCATGATTGAGGAAGAGGCGTTTTTAGAACATGCCGAAGTGTTCGGTAACTATTACGGCACTTCGCGTAAAGCCATTGAACAGGTGCTGGCAACCGGCGTTGATGTGTTTCTCGATATCGACTGGCAGGGTGCTAAACAGATCCGTGAGAAAATGCCGGCAGCACGCAGCATTTTCGTGCTGCCGCCGTCGAAAGACGAACTGGACCGCCGCCTTCGTGGCCGTGGTCAGGACAGCGAAGAAGTGATTACTAAACGTATGGCCCAGGCTGTTGCTGAGATGAGCCACTACGCCGAATACGATTATTTAATCGTGAATGATGATTTCGACCTGGCATTGTCCGATCTGAAAACCATTATTCGCGCTGAGCGTCTGCGTATGGGCCGTCAAAAAGCCCGCCATGATGCATTAATCAGCAAACTATTGGCAGACTGAGGGTAACTCAGTATGATGCCCAGTCATTTCGTCACCACCCGTGGAGTATCACACTTATGGCACGCGTAACCGTACAGGACGCAGTAGAAAAAATTGGTAACCGTTTTGATCTGGTTCTGGTAGCAGCACGCCGCGCTCGTCAGATGCAGGTTGGTGGTAAAGATCCACTGGTCCCGGAAGAGAACGACAAATCTACCGTTATCGCGCTGCGCGAAATCGAAGAAGGCCTGATCACCAATCAGATCCTCGACGTGCGCGATCGCCAGGAGCAGCAAGAGCAGGAAGCCGCAGAATTACAGGCTGTGACTGCTATCGCTGAAGGTCGTCGTTAATCAGCACTAAAGGCCTGCCTTGTATCTGTTCGAAAGCCTCAATCAGCTGATTGAAAAATACTTGCCTGAGGAGCAAATCAAGCGCCTCAAGCAAGCTTATCTTGTCGCACGTGATGCTCACGAGGGACAGACACGCTCCAGCGGTGAGCCTTATATCACCCATCCGGTAGCCGTGGCCTGCATCCTGGCGGAAATGAAACTCGACCATGAAACACTGATGGCCGCGCTTCTGCACGACGTTATTGAAGACACCCCCGCCACCTATAAGGATATGGAACAGCTGTTCGGCCAGACCGTCGCCGAGCTGGTTGAAGGGGTTTCTAAACTCGACAAGCTGAAATTCCGCGACAAGAAAGAAGCCCAGGCTGAAAACTTCCGCAAGATGATCATGGCGATGGTGCAGGATATCCGCGTCATTCTGATCAAGCTGGCCGACCGTACGCACAACATGCGTACCCTCGGCGCGCTGCGACCGGATAAAAAACGGCGTATCGCGTTGGAAACGCTGGAAATCTATAGCCCACTGGCTCATCGCCTGGGTATTCACCACCTGAAAACCGAACTGGAAGAGCTGGGCTTTGAAGCCCTGTATCCGAACCGTTTCCGCGTGATTAAGGAAGTGGTCAAAGCGGCACGCGGCAACCGTAAAGAGATGATCCAGAAAATCCTCTCGGAAATTGACGGTCGTCTGGAAGAAGCCGGTATTACCCGCCGCGTCAGCGGTCGCGAAAAACACCTCTATTCCATCTACTGCAAAATGCACCTGAAAGAGCAGCGATTCCATTCGATTATGGATATCTATGCCTTCCGCGTCATCGTGCGTGATGTCGATACCTGTTATCGCGTACTGGGCCAGATGCACAGCTTGTATAAGCCGCGCCCGGGCCGGGTGAAAGATTATATTGCTATCCCAAAAGCCAACGGCTATCAGTCGCTGCATACATCAATGATCGGTCCGCACGGCGTGCCGGTTGAGGTGCAGATCCGCACCGAAGATATGGATCAGATGGCAGAGATGGGGGTAGCAGCGCACTGGGCTTATAAAGAACAGGGCGAGAGCAGCACTACCGCACAGATCCGCGCGCAGCGCTGGCTGCAAAGCCTGCTGGAGCTGCAGCAGAGCGCCGGAAGCTCATTTGAATTTATCGAAAGCGTAAAATCCGATCTGTTCCCGGATGAGATTTACGTATTCACTCCGGAAGGCCGCATTGTTGAACTGCCAGCCGGTGCCACGCCGGTCGACTTTGCCTACGCCGTGCATACCGATATCGGCCATGCCTGCGTGGGCGCACGCGTTGACCGCCAGCCTTATCCGCTGTCGCAGCCGCTCACCAGCGGCCAGACCGTCGAAATTATTACCGCACCGGGTGCGCGCCCGAACGCTGCGTGGCTGAACTTTGTCGTGAGCTCGAAAGCGCGCGCCAAGATCCGCCAGCTGTTGAAAAACCTCAAGCGTGATGACTCGGTCAGCCTTGGCCGACGCCTGCTCAATCATGCCCTGGGTGGCAGCCGCAAGCTGGCTGAGATCCCGGAAGCCAATGTCCAGCACGAGCTGGAGCGCATGAAGCTGACCTCGCTGGATGACCTGCTGGCTGAAATCGGTCTCGGTAACGCCATGAGCGTGGTGGTGGCGAAAAATCTGCAGCAGAGCGAGCAGAATGTTCCCGCCAACACCGGCAGCAGCAGTAGCATCAGCGGCGCTCGCAGCAAGCTGCCAATTAAGGGCGCCGATGGGGTGTTGATCACCTTCGCCAAGTGCTGCCGCCCGATCCCCGGTGACCCGATTGTGGCGCACGTCAGCCCCGGTAAAGGCCTGGTGGTGCACCATGAATCCTGCCGTAATATTCGTGGCTATCAGAAAGAGCCAGAGAAATACATGGCGGTGGAGTGGGATATTGCCACCGAGCAGGAGTTTGTCGCCGAGATTAAGGTGGATATGTTTAACCACCAGGGCGCGCTGGCAAACCTGACGGCGGCCATTAACACCGCCGGCTCCAATATCCAGAGCCTGAACACTGAAGAAAAAGATGGCCGTGTTTACAGCGCCTTTATCCGTCTGACGGCACGCGATCGCGTTCATCTGGCCAATATCATGCGTAAAATCCGCGTGATGCCGGATGTCATCAAGGTCCATCGCAACCGCAATTAAGTCAAAGACGGGGCCCGCCTCCGTCTTTGACTTTCCCCTCTCACCGCAGACGGGATGACTGATTTTAGGGAGTCCACTTTCGCATGAATGCCCAACGTTATGCCCGTATCCGCGCAATGCTTGCCGCCCGCCAGCACGACCTGACGGTGTGTATGGAACAGGTGCATAAACCTCATAACGTCTCTGCGGTGATCCGCACCGCCGACGCCGTTGGCGTGCATGAAGTTCACGCCGTATGGCCGGGAAGCCGCATGCGCACCATGGTCTCTTCCGCTGCGGGCAGCAACAGCTGGGTGCAGGTGAAAACCCATCCGACCATCCGTGATGCCGTCAGCCATCTTAAGGATCGGAAGATGCAGATTCTGGCGACGCACCTCTCCGCTAAAGCGGTCGATTTCCGCGAGATCGACTATACCCGTCCGACCTGCATCCTGATGGGCCAGGAAAAAACCGGGATTACCCAGGAAGCCCTCGACCTTGCCGACCAGGATATTATTATCCCGATGATCGGTATGGTGCAGTCGCTGAACGTCTCCGTCGCATCCGCCCTGATCCTCTACGAAGCACAGCGCCAGCGGCAGAATGCCGGTATGTATCTGCGTGCAGAGAGCACGCTGGAGTACGCCGAGCAGCAGCGTCTGCTGTTCGAAGGGGGTTACCCAGTGCTGGCCCGCGTGGCGAAGCATAAAGGGCTGCCCTACCCTGAGATCAACGATCGCGGTGAAGTGGTGGCGGAGCCGGAATGGTGGGCCACCATGCAGTCGAAGGCGCGGAAATAATGCAGGGCCGCCTGCTGGATGCCGTTCCGCTCAACACGCTGTCCGGCGTGGGCGCCAGCCAGGCGGCAAAGCTGGCCAAACTTGGCCTGCTGACCGTACAGGATCTGCTGCTGCATCTGCCGATGCGCTATGAAGACCGCACCCAGCTTTACGCCATCAACGACCTGCTGCCGGGCATCTATGCCACGGTAGAGGGCGAAGTGCTGCACAGCGATATTTCGTTTGGCCGCCGCCGCATGCTGACCTGCCAGATCAGCGACGGCAGCGGCATCCTCACCCTGCGCTTTTTCAATTTCAATGCCGGAATGAAGAACAGCCTCGCCACTGGCCGCCGCGTCACCGCTTACGGTGAGATTAAACGCGGTCAGCGCGGGGCGGAGATCATCCACCCGGAGTACAAAGTACAGGGTGAAAGCAGCGTCACCGAGCTGCAGGAGACGCTGACCCCGGTCTATTCCACGACTGAGGGCGTGCGCCAGGCGACGCTGCGCAACCTGACCGATCAGGCGCTAACCCTGCTGGAAACCTGCGCGATTAGCGAACTGCTGCCGCCGGAGCTGAGCCAGGGAATGATCAGCCTGCCGGAAGCGCTGCGCACGCTGCACCGCCCGCCGCCGGATATGGCACTGGCCGATCTCGACAGCGGCCGCCACCCGGCGCAGCGCCGCCTGATTATGGAAGAGCTGCTGGCGCACAACCTCAGCATGCTGGCAGTGCGCGCCGGCGCGCAGCGTTATCATGCGCTGCCGATGGCTGCCCGCCACGACCTGAGCGATAAGCTGCTGGCCGCGCTGCCGTTTAAACCGACTCATGCGCAAGAGCGTGTGGTGCGTGAGATCGAAACTGACCTCGCCCACGACTATCCAATGATGCGTCTGGTGCAGGGCGATGTGGGCTCCGGTAAAACGCTGGTCGCCGCGCTGGCGGCACTGCAGGTGATTGCTTACGGTAAGCAGGTGGCGCTGATGGCGCCGACCGAGCTGCTGGCCGAGCAGCACGCCAGTAATTTCCGCCAGTGGTTTGCGCCGCTCGGGCTGGAAGTGGGCTGGCTGGCAGGGAAGCAGAAAGGCAAAGCGCGCATCGCCCAGCAGGAAGCGATCGCCAGCGGGCAGGTGTCGATGATTGTTGGCACCCACGCCATCTTCCAGGAGCAGGTGCAGTTCAACGGGCTGGCGCTGGTGATCATCGATGAGCAGCACCGCTTTGGCGTCCACCAGCGTCTGGCGCTGTGGGAGAAAGGCGAAGAGCAGGGTTTCCACCCGCACCAGCTGATTATGACTGCCACACCGATCCCGCGCACCCTGGCGATGACCGCCTATGCCGATCTCGACACCTCAACCATCGACGAACTGCCGCCGGGACGTACCCCGGTGACCACCGTCGCGATCCCTGACACGCGCCGCGCTGAGATTATTGCCCGGGTGAAAAGCGCCTGCGGCAGCGAAGGCCGCCAGGCCTACTGGGTCTGTACCCTGATTGAGGAGTCGGAGCTGCTGGAAGCCCAGGCGGCGGAAGCCACCTGGGAAGAGCTGAAGCTGGCGCTGCCGGAGCTGACTATCGGCCTGGTACACGGCCGGATGAAGCCGCAGGAGAAACAGGCGGTAATGCAGGCGTTCAAGCAGGGTGAAATCCATCTGCTGATTGCCACCACGGTGATAGAGGTCGGCGTGGATGTACCCAATGCCAGCCTGATGATTATCGAAAACCCGGAACGCCTCGGGCTGGCGCAGCTGCATCAGCTGCGCGGTCGCGTTGGCCGTGGCGCGGTCGCTTCCCACTGCGTGCTGCTGTATAAGGCGCCGCTGAGTAAAACCGCGCAGAAGCGTTTACAGGTGCTGCGCGACAGCAACGACGGCTTTGTGATTGCCCAGTGTGACCTCGAAATTCGCGGCCCCGGCGAAATGCTGGGCACGCGACAAACCGGTAACGCCGAGTTTAAGGTTGCTGACCTGCTGCGCGACCAGGCGATGATCCCGGAAGTGCAGCGCGTGGCGCGCCATATCCACCAGCACTATCCGGAGCAGGCTTCGGCTCTGATTGAACGCTGGCTGCCGGAAACCGAACGCTATACCAACGCGTAACCCCCTCAATGACTGTCTTCACCGTCGATAGGGTGGCAAACGATTGCTTTTACTCTGAAGAAGATTAAAATCGCCACTTTATTGCCGCTGGGAAGCCTGACATGTCCGTTGAAAGCCAACATACTGCCGCCGATCGTACTCCGGTCGCGGCGGGAAAAAGTGAGCTGATTTACCGCCTTGAAGACCGTCCGCCGCTGGCGCAAACGCTGTTCGCCGCCTGTCAGCATCTGCTGGCGATGTTTGTGGCGGTGATCACGCCCGCTCTGCTAATCTGCCAGGCGCTGGGCCTGCCCGCGCAGGATACGCAGCACATCATCAGCATGTCGCTGTTCGCCTCCGGCGTGGCGTCGCTGCTGCAGATTAAAACCTGGGGGCCGGTCGGTTCCGGGCTGCTGTCGATCCAGGGTACCAGCTTTAACTTTGTCACCCCGCTGATTATGGGTGGCCTGGCGCTGAAAACCGGCGGGGCCGACGTGAAAACCATGATGGCGGCACTGTTCGGCACGCTGATGCTGGCATCCTGTACCGAGATGGTGCTGTCACGCGTGCTGCATCTGGCGCGCCGGGTGATCACCCCGCTGGTTTCCGGCATTGTGGTGATGATTATCGGTCTGTCGCTGATCCAGGTTGGCCTGACCTCCATCGGCGGCGGTTTTGCCGCAATGAACGATCACACCTTTGGCGCACCGAAAAACCTGCTGCTGGCCGGTGTGGTACTGGCGGTGATCATTCTGCTCAACCGCCAGCGCAATGCCTATCTGCGCGTCGCTTCGCTGGTGATCGCGATGGCGGTAGGCTATCTGCTGGCCTGGGCGCTGGGGATGCTGCCGGAAAATAGTGCCGCGGCGAACAGTGCGCTGATCGCCATTCCCACCCCGCTCTATTACGGGCTGGGTATCGACTGGAATCTGCTGATCCCGCTGATGCTGGTGTTTATGGTGACCTCGCTGGAAACCATTGGCGATATCACCGCCACCTCGGATGTCTCCGAGCAGCCGGTCAGCGGCCCGCTGTATATGAAGCGCCTGAAAGGCGGCGTGCTGGCGAACGGACTGAACTCCTGCGTTTCTGCGCTGTTTAACACCTTCCCCAACTCCTGCTTCGGTCAGAACAACGGCGTGATCCAGTTAACCGGCGTGGCCAGTCGCTACGTCGGTTTTGTCGTGGCCCTGATGCTGATTGTGCTCGGGCTGTTCCCGGCGGTCAGCGGCTTTGTGCAGCACATCCCCGAGCCGGTACTCGGCGGTGCCACGCTGGTGATGTTTGGCACTATTGCCGCCTCAGGCGTGCGTATCGTGTCGCGCGAGCCGCTCAACCGCCGGGCGATTATGATTATCGCGCTCTCGCTGGCGGTCGGCCTTGGCGTCTCCCAGCAGCCGCTGATCCTGCAGTTTGCCCCTGACTGGCTGAAAACGCTGCTTTCCTCCGGGATCGCTGCCGGCGGTATCACCGCTATCGTGCTGAATCTGGTGTTCCCGCAGGAGAAGTAGCGACTACGCTCATTCTGAAAACAGCGGCCCGGGTGCGATATTTGCTCCGGCCGCTGCGCTGTGGGTTGAGAAGTGACGATAAATCAGGCATAACAAGCCATTACCCGATATTCATAGGGATGGTTGTGATGAAGTTTTTCGGAAAAGTTTTGCTTACCCTGCTGCTCATTCTGCTGCTGGCCCTGGTCGCTATCTACGTGCTGCTGCAAACCCAGTGGGGCGCGGGATGGATTAGCCGCCAGGTCAGCGCCAGCAGTGATTACCAGCTGTCGCTCAGCAAAATGGAGCACAATTTTTCCGATCCCAGCCATCTGCTGCTTAACGATGTCGCCTTTGGCCGTAAAGACCAGCCCGCCACGCTGGTGGCCAGGCGCGTTGACCTTGGCCTCAGCCTGATGCAGTTCAGCAGCCCGCTGCATTTTGCCAGCATTCGACTCGATCAGGGTACGCTAAACCTCAGCGATAAAAGTGCCCCCCTCTCCTTACAGGCAGACCGTTTACAGCTTAGCCAGATGGCGCTTAACCGCAATCAGGGCGACTGGCCGCTGCAGGCACAGCGCGTCGACGGAGGCGTCACCCCGTGGAAGCCTGAAGCGGGCAACGTGCTGGGCAAAGAGGCCAGGTTCCAGATGAGCGCCGGTTCCCTGACGCTGGACGGTATTCCTGCGGCGAATGTGCTGGTGCAGGGCAGTATTCACGGACCGCAGCTGGTGTTAAGCAATTTCGGGGCTGACGTGGCGCTCGGCTCGGTGACCGCCAGCGCGCAGCGTGATGCGCAGGGCTGGCAGGTGAACAGCCTGCGCCTGAACAGCATTCGCCTGCAGAGTGATAAAACGCTGGCTGAGTTCCTGCAACCGCTGCGCACGCTGCCGACGATGCATTTTGACCGCATTGATATGACCGATGCCCGCCTGCAGGGGCAGGACTGGGCGGTGACCGACCTGGACCTGACATTGAAAGACCTGACGCTGAGCAACGGCGACTGGCAGAGCGACAACGGTTCGCTGTCGATGAACGCCAGCAGCTTTGTGAATGGCAGCATGCAGCTGGACGACCCGATCGCCAATATGGACTTCTCCGCGCAGGGCGTGCAGCTGACGCAGTTCAGTTCGCGCTGGGTCAATGGCCTGGTGCGTGCGCAGGGCAGCTGGACGCGCAGCGACAAGAAACTGACGCTGGATGAACTGGTGGTGGCCGGGCTGGAATACACCCTGCCGCTCAACTGGCGCGAGCGCTGGATGGAGACGCTGCCATCGTGGCTGGAGAGCGTGCAGGTGACCAAACTCAGCGCCAGCCGTAACCTGATTATCGATATCAATCCGGACTTCCCGTTCCAGATGACGGCGCTGGATGGCAATGGCAGCAACCTGCTGATGGCGCGCAATCATCAGTGGGGCATCTGGTCAGGCAATCTGAGTTTCAACGCCGCCGCCGCAACCTTTAATCGCGTCGATCTGCGCCATCCGTCGATTGCCCTCAGCGCAGATGACAACGCTATCAATGTGTCAGAAATGAGCGCCTTCAGTGCCGACGGCATGCTGGAAGGGCTGGCAACGCTGAGCCAGCAGCCGCAGCGGACACTGTCGCTGACGCTGAATGGCCGCCAGGTTAACGCCACTCTGCTGCAGAACTGGGGCTGGCCAACGATCCCGCTGAACGGCAACGCCACGATGCAGCTGAAAATGCAGGGCAGCCTGCAGGCCAGCCAGCCGCTGAAACCCTCCGTCAACGCCACGCTGGCGGTCAGCAACGGCGAGCAGTCGGTGCAGCAAACTCTGCGCGGGGGCCAGCTGAGCGGCTCACAGTAAGGTATACCCTAAATAATTCGAGGTGCAGGAAGGCGGCAAATGAGCGACAAATCGGTCGGGAACCGATTTGAGCAGCGCTCGCGCTGGCCGGAGGCTGAGCCTCAGGGATGAGGCTCACTAATCCCGATGAGCTTGACTTCCGTAAGTGATTCGGGTGAACGACAAATCTGCCTGGAGCAGATTTGAACGCTGTCCACAGCGGACCCGAAGGGGCGAGGCCCACGGATGGGCCGAGTCATGCAGCCAACGCACCTGCAGCTTGAAGTATGACGGGTAAAAAGGGCCAGGTCGGCCCTTCGCAACGTGTCACGGGTAAGGTATAGTCCGTTTTTTTTACGGGGGAACTATGCTGACCAACTCATCTATTCGTCTGAACAAATACATCGCCGAGAGCGGGATCTGCTCGCGTCGCGATGCCGATCGCTTTATCGAACAGGGAAATGTTTTTATTAACGGTAAGCGCGCCTCTGTGGGCGACCAGGTATTTGCCGGCGATGTGGTAAAAGTTAACGGTCAGCTAATCGAGCCGCGTAACGAAGAAGATCTGGTGCTGATTGCGCTGAATAAGCCCGTGGGCATCGTCAGCACCACGGAAAATAGCGAGCGCGACAACATCGTTGATTTCGTTAACCACAGCAAGCGCGTGTTCCCGATTGGCCGCCTGGATAAAGATTCGCAGGGGCTGATCCTGTTGACTAACCACGGTGATCTGGTGAATAAGATCCTGCGCGCCGGCAACGACCACGAAAAAGAGTATCTGGTCACCGTGAACAAGCCGGTCACCGAAGAGTTTATCCGCGGGCTGGGCGCGGGCGTGCCGATGATGGGCACGGTAACCAAAAAGTGTAAGGTGAAGAAAGAGTCGACGTTCGTCTTCCGCATTACGCTGGTGCAGGGGCTGAACCGTCAGATCCGTCGCATGGCCGAGCACTTTGGCTACGAGGTGACCAGGCTCGAACGCATCCGCATTATGAACATTTCCCTGAAAGGGGTGCCGCCGGGCGAGTGGCGCGACCTGACTGATGACGAGCTCATCGAGCTGTTTAAGCTGATTGAGAACTCCTCTTCCGAGGACAATAGCAAAGCGAAGAGACCGGCGCAGAAGGCGAAGCCCGCAGCGGCAAAAAAACCGGCCGCCAAAGCCGCCGATAAACCGGCTGCCACCCCGGCCGGACGCAAGCGTTTCGTCCAGCCGGGTCGCAAGAAAAAGGGGCGTTAAACGCCGCAGCCCCCTTCCTCCAGTGGCCCGTCGGGATCGGCGGGCAGCACCATATACACCCCTTCAAATACCGCACCGGATTCATCATTGCCGAACAGCTCCACCTCCAGCTGCACGCGGGCTTTACGCCCGCGCGCCAGGCGGTCAAGGTCGCCGCTCAGCGAGCCAAGGTCGGCAATCGCCCCCGGCTTGCCGGTAATCGGCTTGCTGTAGCGAATATGCGCATCGGCGAGGATAATGGTGCCGCCGAGATGACGCTCGCGCAGCAGCAGCCAGATTAAGCCCCAGCCGGTCAGCGTCGCCAGCGAGAACAGGCTACCGGCAAACAGCGTATGGTGCGGGTTCTGATTGCCGGTTTCCGGCATGGTGGTAATAAACTTCTGCCCGGTATATTGCAGAATACGCACGCCCATCTTTTCGCTCAGTGGGATATGTTCGTACCACGCCTGCTGCAGCTGCCCGCACCAGTCGGCACGGTGCAGGATGTCGTCCAGCGTCACTACCGGTTTGATCATCAGGAAGTGCCGTACTGGCGTGGTTTGCGGCGCGGTGATCTCCCCCTGATTGAGGTAGCCCAGCTTGGAGAAGAACTCCACTGCATCTTCGCGCGCGCTGCACACCACGCGCTTTACCCCTTCCTGGCGCGCGACAGACTCCAGCGTCATCGCCACCAGCGTACCCAGCCCTTTGCCCTGCACCGAGGGATGAACGGCGAGGAAGCGGATTGCGGCTTCGTTATCGGCATTGATATAGAGGCGGCCAACGGCAACCGGGTCGCCGTGTTCATCCACCACCATCTGATGATGCGCCAGCGCATCCCAGGCGTCACGCTCGGACCCCAGCGGCTGGTGCAGCGGCTTACGCAGCATCTCCCAGCGGAACTGGTAGTAGGTATCTAGCTCTTCTGCGGTTTCAGGTACGCGGAGGTGATACATAAAATGGTTCTCTCTGTCTGAGCCCGTCAGGCCATTCCTTTGCCGCTCGGCCAGCTGCGTCAAACCTGCAGCCAGAAGGTGACGGGACCATCGTTGACCAGCGCCACTTTCATGTCGGCGGCAAAACGCCCGGTTTGCGTGGCAATCCCTTTTTCACGACAGCAGGCGGTGAAGTAGTCATACAGCTCTTCGGCAACCTCCGGGGCGGCCCCGCCGGAGAAGCTCGGGCGCATCCCTTTTTTGGTGTCTGCTGCTAGCGTGAACTGCGACACCACCAGCACGCTGCCCCCGGCCTGCTGTACGTTCAGATTCATTTTGTCATTTTCGTCGCCAAAAATACGGTAACCCAGCACTTTATCGACCAGTTTGCGCGCGCTCTCCCGGCTATCTTCTTTTTCCACCCCGAGCAGGATCAGTAATCCCGGCCCAATCTCACCAACAGTTTCGCCCGCTACCGTGACGCTGGCAGAAAGTGCCCGTTGAATTAATGCAATCATGATTCCTCGTTTTCTCTTTCTTGTTCTTCTTGTTTCAGCTGGCGGTAATCACCCAGCGTGGCGGTAATTTCCGCCCCTAATAGAACGATACACCACGTCCAGTACACCCACAGGAACAGGATGGGAATAACGGCAAGCACGCCGTAAATTAACTGGTACGAGGGGAACATCGTAACATACAGCGCAAAGCCCTTTTTCCCCAACTCGAAGAGCAATCCGGCCACCACCGCGCCGATAAGCGCATCGCGCCCTGCCACCTGAATGGTCGGTACAATGCTGTACAGCAGCCAGAAGGAGAGGATCGACAGCAGCAGAGGGAAGATGCGCAGCCCCATATCCACCAGCCCGCTGACGCCGCTGACCGTTGCCCAGTGCAGCGACAGCAGATAGGAGCTGATTGCCAGACTGGCACCGGCCAGCAGGGGTCCGAGCGTCAGGATCATCCAGTACACCGCGAAGGAGTAAACCAGCGGCCGTTTGCGTTTGCTGCGCCAGATAACGTTGAGCGCGGTGTCGATGGAGTACATCAACAGCAGCGCGGTGAACACCAGGCCGCCCACGCCGACCGCCGTCATTTTGCTGACGTTGGCGACGAACTGCTCCAGATAGTTCTGGATAGTCGCCCCGGCGGCCGGGACAAAGTTGTTAAACACGAAGTTCTTGAGCTGCACGCTGACGTCCGAAAACATCGGGAATGCGGCGAACAGCGCAAAGACCACGGCAATTAACGGCACCAGCGACAGCAGCGAAACATAGGCCAGGTGCCCGGCCAGTATCGTCATGCCATCTTCGTCAATGCGCTGCCACAGCAGTTTGATCCACGACCAGAATGCCCGCCCGCGGTGGCGATAGTGATTGAGTAAACTCATGTTTTAATACGGTCGGCGAAGAATGCCGGGATAACGTTGGCATCGGTAATATGCAGGCTGTGAATGCCGACAGCACGCGCTCCTTCGATGTTTTCCAGATTATCATCAAAGAAGATAGCCTCCTGAGCTGAGGTCTCTTCCTCATTTAGCAAGCGCTCATAAATTTTCTTGTCCGGCTTGCGTAGCCCCATCTCCTGGGAAAGGTAGACTTTATCAGCGGCTTGCTGCACTTCCGGGTACTGCGACGGCCAAAAATTACAGTGCAGGCGATTAGTGTTCGACAGGATCACCACGCGATCGCCCTGCTCACGCAGTTTATTCATAATGGCGATCACTTCCGGGCGCACGCCGACAAACACTTCCTGCCAGCCGACCGCGAACTGTTCAAAACTTAGCGACAAGCCTAACTCGTCAGACATTTTTTGCGCGAAGACTTCATCGCTGATTTCACCGCGTTCGTGCTGGTGAAAGCTCTCGCCCATGTGGAAACGATTTCGCAGTTCGGCCAGCGGCACGCGGCTTAAATCGCTCCAGACACCAAGAACCCGGTTGAAATCAATATCAACAATGACGTTACCCAAATCAAAGATATACAGCATGGCCATCTCCTTTTGTTCCGGTGAGGTATTCACTCTAGCCGTAAAACGGGAGGCTGAACAGGAGGGGAAATTGAAAAACTGCGGGGAAGTAGCAGGTAAAACGATGGGCCGGAAGAGCTCCGGCCCATAACAAGACTAAAGAAGAATTACGCTTCTTTAGGACCGCGGGTTGCGCGTTTACGGTCGTTTTCAGTCAGGTGACGTTTACGAATACGCACAGACTGTGGAGTCACTTCTACCAGTTCGTCATCATCGATGAACTCAAGCGCCTGCTCAAGGGACATCTTCTGTGCCGGAACCAGCGTGGTGGCTTCGTCAGTACCGGAAGCACGCATGTTGGTCAGCTTCTTACCGGTCAGGCAGTTAACGGTCAGGTCGTTTGAACGTGAGTGAATACCGATGATCTGGCCTTCATACACTTCAGCACCATGACCGAGGAACAGCTTGCCGCGGTCCTGCAGACCGAACAGGGCGAAGGCTACCGCTTTACCCTGACCGTTAGAGATCAGCACGCCGTTCTGACGCTGGCCCACTTCGCCCGGACGAACGTCGTCGTAGTGGCTGAAGGTGGAGTACAGCAGACCGGTACCGGAAGTCATGGTCATGAATTCGTTACGGAAGCCGATCAGGCCACGGCTTGGAATAACATAATCAAGACGCACACGGCCTTTGCCATCCGGGTCCATGTTTTTCATGTCGCCTTTACGCTCACCCATCGCCTGCATCACAGAACCCTGGTGCTGTTCTTCGATGTCGAGGGTCACGTTTTCGAATGGCTCCTGCTTGCGGCCTTCGAATTCACGGAAGATAACTTTCGGACGGGATACCGCCAGTTCGAAACCTTCACGACGCATGTTTTCGATCAGAACTGACAGGTGAAGTTCACCACGGCCTGAAACGCGGAAGGCGTCGGCGTCCGGGGTTTCTTCAACACGCAGTGCCACGTTATGCACCAGCTCCTTGTTCAGACGGTCAAGGATCTGACGTGAAGTCACATACTTACCTTCTTTACCGCAGAACGGAGAGGTGTTAACGCAGAAGAACATGGTTACGGTTGGTTCATCAACGCTCAGGGCTGGCAGCGCTTCCACATTCTGCGTGTCGCAGATGGTGTCAGAGATGTTCAGCTCGCCCAGACCGGTGATGGCGATGATGTCGCCCGCTTCCGCTTCAGCAGATTCGATACGCTCCAGACCCATGTGGCCCAGCACTTTACCGACTTTACCGTTACGGGTTTTGCCTTCGCTATCGATGATCGTAACCTGCTGGTTAGGACGCACTTTACCGCGTTTGATGCGGCCGATACCGATAACACCCAGGTAGTTGTTGTAGTCCAGCTGGGAGATTTGCATCTGCAGCGGGGCTTCCAGCTCAACCTGTGGTGGAGAAACGTGTTTCACGATCGCTTCGTACAGCGGGGTCATATCTTCCGCCATATCCGCGTGATCCAGACCTGCAATACCGTTCAGGGCTGAAGCATAGATAATCGGGAAGTCGAGCTGCTCGTCGGTCGCATCCAGGTTAACGAACAGGTCAAAGACCTGATCAACAACCCAGTCAGGACGTGCGCCAGGGCGGTCAACTTTGTTGATTACCACGATCGGCTTCAGACCATTAGCGAAGGCTTTTTTGGTCACGAAGCGGGTTTGCGGCATTGGGCCATCCATTGCATCCACAACCAGCAGCACCGAGTCAACCATCGACATTACACGCTCTACCTCACCGCCGAAGTCGGCGTGTCCTGGGGTATCAACGATGTTGATGCGATAGTCGTTCCATTTAATGGCGGTGTTTTTTGCGAGGATGGTAATCCCACGCTCTTTCTCCAAATCGTTGGAGTCCATTACGCGTTCGGTCGCTTCGGTGCGGGCATCAAAGGTCCCGGACTGCTGTAGCAACTTATCAACCAGGGTAGTTTTACCATGGTCAACGTGGGCAATAATGGCGATGTTACGCAAATTTTCGATCACAGCTTTGCCTCAGGCATTAGAAATAGCGCGCTATTGTACACGGATTAATCGAAGGACTGAACAGGATCACAAATTTCATATAAAGATAACTGTTCGGATTGCTTTTATAGCCATTTTCAGTGCAAAGCTTGCACTGTGACGAAAAATTGCACCAAAACAGTGCCCATTTATCAGCCAATGGCACCAAAATGGTGCGCGACTTCCATCGTGGTGCAGTCCTCGTCTCACGAGAGGGCGCATCATAGCGCTTTTTTCGGAAAATAAAAAAGTTGGCATAGATTTCGCAATTACTCTAACAAGCAAAAAATGCCAGTTTCCACAACGGTTGTAAGCTTGTCAGAGATCTTTATTATCGGAGTAAGCGCGGCGAAACGCAAAGCGCACCGTGAAGATCTCTAACCACGACGACAATGACAAATCCAGGAGAGTTAAGTATGTCCGCTGAACACGTTCTGTCGATGATGAACGAGCACGAAGTCAAATTTGTTGATCTGCGTTTTACCGATACCAAAGGTAAAGAGCAGCACGTGACTATCCCCGCTCATCAGGTTAATGCTGACTTCTTCGAAGAAGGCAAAATGTTTGACGGCTCCTCGATTGGTGGCTGGAAAGGTATCAACGAATCAGACATGGTTCTGATGCCTGACGCAACCACCGCTGTCCTTGACCCGTTCTTCGAAGATTCCACTCTGATCATCCGTTGTGACATCCTCGAGCCAGGCACCATGCAGGGCTACGATCGTGACCCACGCTCTATCGCTAAACGCGCTGAAGATTTCCTGCGCTCTTCCGGCATCGCGGACACCGTGCTGTTTGGACCAGAACCCGAGTTCTTCCTGTTTGACGATATCCGTTTCGGCAGCAGCACTTCCGGTTCCCATGTCGCTATCGACGACGTTGAAGCTTACTGGAACTCCGGTAAAGCCTATGAAGGCGGCAACAAAGGCCACCGTCCAGGTCTGAAAGGCGGTTACTTCCCAGTGCCACCGGTCGACTCATCACAGGATATCCGCTCTGCTATGTGTCTGACCATGGAGCAGATGGGCCTGGTGGTTGAAGCTCACCACCACGAAGTGGCGACCGCGGGTCAGAACGAAGTGGCAACCCGCTTCAACACCATGACCAAAAAAGCTGACGAAATTCAGATCTACAAATATGTGGTTCACAACGTCGCTCACGCCTACGGCAAAACCGCGACCTTCATGCCTAAGCCAATGTTCGGTGATAACGGTTCTGGTATGCACTGCCACATGTCTCTGTCGAAAGGCGGCACCAACCTGTTCGCTGGCGACAAATACGGCGGCCTGTCTGAAATGGCACTGTTCTACATCGGCGGTGTGATCAAGCACGCTAAAGCGATCAACGCCCTGGCGAACCCGACTACCAACTCTTACAAGCGTCTGGTCCCAGGCTACGAAGCGCCAGTTATGCTGGCTTACTCTGCCCGTAACCGTTCTGCTTCTATCCGTATCCCTGTGGTTGCCAGCCCGAAAGCACGTCGTATCGAAGCGCGCTTCCCGGATCCAGCGGCTAACCCATACCTGTGCTTCGCTGCACTGCTGATGGCTGGCCTGGACGGCATCATCAACAAGATCCACCCTGGCGATGCTATGGACAAAAACCTGTACGACCTGCCACCGGAAGAAGAAGCTGAGATTCCAAAAGTTGCAGGTTCTCTGGACGAAGCTCTGGCTGCACTGAACGAAGACCGCGAGTTCCTGACCCGTGGTGGCGTGTTCACTGACGATGCCATCGAAGCGTACATCGAACTGCGTAAGGCAGAAATTGACCGCATTCGTATGACTCCGCACCCGGTTGAGTTCGAACTGTACTACAGCGTTTAATTGGTTTTATTTGTTGCCGTGGAAACTTTTCAGCCCATCTTCGGATGGGCTTTTTTCTCCACGAATTCAACGTCAGGACGACGATTTCCGGGTTGCATGACTATAATGCACCAATCTGGTGCAGATAAATTACTCAGGAGAACGCTGTAATGGCAACTGGCACGCTGCCCGATGCTGGGCAGATTCTCAATTCACTGATCAACAGTATTTTACTGGTTGATAACGAGTTGGTGGTTCATTACGCCAACCCTGCGGCTCAGCAACTGCTGGCACAGAGTTCCCGCAAGCTGTTTGGTACGCCCCTGCCGGAACTGATGGGTTATTTTTCCCTGAATATTGAGGTGATGCTCGAAAGTCTGGATGCCGGACAGGGCTTTACCGATAGCGAAGTGACCCTGGTGGTCGACAGCCGTGCGCACATTATGTCGCTCACCGCGCAACGTCTGCCCGAAGGTTTGATTCTGCTGGAAATGGCTCCGATGGATAACCAGCGCAGGCTCAGCCAGGAACAGCTGCAGCATGCACAACAGGTGGCAGCACGGGATTTAGTCCGCGGTCTGGCACACGAAATTAAAAACCCGCTGGGGGGACTGCGCGGCGCAGCACAGCTGCTGGCCAAAGCCCTGCCCGACCCGTCGTTAACCGAATATACCAAGGTCATCATTGAACAGGCCGATCGCCTGCGCAATCTGGTTGACCGTCTGCTTGGCCCGCAACAGCCGGGGATGCACGTCACCCAGAGCATCCATCAGGTCGCTGAACGCGTGGTCAATCTGGTGTCGATGGAGCTGCCGGACAATGTGTCGTTAATCCGTGATTACGACCCAAGCCTGCCGGAGCTGCCGCACGACCCGGATCAGATAGAACAAGTCCTTTTGAATGTCGTCCGCAACGCGTTACAGGCGTTGGGTGAAGAAGGCGGCACCATTACTTTACGTACCCGCACGGCGTTTCAGTTAACCCTGCACGGTACGCGCTATCGCCTGGTGGCACGCATCGATATTGAAGATGACGGCCCGGGCATTCCGGCGCAGCTACAGGACACGCTGTTTTACCCAATGGTGAGCGGCCGCGAAGGCGGCACCGGGCTGGGGTTATCCATCGCCCGCAGCCTGATCGACCAGCATTCGGGAAAAATAGAGTTCAACAGCTGGCCCGGACATACTGAATTCTCGGTTTACCTGCCTATTCGCCAGTGAGGTTTCTATGCAACGAGGGATAGTTTGGATCGTCGATGACGATAGCTCCATCCGCTGGGTGCTCGAACGTGCGCTCACTGGAGCCGGTTTGAGCTGCGCGACTTTTGACAGCGCGAACGAGGTGCTGGAAGCCCTCGCCACTAAGACCCCAGATGTATTACTGTCAGACATTCGTATGCCCGGCATGGACGGACTGGCGCTACTGAAGCAGATTAAACAACGCCACCCGATGCTGCCGGTGATCATTATGACCGCGCACTCAGATCTGGACGCGGCGGTGAGCGCTTACCAGCAGGGCGCGTTTGACTACCTGCCTAAACCGTTTGATATCGATGAAGCGGTGGCGCTGGTTGAGCGTGCCATCAGCCACTATCAGGAGCAGCAGCAGCCGCGTAACCAGCCGGTCAGCGGGCCGACCACCGATATTATCGGTGAAGCCCCGGCGATGCAGGATGTGTTCCGTATTATCGGCCGGCTGTCGCGCTCATCGATCAGCGTGTTGATTAACGGCGAGTCCGGTACGGGTAAAGAACTGGTCGCTCATGCCCTGCACCGCCACAGCCCGCGCGCCAAGGCGCCGTTTATTGCGCTGAATATGGCGGCCATTCCCAAAGATCTGATTGAATCCGAACTGTTTGGCCATGAGAAAGGCGCATTTACCGGCGCGAATCAGATCCGTCAGGGCCGTTTTGAGCAGGCCGACGGCGGCACGCTGTTCCTCGATGAAATCGGTGATATGCCGCTGGATGTACAGACTCGTCTGCTGCGCGTGCTGGCCGATGGTCAGTTCTATCGCGTGGGCGGCTATGCGCCGGTGAAAGTGGACGTGCGTATTATTGCCGCAACCCACCAGAACCTGGAGCTGCGCGTGCAGGAGGGGAAATTCCGTGAGGACTTATTCCACCGCCTGAACGTGATCCGCGTACACCTGCCGCCGCTGCGTGAACGTCGTGAAGATATTCCGCGCCTGGCACGTTACTTCCTGCAGGTTGCCGCTCGTGAACTGGGCGTGGAGGCGAAAATTCTGCATCCGGAAACCGAAACGGCGCTGACCCGCCTGCACTGGTCCGGTAACGTGCGCCAGCTGGAGAACACCTGCCGCTGGCTGACGGTGATGGCTGCCGGTCAGGAAGTGTTGATTCAGGATCTGCCGCCGGAGCTGTTTGAGACCTCGACGCCGGAAAACCCGGTACAGTCGCTGCCGGACAGCTGGGCCACGCTGCTGGCACAGTGGGCCGACCGCGCGCTGCGTTCCGGTCATCAAAACCTGCTGTCGGAAGCTCAGCCGGAGATGGAGCGCACGCTGCTGACCACCGCGCTGCGTCACACGCAGGGGCATAAGCAGGAAGCCGCTCGTTTGCTCGGCTGGGGGCGTAATACCCTGACCCGCAAGCTGAAAGAGTTGGGAATGGAATAACCGGCGGTTAAGCCATCCGGGCGGACCGAAAAAAGGTCCGCCCCTACATCATCCTGCACTTCTCTAGCCGCCCGATCAGATCACCCTTGAGAATCGTGCGCCAGACGCTTTCTCCCGCAGGTAGCGGTCGAAGCACATGCAGATATTCCTAATCAGCAATCGTCCCTTAGCGCTCACTACAAGCCCGTTGGCGTGGTATTCCACCAGCCCGTCGCCGATCAGCGGCAGCATGGCGCTGAGGTCCTCGGCAAAATAGTCGCGGAAGTCGATGCCGTAGCGCTGTTCAATCTCACTAAACGACAGCGCGAAGTTGCAGATCAGGCTTTTGATTACATCGCGGCGCAGGCAGTCATCCTCACTCAGCCGCAGCCCGCGCCACAGGGCCGTATCCTGCTGCTTAACCTGCGCGTAGTACTCTTTTAGCGCTTTGTGATTCTGTGCATAGCTGTCGCCGATCATACTGATTGCCGATACGCCCATTCCCAGCAGGTCGCTGTCGCCCTGCGTGGTATATCCCTGGAAGTTGCGGTGCAGTTTGCCGCTGCGCTGCGCCACCGCCAGCTCATCATCGTGACGGGCAAAGTGGTCCATGCCGATAAACTGGTAGCCCTGCGAAGTGAGCGTGGCAATGGTTTGCTGCAGTATCTCCAGCTTCTGCGCGGCATCCGGCAGCTCATCCTCGCGGATCTTACGCTGGGCGGCAAACAGTGCAGGCATGTGGGCATAGTTGAACACGCTGAGGCGGTCGGGATTCAGCTCGGCGACTTTTTGCAGCGTGAAGGCAAAACTCTCCGGCGTCTGCTTCGGCAGGCCGTAGATCAGGTCAATGTTGGTAGAGGCAAATCCCAGCTGGCGCGCACGCGCCATCAGGGCGAAGATCATCGCTTCATCCTGCACGCGATTGACCTTCTCCTGCACCTCCTTGTTGAAGTCCTGTACCCCCATGCTCAGGCGATTAAAGCCTTTGAGGCGCAGGTGGTCCAGCACGTCCAGCTCAATTTCGCGCGGGTCGATCTCTATCGAGATCTCAGCCTGTGGGCTGAAAGCGAAGTGCTGATGCAGGCAGTCCATCAGGCGGCTGATTTGCGCTTTATTAAGAAAGGTCGGCGTGCCGCCGCCCCAGTGCATCTGGCTGACGGTGCGCTGCGAAAACAGCGGCGCGCGGGCTGCTATCTCCAGCACCAGCGCATCGAGATATTCATCGGCTTTGTGCTGCTGGCGTGTGACCTGCTTGTTGCAGCCGCAGAAGTAGCACAGCTTGTGGCAGAACGGGATATGCAGATAGAGCGACAGCGGCCGCTGGGGGTAACGCGCCGCAGCCTGGAGAAAGGCCTGCTCGTCGTAATCCTGATTAAATTCCAGCGCGGTCGGATAGGAGGTGTAGCGGGGTCCGGCGGTGTTGTATTTCTGAATGAGCGGCAGGTCCCATTCGGTTGTCTGTTGCAGCATCTTCACGGTCCTCGTCTTCTGGGCTTTGACCGCCGCGAAACAGGAAGCTGCTGGCTGACGATCCGACTGCGCAGCCGGGTCTTCAGCCGCGATAGCCGCTGTAGTTTAACGAATAACCACCCCAGCCAGCACAGCAGAATCAGCGCAATAATTGATCCAGGCCAAATCATCGCCAGATACCCAAAATGAAAAAGCAGCGCCAGATTGCGCTGCTTCAGATTACGTCAGAGAAACGCGGGTTCACTGAAGATCAATTGCCGCCCTTAAGTAGGCGATACATATCTTCTTCGGCCTGCTCGTCATCAGCATCATCGTCCAGCGTGATGCCAAGCTGCTCCATCAGCACGTCGATGCGGTCCAGCGACTGGTCCAGCCATGCCTGCTCTTCCGCTGACAGGCTCTCGCCATTTTCCAGACGATCGAGCAGCGCATCCAGGCGCTCGTCATTTTCCAGCTGTGCCAGTTCTTCTTCTGGCGTCAGGCGGGGCTTTTTCTCAACCGGCTTGGCGGCTTTCGCCGGCTTCACGGGTTTGCTGGCCGCCACATCGGCACCCAGCGCAACAGGCTTTTTGCTGCCAATACGCGGATCTTTGGCCGGCTTGCTGTCAGAACTTTTCTGACTGGTGGTCGCCGGGTTGGCACGGCTGCCGGAACTGTTGCCGCTGTGCTTCTTGTCGCGCTTACGGGCGCGCGCTTCCTGGTCGATCTCTTCACGCGATTTGCGTTTTACTCGTGCGCCCGGTTTTTTATCCTGGGGTGTGCGTGCAGGTTGCTTCATGGTTTCTGCTCTCAGACGTTTATCTTCAGTATAGAATTGCGGCGGAATCTAGCAGAAAGCAGAGCAAGAAAAAAGGCGCCAGGTCACCCTGTCGCCTTTTTTCACACCTTCCGCAGAAGGACTGACAATGTCAGCATCCATTTTAGCAGCTAGCGTCCCTGTTTTCCCTTTGCCTTTGCCCCCATCCTGGTAAGCATCCTGAGTCCCTGCCGAGCACACCTGTGCGCTAATCCATCCCCGCTCACGACCTTCCTGATACTCCCTGAGCGCTTCATCCTGAAGTGAAACATCCTGTTTCCGACTACAAATGTAGACTAATCAGTCCGTCTCACAAGGTGAGGAACGTAATTTTTACTCTGTTTTTTTTTCATATTTTTATAACTTTTTGATAAATATTAAGAAATCTATTTTCATTGAGTGTCAAATGCAGAGAGTGCTGCCAGCAGCAATGGTCAATGTCTTACAGACGAAATCGAGACCGCGTCTTACCGGGCGCTTTAGCACCATACAGGGTATAATCAGCGCAATTGCCCTTTTTATCCTGGAGTATCTATTTTGTCTGGCTGGAATTATCACGTCACCCATTTTGTCACCAGCGCCCCCGATATCCGTCACCTGCCTGCCGATACCGGCATCGAAGTGGCTTTTGCCGGGCGTTCTAACGCGGGTAAATCCAGCGCACTGAATACGCTGACGAACCAGAAAGCCCTCGCGCGTACCAGTAAAACGCCGGGTCGTACGCAGCTGATTAACCTGTTCCAGGTGGCCGAGGGCTATCGCCTGGTCGACCTGCCAGGCTATGGCTATGCGCAGGTTCCGGAAGAGATGAAACTGAAATGGCAGCGTTCGCTGGCTGAGTATCTGCGCGAGCGCGTCTGTCTGAAAGGGCTGGTGGTGCTGATGGATATTCGTCACCCGCTGAAAGACCTCGATCGCCAGATGGTGATGTGGGCGGTCCAGAGCGGCATTGAAGTGCTGATACTGCTGACCAAAGCCGATAAGCTGGCCTCCGGTGCGCGCAAAGCGCAGCTCAATGCCGTGCGTGAAGAGGCTAAGACCTTCCTCGGTACCGTGGAAGTTGAAGCATTCTCATCGCTGAAGAGAATCGGCGTAGATAAGCTGAGCCAGAAGCTCGACAGCTGGTATCGCGATCTGCCACCGGCTACGGAAGATGATATTCCTGCTGAATAAGCTCCCCGCTTCACCGGGCCGGGCACGCCTGGCCCCTACGCAATCGGTATAAACACCGCACGAAATCCCAGGTAGCGCCCAATAAAAAACGCCCCAGTCATTACTGACTGGGGCGGCTAAATATTCAGCCAAATCCGATTACGTGAAGTAAAAGGTCTGAAAGATAGAACATCTTACCTCTGTACCCTACAACTCGAACTTTACATGATTTTCTGAGCGCTCAAAAGGGTTTTTTGTAGTTAATTTTCAGAAAACGACAGCAGTAATCCAACTCAGGTCACATTCTGAGGCTCATGCTGTAGCTTAATTACGAAAAAAGTGTTTTAGCTGAGAAGCTTAGGTGATTTTCTGAACGCTGAGCACAGAAATGGGGCGCTGAACCGATTAAAGCTACGAATTTCTTATGGATACTGCACGCTGCTGATTTGCAGAAAAAAACAGCAGCATGCAGTTGGGAATAACTTAGTGCGCCTGATCCCAGTTGTCGCCCACGCCGATATCGACGCGCAGCGGCACATCCAGTTTCATACTGCCTTCCATTAGCTCACGAATTTTCGCTGAAGCCGCTTCGACCAGATCGGCCTCCACTTCAAACACCAGTTCATCGTGTACCTGCATGATCATTTTAATCTGCGGGGTTTCCTGCGCGGACAGCCATTCATCGACCGCAATCATTGCGCGTTTAATGATATCCGCAGCGGTTCCCTGCATCGGGGCGTTGATTGCCGCACGCTCCGCAGCTTTGCGGCGCATCGCGTTGCTGGCTTTAATGTCGGGCAGATAGAGGCGGCGCCCATCCAACGTCTCGACATAGCCCTTCTCTGCCGCCAGTTCGCGGGTGCTTTCCATATACTGCAATACGCCCGGATAGCGTTCGAAATAGAGGTCCATGTATTTCTTCGCTTCACCGGCGCCAATATTCAGCTGGCGCGACAGCCCGAATGCGCTCATACCGTAGATCAGACCAAAGTTAATCGCCTTGGCGCTGCGGCGCTGTTCGCCGCTGACTTTATCCAGCGCCACGCCAAAGACTTCAGCGGCGGTGGCACGGTGAATATCCTGCTCGCTGGCAAAGGCGCTCAGCAGCCCTTTATCCTGTGACAGGTGCGCCATAATACGCAGCTCAATCTGCGAGTAGTCGGCTGCGACGATGCGGCTGCCCTTCGGAGCAATAAAAGCCTGACGGATACGGCGCCCTTCATCATTGCGCACCGGTATGTTTTGCAGATTTGGATCGCTGGACGAGAGACGCCCGGTCGCCGTCACCGTCTGGTGATAGGAGGTGTGCACGCGGCCACTGTGCGGATTAATCATCAGCGGCAGCTTGTCGGTATAGGTCGACTTCAGCTTTGAAAGCCCACGATGCTCCAGAATCACCTTCGGCAGCGGGTAGTCCAGCGCCAGCTCGGCTAAGACTTCCTCACTGGTCGACGGCGCCCCACCCGGGGTTTTCTTGGTGGGTTTAATTCCCTGCTTTTCAAACAGGATGGTCTGCAGCTGTTTCGGAGAGGAGAGGTTGAACGGCTCTCCCGCCAGTTCGTGTGCTTTCAGTTCCAGTTCGGCCAGACGCGCTCCCAGCTCCTGCGAGTGCGCGGCCAGGATGTTCTGATCGATCAGCACGCCGTTGCGCTCAATACGCGAAATAACCGGCACCAGCGGCATCTCGACCTGCTCAAAGACGTTTTTTGGCCCCTGCTCTTTTTCAAGCTCCGGCCACATTTTCAAATGCAGCTGCAGCGTAACGTCGGCATCTTCCGCGGCGTAGTGTGCGGCCTGCTCAAGCGCGATCTGGTTAAAGGTCAGCTGATTTTTGCCTTTGCCGGCGATCTCCTCAAAGGTCACCGTTTTATGGCTCAGCCAGCGCGCGGCCAGGCTGTCCATATCATGGCGGCCCGCCACGCTGTTAAGCGCATAAGACTCCAGCATGGTATCGAACTGAATGCCCTGCAGCTGGATACCGTAGTTATCCAGCACGCCACGGTCATACTTCAGGTTCTGCCCAACCTTCAGCGCTTTCGGGTCTTCCAGCAGCGGTTTCAGACGATCCAGCACGGCTTGACGATCCAGCTGCTCTGGCGCATCAAGATAGTCGTGCGCTACCGGGAGATAGGCGGCCTCGCCCGGTGCGGTGGCAAATGACAGGCCGATGATATTGGCACTGAGGGTGTCCAGCGAGTCCGTTTCCAAATCGAAGGCGAACAGCTTGCTGTCCTGTAATTTTTTCAGCCAGCGCGTGAAGGTCTCGTCATCAAGAATGGTGACGTAGCCATCAGAGGAGAGCACGCTGGTCGTCTCTTCTGCTGCGGGCTCGCTTTCCGCCGCTGCCACTTTTTTCGCAGAGGGATTGCCTTTATTACCCTGCAGCCATTTGCCCTCTTCGAGGTCAACAATCCAGCGCTTGAATTCGTAATGCTTAAATAACCCCAGCAGCTCTTCAACGGCGGGTTCTTCAACCGTCAGCTTATCGCAGGTCAATTCCAGCTCAACATCGGTTTTAATCGTCGCCAGCTGATAGGAGAGGAAAGCCATCTCCTTATTTTGCTCCAGCTTGGCCGCCATGGTTTTTGCCCCGCGGAAGGTCAGGGTCGCGACTTTATCCAGATTGTCATAGATATCTTTTACGCCGCCTAATCCCTGCAGCAGCGCCTGCGCCGTTTTTTCGCCCACGCCCGCAACGCCTGGAATGTTATCCGAGGAGTCGCCCATCAGGGCGAGAAAATCAATAATCAGCGACGGCGGAATACCATATTTCTCTTCCACTTCATCCGGCCCAAGGATGGCATTATTCATGGTGTTAATCAGCGTGATGTTCGGCGATACCAGCTGGGCCATGTCTTTATCGCCCGTGCTGATCAGCACAGGTTTGCCCATCTTCTCTGCCGCCAGCGCCAGCGTACCGATGACGTCATCAGCCTCTACGCCGGAAATAGCCAGCAGCGGCAAGCCCATCGCTTTGACCATGGTATGCAGCGGTTCAATCTGCGCACGTAGATCGTCCGGCATCGGCGGGCGATGCGATTTGTATGCTTCAAATAATTCGTCGCGGAAGGTTTTACCCTTGGCATCAAATACCACGGCCACATGACTAGGCTTATATTGCAGCAGCAGGCTGCGCAGCATATTTAATACGCCGTACATTGCACCGGTGGGTTCGCCCGCGCTATTGGTCAGCGGAGGGAACGCGTGATAAGCACGGTACAGGTAGGAAGATCCATCTACCAGAATCAGCGGGTTTTCTGCAATTTGAGCCATAAGTCGTCACGTTCTTCTTGGGTTTCGATTGAGGGTAAGGATGCCACAGCTCACTATAAAAGATGAAATCACAACGGCGAATAATCATCAGATAGTGCTGTTTTTGCGCAGCGCCTCGCAGTGATTTTCTGTGGATAAGTTTGTGCGTAAATTTAATAACGATTAATTAATGGCAGATAAGCGCGCAATGAATAAATTAAAGTCACCTTTAAAATCATTTAGTTAGTTTATCTCATTAGGATTATCTTTAGATTTTACGGCGTTAGCGAGATGTGGATATAAGTTGGCAACACCAGGCAACGACGCACGATCTCCGTCTGAGGAAAGGGCACTTTTACGACAAATATTTTGCAAGGCGGGAAGAAAAAACGCCGGGCGAGCCGGCGTTTAGTGGCACTCTTCGCGGATTTACTTCTGAGTAATCAGGAATTTCACCACGTTGGCATACTGCTGAACATAGTTATCCATGGAGCTGGTATCCAGGCCACCGTTGTTAACCATATATTTGCCGTTAACAAACATCGCAGGCACGCCGCGCAGGTTAACATCGGCTGCCGCCTTCTCCTGCTGTGCAACCAGCGATTTCACTACGAAGCTGTTCCAGGCAGCATCATAGGCTTCTGGTGTGATACCTGCAGCCTTGACGAAGACGTCCTTCAGGCTGGCCGGATCGGTAATGGTCTGGCTTTTCTGGATACCGTCGAAAATAGGTGCAGTCACTTTATCTTCCACGCCCAGCGCCATAGCGACAGCCCATGCCTGGGTAACGGTTTTACCCATCTCGCCGCCGAGGAATTCAACGTGGTACTTGGTCACTTTGGCGTTCGCCGGCAGGACTTTCTTCACCGCATCGCTGACATGCCAGACATGCTCGAACTCATAGCAGTGTGGGCAGAAGAACGAGAAGAACTCGAGAACCTGTGGCTCACCGGTTACAGGCTTATCCATAGTCACGTATTGCTGACCATCGGTAAATTGTGCAGCTGAAGCGCTGAATGCCAGAACCATACCGACGAGCGCAAACCAAATCTTTTTCATCGCGAAACTCTCTCCATAACAACTTAATAGGCGAACCAAAGGCGATCACACCTGGAATACAGGTGTCAGCTGCAGCGGAGGCTCCTGCAACAGCTTGTCCTGTTCGTTAAAAGTGGAAATCTGTCGGCGCCAGAAATCCTCATCCGTCATCCACGGAAAACTGCCTGGGAAGGCCGGATCCTGCCAGCGGCGTACAACCCACGCCAGATAATAAACCATCCGCATAGCACGTAAAGGCTCAATCAGTGACAATTCATGAGCGTCGAAGTCGCAGAACTCAGCGTATGCTTCCAGCAGGATATCCCACTGCAGGCGCTGTTCCTGACGGTCGCCGCTTACCAGCATCCACAGATCCTGCACGGCCGGGCCATTACGGGCATCGTCGAGATCGACAAATAACGGGCCATCGCGCCATAAAATATTGCCGGGGTGGCAGTCACCGTGCAGGCGCAAAGGCTGCCACTGAGTATGCCAGCAGTTTTGTAAAGTTGTGCGCAGGCGTTCAATACTGGCGAGTAAATCCGCTTTCAGCTTCGACGGCACCAGCGTGCTGTCGGCAAAAATCTGCAGCGGTTCCTCGATGTACTCCTGCAAACCAATCGTTGGCCGCTGGCTGAAGAGCTTGCGCCGCCCCACCTGATGAATGCGTCCGAGGAAACGCCCTACCCATTCCAGATGATCGTAATTGTCCGTCTCATACTGGCGGCCGCCCAGGCTGGGAAATACCGCATACCAGAAGCCCTGGTGCTGATGGAGCATCGAGCCATTGAGTTCCAACGGCGCGGCGATGGGGATTTCATCGGCAAACAGTTCGCTGGCAAACTGATGCTCTTCCTCTATCTGCCCCTGAGACCAGCGCTGTGGGCGATAGAACTTAGCGACGTAACGGCGTTTATCATCATCGGAAAACTGATAGACGCGGTTCTCATAGCTGTTCAGCGCCGTCAGTCCAGACTCCACGCGTAGCCCGGTCTCCCACAGTGCATCAAGGATGGTATCAGGCGTTAAAGTGTGGAAGTTAAAAGCAGGTTCTTTCATCCGGCGAGCCCGTTGATCATGACATGAGATACCTGCAAGAATATCATTAATTGGCCGCCGTCATGGGCCAGCGGCTGATTTAATCCTTGATCACGCCCCGCGCCCGCAGCAGTGCAGTCTTGAAATCATCCTCATAGTCTTTTTTCAGACCGGGAATTTCAGCGTGCTTGTCACTGCCACGCATTTTGAGATGGTAGATCAGCACATCATCGGTTAATTGAGTAAAAGGCTGTTTAAAGCCGGCTTCATCGGCTAACTTCTGTAAAAACTCGACTAAATTCAGATCGGGATCTTGCTGCCAGGCGGGTTGCAGCAGGCTGATTAATTCATTCAGGCGATGGCATTTCATGCTGTTGTCCCTGTATAAAGAAACCCAACGTTAAGCATAGGGCATAAACCAATGAGTATGACGAGTGCCGTGGCAGGACCCGGGATCACCGGGGTGATCCTGGCAGGTGGCCGTGGCAGCCGCATGGGCGGTAAAGATAAGGGGCTGGTGCTGTATCAGAACAAGCCGCTGTATCAGCACGTGCTGCAACGCTTTGCGCCGCAGGTCACTACTGTATGGATTAATGCCAACCGGAATATTGAGGTATATCAACAGAGCGGCGTGCCGACGATCGCCGATACGCTGAGCGACTTTCCCGGGCCGCTGGCGGGGATGTTAGCTGCACTGCAGCAGGCAGAAAGCGAATGGGTTGCCTTCTGCTCTTGCGATACGCCCTGCGTGCCGTCCAATCTGGTGAGCGAGCTATGGAAGAATCGGGGACAAGCGCTGGCAGTGTGGCCGCGCACGGAACAGCGCGATCATCCCACGTTGGCGTTGCTGCATCGCAGTCTGGCGGCGCCGTTGCAAGATTATCTGGTGCGAGGCGAGCGCAAACTGATGCTGTTTCTCCAACAGGTTGGTGGGCACAGCGTATTATTTACCCAGGCGGAAGCCGCATTTCGCAATATTAATCGGCCGGAAGATCTTTTATAGCGTGAAGAAGGGGGATTTTGCTCTGATAAGAGCATATGAAACTTATTTCTCAGCCCTGTAAACGCAAAAAACCCCGGCCTTTCGGTCGGGGTTATTGCTTTATTTGATGCCTGGCAGTTCCCTACTCTCGCATGGGGAGGCCCCACACTACCATCGGCGCTACGGCGTTTCACTTCTGAGTTCGGCATGGGGTCAGGTGGGACCACCGCGCTAAAGCCGCCAGGCAAATTCTTTGTGCTCTGTCCTGTGTCTTTTGTGCTGATGCTGCGTTGGCCGCGCTCGTAAAGTCAGTCACATACTTCAGTATGCTCCCTCCTTTCCTTCGCTTGCCGCCTTGCCTCAGCGCAAAATACTTCGGACTTAATTCCGGTAAACAGGCTGAAAATCTCTTTGCGTCTCTCATAACGCGCACCAGAACGCTTCTGGCGTTGTAAGGTTAAGCCTCACGGGTCATTAGTACCGGTTAGCTCAACGCATCGCTGCGCTTACACACCCGGCCTATCAACGTCGTAGTCTTCAACGTCCCTTCAGGACTCTCAAGGAGTCAGGGAGAATTCATCTCGAGGCAAGTTTCGCGCTTAGATGCTTTCAGCGCTTATCTTTTCCGCACTTAGCTACCGGGCAATGCCATTGGCATGACAACCCGAACACCAGTGGTGCGTTCACTCCGGTCCTCTCGTACTAGGAGCAACCCCTCTCAATTCTCCAGCGCCCACGGCAGATAGGGACCGAACTGTCTCACGACGTTCTAAACCCAGCTCGCGTACCACTTTAAACGGCGAACAGCCGTACCCTTGGGACCTACTTCAGCCCCAGGATGTGATGAGCCGACATCGAGGTGCCAAACACCGCCGTCGATATGAACTCTTGGGCGGTATCAGCCTGTTATCCCCGGAGTACCTTTTATCCGTTGAGCGATGGCCCTTCCATTCAGAACCACCGGATCACTATGACCTGCTTTCGCACCTGCTCGAGCCGTCACTCTCGCAGTCAAGCTAGCTTATGCCATTGCACTAACCTCACGATGTCCGACCGTGATTAGCTAACCTTCGTGCTCCTCCGTTACTCTTTAGGAGGAGACCGCCCCAGTCAAACTACCCACCAGACACTGTCCCCACGCCGGATCACGGCGCCAGGTTAGAACATCAAACGTTAAAGGGTGGTATTTCAAGGTTGGCTCCACGCAGACTGGCGTCCACGCTTCAAAGCCTCCCACCTATCCTACACATCAAGGCTCAATGTTCAGTGTCAAGCTGTAGTAAAGGTTCACGGGGTCTTTCCGTCTTGCCGCGGGTACACTGCATCTTCACAGCGAGTTCAATTTCACTGAGTCTCGGGTGGAGACAGCCTGGCCATCATTACGCCATTCGTGCAGGTCGGAACTTACCCGACAAGGAATTTCGCTACCTTAGGACCGTTATAGTTACGGCCGCCGTTTACCGGGGCTTCGATCAAGAGCTTCTCCTTGCGGATAACCCCATCAATTAACCTTCCGGCACCGGGCAGGCGTCACACCGTATACGTCCACTTTCGTGTTTGCACAGTGCTGTGTTTTTAATAAACAGTTGCAGCCAGCTGGTATCTTCGACTGCCTTCAGCTCCGTCAGCAAGTGACTTCACCTAGCGACAGCGTGCCTTCTCCCGAAGTTACGGCACCATTTTGCCTAGTTCCTTCACCCGAGTTCTCTCAAGCGCCTTGGTATTCTCTACCTGACCACCTGTGTCGGTTTGGGGTACGATTCGATGTTACCTGATGCTTAGAGGCTTTTCCTGGAAGCAGGGCATTTGTTACTTCAGCACCGTAGTGCCTCGTCATCACACCTCAGCGTTAGTAAGAGTCCGGATTTACCTAAACTCTCCGCCTACATGCTTAAACCGGGACAACCGTCGCCCGGCTAACATAGCCTTCTCCGTCCCCCCTTCGCAGTAACACCGAGTACGGGAATATTAACCCGTTTCCCATCGACTACGCCTTTCGGCCTCGCCTTAGGGGTCGACTCACCCTGCCCCGATTAACGTTGGACAGGAACCCTTGGTCTTCCGGCGAGCGGGCTTTTCACCCGCTTTATCGTTACTTATGTCAGCATTCGCACTTCTGATACCTCCAGCATGCCTCACAGCACACCTTCAACGGCTTACAGAACGCTCCCCTACCCAACAGCGCTTACGCGCCGCTGCCGCAGCTTCGGTGCATGGTTTAGCCCCGTTACATCTTCCGCGCAGGCCGACTCGACCAGTGAGCTATTACGCTTTCTTTAAATGATGGCTGCTTCTAAGCCAACATCCTGGCTGTCTGTGCCTTCCCACATCGTTTCCCACTTAACCATGACTTTGGGACCTTAGCTGGCGGTCTGGGTTGTTTCCCTCTTCACGACGGACGTTAGCACCCGCCGTGTGTCTCCCGTGATAACATTCTTCGGTATTCGCAGTTTGCATCGGGTTGGTAAGCCGGGATGGCCCCCTAGCCGAAACAGTGCTCTACCCCCGAAGATGAGTTCACGAGGCGCTACCTAAATAGCTTTCGGGGAGAACCAGCTATCTCCCGGTTTGATTGGCCTTTCACCCCCAGCCACAAGTCATCCGCTAATTTTTCAACATTAGTCGGTTCGGTCCTCCAGTTAGTGTTACCCAACCTTCAACCTGCCCATGGCTAGATCACCGGGTTTCGGGTCTATACCCTGCAACTTAACGCCCAGTTAAGACTCGGTTTCCCTGCGGCTCCCCTATACGGTTAACCTTGCTACAGAATATAAGTCGCTGACCCATTATACAAAAGGTACGCAGTCACACCACGAAGGTGCTCCCACTGCTTGTACGTACACGGTTTCAGGTTCTGTTTCACTCCCCTCGCCGGGGTTCTTTTCGCCTTTCCCTCACGGTACTGGTTCACTATCGGTCAGTCAGGAGTATTTAGCCTTGGAGGATGGTCCCCCCATATTCAGACAGGATGTCACGTGTCCCGCCCTACTCATCGAACTCACAGCGAGTGCATTTTTGTGTACGGGAGTATCACCCTGTACCCTGCGACTTTCCAGACGCTTCCACTAATGCACAAGCTGATTCAGGTTCTGGGCTGTTCCCCGTTCGCTCGCCGCTACTGGGGGAATCTCGGTTGATTTCTTTTCCTCGGGGTACTTAGATGTTTCAGTTCCCCCGGTTCGCCTCATGCCACTATGTATTCATGACATGATAGTGTGACGTATCACACTGGGTTTCCCCATTCGGGTATCGTCGGTTGTTGCGGTTCATATCACCTTACCGACGCTTATCGCAGATTAGCACGCCCTTCATCGCCTCTGACTGCCTAGGCATCCACCGTGTACGCTTAGTCGCTTAACCTCACAACCCACAAGCGTCCCGAAGGACAGCATGCTGTCGTGAGCATTTGAGAGACTCGAACGCATCGTTAACTTCATTCTTATTACGGAGAATGAATACGACGCGTCGTTTCAATTTTCAGCTTGTTCCGGATTGTTAAAGAGCAAATATCTCAAACGTGACTCCAAAAAGTCAGTTTTGAGATACGGTGATAACGACTTTCACTTCGTTACCGGTATGGCGTCCCCAAGGGGATTCGAACCCCTGTTACAGCCGTGAAAGGGCAGTGTCCTGGGCCTCTAGACGATGGGGACTCTGATACTACATTTTGCTCGTTACGTTCATCAGACAATCTGTGTGAGCACTACGCGGGAAGGTATCTTCAGGTAAGGAGGTGATCCAACCGCAGGTTCCCCTACGGTTACCTTGTTACGACTTCACCCCAGTCATGAATCACAAAGTGGTAAGCGCCCTCCCGAAGGTTAAGCTACCTACTTCTTTTGCAACCCACTCCCATGGTGTGACGGGCGGTGTGTACAAGGCCCGGGAACGTATTCACCGTAGCATTCTGATCTACGATTACTAGCGATTCCGACTTCACGGAGTCGAGTTGCAGACTCCGATCCGGACTACGACGCACTTTATGAGGTCCGCTTGCTCTCGCGAGGTCGCTTCTCTTTGTATGCGCCATTGTAGCACGTGTGTAGCCCTGGCCGTAAGGGCCATGATGACTTGACGTCATCCCCACCTTCCTCCGGTTTATCACCGGCAGTCTCCTTTGAGTTCCCGACATTACTCGCTGGCAACAAAGGATAAGGGTTGCGCTCGTTGCGGGACTTAACCCAACATTTCACAACACGAGCTGACGACAGCCATGCAGCACCTGTCTCACGGTTCCCGAAGGCACTAAGGCATCTCTGCCAAATTCCGTGGATGTCAAGGCCAGGTAAGGTTCTTCGCGTTGCATCGAATTAAACCACATGCTCCACCGCTTGTGCGGGCCCCCGTCAATTCATTTGAGTTTTAACCTTGCGGCCGTACTCCCCAGGCGGTCGACTTAACGCGTTAGCTCCGGAAGCCACGCCTCAAGGGCACAACCTCCAAGTCGACATCGTTTACGGCGTGGACTACCAGGGTATCTAATCCTGTTTGCTCCCCACGCTTTCGCACCTGAGCGTCAGTCTTTGTCCAGGGGGCCGCCTTCGCCACCGGTATTCCTCCAGATCTCTACGCATTTCACCGCTACACCTGGAATTCTACCCCCCTCTACAAGACTCTAGCCTGCCAGTTTCGAATGCAGTTCCCAGGTTGAGCCCGGGGATTTCACATCCGACTTGACAGACCGCCTGCGTGCGCTTTACGCCCAGTAATTCCGATTAACGCTTGCACCCTCCGTATTACCGCGGCTGCTGGCACGGAGTTAGCCGGTGCTTCTTCTGCGGGTAACGTCAATCGAAAAGGTTATTAACCTCTTCGCCTTCCTCCCCACTGAAAGTACTTTACAACCCGAAGGCCTTCTTCATACACGCGGCATGGCTGCATCAGGCTTGCGCCCATTGTGCAATATTCCCCACTGCTGCCTCCCGTAGGAGTCTGGACCGTGTCTCAGTTCCAGTGTGGCTGGTCATCCTCTCAGACCAGCTAGGGATCGTCGCCTAGGTGAGCCGTTACCCCACCTACTAGCTAATCCCATCTGGGCACATCCGATGGTGTGAGGCCCGAAGGTCCCCCACTTTGGTCCGAAGACGTTATGCGGTATTAGCTACCGTTTCCAGTAGTTATCCCCCTCCATCGGGCAGTTTCCCAGACATTACTCACCCGTCCGCCACTCGTCACCCAAGAGCAAGCTCTCTGTGCTACCGTTCGACTTGCATGTGTTAGGCCTGCCGCCAGCGTTCAATCTGAGCCATGATCAAACTCTTCAATTAAAAGTTCGATTTGCTGAAACAAGTTCAGCGGTGCTCATCTGTAAAACGTCATAATGAATTTCATTATGTGTTCACTCGTGAGGCTTGATATTTTTTACGTCCGGAGACGTTGATATCAATCCTGCGAGTGCCCACACAGATTGTCTGATAAATTGTTAAAGAGCGTTGCGAGCAGTGCCGAAGCATCCTGTCGCGAGGTGGCGTATATTACGCTTTCCTCCTTCGGAGTCAACTTCTTTTTGAGAAGTTTTTCCGGCGGTTCAGAACTTCCTGAACCTCTCAACACGCTGGCCTGTAAGCCGTTGTTCCGTGTCAGTGGAGGCGCAGTATAGGGATTTTCTGGCAGGTGACAAGTGTTTATTGCAAAAAAATGACCGAGCGTAGAATTTTTCATCAAGAGGGTTAAAAACAGACGTTTTCGGGGCAATTAATCAGCGTTTTCTGCCGAGGAAAGGCGAAACAACTCCGTTACTGATAAAAAGGAGATGCTATTCTTTCTGCATCACAGGGATTTCCTCCCCGCTCAAGTCAAAAGAAAGGACCACCAATGATAAAATCCGCGCGCAGTATGGCCGGACTCCCGTGGATTGCCGCCATGGCTTTCTTTATGCAGGCGCTGGATGCCACCATTCTTAACACCGCCCTGCCCGCTATCGCCCACAGCCTTGAACGCTCCCCACTGGCAATGCAGTCTGCCGTTATCAGCTATACCTTAACCGTTGCCATGCTCATCCCGGTTAGCGGCTGGCTGGCTGACCGTTTTGGCACGCGCAAGGTTTTCATCAGCGCGGTATTCCTGTTCTCGCTGGGTTCACTGGCGTGCGCGCTTTCCGGTTCACTGTCAATGCTGGTTGTCTCACGCGTGATACAGGGCATCGGCGGTGCGATGATGATGCCGGTGGCACGCCTTGCGCTGCTGCGTGCCTACCCGCGCAGCGAGCTGCTGCCCGTGCTTAATTTTGTCACCATGCCTGGATTGATTGGTCCGGTGCTTGGCCCACTGCTGGGCGGTGTGCTGGTCACCTGGGCGACCTGGCACTGGATTTTCCTGATCAACATACCCATCGGCATTCTCGGCATTATCTATGCGCGCAAATACATGCCCGACTTCACCACGCCCAAGCGCCGCTTTGACCTGTTAGGCTTCCTGCTGTTTGGTCTGGGCCTGGTCGGTATTTCCAGCGGTATCGAGCTGTTTGGCGAGCGGGTGGTCTCCAGCCTGATTGCGCTGGGGGTGTTGGTCGCCGGGATAGTGCTGCTGCTTCTCTATATAGTCCACGCGCGCCGCCACCCTTCTCCGCTGCTGCCGCTGCCGATGTTTAAGACGCGCACCTTCTCGGTCGGCATCATTGGCAATATCGCCTCGCGCCTCGGCACCGGCTGCATCCCCTTTCTGATGCCACTGATGTTACAGGTCGGTTTTGGCTACACTGCGCTGCTGGCCGGTTGTATGGTGGCGCCAACGGCACTGGGTTCCATACTGGCGAAGTCGACGGTGACGGGCGTTCTGCGCTGGTTTGGCTACCGTAAAACGCTGGTTGGCATCAGCATCATTATTGGCGTGCTGATTGCGACCTTTGCCCTGCAGCTGCCGGGCTGGAATATGCTGGCGCTGCTCATTCCACTGTTTATTCTCGGCATGGCGATGTCGACGCAGTTCACCGCGATGAACACCATCACGCTGGCTGACTTGACGGATGCCAACGCCAGCAGCGGTAACAGTATGCTGGCGGTGACGCAGCAGCTGGCGATCGGTTTTGGCGTGGCGGTTAGCGCGGCGGTGCTGCGCTTTTATGAAAACTTTGACGGCACCACGCTGCAGCACTTCCACGCCACCTTCCTGACGATGGGTGCGATAACCGTGCTGTCGTCTGCGGTGTTCCTGCTGCTGAAGCCCGGGGATGGCCGCAACCTGATCAGCGACCGCGATAAAAAGAAGAAGAGAGCTTAAATCTCAGCGACCGAAGCCCGCTCCATTAATTCCGGTGTCAGTACCAGCAGCTGCTGGCTGCCACCGGGTGCGGCAAGGCGGTGCAGCAGCGTGTCGATCGCCAGCTCGCCCAGCTCATCTTTCGGCTGATGAATGGTGCTGAGCGGCGGCGTCATATAGCGCGCCAGTTCAATATCATCGTAACCCATCACCGCCATATCCCCGGGAATGCTCATCCCCGCCTGATAAAGCGCATGATAAACCCCGACCGCCATTGCATCGTTACAGGTAAACACCGCCTGCGGCAGCGGGTTAAGGCTGAGCAAGGTGTTCATGGCGTTAAACCCGCCCTGAAACTCAAAGTCACTGCTAACGATATAGCCTTCCGGCACCGGCAGCCCGGCGCTGGCCATTGCCTGCCGATAGCCTTCAAGGCGCAGTCGAGCCGGGGTTTTATCCTGCGGGCCTGCGATACAGGCAATGCGCGTGTAGCCGCGGGCGATCAGATGCCGCGTGGCCATCTCCCCACCCAGCAGCGAGTTATCCTGAATGATATCGCTGCTGCCTTCAAACGGTGCCCAGTCCATCATGACGGAGGGAATAGAAGGATAGCGATTGAGCAGCTCGGCGGAAGGGAGGTGGCTTTCGGTACACATGATCAGCAGGCCATCAACGCGCTTTTGCAGCAGGGTTTCCAGGCTGCGGTTCATGCGATCCTCATCCCCTTCGGTATTACACAGCACCAGGCTGTAGCCGCGTTCGTAACAGCTGCGTTCTACGCCGCGCACCACCTCTGAATAGAAGGGGTTGCTGCTGGCGGTCAGCAGCATGCCGATGGTGCGCGTCTGGTTGAGCTTGAGGCTGCGCGCCAGGGCGGAAGGGGCGTAGTTCAGCTGGTTAACCGCTGAGGTCACCTTTTCACGCACCGCTTCACTGACGAAGCGGTTGTTATTGATAACGTGTGACACGGTAGAGGTTGAGACACCCGCCAGGCGGGCGACATCTTTCATGGTCGCCACGTTTACCCCTGCTGTTGCAAGAAGCTGTCGATCTCTTCACGCCAGGGTACGGAAGGCTGCGCGCCGCGTCGCGTAACGGCAATCGCCGCGGCCGCATGGGCGAATCGCACCGCTTCCGCCATCGGGCGCTGTTCCAGCAGCGCGGCGATCAGCGCACCGTTAAAGGTATCGCCCGCCGCGATGGTATCTACCGCCTCCACACGGAAACCGGCCACGCGCTGGCCGCTGCCCTGCTCGCTCAGCCACACGCCGCGGCTGCCCAGGGTGATCAGCACGCTGGCAATACCTTTGTCGTGCAGTACAGCTGCCGCTTGCGCCGCGTCTTCATCGCTGTTGACCGCCACGCCGGTAAGGATCTGCGCTTCGGTTTCATTCGGGGTGATCATATCCACCAGCGACAGCAGCTCGTCGGAAAGCTCGGTAGCCGGTGCCGGGTTAAGGATCACTTTGGTCTGATTTTGATGCGCAATACGCGCGGCGGCCAGCACGCTCTCCAGCGGAGATTCAAGCTGCATCAGCAGCGCATCCGCCCCGGCAATCACCTGCCGGTGTTTCTCCACCCGCTCAGGCGTCACGGCGGCATTCGCCCCTGCGTGGATGCCGATGGTGTTTTCACCTTCGCCGTTGACAAAGATCAGCGCCACGCCGGTCGACTCACCCGCCACCGCTTCCACCGGCGCGATATCGATACGGTCGGTGGCCAGCTGCTGGCGAATACGTTCGCCGATGTCGTCGTCACCCACGCAGGCAATAAAGGCAATATCCGCGCCGCTGCGCCCGGCGGCAACGGCCTGGTTTGCACCCTTCCCACCAAATGCGACCTGATACTGCTTCCCGATCACCGTTTCGCCAGGGCGCGGAAAGTGCGCCAGGTTAAGGATGTGATCTGCATTAATGCTGCCAAGGACAGCCAGTTTACCGGTTTTCATCATAAGGGGTTCGTCCAGATAAGTGCGCCACCCGGAGGTGGCGCGTGCCATGCTTTTCTTTGATTTATTTGGTGACCAGCTTCAGGTCAACCGGGTTGATAGCCTGTACTTTCTGGCCTTTCAACACTTTATCCGCAGTCTGGACGCCAATCACGCCAATCTGCTCCGGCAGCTGAGCCACGGTCGCAGCCAGTTTGCCGCCTTCAACAGCCTTAATCCCGTCTGGGGTGCCGTCGAAGCCCACAACGACCACATCAGATTTACCTGCGGTTTGCAATGCGCGCAGCGCGCCCAGCGCCATTTCATCGTTCTGCGCGAACACCGCCTGCACGTCCGGGTGAGCGGTCAGCAGGTTCTGCATCACGTTCAGGCCCTTAGTACGGTCAAAGTCAGCCGGCTGGCTGGCGAGGATATTGAACTTGTGGGCATCGGCAGCCTGCTTAAAGCCTTCACCACGCTCACGCGCGGCGGACGTTCCGGCAATACCCTGCAGCTCGATGATTTTCGCACCTTCGCCAACTTTCTTCGCCATAAAGTCACCGGCCATTTTGCCACCGAAGCGGTTATCAGAGGCAACGTGGCTAACCACTTCGCCCTGTGACGCCACGCGGTCCAGCGTGATCACCGGGATTTTGGCCTGGTTTGCCATTTTCACTGCGTTACCCACCGCGTCAGAATCGGTCGGGTTAATCAGCAGCAGCTTGGTGCCACGCACGGTCAGGTCCTGCACGTTTGCCAGCTCTTTCGCCGGGTTGTTCTGCGAATCCAGCACCACCAGGTTGTAGCCCAGCTTGTCCGCTTCTTTCTGCGCGCCATCTTTCAACGAGACGAAGAACGGGTTATTCAGGGTTGAGACCACCAGCGCAATGGTATCTTTTGCCAGCGCGTTAGCGCTCAGGGTGGCGCCTAACAGTACGGCGAGTGCAGTCAGTTTTCTCATCTTCATTTTTTATATCCTGTAAGGGTAAAGAGTTATTTACTGCTTTTGTTATCCACCAGAACCGCCAGCAAAATCACCACAGCTTTGACGATCATTTGGTAGTAAGAGGAGACGCCGAGCAGGTTCAGGCCGTTATTCAGGAAGCCTAAGATCAGGGCGCCAATCAGCGTGCCCATAATCCGGCCTTTACCGCCTGCCAGGCTGGTACCGCCCAGCACCACGGCCGCAATGGCATCCAGCTCGTAACCGGTACCCGCCGTGGGCTGTGCCGAGGAGAGGCGCGCCACTTCAATGGTGCCCGCCAGCGCCGCCAGCATGCCGCACAGCGCATAGACGATAATTTTGACGCGGTTAACGCTGATACCGGACAGGCGCGTTGCCGCTTCATTGCCGCCCAGTGCATAGATATAGCGGCCCAGCCGGGTGTGATGCAGCATGTACCAGGCCGCAAGGAACACGATAGCCATAATCCAGACCGGCGTCGGGATGCCCAGCGGGCGGCCAATGCCAAACCAGCCAAACAGATCCGCGTTGTCATTAAAGCCGGTATTGATCGGGCTGCCGTTGGTGTAAACCATGGTCACCCCGCGCAGCAGCAGCATCATCACCAGCGTGGCGATAAACGCCTGCACTTTGCCCCTGGCCACAATGGTGCCGGTGATCGCGCCAATAAAGGCACCGAGCGCCAGCGAAGCCGCCACCGCCACCAGCGCATTGACCTCCAGCCCGACAATCGAAGCCGCCACCGCCCCGGTCAGCGCCAGCAGCGAACCCACGGAAAGGTCGATGCCGGAGGTGAGGATCACCAGCGTCATCCCGACCGCCATAATGGCGTTTACCGAGGTCTGTTGCAGAATGTTGAACAGGTTTGCCACGGTGAAAAAGTTCGGGCTCATGCTGGAAACGATGGCAATCAGCACCACCAGCGCAATCAGCGATTTCTGCTCAACCAGCCATGCCTTAACGGTCAGGCGGCGTGAAGGGATTGTTTGCGTACTCATAGTGTTGCCAGCTCCGCGCTGTGTTGTTTGCCTACCGCCGCCGCCATCAAAATTTCCTGCGAGGCTTGTTCAATCGGGAAGTCACCGCTCAGACGCCCTTCGTGCATCACCAGCACGCGGTCGCTCATGCCCAGTACTTCCGGCATTTCAGAAGAGACGAGAATGATGCTCAGCCCCTCCTGCTTAAATTGGTTGATCAGCTGATAGATCTCTTTTTTCGCCCCAACGTCGACGCCGCGCGTTGGCTCATCGAGGATCAGCACTTTAGGCCGGGTCATCAGCCCGCGGGCAATCGCCACTTTTTGCTGATTGCCGCCGGACAGCAGGCCGATAGGCTGGTTCATCGACGGAGTTTTGACATTGAACAGTTTGATAAAGTCGCCGACCGCCATCTCTTCTTCGGCATGCTTCAGGCGGCCTCCGCCATAGCTGAAGTAGTTAAGCGCGGTGAGCGACATGTTCTCTTTCACCGACATGCCCAGCACCAGGCCATCACGCTTGCGGTCTTCAGAGATATAGACGATGCCGTTGGCCAGCCCCTCTTCCGGCGAGCGCGATACCACGGTTTTGCCATCCAGCGTCACGGTGCCACCGCTGCGCGCCAGCGCGCCGTACAGCACTTTCATCAGCTCGGTACGACCTGCGCCCATCAGCCCGGCCACGCCGAGGATTTCACCCTTGCGCAGCGTGAAGCTGACATCCTCCACGCCGGAACCGCTGAGGTGCTCAACCGTCAGGCGCACCGCGCCCGGCGCTTTATCCAGGCGTGGATACTGCTCTTCCAGCTTGCGGCCAACCATCATTTCAATCAGCGACTCTTCGGTCAGCGTCGCCACTTCGCGCTCGGCAATAAACTGCCCGTCGCGGAAAATGGTGACGTCGTCGCAGATCTCGAAAATCTCTTTCATGCGGTGGGAGATATACACGATGCCGCAGCCCTGGGCTTTCAGCTCGTTAATCACCCGGAACAGCGAGACGGTTTCGGTATCGGTCAGCGCATCGGTGGGTTCATCCATCACGATCACTTTCGACTCGAAGCTCAGCACTTTGGCAATCTCCACCATCTGCTGATCGCCAATCGACAGGTCGCCCACCAGCTTGTGGCTGCTGAAGCGCAGATTGAGGCGCTTTAACAGCGCATCCGCCTCGGCATGCATCTTTTTCCACTGGATGCGGCCGAAGCGGTTAACGAATTCGCGGCCAAGAAAGATATTCTCGGCGATGCTCAGCTGCGGGATCAGGTTCAGCTCCTGGTGGATAATGCCGATCCCCGCTTCCTGCGACTCTTTCGGCCCGCTGAAGGTGGTCTCTTTGCCCAGCCAGGTAAAGGTTCCGGCATCACGGGCATAAATCCCGGTCAGCACTTTCATCATGGTGGACTTGCCCGCGCCGTTTTCGCCGACCAGCGCCATCACGCGGCCCGGATAGACAGACAGCGCCGCCCCCGACAGCGCTTTCACGCCGGGGAAGGATTTATCAATGCCTTTCAGTTGCAGTAAAGGTTGCATAACAGCCTCAGAAGGTCACGCCAGCGCCAAGGATGATATTCGCATACGGGGAACACTCCCCGCTGCGAATCACCGCCTGGCTGCACTGGGTTTGTTGTTTGAACTGTTCGTGACTGACATAACGGATACTGATGGTGTTTCCCTGGAGTTGTTGCAAGGATTCGAGCAGGGCGACCAGTTCGCTATGGAGCTGCGGATTATGCTGCTTAATCTCCTCCGCGATGATGGCACTCTCGACCTGCATCTCACGCGTGACCACATCGACCACCTGCAAAAAGCCAGGGGTGCCGTGGGTTAACGCCAGGTCAATGCGCTGCGGCCCTTGCGGGATCGGCAGGCCGGCATCACCAATCACGATGCTGTCGGTATGACCCAGACGGGAGATCACGGATGAGATATCAGAATTCAGTAAGGTGCCTTTTTTCATTTTCCACTCCAGAGCGAAACGTTTCGCTGACTGGCAGTTTATGAGAAGGCGAAGGGAAAACAATCATCAGATGCTGGAAATGTGATCGCCATCGAAACGTTTCGCTGACGCCGTGAAAGGATTTGGTTTAAGGCAAAAAAGGGCCCTTTATGTCTGCGATAAAGGGCCACGCGCTGCCGGAGAACTACAGGAGCTGGCTAAGGTGCAGCTGGCCCATCAGCAGGTGATTGTCGGCATAATCCACCGGAATGGCGACCACCGCCGGGCCATTCACATCCATCGCCTTGCGCAGCGTCGGCTCCAGCATCGCTGCGCTCTCCACCGCGAATCCGGCGGCGCCAAACGATTCGGCATAGGCTTTAAAATCAATCGGGCCGAATTTCACGCCTGAAACACGCTGGTATTTCTTCTCTTCCTGCATCGCGACCATATTGTACTCCTGGTCGACCCAGATAATATGCAGCAGGTTGGCGCCCAGCCGCACGGCGGTTTCCAGCTCCATGCTCGACTGCAGGAAGCCACCGTCGCCGGAAACGGACACCACTTTGCGGCTCGGGTCCACCAGCCAGGCACCGATCGCCCACGGCAGCGCCACGCCCATCGTCTGCTGACCGTTGGAGATCATAATCTGGCGTGCGCGGAAGCTGTAAAGATAGCGGGCAATCCAGATATGGAAACTGCCCATATCCACCGTCAGGGTGACGTCGCTGTTAATAATGTCCTGCATGGCGCGCACGATGCGCAGCGGGTGCAGGGCAAACTGATCCAGCTGATGGCCGCGCAGCGACAGCAGTTCGCGCTGCTGCTGGCGATCCTGCAGGATCGCCGCCGCCTGCGGGCTGAGGGTGAGCGGGTGGCTAATCTGCGCCGTCAGCTTGTTCAGCGTGGCGGCAATATCCCCCACCAGCTCGGCGTCCGGCAGATAGCAGCTATCGCTGTCGGCTGGCAGCACATCAATATGCACCAGCGTCGCCGTGCCGTTGTTCCACATCGCCGGTTCATACTCCACCGGGCTGTAGCCAATGGTGATAATCAGATCCGCCTCTTTCAGCAGGCGATCTCCGGCCTGATTGTTAAACAGCCCGACGCGGCCGGCAAAGCGTGAGAAGTGATCCTGATGCACCGCGCCCGCGGCCTGATAAGTGCTGGTGACCGGAATATGGCTGCGCGTCAGCAGCTGGTGCAGCGCCGCGCTGTTCTCCGGCTGGCTGGCCATCAAGCCAAGCAGCAGCACCGGATTTTTCGCCTGGGCGACCTGGCGAGCCACGGCAGCGATAGCCGCATCCGGCGCCGGGCCCATCAGTAGCTGGCCGTTTGCCGTCAGCAAATTGGCCCGCACCGGTTCGTTAACGATATCCTGCGGCAGGCTGACAAATGCCCCGCCTGGCCGCCCCTGTTCCGCGCTGCGAAAGGCGTTCGACAGCACTTCGGCAATCGCATTCCCGGAGCTCACCTCAACGGCGAATTTACTCACCGGTCGGAACATCGCCACCGTATCCATGCTCTGATGCACCTGCTTGGCGCTGTCGGCGCGTTTTACCGCACCGCCCAGCGCCACCAGCGGGTCGCCTTCACTGGTGGCCGTGGCCATGCCGGTGATCAGATTGGAGCAGCCGGGGCCGGAGGTCACCAGCGCCACGCCCGCTTTGCCGGTCAGCCTGCCCACCGCCGCTGCCATAAACGCCGCATTGGCCTCGTGACGTACCGGGATAGTCTGAATGGTGGTATCCAGCAGCGAATCAAACACCTTATCGATTTTCGCGCCGGGGATGCCAAACACCTGCTTCACGCCCTGCGCTTCCAGCTGCGCCACCACTAAATCGGCGCCGTGCGCCCACTGTTGAACCTCGGTTACATTTTTCATCTATTGGCCTCTTATCAGCTTTCGACTGCGCGAATGGCAGAATCCAGATTTTCCGGGTTGAGATTGGCGTGCAGAAAGTCGCTGTCGCCAGGCAGGTCGATCACCAGCTTGCTGATCTCACCAAAGCTCAGCGTGCCGTGCTCCAGCTGGTAGTCGAGCAGATGGCCGCCGCCCTGGCGATCGTCGGTAATAAAGTGTTCGTGGTATCCCGCTACGTTAATACCCTGCATGTATTGCGGGGTGCGGAAACCGATCAGCACGCCGCTTCGCTGATGAAAATGGAAGGTAGGCTGCTTGCCGAGCACCTCCGGCATCGATTTATACGGCCGGTGCTGGCAGGGTACGGTGCGGGTTTCCGCCACGCGGAACTGCCCGTCGATACGCAGCGCGCAGAACTGGTTATCGGACGTGACGCACTGGTCGATGACGTGATGCACTTCAGCACGGGTCGCCGGGCCGCTGAAGTGGTGCTGATACTGCGGGCGGAAGAAGGTCATCACCGCAAACGGCGATTGCTGCTGCGGGCTGGCGGTGCGGGCGCTGCCGTCCGAACGCAGCTGATACACCTCGCTGTTAAAAGCGATCAGTTCACCATCCAGCTGGTTAAAGGTTCCAAGGCCAAAATCGCCCTTCCTGAGCAGATCCGCCACGGTGGTGGTGCCGTCGTAGACGCCGCTGAGCAGTGCGCTCATCAGTGAGGTCTGATAGATAACACTTTCTGGCCTTTCCTTCTGCAGCTCCCTGACGGTGCTGGTGAGCTGTTCTTCACATGAACAACCCGTTACAGAATCTGTCATAACCGCCTTCCCGATTAAACTGTTAAGAAGTATTGAATCAATGTTGACTCGATTCAGTCGACGGCTCCAATATAAAGCTCCCCCCTCTTTGAGACGTTTTCGATATGGAACTCCGGTATCTTCGCTATTTCGTGGCCGTTGCCGAAACCCGGCACTTCACTAAAGCGGCAGAGCTGCTGAACATCTCGCAGCCGCCGCTCAGCCAGCAGATCAAAAAGCTGGAAGAGGAGATCGGCACGCCTTTATTGAAACGGCTAACGCGTGGTGTGGAGCTGACCGATGCCGGGGAAGCGTTTTATCAGGATGCCCGTCAGATCCTCGAACTGTCGGCCCATGCGCTGGAGAAAGCGAAAGGCATCGCGCGCGGCATCAGCGGCCAGCTGTCGATTGGCTTTGCCAGCTCCACCGCCTTTCATCCGCAGATATTCCGCCTGCTGCGCCGCTTTCAGGACAGTTTTCCGGCCATCACGCTGCTGCCGCGCGAAGAAAATATGGCCACTCTGATGCATGAGTTACAGGAAGGGCTGCTGGATGCGGCGTTCGTGCGCCTGCCCTGTGAGAGCAGCAAAGCCTTTAATCTGAAGATGATTGCCAGTGAGAAGATGGCGCTGGTACTGCCGCAGGGGCATCGGCTGGCGGACACGCCGCGCCTGTCGCTGGCGGCGCTGCGCGCGGAGCCGCTGGTGCTGTTCCCGCGAGAGGTGGCACCAAGCCTGTATGAAGTGATTATCAGTGCCTGCCTGCGCGCCGGGTTTCAGCCGGATAGCGTGCAGCAGTCGCCGCAGATTTCATCGGCGATTAACATGGTGGCCGCCGGGTTTGGCATCACCATCATTCCTGACTCCCTGCGCAGTATCCAGCTGCCCGGCGTCAGCTTCCATCAGATTGAGGATGCTGCGCTGAGCAGTGATATTGCGCTCGCCTGGCGGCGCTGGGATCGCTCTCCGGCCGTCCATCATCTGGCGGAGAGCCTGAGCGGATGATCAGTTAGCGATTTTACGCACCTGCTTCACGTCCAGCTCCATGGAGTTGAAGTCTTTATCCAGTTTGCCCTGCAGCTCAACTTTATCGTTCGGACCGACGGTTTGCCCTTCCCAGCGCTTGTGGTCGATCTCCACCGTCATGGTGCCGGTGGCGTCACGGAACTGGTAGTCTTCATCACCGATGCGCTTTTCAATATTGCCGCGCATCGTGACCCAGGCATCATCCTTCATATCCTGCGCCTGCTTGACGGTAGCAACCGTGCCGTTCGGGCCGCTAAAACCGCCTTTCTGTACCTGCGCGGTGGGTGCATTCGGGTCAACAAATCCGCCAGTCTGTGCAGCCAGTACCGGAGTCGACATCAGGGCGCTAATCGCCAGTAATGCAGCTGTCTTCTTCATCATTTTCGCTTTTCCTTATGAAAGTGAGCAGTCAACACTGCCCGGTCATCTCTGTTCGGTAAGTATTACAGCAAAAAGTTCTTAACGAGATCTTAAGGAGATCAGCGAAACGACTTTATTGTTTTAAATTGACGAAAAGTCGCGAAATTCGCCGATCTCAGCTGTACAACCCCTATCCTCTTTCCGTATAAATCGCTAAAACCGCAAAGGGAACCGTGATGAGAATTTTACTAATTGAAGATGACCGCCTGATTGGCGACGGCATCAAAGCCGGGCTGGGCAAGCTGGGTTTCAGCGTGGACTGGTTTAATAAAGGCAGTGAAGGCCTGCGCGCATTAGCGGCGGCGCCCTATGATGCGGTGGTGCTGGACCTCAGCCTGCCGGAGATCGACGGGCTGGAGATCCTGCGCCAGTGGCGGCGGCAGGGGCGCGATGAGCCGGTGCTGATCCTCACCGCCCGCGATGCGCTGGAGCAGCGCGTCAGCGGGCTACAGCAGGGCGCGGATGACTATCTGTGCAAACCCTTCGCCCTGACGGAGGTCGCCGCACGCCTGCAGGCGCTGATCCGCCGCCGTCACGGCCAGCTGCAGCCAACGCTGCAACATGCGGGTGTGGTGATGGAGCCGGGTTCGCACACCGTGACCCTCAACGGCGAGCCGCTGGTGCTGAAAGCGCGCGAGCTGGCGCTGCTGGAGCTGTTCCTGCTCAACGCCGGGCGGGTGCTGACGCGCGCGCAGCTGGAAGAGAAGCTGTATGGCTGGGACGACGACGTCTCCAGCAACGCCGTTGAGGTGCATATTCACCACCTGCGTAAAAAGCTCGGCAGCGAGTTTATTCGCACCGTACACGGCGTCGGCTACACCCTGGGGGCGAAGTCGTGATACAGCGCAGCCTGCGCGTGCGCCTGATGCTGGGCTTCCTGCTGCTCAGCCTGCTGTGCTGGGGCGCAGCGGCGCTGGGTTCCTGGTGGCAGACGCGCCACAACATCAATGAACTGTTTGATACCCAGCAGATGCTGTTCGCTAAGCGCCTGCTGCGCCTCAACCCCGACCAGTTCAGCGCCGATTTAGCCGCCCTGCCCAAAAGCAAAAAACTGCTGCGCCACCATCGCGGCGATCAGGACGATGACGCGCTGGCCTTCGCCGTCTTTACCCGCGATGGCAAAATGGTGCTGAATGATGGCGATAAGGGTAAAGATTTTATCTTTGACTATCAGCGAGATGGTTTTCGTGACGGCCAGTTGAAAGACGATGACGACCGCTGGCGCATGGTGTGGCTGCACACTCTGGATGACAAATACGTGGTGGTGGTCGGCCAGGAGTGGGACTACCGCGACGACCTGACGCGTGACCTGGTGCAGACCAATCTGACGCCGTGGCTGGTGGCGCTGCCGGTGATGCTGCTGCTGATGCTGTGGCTGGTGACGTGGGAACTGCGCCCGCTGAAGCATATCGCCCACCAGCTGCGCCAGCGTAAAGCGGATGATACCGCCCCGGTCGAGGTAAAACGACTGCCGCAGGAGGTGCGCCCGCTGCTGAGCGAGCTGAACCAGCTGTTCAGCCGTATCGGGGAGATGCTGCAGCGTGAACGGCGCTTTACCTCCGATGCCGCCCACGAACTGCGCAGCCCGCTGGCGGCGCTGAAGGTGCAGACCGAGGTTGCCCAGCTGGCGCACGACGACAGCGCCATGCGCCACCATGCGCTTACCAGCCTGGATGCGGGTATCGACCGCGCCACCCGGCTGGTGGATCAGCTGCTAACCCTTTCAAGGCTGGACGCCGGCCAGCAGCTGGAAAAACAGCGTCTCGACTGGCAGAGCATCATCCAGCAGGCGGTGGTTGAGCACTATTCCCGCGCCCAGGCTGCCGGCGTGGAGCTGGCGCTTGATGCCCCGACAGAACCGGTTATCCAGCTGGGCAACCCGCTACTGCTGGCGCTGCTGGTGCGCAACCTGCTGGATAACGCCATCCGCTACAGCCCGGCGGGCAGCGAGGTGCGCATCACGCTGGCAGCGGGACGTTTGCAGGTGCTGGATAACGGGCCGGGCGTCAGCCCTGAAGTCCTGACGCGTATCGGTGAACGCTTCTATCGCCCGCCGGGTCAGGAACAGTCCGGCAGCGGATTAGGCTTGTCGATCGTTCATCAAATTGCCCAGCTGCACGGCATGAAGGTCACGATGAGCAATCGTCAGGAAGGCGGGTTTGCGGTGACGGTGCAGTTGTAGGGGGCGGACCTTTTTTTCGGTCCGCCCGCGACAGGCATCGGCAAGGGTCGACCAGGAAAAGCGGTCGACCCCTACGCCATCCATGCCGATTTAAATCTCGACCTGGGTGCCCAGCTCAATCACGCGGTTCGGCGGGATTTCAAACTGGTCCGGCGCACGCAGCGCATTCTTCTGCAGCATCAGGAACAGCTTGCCGCGCAGGCGCAGATACCACGGACGTTTGCCGATGATCAGCGACTCGTGCGACATAAAGAATGACGTCTCCATCATGCGGCAGCTCAACCCTTCCAGACCGCAGCGGTGGAAGATCTCCTCCACGTTCGGCGTTTCGCGCCAGCCGTAGCTTGCCACCACGCGCCAGAAGGTTGGCGACAGCTGTTCAATGGTCACACGCTTCACGTTGTGCACATAGGGCGCATCTTCAGTGCGCAGCGTCAGCAGCACCACGCGTTCGTGCAGCACCTTGTTGTGCTTGAGGTTATGCAGCATGGCAAACGGAATGACGTTGAGCGCACGCGACATATAGACCGCGGTGCCCGGCACGCGTACCGGCGGGGATTTCTCCAGCGAGGCGATCATCGCCTCCAGCGAATTACCGTGCTCGTGCATACGGCGCAGCAGGCGGAAGCGCTCGCTTTTCCAGGTGGTCATCACGATAAACATCACCAGCGCCAGCGTCAGCGGCAGCCAGCCACCGGCAAACACTTTCACCAGGTTGGCAGAGAACAGCGACACGTCGATGCACAGCATGCCAATCAGGATGGCGATCACCAGATAGCGGTTCCAGTGCCAGTTCTTAATGGCCACGGTGCTGCACAGGATCGCGGTCAGCACCATGGTGCCGGTTACCGCAATGCCGTAAGCCGCCGCCAGGTTACTGGAGTGCTCGAAGCCGACGATGACAATCACCACGGCAAAGTAGAGCAGCCAGTTGATCACCGGAATATAGATCTGGCCGGACTCCTGCTCCGAGGTGTGCACAATACGCATTGGTGGCAGATAGCCGAGGCGCACGGCCTGGCGCGTCAAAGAGAAGACGCCCGAGATCACCGCCTGAGAGGCTATCACCGTCGCCAGGGTAGCCAGAATCAGCATCGGGATCAGCGCCCAGTCCGGGGCCAGCAGGAAGAACGGGTTTTTAATCGCCTCCGGGTTTTTCAGCAGCAGCGCGCCCTGGCCGAAATAGTTCAGCACCAGCGACGGCAGCACCACGCTAAACCATGCGAGGCGGATCGGGAATTTGCCAAAGTGGCCCATATCCGCGTACAGGGCTTCCACGCCGGTAATCGCCAGCACCACGGCGCCCAGCGCAAAGAAGGAGACGGTTTTGTACTCAATAAAGAAGTGCACGGCCCAGTACGGGTTCATGGCATGCAGCACGTCCGGGTTGGCGATAATCCCGCGCGCGCCCAGCACCGCCAGCACGATAAACCACAGCAGCATTACCGGTGCGAACAGCTTGCCGACGATACCGGTGCCGTGTTTCTGAATCACGAACAGCAGCGTCAACACGGCAATCGCCATCGGCACGATGTAGCGGTCGAGGGAAGGTGCGGCGATCTCCAGGCCTTCAATCGCCGAAAGGACCGAAACCGCAGGGGTGATCACCACCTCACCGTAGAAGAAGCTGCCGCCAATCAGGCCCATAATCACCAGCACGGCGGTGGACCTTGCCCCGGTGTTTCTCCCGGCCAGCGACATCAGCGTCAGGATACCGCCTTCACCGGCGTTATCCGCGCGCATCACGTAGCTGATATATTTCAGCGATACGGTCAGCACCAGCAGCCAGAAAATGAGCGATAAAAAGCCGAAAACGGCATCGCGTTCAACACCAAAACCAAACTGACCGGAGAGACATTCGCGCAGGGTATAGAGTGGGCTGGTACCAATGTCGCCATACACCACACCAATCGCTGCCAGCGTAACGGCACCAAGGGACTGCTTCTTTTCAGAACTCATAGAGATATCTTTTGTTGGAGCCGACCTACGCGGGATTGCGCACAGCTCATCAAACCATCAAAACGCGCACAGTATGCATGATTCATAGTGAATGCCTACCCCTAATTACCCGTTTAACGACAACTCTTAAAGGCAAGACATCGCCTGATGTCACCGTTTGATAATAAAAAAGCTGACTGCTATCAACTCTTTCAAGCATCATAGCCAGTAGTGTTTGCGCTCGCCAGCAACAAGCTGGCCTGTCCGTAGAAAAAGGATGACTGTTTGATTATGGCCCACTCTCAATTACTGGCGGAACGCATCGCCCGCCTCAGCAATGCTTTAGAGAAAGGACTTTACGAACGCCATCATGCGATTCGCCTTTGCCTGCTCGCTGCCCTGTGCGGCGAAAGCGTGTTTTTACTCGGCCCTCCCGGCATTGCTAAAAGCCTGATTGCCCGCCGATTGAAGTTCGCCTTCCAGCATGCCCGCGCCTTTGAGTATCTGATGACGCGCTTCTCCACCCCCGAGGAAGTTTTCGGCCCGCTATCGATTCAGGCGCTGAAGGATGAGGGGCGTTATCAGCGCCTGATCAAAGGCTATCTGCCCGATGCCGAGATCGTATTTCTGGATGAGATCTGGAAAGCCGGTCCGGCCATCCTCAATACCCTGCTGACGGCGATCAACGAGCGCCGCTTCCGCAATGGCGACAGCGAAGAAAAAATCCCGATGCGCCTTCTGGTCACCGCCTCCAACGAACTGCCGGAAGCGGACAGCGGGCTGGAAGCGCTATATGACCGTATGCTGATTCGCCTGTGGCTGGATAACGTGCATGAAAAGCAGAACTTCCGCAGCCTGCTGACCCACCAGCAGGACGAGAACCAGAACCCGGTGGCGGAGTCGCTGTGCATCACCGATGAGGAGTATCTGGAGTGGCAGCAGGGTATCAGCAAAGTCAGCCTGCCCGATGATGTTTTCGAGCTGATTTTCCAGCTGCGTCAGCAGTTAGAAAACCAGCCTGAAGCGCCCTATATTTCTGACCGCCGCTGGAAAAAGGCCATTCATCTGCTGCAGGCCAGCGCCTTTTACAGCGGGCGTAACGCCATTGCGCCGATTGACCTGATCCTGCTGAAAGACTGCCTGTGGCATGACGTTGGCTCAATGAAGCTGCTGGACCACGAGCTGGATAACCTGATCACTCAGCAGGCCTGGCAGCAGCAGCCGATGCTGTTCAAACTTCAGCAGATCAACGCCCGCCGCCTGGCGTTACAGCAGCAGCAGAGCGTTGAGCAGGCGATCCGGCTGGAGAAGCACGGTGGCATGTTCAGCCGCAAGCCGCACTACGAGCTGCCCGAGTCGCTGGCTAACGATGCTCTGACGCTGATGCTGCAAAAGCCGCTGACGCTGCACGAAATGCAGGTCACCCACATCACCCTTGCGCGCGAAGCGCTGCACCACTGGCTGCAAAAAGGCGGCGACGTGCGCGGCAAGCTGAACGGCATCGGCTTTGCCCAGACGCTCGACCTGCACGTTGACGGCAATGACTGCCTGACGCTGCGCGACGTCAGCCTGCAGGCCACGCGCCTGATGCTGCCGGGCAAACCGCAGCAGGGGCTACCGGAAGAGATCGTGCTGGCGCTCGACGAGCTGGAGACCCAGCTGCGCGGCCAGCGCACGCTGTTCAGCCAGCACCACCGCTGCCTGTTTATCAGCGATGACTGGCTGGCGCGCGTGGAGGAGAGCCTGCAACAGGTGGCCGATCGGCTGAAACAGGCGCGCCAGTGATCTCGCTTGACACCCTGAGCCTGTTCCTGGCGGTCAATGAAAACGATCTCATTGAAGAGCTGGTGATCACGCTACTCGCCTCCCCGCAGCTTGCCGCCTTTTTTGAAAAATTCCCCAGGCTGAAGAACGCCCTAACGCGCGATCTCCCGCACTGGAAAGCAGAGATCGTGCAGCAGCTGAAAAATACCCCGGTGCCGGAAGATCTGGCGGCGGAGTTTAGCCGCTTCCAGCAGAGCCAGCTGATGAGCCAGCACGACTTCAGCGCACAGCTGCCGGAACTGCTGAGCTGGCTGGCGCAGCAGCACTCACCGTTTGCCGAAAAAGCCCAGGCGCTGGTAGCAAATAATGATGCGCTGCAGCTCAGCAATGCCCAGCAGACGCTGTTTCTGCAGCGCTGGCGGCTGAGCCTGACGCTGCAAACCCTGACGCTGAACCAGCAGCTGCTGGAGCGGGAACGCGACAAGCTGCTGGCGGAGCTGCAGCAACGGCTGGCGATGAGCGGCCAGCTGGCTCCGGTGCTGGCCGGTGACGATGACGCTGCTGCCGGCCGGCTGTGGGACCTGACGCGCAGTTCATTGCAGCGCGGCGACTATCAGCTCATGGTGCAGTACGGGGATTTCCTCGCCAGTCAGCCGGAGCTGCTGAAGCTGGCAGAGCAGCTGGGACGCAGCCGTGAGGCCAAAGCGGTGCTGTCGTACGATGCGCCGCTGGAAACTTTTCACCAGCTGGTGCGCGAGCCGGAAAGCGTGCCGGAAGAGGTCAGCGGCCTGCACCAGAGCGATGATATTCTGCGCCTGCTGCCGCCGGAGCTGGCCACGCTTGGCATCAGCGAGCTGGAGATGGAGTTTTACCGCCGGCTGGTGGAGAAACGCCTGCTCACCTACCGCCTTCAGGGCGAAAGCTGGCACGATAAGGTATCGCTGCGCCCGGTCAGCCACCAGCAGCATGACGAACAGCCGCGCGGGCCGTTTATCGTCTGCGTGGACACCTCCGGCTCGATGGGCGGCTTTAACGAACGCTGCGCCAAGGCTTTCTGCCTCGCCCTGTTAAAGGTGGCGCTGGCCGATAACCGCCGCTGCTACATTATGCTGTTCGCCCATGAGGTGATCGGCTACGAGCTGACCGCCGCCGACGGCATCAGCCAGGCGATCCGCTTTCTCAGCCAGCGTTTTCGCGGCGGTACCGACCTGGCCGCCTGCCTCGATGCCGTGCTGCAAAAGATGTCCGGCCCGCTGTGGGCCGATGCCGATGCGGTGATCCTCTCTGACTTTATCGCCCAGCGCCTGCCCGACCCCATTGTTAAGCGCGTGCGCGACCACCAGCAGCAGCAGCTGCAACGTTTTCATGCGGTTGCCATGTCCGATCATGGAAAACCCGGCATCATGCGCATCTTTGACCATATCTGGCGCTTCGATACCGGGCTGAAAAGCCGCCTGCTGCGCCGCTGGCAGCGTTAACGCCCTACCCTAAGAAACATTCCGTCTATGCTTATTTGCTATAGTGATATCTACGCTTTAGCCATTTGGCATATCAGGCAAGACGGGAGCATGACGTGACTTCGCAACAACACCAGACAGGATTACCTGCACCGACCCGCACGCTGACCTTAAGCGGCAACGACCCCGAACAGAAACGTCAGCAGCTGCTCAGCTACTTCCGTCAGACGTGGGAGCTGTATGAGAGCCTGTTCGACTGCCTCGCTGACGAGCGCGCTTACTACACCAAAGCCATTTCGCTGCGCCATCCGCTGATCTTCTATTATGGCCACACCGCCACTTTCTATATTAATAAGCTGATGGCGGGCCGTCTGATCGATAGCCGTATCGACGATAAGATCGAAGCGATGCTGGCGATCGGCGTTGATGAAATGAGCTGGGACGATCTGGATAACAGCCACTACAGCTGGCCATCAGTGGCCGAGCTGCGCGACTATCGCGGCAAAGTGCGCGCGCGCGTCGAAAAGTTTATCCGCGAGATGCCGCTAACCCTGCCGATTGGCTGGGAGAGCCCGGCGTGGGTGATACTGATGGGCATTGAGCACGAACGCATCCACCTGGAAACCTCCAGCGTGCTGATGCGTCAGCTGCCGCTGGCGTGGGTCAAACCTCAGCCGCACTGGCCCGCCTGCCCGGACGCGCGCCACGATCGCCTGTCCGTGCCGCAAAACAGTCTGGTCGACGTCGCCGCCGGGCGCATCACCCAGGGCAAAACCGATGATACCTACGGCTGGGACAATGAGTACGGCTCGCTGACCAGCAGCGTGCAGCCATTCCAGGCCAGCAAAATGCTGGTCAGCAACGCCGAGTTCTTCGCGTTTATTGCCGATGGCGGCTACCAGACCCAAAGCTGGTGGGATGATGAAGGCTGGGGCTGGCGCGAGTTCGCCGCAGCCACCATGCCGACCTTCTGGGTTGGCAGCGCTGACCAGCCGGATGCGCTGAAGCTGCGCCTGCTGGCTGAAGAGATCGCTATGCCGTGGGACTGGCCGGCGGAGGTCAATCAGCTGGAAGCCGCCGCCTTCTGCCGCTGGAAAGCCGATCGAACCGGGCAGTCGGTACAGCTACCGGCAGAGAGCGAGTGGATGCTGCTGCGCGAGCAGGTGCCAGGCGATCAGCCAGACTGGCAGGAAGCGCCGGGCAATATTAACCTCGCTTACTGGGCCTCTTCCTGCCCGGTGGACCAGTTTGCACAGGGCGATTTCTTCGATCTGATCGGCAACGTCTGGCAGTGGACCACCACGCCGATCAACGGCTTCGAAGGCTTCCGCGTGCATCCGCTGTATGACGACTTCTCCACGCCGACCTTTGACGGCAAGCACTCACTGATCAAAGGCGGCAGCTGGATCTCAACCGGCAATGAAGCACTAAAGTCAGCGCGCTACGCATTTCGCCGCCACTTCTTCCAGCACGCCGGTTTCCGCTACGTCGTCTCTGAGCATCAGGAAACCATGGTGCAAAACCCGTATGAAACCGACAGCATGGTGTCACAGTATCTCGACTTCCAGTACGGCCCGGAATACTTCGGCGTGGCGAACTACGGTAAAGCGCTGGCGGAGATCGCCTGCACCCTTACCGATAAACGCCAGCGCGCGTTGGATATCGGCTGCGCCACCGGGCGCGCCAGCTTTGAACTGGCGCGCCACTTTGAGCAGGTCGTCGGTATGGACTACTCGGCGCGCTTTATCGACGTGGCACTTCAGCTGACCAGCGGCGAAGACTTCCGCTATGTCACCCAAGAAGAGGGTGACCTGGTTGAGTACCGTCAGGTGCGGCTGAAAGACGTTGGTTTGGGCGCAGAGCAGGCGCAGCGCATCCAGTTTGTGCAGGGCGATGCCTGTAACCTCAAGCCGCAGCCGGAAGGGTTTGACCTGGTGCTGGCCTCCAACCTGATTGATCGCCTGCGCCAGCCGCAGCGCTTCCTGCACGATATCACCCGCATGATCCGCTCCGGCGGCGTGCTGATGCTCTCCTCGCCTTATACCTGGCTGGAAGAGTTTACGCCGAAGGAGAACTGGCTGGGCGGTATCCGTGAAAACGGCGAGGCGCTGTCAACCTATCAGGCGCTGCAACGCCTGCTGGCGGCCGATTTTGAAGAGATCGCCCCGGCGCAGGATGTGCCATTTGTTATTCGCGAGACGGCGCGCAAATATCAGCACACCGTGGCGCAGCTCACCCTGTGGCGTAAACGCTAATCCCACCCGCGGGCGCCACTCCGGCGCCCGCTGTCATATCATCACTCCGATTGCCATTCTGTTCACGATCGCGCACATTATCGTCTGTCCAACTTATTATTCGATAATTCCGGAGCCCCCATGGCAGATAATATGCAGCCAGATAATCTCGATCGCGGCATCCTGAATGCCCTGATGGATAACGCCCGTGTCGCCTACGCCGAACTGGCAAAACAGTTCAACGTCAGCCCGGGGACCATTCACGTGCGCGTTGAGAAGATGAAGCAGGCGGGGATTATTAAAGGCACGCGGGTAGAAATTGACCCGAAGATGCTGGGCTATGACGTCTGCTGCTTTATCGGCATCATCCTGAAAAGCGCCAGGGACTATCCTGCCGCCGTAGCGAAACTGGAGCAGCTTGAAGAAGTGGTGGAAGCCTGGTACACCACCGGCCACTACAGCATCTTTATTAAGGTGATGTGCCGCTCGATCGACGCCCTGCAGCAGGTGTTGATCAACAAGATCCAGACCATTGATGAAATCCAGTCGACCGAAACCCTGATCTCGTTGCAGAACCCGATCATGCGCACTATTACGCCCTGATCTGTGCACAAAATTATCCACAACCTGTACGGCTTGCGGATCTTGCAACAATGCGTACCGTCGGCGGCGCAGTCAGTTGTGATTCGGCCAGCGCACAACGCCCGCAGCGTACTGTAGTACGGGAGGACCGCGAGCACTGCCCGGATCGTAAATGACAAGCGAGCCAGGTACCTTTCATAAAAACCCTGGTTTTCCACAGGTAGATCCCAGCCTGATCACAGCGTACAATGCCCGCCATTATCATTCAGGGATCCCATCATGGCCGACATTACTTTAATCAGTGGCAGCACCTTAGGCAGCGCAGAATATGTTGCCGATCATCTGGCAGAAAAGCTGGATGAGGCCGGGCACACCACCGAGACGCTGCACGGACCTGAGCTTGAAGAGCTGAAAACGTCTGGCATCTGGATTGTGGTCTCATCGACCCACGGTGCCGGTGAGCTGCCGGATAATATCCAGCCGCTGTTTGACGCTATAAAGGAAGAGCAGCCCGATCTCAGCAACCTGCGCTATGGCGCGGTCGGTATTGGCAACCGCGAATACGATCTGTTCTGTGGCGCGATCGTGCAGTTTGATGAGCTGCTGACCTCGCTCGGCGCTCAGCGCATTGGCGATCGTCTCGATATTGACGTGCTGGAACATGAGATTCCGGAAGATCCTGCCGGTGTCTGGGTAGAAAGCTGGAAAGAACTGATCTAAAACCGCTGTGGATCGGGCCGCGATCGTCGGTTCGATCCGTATAAAAACGGGTTTTCGATCCCGACTTTTGTAAATGTTGCTCTTTTTCGCCTGGTTTTACCGCGTTTATCTGTGGATAACCATGCTCAATTCCGTCTGATAACCGGTGTTTATCCCAAGAACAACTCGGGCACCTGCCGGAGCCTGTGCATAACATGCCATTTAGATCCCAGCTTATACGGCGTGGGATCACCGATCATTCACAGTTAATGATCCTGCCTAATTGCCTGATCCTTATCAGCAAAAATGGCTTATCCACAGAGATCGTCGATCCTAATAGAAGATCTAATAAAGAGATCTCTAAATAAAAAAGATCTTCTTTTTAATACACGAAGATCCCGGCGCTTTCGCCATCGTCTAAAGTTGAGTAGAATCCACGCCCTCAGCAACACTCTCTTCAATCGCACAAGCCGCGAGGTGCAGTACCATGTTTTATCCAGATCCTTTTGACGTCATCGTAATCGGTGGTGGTCATGCAGGGACAGAAGCCGCTATGGCCGCTGCCCGTATGGGTCAACAAACCCTGTTATTAACCCATAACATCGACACGCTGGGACAGATGTCCTGCAACCCGGCGATTGGCGGTATCGGGAAAGGACATCTGGTTAAAGAAGTGGATGCACTGGGTGGGTTGATGGCTCACGCAATAGACCAGGCCGGTATCCAGTTTAGGATACTAAACGCCAGCAAAGGTCCGGCGGTACGCGCCACCCGTGCTCAGGCTGACCGCGTGCTGTATCGTCAGGCGGTACGCACCGCGCTGGAGAACCAGCCAAACCTGATGATCTTCCAGCAGGCGGTTGAAGATCTGATCGTCGAGAACGATCGCGTCGTCGGTGCTGTGACCCAGATGGGCCTCAAGTTCCGCGCAAAAGCCGTGGTGCTGACCGTGGGGACTTTCCTCGATGGCAAAATTCATATCGGCATGGATAACTACAGCGGTGGCCGTGCTGGCGATCCGCCATCCATTCCGCTGTCACGCCGCCTGCGTGAACTGCCGCTGCGCGTTGGCCGCCTGAAAACCGGTACCCCACCGCGCATTGATGCACGCACCATCGACTTCAGCGTGCTGGCTCCGCAGCATGGTGATACGCCAATGCCGGTATTCTCGTTCATGGGCAATGTCAGCCAGCACCCTCAGCAGGTGCCGTGCTACATCACCTACACCAATGAGAAAACCCATGAGGTGATCCGCAATAACCTCGATCGCAGCCCGATGTATGCCGGGGTGATTGAAGGCATTGGTCCACGCTACTGCCCGTCAATTGAAGACAAGGTGATGCGTTTTGCCGACCGCAATGCGCACCAGATCTTCCTCGAACCGGAAGGGCTGACCAGCAATGAAATTTATCCGAACGGCATCTCCACCAGCCTGCCGTTTGATGTGCAGATGCAGATCGTGCGCTCGATGCACGGGATGGAAAATGCCAAAATCGTTCGTCCTGGCTACGCCATCGAGTACGATTTCTTCGATCCACGCGATCTGAAACCGACGCTGGAGAGTAAATATATTCAGGGTCTGTTCTTTGCCGGACAGATCAACGGCACCACCGGCTACGAAGAAGCGGCAGCCCAGGGTCTGCTGGCGGGTCTGAATGCAGGTCGCCAGTCTGCTGACAAAGAGAGCTGGGCACCGCGTCGTGACCAGGCTTACCTTGGCGTGCTGGTCGACGATCTCTGCACCCTCGGCACCAAAGAGCCGTACCGCATGTTCACCTCGCGCGCGGAATATCGCCTGATGCTGCGTGAAGATAACGCCGACCTGCGTCTGACCGCTGCCGGCCGTGAACTGGGGCTGGTCGATGATGCCCGCTGGGCGCGCTTCAACGAGAAGCTGGAAAGCATCGAGCTGGAACGTCAGCGTCTGCGTGATATCTGGGTGCATCCGAAATCAGAAAACGTTAGCGAAGTGAACACGCTGCTGAGCGCTGCCCTGACCAAGGAAGCCAGCGGTGAAGATCTGCTGCGCCGCCCGGAAATGACTTACCCTCAGCTGATGACCCTCAGCACCTTCGGCCCGTCGCTTAGCGACCCGCAGGCTGCCGAGCAGGTTGAGATCCAGGTGAAGTACGAAGGCTACATTGCTCGCCAGCAGGAAGAGATCGATCGCCAGCTGCGCAATGAAAACACCGTGCTGCCGGTCGATCTGAACTACCAGCAGGTGAGTGGCCTCTCCAATGAGGTCATTGCCAAGCTGAACGATCACAAACCGGGATCGATTGGCCAGGCCTCACGTATCTCCGGGATCACCCCGGCGGCGATCTCAATTCTCCTTATTTACCTTAAAAAACAGGGCCTGCTGCGCAAAAGCGCCTGACCTGAAATACGGGTCGGGCTTGCCCCGACCCTACAGGACCTCTTCGTGATTAATAAACTCTCCGCCCTGCTGAAAAGCGCCCAAATTTCCCTGTCCGATCAGCAGAAACAGCAGCTGGTGGGCTATGTGGAGCTGCTCCACAAATGGAACAAAGCCTATAACCTGACCTCGGTGCGTGACCCGGAACAGATGCTGGTGCGTCATATTCTCGACAGCATCGTGGTGGAACCCCACCTGGTGGGTGAACGCTTTATCGATGTTGGCACCGGGCCCGGCTTGCCGGGCATCCCGCTGGCGATTGTGCGGCCGCAGGCGCATTTCACCCTGTTAGATAGCCTCGGCAAGCGTGTGCGCTTCCTGAAGCAGGTACAGCATGAACTGAAGCTGGAGAACGTCACCCCCGTGCAGAGCCGCGTTGAAGACTTCCCTGCCGAGCCTCCGTTTGACGGGGTGATCAGCCGGGCATTCGCTTCACTGACGGATATGGTCAGCTGGTGCCACCATCTGCCTGGCGGGAATGGCCGATTCTATGCCCTGAAAGGCATCCTTCCGCACGATGAAATCGCCGCTTTACCGGCCGGTTTTAGCGTGGAGAAGGTGTGCCCGCTGTCGGTGCCAACGCTGACCGGCGAGCGTCATTTGGTGATTATTTCGCCATCTGTCTAACCGATTGAGCCAAAAAACAGGCCCGTTAGTGTGTTTAACCCGCATTAACGGGCTTTTTTTTAGCCAGGAAAACCCTTATTTTTATCCGCATTCGGGGTTTTTAAGAAATAGTTAACCCCTGAAATTATATGACTTTTTTATCTCCAGTCCCGGCCTTAAGCCTGAATCGTGGTGAGCGGGGAGAGGGGAGGGCTTTTTTTTGCGAAAATTTGCCTGGACGGAGCTGTTACCATCAGGTTAAATCAGCCGACGGAAATGATCTGACAATCTCAGTTACATTTAACCTTAAGTTCACATTTTATTATCACTTTGATCACCTTTGGCCCGATATTTAAGGGTGCCGATAGTCACGCATGAAAATATATCCACGCAATAAATCGGCGTGAGTAATGGCTTGAGCAATGTTAAATAATTGCTACAGATGTCAATAAGACCTTTTAATCGAAGCAACAGGGCGTTTTTAAAAAACCAATATCTAATATATTGATATTAAACAATTAAAATTCATACTGTTGCGTATTATTAGGATAAAGCCAGCTTGTTTGTCCGGTATTACATTGCTGAATTGTGATCTGTCGCACGCTTTGTGAGCAAGCAATGTCGTGTATTGCAGAAAAAAACCAGCCAATTGCCGCCGCCAGCAGTTTGGGAAAACGGAGCGCTGGAAAGAAATTTAAATAATTGTTCACCTTTTCTCTACTTATCGATTGAAATCACAGGTGCGCACCGTATAATTTGCACGTTTTTTGCTGCTTGACTCAAAAGAGCAAAGGCAGTTTTATACGACACGCGACATACCCCCATCGGGGCAGGAGAGTTTCAGCGTCATGTCAGTGTCCCTTTACAGAGTAAAATTTGCCCGGACCGTGTTGCTTTTGCAGCTGGTGACCTTTGTCGTAATCGGCGCACTGTTTTTTGCCCTGAAAGATCTGACGTGGGGCGTGTCCGCCTTAGCGGGTGGACTGGCAGCCTGGCTGCCGAACGTGTTGTTTATGATTTTTGCCTGGCGCCACCGGGCGGGGCATGAAGTAACAGGGCGGCTCGCCTGGACTTTTGCGTTAGGCGAAGTGCTAAAGGTGTTCGTTACTGTTCTCGTGATTATCGTGGCGCTGGGAGTGTTTAAGGCGGTGTTTACGCCGCTGGGACTGGCCTGGTTATCGGTGCTGATTGTGCAAATTGTCGCACCGGCTGTAATTAACAACAAAGGGTAAGAGGCATCATGGCTGCAGGAGAAATCTCTACGCCGCAAGAATACATAGGTCATCATCTGAATAACCTTCAGCTTGACCTGCGTACCTTCGAGCTAGTGAATCCGCACGACGCTCCGGCGACGTTCTGGGTACTAAATATCGACTCCATGTTTTTCTCTGTGGTGCTGGGACTGGTGTTCCTGGTGCTGTTTCGCAAAGTCGCGAAATCAGCGACCAGCGGCGTGCCGGGTAAATTACAGGCCGCTGTTGAGCTAGTTGTTGGCTTCGTTGACGACAACGTGCGCGACATGTACCACGGTAAAAGCAAACTCATCGCTCCACTGGCCCTGACGATTTTCGTCTGGGTGTTCCTGATGAACTTCATGGACCTGCTGCCAATCGATCTGCTGCCGTACATCGGCGAGCATGTCTTTGGTCTGCCAGCGTTGCGTGTGGTGCCTTCTGCTGACGTGAACGTCACGCTGTCGATGGCCCTTGGCGTATTTATTTTGATTCTGTTCTACAGCATCAAGATGAAAGGCATTGGCGGCTTTACTAAAGAGCTGACTCTGCAACCCTTCAACCACCCTGTATTCATTCCGATCAACCTGATTCTGGAAGGTGTGAGCCTGCTGTCCAAACCGGTATCTCTGGGTCTGCGACTGTTCGGAAACATGTATGCGGGGGAATTGATTTTTATCCTGATTGCCGGTCTGTTGCCGTGGTGGTCACAGTGGATTCTGAATGTGCCATGGGCCATTTTCCACATCCTGATCATTTCGCTGCAGGCTTTCATTTTCATGGTCTTAACGATTGTCTATCTGTCGATGGCATCTGAAGAACATTGATTTTTTCTCAACACTACTGCGTTTTAACTGAAACAAACTGGAGACTGTCATGGAAAACCTGAATATGGATCTGCTGTACATGGCTGCCGCTGTGATGATGGGCCTGGCGGCAATCGGTGCTGCGATCGGTATCGGCATCCTCGGAGGCAAATTCCTGGAAGGCGCCGCACGCCAACCGGATCTGATTCCTCTGCTGCGTACGCAGTTCTTTGTTGTAATGGGTCTGGTGGATGCAATCCCAATGATCGCTGTTGGTCTGGGTCTGTACGTGATGTTTGCTGTCGCGTAAAAACCGATAGTTCATCGCCAGCGTTTGTGGGCGATGAACGGCTTCTGGCCGCTGCTTCGGCAGCGGCAGAAAAAGTTAACTTAACAAGAGGCATTGTGCTGTGAACATTAACGCAACAATCCTCGGCCAGGCTATCGCGTTCATCCTGTTTGTCCTGTTCTGCATGAAGTACGTGTGGCCGCCGCTTATGGCTGCTATCGAAAAGCGCCAGAAAGAAGTTGCCGAAGGCCTTGCTTCCGCTGAACGTGCCAAGAAAGATTTGGATCTCGCGCAGGCTAATGCGACCGACCAGCTGAAGAAAGCGAAAGAAGACGCTCAGGTAATCATCGAGCAGGCGAACAAACGCCGCGCGCAGATCCTGGACGAAGCGAAAGCTGAGGCTGAGCAGGAACGTAGCAAGATCGTCACCCAAGCGCAGGCAGAAATTGATGCCGAACGCAAACGTGCACGTGAAGAGCTGCGCAAGCAGGTCGCGATGCTGGCTGTTGCCGGCGCCGAGAAAATCATTGAACGTTCCGTGGATGAAGCTGCTAACAGCGACATCGTTGATAAACTGGTCGCTGAACTGTAAGGGAGGGGCTGATGTCTGAATTTACTACCGTAGCTCGCCCCTACGCTAAAGCCGCTTTTGACTTTGCGGTTGAACATCAAAGTATCGATCGCTGGCAGCAGATGCTGGCGTTTGCCGCCGAAGTGGCTGGCAATGAACAGGTATCAGAACTTCTTTCCGGCGCTCTGGCGCCGGAAGCGTTGTCTGGAGCGTTCATCGCGATCTGTGGTGACCAACTCGACGAAGCCGGTCAGAACCTGATTAAGGTGATGGCTGAAAACAAACGTTTGCCAGCGCTTACCGCTGTTCTGGAACAGTTCATCCAACTGCGTGCCGCACATGATGCGACCGCTGAGGTTGAAGTTATCTCTTCCACGACATTGAGCGATGAACAGCTGACCAAAATCAGCAGCGCGATGGAAAAACGTCTGTCACGCAAAGTTAAGCTGAATTGCAAAATTGATAAGTCTGTAATGGCAGGCGTAATCATCCGTGCGGGTGATATGGTCATTGACGGAAGCGTACGCGGTCGTCTCGAACGCCTCGCAGACGTCTTGCAGTCTTAAGGGGACTGGAGCATATATGCAACTGAATTCCACCGAAATCAGCGAACTGATCAAGCAGCGCATTGCTCAGTTCAATGTAGTGAGCGAAGCTCACAACGAAGGTACTATTGTTTCTGTAAGTGACGGTATCATCCGCGTCAACGGCCTGGCCGATGTGATGCAGGGTGAGATGATTGCCCTGCCGGGTAACCGTTACGCTATCGCACTGAACCTGGAGCGCGACTCTGTTGGTGCTGTAGTCATGGGCCCATACGCTGACCTCGCCGAAGGCATGAAGGTTAAGTGTACTGGCCGTATCTTAGAAGTACCGGTCGGCCGTGGCCTGCTGGGCCGCGTAGTGAACACCCTGGGTGCTCCTATCGATGGTAAAGGCGCTATCGACAACGACGGTTTCTCACCGATCGAAGTGATTGCACCAGGCGTTATCGACCGTCAGTCCGTTGACCAGCCTGTACAGACTGGTTACAAGTCTGTCGATGCGATGATTCCAATCGGTCGTGGCCAGCGTGAGCTGATCATCGGTGACCGTCAGACCGGTAAAACCGCAATGGCGATCGATGCGATCATCAACCAGCGCGATTCCGGCATCAAATGTGTGTACGTAGCTATCGGCCAGAAAGCCTCTACCATCGCTAACGTGGTACGTAAACTGGAAGAGCACAACGCGCTGGCTAACACCATCGTTGTGGTGGCAACCGCATCTGAGTCTGCTGCTCTGCAATACCTGGCACCGTATGCCGGTTGTGCGATGGGCGAATACTTCCGTGACCGCGGTGAAGATGCACTGATCGTGTACGATGACCTGTCTAAACAAGCTGTTGCTTACCGTCAGGTTTCTCTGCTGCTGCGCCGTCCACCAGGCCGCGAAGCGTTCCCTGGCGACGTGTTCTACCTCCACTCCCGTCTGCTGGAGCGTGCTTCCCGCGTGAGCGCCGACTATGTTGAGCGTTTCACCAACGGTGAAGTGAAAGGTAAAACCGGTTCACTGACTGCGCTGCCAATCATCGAAACCCAGGCGGGTGACGTTTCTGCGTTCGTTCCAACCAACGTAATCTCGATTACCGATGGTCAGATCTTCCTGGAAACCAACCTGTTTAACTCCGGTATTCGTCCGGCAGTTAACCCGGGTATCTCAGTATCTCGTGTAGGTGGTGCTGCTCAGACCAAGATCATCAAGAAACTGTCCGGTGGTATTCGTACCGCGCTGGCACAGTATCGTGAACTGGCTGCGTTCTCTCAGTTCGCCTCCGATCTGGATGAAGCAACCCGCAAACAGCTGAGCCACGGTCAGAAAGTGACCGAGCTCCTGAAACAGAAACAGTATGCGCCGATGTCTGTCGCGCAGCAGGGTCTGGTGCTGTTTGCCGCCGAGCGTGGCTTCCTGAATGACGTCGAACTGGCGAAAATCGGTAGCTTCGAAGCGGCACTGCTGGCTTACGCGGATCGCGATCACGCAGAGCTGATGGCTGATATCAACCAGTCTGGTAACTATAACGGCGAAATCGAAGAGAAGCTGAAAGGCCTCCTCGAAACGTTTAAAGCAACCCAGTCCTGGTAATGTCTGGCGGCTTGTTCCTTCGGGGGCAGGCTGCAAGGCTTTGAGGAGAAGCTTATGGCCGGCGCAAAAGAGATACGTAGTAAGATCGGCAGCGTGCAAAACACGCAGAAGATCACCAAAGCGATGGAAATGGTCGCCGCCTCCAAAATGCGTAAATCGCAGGAACGCATGGCGGCCAGCCGTCCTTATGCAGAGACCATGCGCAAAGTGATTGGTCACATTGCGTTAGGTAATCTGGAATACAAGCACCCTTACCTGGAAGAGCGTGACGTTAAACGCGTCGGCTATCTGGTCGTGTCTACCGACCGCGGGCTTTGTGGTGGTTTGAACATTAACCTGTTCAAACGAGTGCTGGCTGATATGAAGGCCTGGGCTGATAAAGGCGTCGAAAGTGATATGGCGATTATCGGTTCCAAAGGTCTGTCATTCTTCAGCTCTGTTGGCGGCAACGTGGTTGCTCAGGTTACCGGGATGGGTGATAAACCTGCCCTGTCCGACCTGATTGGCCCGGTCAAAGTGATGCTTCAGGCATACGATGAAGGCCGTCTCGACAAGCTGTTTATCGTCAGCAACAAATTTATCAACACCATGTCTCAGACTCCACAGATCGTACAGCTGCTGCCATTACCGCCAGCAGATGATGCGGAAGGCGTTGTGAAGAAGAGTACCTGGGACTATCTGTATGAACCGGATCCGAAAGCGCTGCTGGACACGTTACTGCGCCGCTATGTCGAGTCTCAGGTTTACCAGGGTGTTGTTGAAAACCTGGCCAGCGAGCAGGCCGCGCGAATGGTGGCGATGAAAGCCGCAACCGATAACGGCGGAAACCTGATCAAAGAGCTGCAGTTGGTATACAACAAGGCTCGTCAGGCCAGCATCACCCAGGAACTTACCGAGATTGTCGGTGGGGCCTCCGCGGTTTAACCAGGTTTAATGAATTAGGTAGAGGATTCAAGATGGCTACTGGAAAGATTGTCCAGGTAATCGGCGCCGTGGTTGACGTCGAGTTCCCTCAGGACGCAGTACCACAAGTGTACAGCGCCCTTGAGGTTAAAAATGGTGATGCTCGTCTGGTGCTGGAAGTTCAGCAGCAGCTGGGTGGCGGCGTGGTTCGTACCATCGCCATGGGTTCTTCAGACGGCCTGAAGCGCGGTCTGGAAACTGTCGACCTTGAGCATCCGATCGAAGTACCTGTTGGTGTTGCAACGCTTGGCCGTATCATGAACGTGCTGGGTGAGCCAATCGATATGAAAGGCGACATCGGCGAAGAAGAGCGTTGGGCGATTCACCGTTCAGCACCTTCTTACGAAGATCAGTCAAACTCGCAGGAACTGCTGGAAACCGGCATCAAGGTTATCGACCTGATGTGTCCGTTCGCTAAGGGCGGTAAAGTCGGTCTGTTCGGTGGTGCGGGTGTAGGTAAAACCGTAAACATGATGGAGCTGATCCGTAACATCGCGGCTGAGCACTCAGGTTTCTCGGTATTTGCCGGTGTGGGCGAACGTACTCGTGAGGGTAACGACTTCTACCACGAGATGACCGACTCTAACGTTATCGACAAAGTGTCCCTGGTTTATGGCCAGATGAACGAGCCACCAGGAAACCGTCTGCGCGTCGCGCTGACCGGTCTGACCATGGCTGAGAAGTTCCGTGACGAAGGTCGTGACGTACTGCTGTTCATCGATAACATCTACCGTTACACCCTGGCCGGTACTGAAGTATCAGCACTGCTGGGTCGTATGCCTTCTGCGGTAGGTTATCAGCCAACGCTGGCGGAAGAGATGGGCGTTCTGCAGGAACGTATCACCTCGACCAAAACCGGTTCAATCACTTCCGTTCAGGCCGTTTACGTCCCTGCGGATGACTTGACTGACCCGTCACCAGCCACCACCTTTGCGCACTTAGACGCAACCGTGGTACTGAGCCGTCAGATCGCTTCACTGGGTATCTACCCGGCGGTTGACCCACTGGATTCTACCAGCCGTCAGCTGGATCCACTGGTTGTTGGTCAGGAACACTATGACACTGCGCGTGGCGTTCAGTCACTGCTGCAGCGTTATCAGGAACTGAAAGACATCATCGCCATCCTGGGTATGGACGAACTGTCAGAAGAAGACAAACTGGTGGTAGCACGCTCGCGTAAGATGCAGCGCTTCCTGTCCCAGCCGTTCTTCGTGGCAGAAGTATTCACCGGTTCTCCGGGTAAATACGTGTCCCTGAAAGATACCATCCGTGGCTTTAAAGGCATCATGGAAGGCGAGTTCGACCATATGCCAGAGCAGGCTTTCTACATGGTAGGTTCCATCGAAGAAGCCGTGGAAAAAGCGAAGAAACTGTAATTTCAGTTTCCCTGGAGGTTAACAATGGCTATGACTTTTCACCTGGACGTTGTCAGCGCGGAGCAGCAGATGTTCTCCGGTACTGTACAGAGCATCCAGGTATCAGGTAGCGAAGGTGAGCTGGGTATTCGCCCAAACCACGCCCCGCTCCTGACCGCCATTAAGCCTGGTATGGTTCGCATCGTTAAGCAGCACGGCGAAGAAGAGGTGATTTACCTCTCCGGCGGCGTGCTGGAAGTGCAGCCTGGCGCGGTTACCGTGCTGGCTGACACGGCGATCCGCGGCAGCGATCTTGATGAAGCTCGCGCGCTGGAAGCGAAACGCAAAGCCGAAGAGCATATGAACAGCTCGCACGGTGATGTTGACTTCGCTATGGCGTCTGCGGAACTGGCTAAAGCGATCGCCAAACTGCGCGTGATCGAGTTGACCAAGAACGCGATGTAACTCAGGTTTAAGTTGTTCGAGTGCCAGTCAGGAAACTGACTGGCATTTTTTTTGCCCCAATCCCGCCACCCGCTGCGCTTCAGGCTAATTTCGGGCTGAGAAAAATGTAGTATTCTTAGTGTTAAACCGTTTTACTTTCAACATCAAATAAAGAGTCAGGATGTCTATGTCTGAGAGCCCGATGAGCGTCGTTATCCTTGCCGCTGGTAAAGGTACGCGCATGTACTCCGAACTGCCGAAAGTGCTGCACTTACTGGCAGGAAAACCGATGGTTCAGCATGTGATTGATGCGGCGAAGGCGCTGAACGCGCAGCGCGTTAATCTGGTTTATGGCCACGGTGGTGACCTGCTGAAAAGCACCCTAAACGATGCCTCACTGAACTGGGTGCTGCAGGCGGAGCAGCTGGGCACGGGCCACGCGATGCAGCAGGCCGCCCCCTGCTTTGCTGATGACGAAGACATTCTGATGCTGTACGGCGATGTGCCGCTGATCTCGGTCGAGACGCTGCGCCGCCTGCAGTCGGCTAAACCGGCGGGCGGCATTGGCCTGCTGACGGTGATGCTCGATAACCCAACCGGTTACGGGCGCATCATTCGTGAAAACGGCCAGGTGGTCGGCATTATCGAACAGAAAGATGCCGCCCCTGAGCAGCTGCTGATTAATGAGATCAATACCGGCATCCTGCTGGCGAACGGCGCGGATCTGAAGCGCTGGCTCGGCAAGCTGACCAACAACAACGCGCAGGGCGAGTATTACATTACCGATATCATCGCCCTCGCCCATCAGGAAGGCCGCCAGATTGCGGCGGTACATCCGTCCCGCTCCACCGAAACCGACGGCGTGAACAACCGTTTACAGCTGGCGACGCTGGAGCGTGTTTACCAGGCGGAGCAGGCAGAAAAACTGCTGCTGGCCGGGGTGATGCTGCTGGATCCGGCACGTTTCGATCTGCGCGGCACGCTGGAGCACGGTCGCGATGTGGTGATCGATACCAATGTGATCATTGAGGGTCACGTTACCCTGGGTAACCGGGTGAAAATCGGCAGCGGCTGCGTGATTAAAAACAGCGTGATTGCCGACGACAGCGTCATCAGCCCGTACAGCGTGATTGAAGACGCACGGCTGGACACCGGCTGCAGCGTCGGGCCTTTCGCCCGCCTGCGTCCCGGTAGCGAACTGGCCGAAGGCGCGCACGTCGGTAATTTTGTTGAGATGAAAAAGGCACGGTTGGGCAAAGGCTCGAAAGCCGGGCATCTCAGCTACCTGGGCGATGCCGAGATTGGCAGTCACGTCAATATCGGCGCGGGCACCATCACCTGCAACTACGACGGCGTGAATAAATCGAAGACCATCATCGGCGACGACGTGTTTGTGGGTTCCGATACCCAGCTGATCGCCCCGGTGAGCGTCGCGGCGGGGGCCACCATCGCGGCCGGTACCACCATTATGAAAAACGTTCCGGCGGCGGGCCTGGTGTATAACCGCAAAGAGCAGCAGCTGAACGCCAGCTGGCAGCGTCCGGAAAAGAAAAAATAATCCATTCCAGGGGCCAGGCTCGCCTGGCCCTGTGTTTTGTTTTAAAGCAGTAAACATAAAAATAATCCCCACTCTACAAGGCTCGGGGAACCGAAAAATACTCGTCATTCTTCACATTGCAGGTGCGTTGGCTGCACCCGTTCACCCCGGTCACATAGTTGTCTATGCTCCCGGGGATTCACGGGCTTGCCGCCTTCCTGCAACGTGAATTATTTAGAGTATGCACCGGAATAATCAGGTCAGAAGACAACGCAGATGACGCTGAACGTCATCCTGTCAGGAAAATTTACTATGTGTGGAATTGTTGGAGCTGTAGCGCAGCGTGATATTGCAGAGATCCTGCTCGAAGGGCTGCGCCGTCTGGAGTACCGTGGTTATGACTCTGCGGGTCTGGCCGTGGTCGATCAGCAGGGAAATGCCACCCGCCTGCGCCGCCTGGGTAAGGTTCAGAACCTTGCTGAAGCGGCAGAGAGCACCGCGCTGATTGGCGGAACCGGTATCGCGCACACGCGCTGGGCAACCCACGGCGAGCCGTCGGAAGCCAATGCGCACCCGCATATCTCTGAACATATCATCATTGTTCACAACGGTATTATTGAGAACCACGAACCGCTGCGCGAGCAGCTGATCGCCCGTGGCTACACCTTTGCGTCAGAAACCGACACCGAAGTGGTGGCGCATCTGGTGCATTGGGAGCAGAAACAGGCTGGCGGCTCGCTGCGTGAAGTGGTGCAGCGCGTTATCCCTCAGCTGCGCGGCGCCTACGGCATGGTGATCGTCGACAGCCGTGACCCGTCCGTGCTGGTGGCCGCCCGTTCCGGCAGCCCGCTGGTGATTGGCCGTGGCGTGGGCGAAAACTTTATCGCCTCCGACCAGCTGGCCCTGCTGCCGGTGACGCGCCGCTTTGTTTACCTGGAAGAGGGTGACATCGCGGAAATGACCCGTCGTGACGTCACGATTTTCGATCGCAGCGGCGCTCAGGTGAAGCGCGCAGAGATCGAATCCACGGCGCAGTACGACGCCGGTGATAAAGGCGTTTACCGTCACTACATGCAGAAAGAGATTTACGAGCAGCCGGTCGCGATCAAAAACACCCTCAGCGGGCGTTTCAGCCATGGCGAAGTCGACCTCTCCGAGCTGGGCCCGAACGCGGATGCGCTGCTGGCCAACGTTGAGCATATCCAGATCGTGGCCTGCGGTACCTCCTATAACTCCGGGATGGTTTCGCGCTACTGGTTTGAGTCGCTGGCGAACGTGCCGTGCGACGTGGAGATCGCCTCTGAGTTCCGCTATCGCAAATCCGCGGTGCGCAATAACAGCCTGCTGATCACCCTGTCCCAGTCCGGTGAAACCGCCGACACCCTGGCAGCGCTGCGCCTGTCAAAAGAGCTGGGCTACCTCGGCTCGCTGGCAATCTGCAACGTGGCGGGTTCCTCACTGGTGCGTGAATCTGACCTGGCGCTGATGACCAAAGCCGGAACCGAAATTGGCGTGGCCTCGACCAAAGCCTTCACCACCCAGCTGACCGTGCTGCTGATGCTGGTGGCGAAAATTGGCCGGCTGAAAGGGGTGAACCCGCAGGTAGAACACGACATCGTGCACTCTCTGCAGGCGCTGCCGAGCCGCATTGAGCAGATGCTGTCGCAGGATGAGAAGATCGCCGCGCTGGCGGAAGACTTCTCCGACAAGCATCATGCGCTATTCCTTGGCCGTGGCGATCAGTACCCTATCGCGATGGAAGGGGCGCTGAAGCTGAAAGAGATCTCCTACATTCACGCAGAAGCCTACGCCGCCGGCGAGCTGAAGCATGGCCCGCTGGCGCTAATCGATGCTGATATGCCGGTGATTGTGGTCGCGCCGAACAATGAACTGCTGGAGAAGCTGAAGTCGAACATCGAAGAAGTGCGCGCCCGCGGCGGCCTGCTGTATGTCTTCGCCGATGTTGATGCCGGTTTTGCCGACAGCGAAGGGATGCGCATTATCCCACTGCCGCACGTTGAAGAGGTGATTGCGCCAATCTTCTACACCGTGCCGCTGCAGCTGCTCTCGTACCACGTCGCCCTGATTAAAGGCACCGATGTGGATCAGCCGCGTAACCTGGCGAAGTCCGTTACGGTGGAATAAGCCTTCACGCCGTTGCTTAACAGTCCGGTATGCCTTTGGCTGCCGGACTTTTTTATCACCTCAGGGCTGTAACGTTTCGTGTAAATGTAACCAGACTGGCTTCCCTTCCTGGACGTTAAACAGCACGGTTGACCAGCGAATCGTCCTCTCTTTATCTGGCTGCGTCTGCGTTTCCTGGTATAACAATACCGCCCCATCCTTCCCTTCATGCAGAACAGAGACCTTATCCACGACAATTTTCAGCCCCGGACGGCTGGCACGCTGCTGAAGGAAAAAATGGCGTAATGCTTCGCGATCGAGTCTCGCGCCTGACAGGGCGATCATCGAGTAGCGCGCACTGAAGCGCTCAAGCAGTAACGGCAGCTCACCTTCCCCTTTGCTCAACCAGTTCTCAATTGCAACGTGCGCTGCCAGTACTTCATTAACATAAATATTCATTCGGGTTTTCCCTCAGATTTGATGTTCTCTTTGATAGTGCGGTTGTTGAGTTTCAAACTCAGCAATGCCGGGATCAGCGTACCTGTAGCCGCAGCATAAAATGTCCACAGATAGGCCTGACGTAAGGACATGTGGCTGATAAGCAGGTTCAGTAACAGGCTTAACAACGCCACGCCAAAACAGAAGCTGAGTTGACGATTGATATTCCATAACGCGCTGGCTTCATGCATGTCAGAGGCGGCGATGTTAAGAAAAGCGCTGTTTTGGGCGGTGCTACTACACAGGCTCCCTCCCAGCCCCATCAGCGCAAAGGCGATCGTCAGCAGGGAGTACTGGGCGCCGTGAGAAACCAGGGAAAGTATCACAATCCCCGTTGCCTGCAGCAGGCAACCAGCAATAATCAAAGGGCGCGGCCCCAGCTGATTAAATGTCTTACCTGTTATCAACAGCGCAAAAAATGATGCGGCTGACCAGGGGAGCATCAAGGCACCCGTGGCAGCAGGGGACAGACTCAGAGAGGCCTGGAGATATAACATGCTGACCAGGCTCACCCCCATAAACAGTCCTGGCACACACTGATATACCATCATTGAGTAGCGCATTAACGGATCGGAAAGCAGGTCAAAGCTGAACAGCGGGGAGGAAACCCGGCGGTTGTGGATGATGAAAAATATGAGTAGCAGGATCCCCGGCAGTAAAAAACCGCCTCCCCTGATAACTCCGCCATTCTCAGCAAGTTCCGTCATGCCGGTTAAAACCAGAAAAAGCCCCGCGCAGCCGATGATCAGGCCTGTAAGGTCGAGCTTTCCCTCTTTAGGCGATCGGACCCCATCTTTCAGCCAGGCGAAAGCCATGATCAATGTCAGCACTGCCAGCGGCAGACTGGCGAAGAATACCCAGCGCCAGTTCAGTGCCTGAATCAGCCACCCCCCCAAAGCCGGTGAGAGTGCCGGGGCGAGAAGTGCCACCAGCATCACAGCGGACGAGAGCCTGGCGCGTTCATGGCTGGCATACAGCTGCCAGGTTAACGCCTGGCCTATCGGGATCAATAATCCGCCACCGAGCCCCTGCACTACGCGCCAGAAAATCAGCCCTTCAATAGAACGGGATAAGCCGGATAGCGCTGTACCAACAACAAATAAAACTAGCGATGTTAAAAACACGCGCCGTGCTCCCACACGTTGTGTCAGCCATGCGCCGAGAGGAACGATCAGCGTCAGCCCACAAATATAACCATTACTGATCCAGGCCAGTTGAGCGACAGAGGTTTGCATCGCCAGACCAATCGCCGGGTAAGCAACGGTAGAGATAAACATATTGATTAAGTCGAGGAAAAAACCAAGAAGGTAAACCATAGCCACTTTTTTGCGATAACTCATACCATCACTCCCTGTTGAGAGTGGCTAATATAGGGAGAATCCTGCAGCAGATAAACCGCCCGCGGGGTGATACACTGTCAAATAATTTTTGACAGTGTGTGAGTCGTTTATGCTCAATTTACAGCGGGTGGCGATGTTCGTTGCGGTCGCCGATGCAGGTAGCTTTACCTCCGCAGCGGCTTCCTCAGGCCAAACGAAAGCGGCAATTAGTGCGAGTATTCAGCGGCTGGAATCAGAGCTTGGCGTAGCGCTATTGCTGCGAACGACGCGACGTCTGACTCTGACGCAGGCAGGGGCGGCTTTTTATCAACGTAGTCTTCAGCTATTAAAGGACGCCGAACAGATAGCCAATGATGTGCGACTCAGCCATCATGGGTTCCGCGGTGAACTTTGTATCACCAGCACCGCGGAATATGGTTCTGAGAAGGTGATCCCTGCCCTGGTTGCATTTGGTCAGCTCCATCCCGAGCTCAGCGTGCGCCATGTCTCTTCTTCTTCACATGCCGATCTGGTCTCAGAACGTTTTGATATCGCCATCAGGCTGGGTAAGCTGGCAGACTCAAGTTATCACGCAGCGCTCATCGATCGCTTTTCAATACTCCCCGTCGCCACGCCAAAATGGTTAGCCGCTAACCCAATCCATTCACTTGAAGATCTGGGGAAGGCGCCATGGATTATTCATAATCGGCTTAAATCCCCTTTTAACTGGCAGATCGTCCACTCACAGGGGCAGCAGATTGATTTTGAGATAACCCGGTCTGTGCGGTACTCAACTGACAGTGCTTCATCATTAATGAGCTTTGTCCTGCAGGATTGTGGTGTGGGGTTGCTACCTGAATGGCTGGTCCGGCCGATGCTGGCCAGTGGAAAATTGACGCATTTACTGCCGCAATACGCCTTCCCACAGCAGGGTATCTATGCCGTTTATCCCAACACACGACATGTTCCGGCGAAAGTGCGTGCTCTGATAGATTTTCTGAGGCTGCAAACTGGCTACGGCGAGGGCGATTAACACAGGTTCTGGTGCCCGTGGGGCCTTTTTTAACCAAACACCGCGCTCCTCCTTTCTTACAATCATCTCTCACTTGATGACATCTGAAGGGATTGCTATGAAAAAGATAAAAAGTGGAATTTGTCTGTTCTCGCTATATCTCGTTACCGCATTTCAGGCGAATGCCAATGCACCTGTGACCACCTGCCCGCTCCCGCTCACCACCTGCCCGGCACCGCTGGATAAACAGCTGCCCGATGTCAAAGATATGCTCACCTGGAGCCCGCAGCAGCGGACGATCGGTTTTCGCAACGACTACCGCTCATATCCGGGTGATATCTTCCATGCCGCGAACCCCGTGCCGATCCCGAAAGCCTACCGGGAGTTGTCGACCGTCAGCTATCAGTATCAGGGGCACCGCTACCGGCTGGATGATTATCTGCGGCGCAATAACGTCACCGGCATGATGGTGATTAAGGATGGTAAGGACGTCTGGGACTATTACGCGCACGGCAATATGCCGACTACCCTGTGGACCTCGCGCTCGGTGGGTAAGTCGGTGGTCTCCACGCTGGTGGGTATTGCGCTGCGCGAAGGGAAAATCACCTCGCTGGATGATGAACTGGTGAAATACAATCCGGCGGTGCGCGGCAGCGCGTGGGAAAAGGTGACGCTGCGTAATCTGCTACAGCACACTTCCGGCATTCGCTGGAATGAAGACTACACCGATCCAAACTCTGACTTCAGCAAGCTGACCCAGTGTGAGGCAGGTAAGGATACCTATGCCTGCGTCAGCCAGCTGGTGCTCAACCCGCAGCGCCAGGCGCTGGCCAAACCGGGAGAGGTTTGGTCATACGACTCCGGCGGCGCGTGGCTGTTGGGGGACACGCTGGAAAAAGCCACGGGTAAAACCCTGGCTCAGTATCTGCAGGAGCATATCTGGCAGCCGTTTGGCATGGTGCACGACGGCGTCTGGCACAGCTATCAGCCGGGTCAACATGACGTTGGCGCACACGGTTTTAACGCCACGCTGGAGGACTGGGGCAAGTTTGGCCTGTTTGTCATGAACAACGGCGTGCTGCCTGACGGTACGAAAACCCTGCCTGACGACTGGCTACAGCAGGCCACCGATTGGACCAAAGCCAGCAACTCGGTCAGCGCGGACAATCCAGACGGCGTTTACGGACTGCAGTGGTGGAATATCGCAGTACCTGCCAGCAGCGAGGATGGGCCAAAAGAGGGGCTTACCCGCGGCAAAACGCTGTCGGCAGAGGGGATCTTCGGCCAGATGATAGTGGTTGATCCGCTGCATAAGCTGGTGATTGTGCAGTGGTCGAGCTGGCCGCTGGCGGAACCCGCAGCGGGCGCTCAGCCGCGCGAAGCCTCGCTGATGTTTAATGCGATAGCCAATAAGCTGGATCGCTAACGCAACGCTCCGCCGGCGAAAAACACGCCGGCGGAGTTAAGGTTATTTTCTCACGCGCAGCGACTTCGGATGCGTAAAGGCCTGATAAGAAAACTCGCCATGATAGCAGCCCATCCCTGACGAGCCGACCCCGCCAAACGGCAGGTAGTGCGAAGCCGCGTGCAGCATCAGCGCGTTGATACCGGCATCCCCGGCGGGAATAGCATCAATGAGGGTGCGCGCCCGCTGCAGGCTGCGTGAGAAAACGTACGCCGCCAGCGGTTGGGGATGGTGCTTATTGACGTTTATCGCCACCTCCTGCTCGCTGTCAAAGGTCAGCACCGGAAAGATTGGGCCGAATAGCTCACTCTGCATGGTGCTGTCATCAAATCTGACGTTATCCACGATTGCCGGGGCAAAAAACCGCTGCGCCGGGTCAGACTCACCGCGCCAGATAATCTCCCCCTGGCTGGTGGCGAGGATCTGCTCCAGTCTGGCGTAAGCGGCATGGGAGACTATTTTACCGTTGCTGCCCGCCCGCTGAAAATGTTCGCTCAGCGCGGCGCTGAGCTTTGCCAGCACCACGGCTTTAATGCGCCGATCGATATAAAGGTAATCTGCAGCCACGCAGGTCTGCCCGCTGTTGATCATTTTGCTGGCAAGCAGCTCCTCTACCACGACGTCAGGATCGGCATCATCCAGAATAATCGCCGGGCATTTACCGCCCAGCTCCAGCAGCACCGGGGTGAGGTTTTTCGCCGCAGCGGCCATCACAATTTTCCCCACCTGCGGGCTGCCGGTGAAGAAAATCAGGTTGAACGGCAGGGTGAGCAGGTACGCATTCTCCTCTTTTGCCCCCTGACAGACGTGGATGTAGTCAGAGTCAAAGGTGCTGTTGATGATCTTCTCTATGACGGCAGAGGTGGCTGGCGTGGCCTCCGAGGGTTTAATAATGGCGGTGTTGCCGCCGATAATGGCGCCGATCAGCGGGCAGCAGCTCAGGTAGAGCGGGTAGTTAAACGGCCCGATAATGTAGTTAACCCCGTAGCCCTCACGCGTGATGTAACTTTCGCTGTTGCCGAGCAGGGGCGGGGTCGGCACTTTTTTCTCTATCGACCATTCATCGAGATGCTCGAGTGCGAAGCTGATTTCATTCAGCAGCGGCGCGAGCTCAGCCTGTTCTACTGCGTGATGACTGCGGCCAAGATCGGACCACATCGCCTCGCAGACGGCTTCCTTATGCAACAACAGCGCATGGCGCAGTTTAGTGAGCTGGGCCTTTTTGAACGGGTTATCGCGGGTGATGCCGGATAAAAACACTTTTTTCTGGCTGTGGAAAATATCCAGCAGCCGACCTTGCCATGTTGCGTCCATCGCACAGTCTCCTTTTTAAAGCTGGTAGGTTTTATCAATGATCAGCACCGGCTTGATAGTGACGCCGCTGGCGGAGTCTTCTCTGGCCTGATTGATATCGGCAAAGTCGTAGAACTTCACCAGTTTCTCGTACGGAAACAGGCCGCGCTGGTGCCAGTCAATGAGCTGGGGAATGGCGATTTGCGGAATGGCATCGCCCATCAGTACGCCGATCACCTTCTTGCTGGAGGCCACCAGGCTGCGCATGGGGTTGAAGGTCAGGTCGTGGCGCGTCACGGCAACCGGAGCCAGCGTACCGCCGGTTGCCAGCGCCTCCAGCGCGCTTTTCATCACCTCCGACAGGCCGGTGGTGTCGATCGCATAATTCACCCCAAGGCCCTGCGTATGGCTGGCAATCGTTGCCGCCACGTTTTCTCTGCCGCTGTTGATCGAATCCGTCGCGCCAAGCTCGCGCGCCAGCGCCAGGCGTGAATCATGGATATCAATGGCGATCACTTTCCGGCAGCCGGCAATTTTTGCCGCCATCATCGCGGCCAGCCCGACCGCGCCGGTGCCATAAATCGCCATGGTCGAACCGGGTTGAGGCTTCAGTCCGTTGAGCACCGTGCTTGCCCCGGTCAGCAGGCCACAGCCGAGCGGCGCGACCAGACGCAGATCGGTGCGCTTATCCACCACGATCAGATTGTTGAAGGAAGTGTGGCTGTAGGTAGCGAAAGAGGACTGGAAAAACATATTGGAGACTTTACTGCCGTCAGGCTTAAGGTGGATGGCGCTGCCATCGGCGCGAAATCCTGAGTTATTCATCATCCCCCAGTCGTGGCAGTGAGAGGGATGTCCCTGGCGGCACTGAGCACAGTGGCCGCAGTATGCGTAGGACATCACCACGTGATCGCCGGGCTGAAGGCCTTTGACCGCTTTGCCCACCTCTTCAACGATACCTGCGCCCTCGTGACCGAGCACGCCGGGGAAAAAATGCTGCTCATCACCGACGCGCAGCGCTTCATCAGAGTGGCAGATACCGGAGGCAACGAGTTTCACCCGCACCTCATCTTCGCGTAATGGCGCCAGCTCCAGCGTTTCCAGCTGATAGGGGGCATTGACCTGATTAACCACTGCGGCGGTAATTTTCATGATGTTTATCTCCTGTCCAATGGAGAGTCAAAAATAGCACCGTGAAAAAGCAGCGCAGCGGCATGGAGAGCGATCGCACTTAAAGCGGGTTTTAGCATCAAGGTGCTGATGAATACAGCACGGCAGGATTTCGAAGGTCGTCACAAAAGTGTCATATAACGTACATTTTACTGTCACCAAACTGTCCTATTTTGCCTCCAGCAGCAATCATTAATTAGACAAACACGGCAACTGACCTGACTTTTCAATCCCGTGGAGGGAACATGACACTGATGCACAAAACCCTGGCTAAATTCGTCGCAGTAACCCTTTCTCTGAGCGCTGTTTCTGCCATGGCAGCGACGAATCTGACCGGTGCTGGCGGGACTTTCCCTGCCCCTGTGTATAACAAATGGGCTGCGGAGTACAACAAAGAAACGGGCAGCCAGGTTAACTATCAGGGGATTGGTTCATCCGGCGGCGTGAAGCAGATCATTGCGAAAACCGTCGATTTCGGTGCGTCAGATGCGCCGATGAAAGACGAAGATTTAGCCAAAAATGGCCTGTTCCAGTTTCCGACAGTTATTGGCGGCGTGGTACTGGCGGTTAATATTCCTGGTATCAAATCTGGCCAGCTGACGCTGGACGGCAAAACCGTTGGCGACATCTACCTTGGCACCATCAAAAAGTGGAACGATCCGGCTATCACCAAGCTGAACCCGGGCGTGAAGCTGCCAGACTCCAACATCAACGTGGTGCGCCGCGCTGACGGTTCAGGCACCTCATTCGTCTTCACCAGCTACCTGTCAAAAGTGAACAGCGACTGGAAAGGCAAAATTGGCGCAGGCAGCACCGTTAACTGGCCAGTCGGTCTGGGCGGCAAGGGCAACGACGGCGTGGCCGCGTTTGTTCAGCGTCTGCCAGGCTCAATCGGTTACGTTGAGTATGCCTACGCCAAGCAGAATAGCCTGGCGTACACCAAGCTGATGGATGCCGATGGTAAAGCGGTTGAGCCAAGCGAGCAGAGCTTCAGCGATGCGGCTAAAGGCGCTGACTGGAGCAAATCGTTTGCTCAGGATCTGACTTTCCAGAAGGGCGACAACGCCTGGCCAATCACCTCAACCACTTTCATTCTGGTTCACAAAGAGCAGGCTAACGCTGAGAAAGGCGCAACCGTGCTGAAGTTCTTTGACTGGGCCTACAAAAACGGTGGCAAAACCACGACCAGCCTCGACTACGCCACGCTGCCGGATTCCGTGGTTGAGCAGATCCGTGCTGCCTGGAAAGCCAACGTAAAAGACAGCTCAGGTAAAGCACTGTACTAAGCGAAGTCAGTATTTGTAGGGGCCGGGAACCCCCGGCCTGTACTCCGGGCGGCAGCGATGCCGCCCCGACAATTTCACTATCGAGACTGCTATGGCTGCAACCAAGCCGACATTCAAAGCTCCCGGCAAGCAAGGTGACATCATCTTCGGCGCACTGGTCAAACTGGCTGCGCTGATTGTGCTGTTGCTGCTTGGCGGTATTATCGTTTCCCTGCTGTTCTCCTCATGGCCGAGCATCCAGAAATTTGGTTTCTCCTTCCTGTGGACCAAAGAGTGGGATGCGCCAAACGAACAATTTGGTGCGCTGGTGCCGATTTACGGAACCGTCGTGACCTCGATTATCGCCCTGCTGATCGCTGTCCCGGTCAGTTTCGGCATCGCCCTGTTCCTGACTGAACTGGCACCCGCCTGGCTGCGTCGCCCGTTAGGGGTGGCGATTGAACTGCTGGCGGCGATTCCCAGCATTGTCTACGGCATGTGGGGGCTGTTTATCTTCGCCCCGCTGTTCGCCACTTATTTCCAGCAGCCGGTGGGCGATGTGATGGCGAACATCCCGATCGTCGGTGCGCTGTTCTCCGGTCCGGCATTTGGTATCGGTATCCTGGCCGCCGGAATTATCCTCGCGATCATGATCATTCCTTACATTGCCTCGGTAATGCGTGACGTATTCGAGCAGACGCCGGTGATGATGAAAGAGTCCGCTTATGGCATCGGCTGTACCACCTGGGAAGTGATCTGGCGCGTGGTGCTGCCGTTCACCAAGAACGGGGTGATCGGCGGCGTGATGCTCGGCCTTGGGCGCGCACTGGGTGAAACCATGGCGGTGACCTTTATCATCGGTAACACCTACCAGCTCGACAGCGCGTCGCTGTTTATGCCGGGCAACAGCATTACCTCCGCGCTGGCCAACGAGTTTGCCGAAGCCGAATCCGGCGTGCACACCGCTGCGCTGATGGAGCTGGGCCTGATCCTGTTTGTGATTACCTTTATCGTGCTGGCCTGTTCAAAACTGATGATTATGCGCCTGGCGAAAAGTGAAGGAGCGCGCTCATGACCACCATGGAAATGCAGGCTCGCGCCGAGCTGCTAGCCTCACGCCGCAAAATGCAGGCGTGGCGCCGCATGAAGAACCGCATTGCCCTCACCCTGTCGCTGCTGACCATGGCCTTTGGCCTGTTCTGGCTGGTGTGGATCCTGTTCGCTACGGTGACACGCGGTATCGACGGCATGTCGCTATCGCTGTTTACTGAAAACACCCCACCGCCGAACACGGCGGGTGGCGGGCTGGCTAACGCCCTCGCGGGCAGCGGCCTGCTGATCCTCTGGTCCACGGTGTTTGGCACGCCGCTGGGCATTATGGCGGGTATCTACCTTGCCGAGTACGGGCGTAAATCCTGGCTGGCCGAGATCACCCGTTTTATCAACGATATCCTGCTCTCCGCGCCGTCTATCGTCGTCGGTCTGTTCGTTTACACCATCGTGGTGGCGCAGATGCAGCACTTCTCCGGCTGGGCTGGCGTGGTGGCGCTGGCGCTGTTGCAGATCCCGATTGTGATCCGCACCACCGAGAACATGCTGAAACTGGTGCCGGACAGCCTGCGTGAAGCGGCCTACGCGCTGGGTACCCCGAAATGGAAGATGATTTCGGCAATCACCCTGAAAGCCTCGGTTTCCGGCATCCTCACCGGCGTACTGCTGGCGATTGCCCGTATTGCCGGTGAGACCGCTCCGCTGCTGTTTACCTCACTGTCGAACCAGTTCTGGAGCACCGACATGATGCAGCCGCTGGCGAACCTGCCGGTCACCATCTTTAAGTTCGCCATGAGCCCGTTTGCCGACTGGCAGAGCCTGGCCTGGGCGGGCGTGCTGATTATTACGCTGTGCGTACTGTTACTGAACATCCTGGCCCGCGTGATTTTCGCCAAGAGCAAACATTAATACTGTGCCGCACGGCTTAAGCGGTGCGGACTAAGTGAGATAAAAATGATGAGTAATTCCGCCAAGATGATTCAGGTTCGTGATTTGAACTTCTATTACGGAAAATTCCATGCGCTAAAAAACATCAATCTGGATATCGCGAAAAACCAGGTGACGGCGTTTATCGGTCCGTCAGGCTGCGGTAAATCCACCCTGCTGCGCACCTTTAACAAGATGTTTTCGCTCTACCCTGAGCAGCGTGCTGAAGGCGAAATCCTGCTGGATGGTGAAAACATTCTCACCGCAAACCAGGATATCGCCCTGCTGCGCGCGCGCGTTGGCATGGTGTTTCAGAAGCCAACCCCGTTCCCGATGTCGATCTACGACAACATCGCGTTTGGCGTGCGCCTGTTCGAAAAACTGTCGCGTGCCGATATGGACGAGCGCGTGCAGTGGGCGCTGACTAAAGCCGCGCTGTGGACAGAAACCAAAGACAAGCTGCATCAGAGCGGCTACAGTCTCTCCGGCGGGCAGCAGCAGCGTCTGTGCATTGCGCGCGGCATCGCTATCCGCCCGGAAGTGCTGCTGCTGGATGAGCCATGTTCGGCGCTCGACCCGATCTCGACCGGGCGTATTGAAGAGCTGATTACCGAACTGAAACAGGATTACACCGTGGTGATCGTGACCCACAACATGCAGCAGGCTGCGCGTTGCTCCGACCACACGGCATTTATGTACCTCGGCGAACTGATCGAGTTCAGCGACACGGATACGCTGTTCACCAAGCCGCATCAGAAGCAGACTGAAGATTACATTACCGGCCGTTACGGTTGATTTGACTGGAGAACACAATGGATAGCCTGAACCTGAATAAACACATCTCCGGCCAGTTCAACGCCGAGCTGGAGCACATCCGCACCCAGGTGATGACCATGGGCGGCATGGTTGAACAGCAGCTGACCGACGCGATCACCGCGATGCACAATCAGGACGGTGAGCTGGCGAATAAGGTGATCGAAGGCGATCACAAGGTCAACATGATGGAAGTGGAGATTGATGAAGCCTGCGTGCGCATCATCGCCAAACGTCAGCCGACCGCCAGCGACCTGCGGCTGGTGATGGCGATCATCAAAACCATCTCCGAGCTGGAACGCATTGGTGACGTGGCCGAGAAGATCTGCCGCACCGCGCTGGAAAAATTTACCCAGCAGCATCAGCCGCTGCTGGTGAGCCTGGAGTCGATGGGACACCACACCATTGAGATGCTGCACGACGTGCTGGATGCTTTCGCGCGTATGGACCTGAACGCGGCGATTGAGATCTACCGCGAAGATAAGAAAGTGGACCAGGAGTATGAGGGCATCGTGCGTCAGCTGATGACCTATATGATGGAAGACCCGCGCACCATCCCCAGCGTGCTGACCGCGCTGTTTTGCGCCCGCGCCATCGAGCGTATCGGTGACCGCTGCCAGAACATCTGCGAAATTATCTTCTACTTCGTCAAAGGCCAGGATTTCCGCCACGTGGGGGGCGACCAGCTGGATAAGCTGCTGACCGGCGACGACAGCGGCGAAAACAGTCCGGGCTAAGCAGCCGGAGAAAAATAGAGGCCAGCACGTCTGGCCTTTTTTTTGTCTATGAACTGTGCACCGTTTTTCCTTTGGCTTGTCGCCGCGTTGAAACTTATACTTGCGGCAAAATTCAAACCAGAAGGTTAAAAGCATGTCAGTCTCCCCACCGGACAAGCGCGGCGTCACGCCGGGTAAAGCGATGATCGCCGCCGTCAGCGGCTATGCAATGGACGGCTTCGATCTGCTGATCCTCGGGTTTATGCTGCCGGCGATTAGCGCGGCGCTGGTGCTGACCTCCTCACAGGCGGGTTCACTGGTGACCTGGACGCTGATAGGCGCGGTGCTGGGCGGGATTATCTTCGGCCACCTCAGCGATCGCCTTGGGCGTATTCGCGTGCTGACTTTTACCATTCTGATGTTTTCTCTGTTCACCGGGCTGTGCGCCGTGGCGCAGGGCTACTGGGATCTGCTGGCCTACCGTACTCTGGCGGGAATGGGGCTGGGCGGTGAGTTTGGCATTGGCATGGCGCTGATTGCCGAAGCCTGGCCTGCTAACAAGCGCAATCGCGCCTCGGCGTGGGTTGGCATGGGCTGGCAGCTGGGTGTGCTGCTGGCGGCGTTTATCACCCCTTTCCTGCTGGATATTATCGGCTGGCGCGGCATGTTCCTCGTTGGGCTGCTGCCCGCGCTGGCCTCGTTCGCCATTCGCCGCGGCATGGGTGAGCCGGAAGCCTTCACCCAGCATGTGGATGTCAATCAGGGACTGTCGTTCCCGGCGCGCATCAGGCTGCTGTTTGCCGATGCCGCCACCACCAAAGCCAGTATTGGCATCTTTATTCTCTGCTCGGTGCAGAACTTCGGCTATTACGGCCTGATGATCTGGATGCCAAGCTACCTCTCCACGCAGTTTGGCTTCTCGCTGACCAAATCCGGCCTGTGGACGGCGGTAACCGTGGTCGGCATGACCTTCGGCATCTGGCTGTTTGGCCTGCTGGCGGATCGCTTCGCGCGCTGGAAGATCTTCCTGATTTATCAGGTCGGTGCGGTGGTGATGGTGGTGGTTTATGCGCAGCTGCGTGACCCGACGGTGATGCTGTTTACCGGCGCGCTGATGGGGATGTTCGTCAACGGCATGATTGGCGGCTACGGCGCGCTAATTTCTGATACCTACCCGGTGAAAGTGCGTGCGACCGCGCAGAACGTATTGTTTAACCTCGGCCGTGGCGTGGGGGGCTTTGGTCCGCTGGTGATTGGCCTGCTGGTCAGCCAGTGGTCATTTACCGCCGCCATCACCCTGCTGGCGCTGATCTACCTGCTGGATATCTTCGCCACGCTGTTCCTGCTGCCGAAAAAGCAGGGGCAGGATGAGGATACGCTGGGGGCGATTGGTTGAGAAATTAGCGGATAGGGCACGCAGGCCTGATGACGATGATTTATCTGCCGGCGGTCGCGTAGGGGCCGACCGCTTTTCCTGGTCGGCCGGCCTGTGACCAATGCACTCCGGTCAGCAAGAGGGCGGAGCGAAAAAGAAGGTCCGCCCCGATACCGTTCCCGTTATTTTATCCGCGAGTCAGCTGCCAGCCCCTGGCGCGCCACAGATCGGGCAGCTGGGCCATATCGTCAAATACCGTCACCAGCGGATGATCGAGCGGCGGATTGTGCGCATCCACGCAGTAGTAGAATACCGGGATCCCGGCGGCGATGCCCGCTCTGGCCCCCGCTTCTGAATCATCCACCAGAATGCAGCGCTCAATCGCCACGCCCATCCGTTCGGCCGCGTGGTACATCAGTTCCGGTTCCGGTTTCCAGTGCTGGATATCGTAGCCGCTATAGAGACGGTCACCGAAGAACGGCAGCATTTCCGTCAGGCCGAGCGAGTGCTGCATTTTGGGCACCGTGCCGTTGGACACCACGCACATCGGCACGCCGATCTGTTCCAGCAGCGCTTTTGCCCCGCGGATGGGCTGCAGCTCAAGATCAAACAGCCGCGCAACCTCCTGGCGATAGGCCGGTTCCAGTACCTCGACCGGGGTATCAAGACGGTGCTGCTGGCAGACATCGGCGATAATGTCGTACAGCTTCACGCCTTTGTATTTCTCGAACATCTCCTGCAGCGACAGCTGCGCGCCGAACTTCGCAAAGGTGTTCACATAGGCCTGGGTACAGAGCATTTCACTGTCCACCAGCGTGCCGTCGCAATCAAAAAAAATACACTCCACCGACATACCGCTTCCTTCAATTTTTTGCAGGGCTGAGGTCAGATAGTAGCGTGAATATGGGCTGATCTACGATGTCTGATCGTATAAACCGTGCTTGCCGCTGCTGTAAGCGGGCATGATGCGTGAGGCGCCGAGGCGTTTCACCGAGTCGCGCAGCGCCAGCTTTCCCTGCAGCAGCATGGCGCAGGCCGGCGAGTCAGGCTGCAGGATGCGGCGCTGTAGCAGCTGCAGCGCCTCAAAGCCCAGCTCGTCGCGCGGCACCTGCACCGAGGTTAGCGGCACATCTTCGATCTCCGCCAGGTTAAAGCCGTCGGTGCTCATCACCGAGATCTCCCCCGGCACCGCAATCTGCTGTTTTTGCAGCGCCCTGAGCGCGCCAGCAGCCATATAGTCGCCACCGGCGAGGATGGCGGTGGGCCGTTCGCTGGCGGGCAGCCCACGCAGCCAGGCACCCAGCGCCTGCTCCGCCTCTTCGCTGCCAAAGCCGGCGGTGGTGATCAGATGCTGCTGCTCGTCAAACGCCATATGATGCCGCGCCCAGGCCTGGCGAATACCGCTCAGGCGCAGCTCCATGGTGGCGCGACGCAGGCACTGCAGGTTGAGAATGCGGGTGTGGCCCTGCTCGATCAGGTAGCTGGCGGCGAACTCGCCGATGCGCTGATGATCGGGAGAAACGCTGTCGAGGCGCATCTGGCGATCGCTGCAGTTGATCAGCACGCAGGGTTTATGCAGCTCGGCGGCCAGCTGGTGGATCACGTCATCATCAATACCAATAATCAGCGCCGCTTCGCTTTCCGGCTCGCTCATCTTGCTGAGAAACAGGCTGCGGTCGCTGTCGGTCTCCTCCAGGCCGCAGTAGCGCAGGCGCACTTCATGGCTGGCCAGCGCTGCGGTAATTCCCTGAATCACCTTGTAGTAGAAGATATCGCTGCGCACGTCGAACGCACGCTGCGGGGCAAACACCACAATATTGTTCAGCATCAGCCGCCCGCAGGAGATCGTCTGCAAAATGCCGTTGCTGCGGGCGCAGGCCATCACCTGCTGGCGTGCCGCCGGGCTGGTATTCATCTTGCCCGCCAGCACGCGTGAAACCGTGCTGATCGACAGCCCGGTTTGTCGGGCAATTTCGGCGATTTTCAGCTTTCCGTTCAATCTGTGATCTCCTTCAAATTGCGCCATGAGAATTTTTTCATGGCCGGATAGCCGCACTGTGCCTGAGATTAATCGTGATTAGTGTGAGTCGTGCGCCATTCCATGCAAATCCTTGCAAAAATGCCGGTTTCGCTGAAGTCGTGCGCTGGCTAGTTTCGATTCAGGCACTTTTGTCGCCAGGAGAAATGAATGAGCGTGGAAATCAACCGCACTGCGGTACAAAGCAACCGACGTAAAATTAAGTCCCTGCGCTGGTGGATGCTGGCGCTGTTTTTACTGGGAATTACCGTCAACTATCTGACGCGTAACTCGCTGGGGATCCTGGCGCCGGAGCTGAAAACCAGCCTGAACATGAGCACCGAACAGTACTCCTGGGTGGTGGCGGCGTTCCAGCTGGCCTACACCCTGTTTCAGCCGATCTGCGGCTGGCTGATCGACGTGGTTGGCCTGAAGCTCGGTTTCCTGCTGTGCGCCAGCGTCTGGGCGATTGTCTGCATGCTGCATGCCGGGGCCGGAAGCTGGCTGCATCTGGCTATTTTGCGCTTCTTTATGGGCGGTGCCGAAGCGGCAGCTACCCCGGCGAATGCCAAAGCGATCGGTGACTGGTTCCCGAAAAAAGAGCGCCCGGTTGCGGCGGGCTGGGCGGGCGTCGGCTTCTCCATCGGCGCGATGCTGGCCCCGCCGGTGATCGTGCTGGCGCACGCCACCATGGGCTGGCAGGGTGCTTTTCTGTTCTCGGGCGGACTGGCGCTGGTGTGGGTGCTGCTGTGGTGGCGCTTCTACCACTCGCCGCAGCAGCACCCCAACCTCAGCCAGCAGGAGTACGCGCTGATCCACCAGGATAATGAGCCGATGTTGCCCGCTCTGCCATTCTGGACATCGCTGAAAATCCTCAGTAAAAACCGCAAGTTCTACGGCATCGCGATTCCGGCCTTCCTCGCGGAACCAGCGTGGGCGGTGTTCAGCTTCTGGGTGCCGCTCTACCTCGCGACCGAACGCGGGATGGACCTCAAGCAGATCGCGATGTTCGCCTGGCTGCCGTTCCTCGCCGCCGACCTGGGCAGTGTTGCCAGCGGCTACCTCACCCGCCTGTACCGCAGGTGGTTTGGCTGCACGCTGGTTAACTCGGTGGTCGCCAGCTCGGTCACCGGCGCATTTCTGATGGTGTCGCTGGCGCTGGTGGCGCTGACCAAAGATCCGCTGGTGGCGATCGCGCTGATCTCCGTTGGCGGCTTCGGCCACCAGGTGATCTCCTGCATGCTCAGCGCGCTGGTGGTCGAATCCTTCGATAAAAATCAGATGGCTACGGTCAACGGCCTGCGCGGCAGCTGCGCGTGGGTCGCCAGCTTCCTGTTTACCTTACTGATCGGTGCGATATCCGACACCGTTGGTTTTAACCCACTGTTTGTCGCCATGGGCTTTTTTGACCTGATCGGCGCGCTGTTCCTGATTGCGTTGGTCGCCGAGCGCAGCAGGAAAAAAATCCCCCAGGCTGGAGAATAAGTTTTTATGAAAACCTTAAAAAACTGGACGCTGGCTGGCCAGCATCCTGACCGCATCGAGCTCACGGTGGATGAGCAGCACAGTTTCTGCCTTTACGTGCTGGAGCCGCACCTGTGCCGCGTGCTGATCAAGCAGCATCATGCGCTGCGCCTGGAGCGTAGCTGGAGCATCGCGCCGGATCAGGATGTGCCGTGGCAGGGGCGCGATCGCCTGAGTACGCAAGGCTTCAGCCTGCCGGGCTACCGGCTGGACCATGATGATGACCGGCTGGTGCTGAGCACCGATAAGCTGCGCGTCACCGTACATCAGCCGCTGTGCCTGACGTGGGAATACCGTGATGCAGCGGGCGAGTGGCAGCCGCTGGCCGCCGACCGCCCGACCGGTGCTTATCTGCTGAATGCGCACGGCGACGGCGTGGCGCACTATCAGCGCCGCTTCGCGGATGACCATTACTACGGGCTGGGGGAGAAGTCCGGCGATCTGGAGCGTACCGGCCGCCGCTTTGAGATGCGCAACCTCGACGCGATGGGCTACAACGCCGCCAGCACCGATCCGCTGTATAAACATATCCCGTTTACCATCACCCGGCGCCCCGGCGTCAGCTTCGGGCTGTTTTACGACAACCTCAGCAGCTGCTGGCTGGACCTGGGCAACGAGCTGGATAACTACCATCTGGCCTATCGCCGCTGGCAGGCAGAAGCGGGGGACGTGGATTACTATCTGATGCTCGGGCCGCAGGTGATCGACGTGACCAAAGCCTTTGTGCGCCTGACCGGCAAAACGCTATTCGGGCCAAAATGGAGTCTCGGCTACAGTGGTTCCACCATGCACTACACCGATGCGGATGACGCACAGGAGCAGCTCCAGCAGTTTATTCGCCTGTGCCGCGAGCAGGCGATCCCCTGTGACTCATTCCAGCTGTCATCCGGTTATACCTCGATCAACAACAAGCGCTACGTGTTCAACTGGAACTACGACAAGGTGCCGGAGCCGGAGCAGCTGAGCGCCGCGTTCCACGACGCCGGGCTGAAGCTGGCCGCCAATATCAAGCCCTGCCTGCTGCATGACCATCCGCAGTATCAGCAGGTGGCGCAGCAGGGGCTGTTTATCCGCGATTCGGAAAGCGACAGGCCGGAACGCTCCAGCTTCTGGGACGACGAAGGTTCGCACCTCGACTTCACTAACCCGGCGACCGTGCGCTGGTGGCAGGAGGGCGTCACTACCCAGCTGCTGGCAAAGGGCATCGACGCGACCTGGAACGATAACAACGAATATGAGGTGTGGGACGGCGAAGCGCGCTGTCACGGCTTCGGTCAGCCGATAGCCATCAAGCATATCCGCCCGGTGATGCCGCTGCTGATGATGCGTGCCTCGCTGGAAGCGCAGCAGCGCTTTGCCCCGGATCTGCGCCCGTATCTGATCTCGCGCTCCGGCTGTGCCGGAATGCAGCGCTACGTGCAGACCTGGAGCGGCGATAACCGCACCAGCTGGCAAACCCTGCGCTATAACACGCGCATGGGGCTGGGGATGAGCCTGTCCGGGCTGTATAACATGGGTCACGACGTCGGCGGCTTCTCTGGCGACCGGCCCGATCCCGAGCTGCTGGTGCGCTGGGTGCAAAACGGCGTCATGCATCCGCGCTTTACCATCCACTCGTGGAACGATGACGGCACGGTCAATGAGCCCTGGATGTATCCGCAGGTGACCCCGATGATCCGCGAAGCCATCCAGCTGCGTTACCGGCTGCTGCCCTACTTCTATACCCTGCTGTGGCAGGCCAGCAGCGAAGATGAGCCGATGCTGCGCCCGACCTTCCTCGACCACGAGCATGACGCCAATACCTGGCGTGAAAACGACGACTTTATGATTGGCCGCGATCTGCTGGTAGCCAGCGTGGTGGAACAGGGCCAGCGTCAGCGCGAGGTGTGGCTGCCGGACAACGGTGAAGGTTGGTACTGCTTCTGGAGCGGCGTCTGGTTCGGCGGCGGGCAGACCATTACCCTGAACGCCCCGCTGGAACGCCTGCCGCTGCTGGTGCGCGCCGGTGCCGGTTTACCGCTCTCCTCACGTCTTGCCTATGCCGACAGCGCACAGGACCAGAGCCGGGAGTTAAAACTGTTCCCGCTGCGCGGTGACGGGCAGTCAGAAGGGATGATTTTCGAGGATGATGGCGTCAGCCACGGCTGGCAGCGCGATGATGCCCTGTGGCTGAACTGGCAGATGAAAACCAGTGCGCAGCGCATCGACGTTACCCTCACCACCCGCGGTCAGTTCCGCCCGGCGTGGCGGTCGCTGACGCTGAGCTTACCGGCGGGTGAGCAGCGCGAAATCTGGCTCAACGGCGAGCGCACGCAGCGCTTCGAGCTGGAATGATTTATTCCGGTTAACCGACAGCTTGTGGAATATCCCCCGCGTTTGCGCGGGTAGAGATACCCTAAATAATTCGAGCTGCAGGAAGGCGGCAAATGAGTGAGTCCCGATGAGCTTACGCTGGTAAGTGATTCGGGTGAACGAATGTAGCCAACGCACCTGCAGCTTGAAGTATGACGGGTATAGTCAATTACTGTTAATGGCGGTGATTAGCCGGTGAAAACAGCGCAATCGGTTGCGAAAAAACCCGCCTCCCCGCATCCCAAATGCAAAATTATGGGGTAGGATAGCCACCGACAATTTTTTCTCCGCTCTGGAATCACATAATGACTACTCCCGGCCTGTTACAACGGATTTTTAAACTGCAGGAGCATGGCACCACTGTCCGTACCGAGGTGATTGCCGGTTTCACCACTTTCCTGACGATGGTGTATATCGTTTTCGTTAATCCACAGATTCTGGGCGTTGCCGGGATGGATACCCAGGCGGTATTTGTCACTACCTGCCTGATTGCCGCTTTCGGCAGTATCCTGATGGGCCTGGTGGCTAACCTGCCGGTGGCGCTGGCTCCGGCGATGGGCCTTAATGCCTTCTTTGCCTTTGTGGTGGTGGGCGCGATGGGTATCTCCTGGCAGGTCGGGATGGGGGCCATTTTCTGGGGCGCGGTGGGCCTGCTGCTGCTGACCATCTTCCGCGTGCGTTACTGGATGATTGCCAATATTCCGTTGAGCCTGCGCGTGGGGATCACCGCCGGCATCGGGCTGTTTATCGCGCTGATGGGGCTGAAAAATGCCGGCATTATCGTTGCCAATGAAGCGACCCTGGTAACCGTCGGCAATCTGACCTCGCACAGCGTGCTGCTGGGGGCGCTGGGCTTCTTTATTATTGCCATTCTCGCCTCGCGCAATATTCACGCGGCGGTGCTGGTCTCGATTGTGGTCACCACGGCGATTGGCCTGGCGATTGGCGATGTGAAATTCACCGGGGTGTTCTCAGCCCCCCCGCCGGTGACTTCCGTTCTGGGTCAGGTCAACCTGAAGGACTCGCTCAACGTGGGCATGGCCGGGATCATCTTCTCCTTTATGCTGGTTAACCTGTTTGACTCCTCCGGCACGCTGATTGGCGTGACCGACAAGGCCGGGCTGACCGATGAGAAAGGCAAGTTCCCGCGCATGAAGCAGGCGCTGTACGTAGACAGTATCAGCTCCGTGGCCGGCTCTTTTATCGGCACCTCTTCGGTCACTGCCTACATCGAAAGCTCTTCCGGGGTCTCTGTCGGAGGCCGCACCGGCCTGATGGCGGTGGTGACGGGCGTGCTGTTCCTGCTGGTGATGTTCCTGTCACCGCTGGCGGGCATGGTTCCGGCTTATGCCGCTGCCGGCGCGCTGATTTATGTGGGGGTGTTGATGACCTCCAGCCTGGCCCGCGTGAAGTGGGACGACCTGACCGAAGCGGTACCGGCGTTTGTCACCGCGGCGATGATGCCGTTCAGCTTCTCGATTACCGAAGGGATTGCGCTGGGCTTTATCTCCTACTGCGTGATGAAGCTGGGCACCGGCCGCTGGCGTGAAATCAGCCCGTGCGTGGTGGTGGTGGCGCTGCTGTTCGTGCTGAAAATCGCCTTTATCGACGCGCATTAATCGATTGACGAGGGTGGCAGGCGCTGCCACCCGCTTTATCAGCAGTGAGGCTGGAGTTTTTCCGTCGGCAGACTGGTCAGACGCAGCGTGCTGGTTGCCATATTTTGCGCATAGAGATTAATCTCGCGCAGCGACTCCCAGCCTTTCTCCCCGTCATACTCCCACAGATGCAGCCGATCGGTGCCGGGTGACAGCGCACAGGACCAGACCAGCAGCGGTTCGACGTCGCACAGGGCATGAATATCCGGCCAGCTCGCCGAACGCAGACGCCCGGATGCCGGGTGCAGGCGCAGCGAATCCATCCCCTTTTCCCCTTCTCCCGTCAGCTTAAGAATGCTCTGGCGCAGCGTCCACAGCTGGGTTGAGGCTTCCATGACGTCATTCTGTGCGTTGATCCACGCCTTCTCCCCGGAGGAGAGGCACTCAAAGTGGTGTTCCAGCGTCTGTCGGCTGTGGGCGCGCACGATCTCCATATCCAGCCCGGCGTGGCCACCCTCTTCCGCCAGCAGCACGCCGACCATATTACCGGCGTAGGCGAAGCTGAAATCGGGCAGATCTGGGTTGCTAAAGCAGGGGCGTCCATTACTGTTGATAACCATCTCAGGCAGCGACGGCAGCCCATAAACGCGCAGCAACAGCTCGGCCAGCAGCGTGCGGGCGGCCAGATAGCGGCTGCGGCGTTTCTCACCAAAGCGGGCGGCGCGCTCAACCAGCTGAAGTGGGAGTCGGTGTACCGGGGTTCGGGTCTGGGCGAGTGCCCAACGTGCAAAATGACTTGCCATCTGTCGCTCCGTGAAAATGGTCGGATAATCATCACCTCCTATTGTAAGAATTTTCTTAGCTATTTGCATCACGCAAACGCAATTCGCGACATAAATCAGATTTATGGCAGGCCAGAGACTGACCATACCGGTCAAAGTGGTGTTCAATCCGGGCAGCAAAAATGACAGGGAGCGCAGGCACGTGTGAACAGAAAAAATTCAGTCCCAGGTCGTTTCGAATACCACGGAGGCTTCCTTATATCCTGATGTTGCCCCAGTGTCATCCAGGGCGAAAATCAACGAGAAAGGCTCTTTTTCATACGGTGTCGTATAGAACCGTTGACTGTTTTTACCCTCGTTAAATGCATAAGAGACCAAAGCATCTTTGACTAAAATGTTGCTCACGATTGGGCTTAACAGACGTAACTGGCCTGAGGTGGCACTATTGCACATAACATATCCGCTCAGTTCAATTTTTTTTCCTGATCTTCCCCATTCCACTGTTCCAAAATTTACCGTATCTGGAATATTAACCTGACACTTCGGCGCAGGTCTGGGTATTTTTTCCGTCAGCAGAACATATTGAGATATTGGGGTTGTATTATTATTAGGGCAGGAAATTAATACTTTATCCCTATATGCCCCGTACACACTCTGCCGATGTAATTGTGCTCCGCCAGATAATATGCTGTTTATTTTTTCCGCAGCGTCTTTTTTTGAATAGCAATAAACACCATTTCTCACGTACATGGAGGGTGATATACCGGCGGTAGAATAATCGAAAATAACTTTTCCGGTTCCCTTAGTGGTTTTTATGTCAAAGTCATTTTCATCTACTGTACCGTAAACGACAGGCATTTTTTGAGATATATCTACCCACAAGTTATAGCAGAAAGATTCTTTTGGTAATAATAAAGCAAACAGCAATAGTGTTGATGCGATGCTTCTAGGTTTTAATTTCATTTTTCGACCTTGGTTTTTATTTTTTTCATGGGTGATTAAGGTTTTTCTTATAAATAAACCTGCCAGAACTCGATATTTCATTGAGTTTGGGTTTTCTGATAATATCACTGACTTTATCGAATTCGCTTGGTTAAATTACAAAGCTAACGATAAAAAGCCTATGTACTCAGTGGTGTGCATTCCATAAGAAAGACTTTCCTTCTTTTCAAACTCCGTGATCCTCTAAAGGTGGCTTATTACCAGCTATTATCGCCGTAACTGCACATTAATACCGTGCGGCTATAATTAATACCAGCTGGCTGTCATCACCACGCTAGCCTGTTTGTTACCGGCAGTCTTACCGGTATTTTTAAGAATGAAATTCAGGTCAAAAGATGACATTACCGCTTTCTCAGCGCTGACGTTAGTGGTGGCTTTGCCATTTTCAAAGGCATACTCGACAACGGCATCACCGACCTTAATCTGCTGGTTAATGATATCCTTGCCGCTAAGCGTCAGCGCTACTGAGGTTTTCGCATCGCAGGTTGCACTGCCTTTTAGCGTGCGCAGAATCGCCCCGCCGCCCATCGAGACTTCACCAAAATCTACGGCGCCAGGAATATCGATATTACAGCTGACATAGGGGGTAGGTGGCTCCTGAGGAAAATTTTTAGTATAAGACCACATAGTCATTGAGCCTTTCTCCCTCCGGCAATAAAAACTGAATGTAGAGCTTAATGCGCCTACTGAGCCTAGATACGCGATGCTTCCCTGGCCTGAAAGGAGTTCGTTCACCTTTTTAAGTGCATCTTCCTCTGTTTTGCAGTATTCCTTGCCAACATTGACTCCGAGTGATTTGTCTCCAGGTATAATTAAATATAATTCGTTTATAAGGTTAATGTTAACTAAAGACATCCTTCCTTCTACGTGACCATAAACTCTGTATATTCCATTTTCTTTGCTATAGTGAACGTTAGTAGTGGCACAGGTTGCGAAAGAGAGTATTAAACAAAAAAAGATTAGCATTCTTAAATTATTGATTTTTATCAATACGTTAAACATTTCAGATCCCTACTTTATGCCATGAGTGTAAAGAAAATATTATGCTATTCACAGGGGTATAATCAGCCTCTACCGAGAGTGGCTGGTCATTATCCAACCGGAAGGTCGCTACGTCCTTGCCTATTACAGTCCGGCAGCGGGCAGGGTTGACCGCTAGTAGCCCCTGTAAGAGTAAAAGATACAGCCTGAAATTGTATAATCTTATCGTTGATCAATAATGTATTTTCGCCATTGTTTTTTCCAGTGGAATATCATCTTTTGTTAATGTGCGATATTTTGTTCTTTGTTTTTATCCATTTTCAGCTAAAGTTAAAATCAAGGTAGGATGGGTTGTTTATATGAAGGGGGTAATGTGGAAACAACCATTATCTCTGGATAAAAAATCCACGCAGGTTGATGGCAACCCCGATATCTTCAGCACGCTTTATTGTAAATTTTATAACGGTGGTTGTGCATTAATACCAGCTGGCTGTCATCACCACGCTAGCCTGTTTGTTACCGGCACTCTTTCCGCTGTCTTTAAGGATAAAATCCAGGCTAAATGATGACTTCACGCCTTTTTCGGTACTGACGCTGGTGGTGGCTTTGCCGTTATCAAAGGCATAGCTCACTATCGCGTCACCGACCTTAATCTGCTTGTTATCAGCGGTGCCACTGATAGCCGTTCCGGTGAGTGACAGATTAACCGATGTTTTATAATCACAGGTCAGGCTACCTTCCAGCCTGCGCTGAATTCCGTTAGTACTCATCGGAACTTCTCCAAACTCTACGTTAGTCGGGATGTCTAGTTTGCAGTCGGTCGGGGGGGAAAATTGAGTGTGTACGACATAACTCCACATATCCAAAAATTCTTCCTTTGATTTTTTGCAACGAAATATAAAATAATAGTCAGTAGAAGTACTGTCAGTAAAAGCTGAAGTTACATTAGTTCCTAATCCGGATAACATCTTGTTTAATATTTCAGCGGCTTTTTTCTCATCTGGGCAATATTCAGCAGTATCATTCCGGAGGATTTTATTTCTGGACATATACATGAAAAAACCTATAGTTTTCCACCCGGATTCTTTTTTAAAAGTCGGGTTTTCTACATGACCGTAGATTCTGTAATTGCCGTTTACTTCACCATAACGAATTTCGCCGATGGCGCTGAATGGAGATGCAAGCATTAATAAAAAAACTGTTTTTTTGAAAAGTGTTTTTTTTGATTTTTTTATGGAGTTTTTCATTTATTATTTTGATATCTATTGGGTTTTTATTTAGTTTGATTGGCAAATAAAATTACCGTCCAACAGCACGATCTTTTCAAAGCCGATTTAGTCCTTTAGCGATAATCCAGCCGGAACGTTGCCACAGCGCTAAATTCCCCGCGCGCAATGGTATGTGCCTTAATCGCCTGCGGCTCGCCCTGGATCCAGGCGGCAAACTTCAGCGTCATATCGCCCTTTTCCAGCGTGACCTCTTTGCTGCCGCTGTTAAGCGCAATCGCTTTTCCCCCGGCATCTTCAATACCGACAGCAATACCGCTGTTAGTCTGCTGTACCGCCAGCAGCCCCGGTAATACGCTGCTCTCATTCCCGCTGAAGGAAACGTTGAGCTGCTTTCCAATACTGAGATCGCACCCCTGCAGATGTAGCTGAAAAGCCTGTGACGGGCTACGGCCGTTAATATAGAGGTATTTATCGACAATTCCGCCGAAGTCCACGCGAATATTCTCGTCGCCGGGCCGCAGTGCGCAGGGTTCAGCCACCAGCGTGCCGGAAAGATGAACGTTATCACCATAGGGTATGGCGCTGGATGGCGGTGAAACCATGCAGAGAGTGAAACATACTGCCAGCGTGGGCGACTTCAGGTGTTTTATCGGCATAATTTTCCTATTGATAGTCGGCCATCAGGGTAGCGACGGCGTCGAACGGGCCCTCTTGCAGCGTCACGTCGCTCTGTTTGACCAGCACTGCCTCCAGCGCGGGTAGCGCTGTCGGGGTGACCTTGATCGGCTGATTAATCACCATCGGGCTGCCGTTCTGCAGAATGCGGATCCCCAGCCCTTTCACGCTGGTCTGCAGCGCGGCTTTGCTGGCATCAAAGTTGGCAATTTCCCCTCGCATCGTCAGGTTCAGGCCCGTCCCGGCTGGCTTATCGTTGTTGCAGGTGATGCGGTAGTTAAGCGGCTGACGGTAGTGCACGCCATCAACCTGCGTTATGCCGACGTTATCGCCAAAATTAACCTCTATCCGGCCGCTCTCGGGTGAAGTGACCTTACAGGAAGGCGTCAGAAGCAGCGTCCCGGTAAACGAGACGGTGGCGACACCGGCGCTGGCCTCGATGGCTGGCAGGACCAATGCCAGCGCTAGCAGTATGCTATGTTTCATTATTGATACTCCACGCGCAGCGTAGCGCTGGCGCTGAAGGTACCGCCGGTCAGCACCTTTTTATTGCTAATCACAGGTGCTGCGCGCAGCTCAGGTACATCCGGCCAGTTAAAGTTAAGCCAGCTGTTAAGCGGTAATAGCTGGCCATTTCTAAAGAATTTTATCGCCAGCCCCTCGTGGTTAGTCTGCAGATAGTTTGCAATGGCCTTATCTGGCGTGCCCTGGAACTGCAGCCGCAGCTGATTTTTTCTCTGGCCGCTGCAGGAGAGGTCAATGTTTACCGCACGACCGAATTGAATGCCGTCAAGGTCATCTGCAATTAACTCACCAAAATCCACCTCAATCGCCTTGCCATCGTTAATGGTGCAGGGGGGCGGATTCAGCACGGTCATGGATATCGTGATGGTGCTTTGCGCGGTACCGGCGACCGCAAGCGAAACCCAGCCCGCCGACAGCACCATCGGCAGCCAGCGTAGGGCATTACGGCTAGTCATAAATCATCCTGAAATCAAGGTTGGCGTTCCAGCCACCTGCACGCAGTGGCGCAGGCGTGCGCACCGGCGTGACGGTGTAGGTTAACGTGTTTCGGCCGGGTGAGAGAAAGAGCGGCGCGGCGCGCTGGTTAAGCGGCAGAGGCTCTCCCTGGCTGTCGGCCAGCGCCAGCGCCAGCCCGCTGGTGCCGTTTATTTTCAGATAATCGGGCATATCGTCATCGCGGGTACCATAAAACCAGACTGACACTGCGGGTTGCATTGTGCTCCAGCTGACATTGCCGCTTTTGCTGTCGCGTAATGATGTTGGGCCACGCCCGCAGTCCTCCAGCTTCAGCTGAAAGCTCACCGGCGCAGCGCGGTCCCCCGGCCGCCGCAGCGAGGCAGTATCGGTATTGCCGAGCCATACCACCTGGTGCAGGCTGGTCATCTCCAGCCGGCAGGCGCTTTCGGTTAGTGAGCCGGAGAGGGTCAGGCTACCTTCACCGAAGGTGACGGGGCGATGTTCCCCGGCCAGCGCAGCAGCCGCGAACAGCCCACAGGTGCAGATCAGCACGCCTGCAATACCGTTTTTTCCCGTTGACCGTCGCGGTTCGCCCGCTAATTCCTTCTGCTTCATATCGTTGTCATTCCCTGGCTGGATTATCTTTAATACTCAGTCTGTCAGGCCCTGGCTATTGCCTGGCACGACCTGACACTGATTGCCGGAACAGCTAAAGCTGAGCGACGGGCGGCCACCGTAGTCATCGATATATTTCAACACCGGGCTGGTGCCGAGCTGGGCTGCGGTAACGTTCAGCTCGCCGCTGGTTTTGGGGGCCACCATCAGTGGCTGAAAATCTGCCAGCGGGGTTCCCTGCTTGCTGGCACCCCCGTCGATCAGCGTGATGTAGTAGCCTGTGGGATTATTAACCAGATAGCGGTCGCCCTTACGCGTCAGCGTCAGCTGCTCCTGCGGGGGTGCGCTATTTTGCGCAATGTAGAGCGCCGCAGGGCGGTATAACAGCTTGATACGGGTTTGAAGGGCAATCTGTAACGTATTGGCCTTATCACTCTTAGGCGGGATCTCGCGCAGGTTGAAGTAGTAAAGCGTCTCACGATCCTGCGCCAGCGCGTTGGCTGCCGGCAGCGCCTGCACTTTCACCTGGCTTTTTTTCCCCGGCTCCACGCGCTGCAAGGGCGGCAGCGCCGTCAGCGGCGAGTTGATTTTGTTACCCTTCTCATCTTCAATCCACGTCTGGGCCAGATAGGGCAGCTGGGTATTCTGATTACTGATGCTGAGACTGGCTGACTTTGCCTTGCCGTCAAAAATAACCCGGGTGCGGTCGAGTGAAATGGCGGCAGAAGCCTGCTGTGTCGCCAGCGTGGTGCTCAGCAGTAAAAAAGGAATAATTTTATTTGAAAACATGTGGTTACCTTAAAATTCATCAAGTTGATAATTGACTATCCGTTTTCAGCTGCGCGCGTCAGAGACTTCACACGGCAGCAGTAGAGAATGACTGATCATATCTGCGGGTAGCGGCGTGGGCAGGCGCACTTCACACTGCGCTTTATCGTCCCACTCTACGCTCATGATTTCGCCGGCCCGGATGCCGCTCAGGTAGAGAGTGCCATCATCGTTAACCAGCCCGGTTACCTGCTTACGCGAGTTGATCACTTTGGCACCAAACGGTGGCGTGCTGCCGTCTGCCAGCTTGATGATCGCCATCGCTTTCGCACCGGAAATGACATTAAACCGACGGTAGCCAATCGCCCCTTCGGTCAGCGTGGCCTGCACCACTGAGGTCAGGGCCTCCGCATCATCGCCAAGCTTGTCAAGGTCGATGCGGGCGCTGTTGCGATAGTAGTTGCTAACATCGGCAATCACCGCTTTACCAAAGTAGTTGGTATGGAGGTTGCTGCCGTAGCCCTTCACGGGTACATTCGGCACGCCGTCGGTATCCACTAACAGTCGGGTACCGCCGTTGGTATTGTTACGATGCAGGGCCCCGCCCTCCGCAGTCAGCGTCATGCCACCCTGAGCATTCAATCCCAGCGAGCGGTAATGCCCCTGGTCATAGCTGGCGTTGGCGCTGACGCGGGCGATATCACCGTCATGGTTGTAGTAGCCGCTCACCCTGCCGCCGCTGCGGCTGTTACCGGCGCTGAGCGAGTAGTTATCACTGGCGTTGATGCGATCGTTCCACGTCAGGCTATTGCTGCGCTCTTTTCCTGCCGCTGACATGCTGTAGCCAATGCTGCCGCGATCTCCCCACGGGATAGAGAGGGAGAGATACATACCATCGTCATTACGCTGGTCGACGCGGTTACGGTAGGCGGAAAGTGATACGCTGGCTGAGCGGATCTTCCACCAGTCGAAGTAGCGCGACAGCATCAGGCTGTAGCGGTCATTGGTCGGCCGGTTCCAGTAAGTCTGATGCGTGTAGGTCATGTACGTTGACAGACCGACATCGCGGAACTGTTTATTGAAGGTCACGGTATACATCTGCTTACTTTTACCCATGCGGCTGCTATCTTCTTTGGCATCCAGATACTCTGACATGCTCATAAAGTTCTCCTGCGAGAAGCGATAGCCGGCGAAGGTAATCTGACTGTCGTAGCTCTCAAAACTTTTCGCATAGCTCACCCGGTATGAGCCGCCGCTCAGGGTGTTATCCTCACTCGACAAACGCGCGCGCGACTGGGTGGCATCCAGCGAGATGGCGCCCAGCGCCAGCAGGTCACGGCCAATACCGATGGAGAGTGCCTGATACTTATCACCGCCGATAGCGCCGCCGTACATTGACCAGCCGTTGCTGATCCCCCAGGTCAATTCACCGGCGCTGAACAGCGCGCCATTGGTGCGGTGCTTCCAGTCTGAGGGTTTCCCCGATGAGACCTTAAAGCGAATGGTGCCCGGGCGGGTCAGATAGGGAATACTGGCGGTATTAATGGTAAAGGTCTGCACGCTGCCGTCCTGCTCTTCAACGCGCACGTCCAGCTGGCCGGTGACCGCATCGCTCAGATCCTGAATACGGAACGGGCCTGCGGCGACCTGAGTTTCATACAGTACTCGCCCCTGCTGGCTGACGGTCACTTTGGCATCGGTTCTGGCGATACCCGTCACTTCCGGCGCGTAGCCGCGCAGATTAGGCGGCAGCATGCTGTCATCCGATGTCAGGCTGGCGCCGGTAAAACGGAAGCTGTCGAAGATGGAGGAGTCGAGATAGTTCTCACCGATCATCAGTTTGGCGCCAAGCCAGCTCAGTGCACGCCAGGCGTAGAAGCGGCTCCAGTCAAACTCGCGGCTGGTCTGCGCGTGCTCACCGCTCTGGCGTTCTGCCCGGCCCTGCCAGTCAGCACGCAGCCGCCATGCACCCAGGTTTACACCTGCGGTACCGTTACCGCTGAGGTTAAGCCTGTCGCCGCTGTTATGGCTGCGCTGCTGCTGGGCATTCAGGCTGTAGTCGAGCAAAATCCCAGGGATGCCGTTGTCCCAGCGGGAAGGCGGGTCCCAGTCGTCGGCGGTATATTCCAGCCAGGCCTGCGGGATAGTGATATAGAGCGAGGAAGTGGAGAGATCGCCACGGGCCTGCAGCCCTTTAAGGCTACTTATGTCGAGGCACTTCCCCTGCTGATGCCATTTCAGAGCGGCTAACGGCTGCGGCTTGAGGCCGAATTGCTTAACCAGGTCGGGGGTAAGGCAGGCTACGCTCGATTTTGCATCGTTTTCATCGGCCATAAAGGTGACAGTGCGCTCGGAGAGCTCGGTTTTGTTAATACGCACCGTCAGGCTGTAATCACCGGGCATAATATATCCCTGACGTGAAAACTGGCTCAGGTCAACATGCTTACGGTCGTTAACATCCAGCACATCCATATTGAACTGGATATCGTCAGAGGAAAAAACCCGCCCGGAATGACCCAGCGTCAGAACAATTAAGGCTGATAGTAATTTTAGATTGAACAGCTTCCGTGCTGCGTAGTGTTTCATGGTTAATCCGCTTTTCCGTTAATTTATTATCCCTGACTTTTCATCATCAGAAATAGTCCAGCTTGAAACGGACGGTGATAAAATAGGCTCCGGCCATTAGCGGCTTTTGATCGCTCACCAGGGTGAGAAAGTATTCCAGACGCATATCACCAGGGGTAATATCCTGCGGTGGGAGCGCGACACCGGCTTTGGCTATACGCCCGGTGGCATCGCTGATACGCAGGGCGACGCCAGAGGCCTTACCCTGTAAATTAAACGTTGATCCTTCGGCAGGACCATCAAACGTGATGTTAAATGTTTTGTTATTGTGTGCGCGCCCAAGCACGCAGTCTGTCAGACGAATAGTGAGGGGGAAGGCGGGCCCTTTACCCTCGCGCGCAAGGGTGGATACCGGCAGAGAACCCAAATCAATGCTCTGTTGAGCATCACGGGTCGCAATAGTGCAGGCGGTATCGACGATGGCACCCCTCATGGAGACTTCTCCCTTACCCTGTTGCGCTGCCTGGCTAACAGTAGAAAGAAAAAACAGCGCCAGTATCAGAGTGGGAAAGGCCCGCAGGCTTGTTTCTGTTACTAACATCACCGACTCCTGCTGCATGGAAAAAACGTGCGGCTATGCGCCGCACGTTGACGGCATGCGCTAAAGCTTACTGGTAAGCCAGCTGGAAATTAGCCACAGCGGTAAAGTCACCAGGCACAATGGATGGCGTGGCTTTAGTCTGCTGAACGTAGGCGCTGAAGCTCAGAGTGGAGTCGCTACCGACCAGTTTGGTTGGCTGGCTTGCTTCACCCAGTTTGATTTTCTGGCCCTTGTTATCAACAAACACAATCCCGGCATCGGAAGCATTACCTGCCAGACCCAGCATGGAGTCGTCGGTATCGTTTGCCGCGCCGCTAAAGGTAATGGTTACGCCATTTTTGTCTTTCGCCAGCTCGCAGTTTTCCAGTTTGATGTTCACCTGCGTAGGCGTTGAGTGCCCGTCTGCCTTAGCCAGCAGAGCTTTAGAGATAGCACCCAGGTTGATATCCTGCTTGGTGGACTCACTCTTGATTGAGCAAGGTGCATCAACGATAGACCCGCTGAACGACAACTGCCCACTACCCTGAGAGCCAGCCGCTGCACCTGGCGTGGCGTCTGCAGCATGCGCCAGGGAAACAGCGGCAAAAGTCATGGCCGCAGCCAGCATAATTTTATTCATTTTCATATAAATGTATCCTTACGGTGATTAATAACAAATTCCGACTTAACTTAATCCGGGCGGGATTAAACCAACAGATTTAGTGACTCGATAATAAGATAACCCTTCGGCTTATTATATAAGTGGGTAATAAGGATTAATTGTCTTATTAATTGAATGCAGAGTGAGCCTGCTTGTTTTAGTCACATGTTGCCTTAGCTGACAACGACGTGGATTCTTACATAGCTAATTTTCCAATACAATCACCGAACATTCACAAAATGCCTCTTTATAATAAATGCGATATTATTTAGTTAATATCATTTCCCATAATATTATTTATGTCGCAAATTTGAATTTGAAGTTAATTGATAGAAAAAAATATCGCATAATCCAATTATAAGAAATTAAATACTAGCCGCAGTACGATGAAACATTATTTCGCCTGGGATTATTATATGATTAAATTCAAGGTGTTAGTTTATTTTTACTGACAAGGAGGGGTTTTTTAAACCAGGCCATCCCGCCATACGTTTGTACAGCGGGACGGCGTGTTACAACGGAAGTGCGAAAAGAGTTATTTGCCGATGCAGAAACTGGAGAAGATCCGTCCCAGCAGATCGTCGGAGCTGAATTCGCCGGTGATCTCACTCAGCGCCTGCTGGGCCAGGCGCAGCTCTTCCGCCAGCAGTTCCCCAGCCCATGCACCCAGCAGCTGATGTTTACCCTGCTGCAGGTGAGTGGCTGCTAACTCCAGCGCCTGAAGATGGCGCCGGCGGGCGAGGAAGCCGCCCTCCATATTGCCGGCAAAGCCCATGCTGGCTTTCAGATGGTCGCGCAGGATATCGATACCGTCCCCGGTGCGCGCCGACAGGCGAATAAGTGAGTGACCGTTCACTTCGCTCAGACCCTCTGCTTCGCCAGTGATATCCGCTTTATTCCTTACCACGGTGATCGGCAGAGTTTGCGGCAGGCGGGCAATAAAGTCCGGCCAGATCTCAGCGGGTTCGGTGGCGCCGGTGGTGGTGCCATCCACCATAAACAGCACGCGATCGGCCTGTTCTATCTCTTTCCATGCGCGTTCAATACCGATGCGTTCCACTTCGTCACTGGCTTCACGCAGGCCAGCGGTATCAATGATGTGCAGCGGCATGCCGTCAATGTGGATATGCTCGCGCAGCACGTCGCGCGTGGTGCCGGCAATATCGGTGACAATCGCCGCTTCGCGCCCGGCCAGCGCGTTGAGCAGGCTGGATTTTCCGGCGTTAGGGCGGCCAGCGATCACCACCTTCATCCCTTCACGCAGCAGGCTGCCCTGACGGGCTTCAGCGCGCACGCCATCCAGATCGCCGATAACCTGATTAAGCTGGGCCTCAATTTTACCGTCGGAGAGGAAGTCGATCTCCTCATCAGGGAAATCAATCGCAGCCTCCACGTAGATGCGCAGGTGAGTGAGTGCTTCCACCAGGGCATTAACGCGGGTGGAGAAAACCCCCTGTAGTGAGTTGACCGCCGAGCGCGCGGCCTGCTCGGAGCTGGCGTCGATCAGGTCGGCTATCGCCTCGGCCTGGGCGAGGTCGAGCTTGTCATTGAGAAAGGCGCGCTCGGAGAACTCCCCCGGATTAGCAATGCGCAGCCCCGGCAGCGCGACAATGCGCTTCAGCAGCAGGTCGAGGATCACCGGGCCGCCGTGGCCCTGCAGCTCCAGTACGTCCTCACCGGTAAAGGAGTTCGGGCCGGGGAACCACAGCGCAATGCCCTGGTCGAGCGTGCTGCCATCCGCATCGGTAAAGGGCAGATAGTCGGCGTAGCGCGGCTTTGGCAGTTTGCCCAGCAGCAGCTGCGCCACGTCGCGGGCTTTGCTGCCGGAAATGCGCAGGATGCCGACGCCGCCGCGGCCTGGTGGGGTCGCCTGGGCGACGATAGTATCGCTATGGCTCATGTTGAACTCTCTTTTTTAAGATAAAAAAAGGCGGTCATGATGACCGCCTTAGTGTAAGCATTGTGCCGAAATTTAGCACGGGCGAGGCATGCCTCGCCCCTACGGACAAATTACGCTTTTTTCTTGTCGCGGCTGTGCAGACCCCGTTTTTCCAGCCCGCGATAAATCAGCTGCTGCTGGAGAATGGTCACCAGGTTACTGACGATGTAGTACAGCACCAGACCAGACGGGAACCACAGGAAGAACACGGTGAAGATGACAGGCATAAAGGTCATGATCTTCTGCTGCATCGGGTCGGTCACGGTGGTTGGCGACATCTTCTGAATGAAGAACATCGTGATACCCATCAGGATCGGCAGGATGTAGTACGGGTCCTGTGCGGACAGGTCATGGATCCACAGTGCAAACGGCGCATGGCGCAGTTCCACCGAGCCCATCAGCATGTAGTACAGTGCCAGGAAGATAGGCATCTGGATAACCAGTGGCAGACAGCCGCCAAGCGGGTTCACTTTCTCCGCTTTGTACAGCGCCATCATCTCCTGGCTCATCTTCTGCTTGTCTTCACCTAAACGCTCACGCATTGCCTGAATCTTCGGCTGCAGCATGCGCATTTTGGCCATCGAGGTGTACTGCGCTTTGGTCAGCGGGTACATGATGCCGCGCACGATGAAGGTGATAACGATAATTGAGAAGCCCCAGTTACCGATAAAGCTGTGCAGGAACTTCAGCAGCTTAAACAGCGGCTGGGAGATAAACCACAGCCAGCCGTAATCCACGGTCAGATCCAGGTGTGGGGCAACCGCCGCCATTTTGTCCTGAATTTCCGGGCCAACCCACAGGGTCGCGGCCAGCTGCTGCTGGGAACCCGGCGCGATGGTCACTGGCGCAGATTTGTAGCCGATAGCGGCAATACCATTACCCAGGTTGCTGGTGTAAAGGGTGTTGCTGCCCGCAGTCTGCGGAACCCAGGCGGTAGCGAAATACTGCTGCATCATCGCCACCCAACCGTTGTTGGTGGTGGTGCTCAGGTTTTCGTTATCGCTGATCTTGTCGAATTTGTACTTCTCGTAGTTGGTCTCACTGCTGGAGTAAGCCGCACCGCGGAAAGTATGCAACGCAAAGTTGTTGCTGCCGGTGTCGCGATGCTTCGGCAGATCAATGGTCTGCTTCAGCTGACCAAACATCGACACTTCCAGCGGCTGCTGGGTGGCGTTGTTGACCTGATAATCGACATTGATCGCGTACTCGCCGCGCTTCAGGACGAAGGTCTTGGTGTAGGTCGCGCCGTTTTCAGCGGTGAAGGTCAGCGGGATACGCAGTTCGCTCTGGCCTTCTGCCAGTTCGAAGTGATCCTGGCTGCTGGTGTACAGAGGGCGCGCACCATTGGCCGGGTTATCCGGGCCATTACGACCGGTCAGGCCACTTTGTGCCTGATACAGGAAGCCTGGTGTGGTTTCCAGCAGCTGGAAAGGCTGGTCTGAACCCAGTTTGTCCGGGTAAGTCAGCAGCTGTGCCTGATCAATATCGCCACCGCGGGTATTGATGTTTAAAGACAGGACATCGGTCTTAACGGTGATCGTTTTGCCCTGTCCGCTGGCAGGTACACCCTGATTAGCGGCATCACCGGCAGCGCTGGTCGTGTTCTGCGTGGTCTGGGTCTGCAATGGCTGCGGAGCGTGGTCCGTCTGCCAGGCTTGCCAGATCATAAAGGACACGAACAGAAAAGCGATGAGAAAAAGATTGCGTTGCGAATCCATCGTTAATGTTCTCTGAGATCAATGGTTATGTGGCGGCACCGGGTCGTCGCCACCCTGGTTTAAAGGGTGGCATTTTAATATGCGTCTTAGCGTCAACCAACACCCTTTTACCAATCCGAACCTGCGCAATGCCTCAATACCGTATTGAGAACAGGTGGGATGGAAACGGCAATGGGGACCTAAAAGCGGGCTGATCACGCGCTGATAAACGCGAATCAGCCCGATTAAGAGCCGCGAGCCAGGCGACAGTGACGACGCCATAGTTTCTCCAACGCTTCCGTCAGTGCCTGGTTATCCAGATCCGCGACACCCTTTTTCGCCACAATCACAAAATCCATTGCCGGTAATTCATGCTGACGTAGACGAAAGCTTTCGCGGGTCAATCGCTTGATCCGGTTGCGTTCATGCGCACGTTTAACATGTTTTTTGGCGACGGTGAGACCGATGCGGGGATGCCCCAGCGTGTTCAGGCGGCCGAGTATAGTGATTTGCGGCGTGCCAGCCCGTTGTGGCTGCTGGAAGACGAAAGTGAAATGAGTGGGAGTTAACAAACGTAACTCCCTGGGAAATGCGAGCTTAACCACTCAGCGGTTAGCTTTTATTACTTAGAAACGGTCAGACGAGAACGGCCTTTAGCACGACGACGTGCCAGAACCTGACGACCATTTTTATTTGCCATACGAGCACGGAAACCGTGTGAACGGTTGCGCTTCAGTACGGACGGTTGAAAAGTGCGTTTCATGGCGATTTCTACCTAAACTTGAAAAATTTCACTTGGTGACGCGTTATCTGGCCCGAAAAAACGACCGACGCCTCAGTGTGTCTTTAATAAAGAGGCGGGATTGTAATAATTGTACAGTCCAGAGTCAATTTACTTCGCGTGAAAAGCGCATCCTGATTGCCCGTAGTGACCGAAAAACAGCCAAAACGGCCATGGCGCACACGCCGGGGCACAAATTATACGGTGTCCAGTAAAAAGCGCAAGGATCGCGCAGGATCTTCTCGCGATCCGGTTACATGACATTTGCGGCAATAACGTGACGGCACCATTAAATTTCAACGAATGCAGACGATCCTGAATGCCTTTTGTGCAGGGTGGCGTAAACTTATCCCCGCTATCCGCCCCTGTGGATAAATTGGATCAAAACTGTGTAGAAAGTGAAGATCTCTGCTGCGCTTTACGCTATGATCCGCCCTTCCGCTAACGATCCCCGGGTCGGATCCTAACCCGAAAGTAGTATCAATGTCGGGGACGGGCGGAGTAACCGCGGATAGCGGTTCGCATGCGTATCATCGGCATGCGTCAACAATGATGAAATTATCGCTTCAGCGCCTTTATTTCTTATCGAACTTTTTCGAGTGGAGTCCGCCGTGTCACTAACGCTTTGGCAACAGTGTCTTGCCCGTTTACAGGATGAGCTACCTGCCACAGAATTCAGCATGTGGATACGCCCCTTGCAGGCCGAACTGAATGACAATACGCTGGCCTTGTATGCACCAAACCGTTTTGTACTCGACTGGGTTCGGGATAAATACCTGAATAATATTAATGCCTTGCTGAATGACTTCTGCGGCAGCAATGTGCCATTGCTGCGTTTTGAAGTCGGCAGTAAGCCAGTGGCGCAGGCCATCAGCCAGCCCGTGTTAGCCAGCGCCAATGCCAGCTCTCCAGGCATTATCAGCCGCCCGGCGCCGATGCGGCCAAGCTGGGACAATATGCCGGCTCCGGCCGAGCTCTCCTACCGCTCCAACGTCAATACTAAACACAACTTTGACAACTTCGTTGAGGGTAAATCGAACCAGCTGGCACGTGCGGCGGCACGCCAGGTGGCGGATAACCCTGGCGGAGCCTATAACCCGCTGTTCCTTTATGGCGGCACCGGTCTGGGTAAAACGCACCTGCTGCACGCGGTGGGTAACGGCATTATGGCGCGCAAGCCGAATGCCAAAGTGGTGTACATGCACTCCGAGCGTTTTGTACAGGACATGGTCAAAGCGCTGCAGAACAACGCCATTGAAGAGTTTAAGCGCTACTACCGTTCGGTTGATGCGCTGCTGATCGATGACATTCAGTTCTTTGCGAATAAAGAGCGATCGCAGGAAGAGTTTTTCCACACCTTTAATGCCCTGCTGGAAGGTAATCAGCAGATCATTCTGACCTCAGATCGTTATCCGAAAGAGATCAACGGCGTTGAGGATCGACTGAAATCCCGCTTCGGCTGGGGGCTGACGGTCGCGATCGAACCGCCAGAACTGGAAACCCGCGTGGCGATCCTGATGAAAAAGGCTGACGAAAACGACATTCGTCTGCCGGGCGAAGTGGCCTTCTTTATTGCCAAGCGCCTGCGCTCTAACGTGCGCGAGCTGGAAGGGGCGCTGAACCGCGTGATCGCTAACGCCAACTTTACCGGCCGGGCCATTACCATCGATTTCGTGCGCGAAGCGCTGCGCGATCTGCTGGCCTTGCAGGAGAAGCTGGTCACCATTGATAATATTCAGAAGACCGTCGCCGAGTATTATAAAATCAAAGTGGCCGATTTACTGTCGAAGCGCCGTTCGCGCTCGGTAGCCCGCCCGCGCCAGATGGCGATGGCGATGGCAAAAGAACTGACCAACCACAGTCTGCCGGAAATCGGTGATGCTTTCGGGGGTCGTGACCATACCACCGTGCTACATGCCTGCCGAAAAATTGAGCAGCTGCGCGAAGAGAGTCACGACATTAAAGAAGATTTCTCAAATCTCATCAGAACACTATCTTCCTGACTATGAAATTTATTGTAGAACGCGAGCATTTACTCAAGCCATTACAGCAGGTCAGCAGCCCGTTAGGCGGCCGCCCGACGCTGCCTATCCTCGGTAACCTGCTGCTGCAGGTTAATGAAGGCACCCTGCTGCTGACCGGTACCGATTTAGAAATGGAGATGGTGGCCCGCGTTGCGCTGACGCAGGACCACGAACCGGGCGCGACTACCGTGCCGGCGCGCAAATTCTTTGATATCTGCCGTGGCCTGCCGGAAGGTGCGGAGATCGCGGTGATTCTGGACGGCGAAAGAATGCTGGTGCGCTCCGGCCGCAGCCGCTTCTCGCTCTCCACCCTGCCCGCCAGCGACTTCCCGAACCTCGACGACTGGCAGAGTGAAGTTGAATTCACTCTGCCGCAGGCGACGATGAAGCGCCTGATCGAAGCCACGCAGTTCTCTATGGCTCATCAGGACGTGCGCTACTACCTCAACGGGATGCTGTTTGAAACCGAAGGCGAAGAGCTGCGCACCGTGGCAACCGACGGGCACCGTCTGGCAGTCTGCTCGATGCCGGTCGGCCAAACGCTGCCGAGCCATTCGGTGATCGTGCCGCGTAAAGGGGTGATTGAGCTGGTGCGTCTGCTGGATGGTGGCGACACGCCACTGCAGGTGCAGATCGGCAGCAACAATATTCGTGCGCACGTGGGTGACTTTATCTTTACCTCGAAGCTGGTTGATGGCCGTTTCCCGGACTATCGCCGCGTATTGCCGAAGAATCCGGACAAAACGCTGGATGCCAGCTGCGATCTGCTGAAGCAGGCCTTCTCGCGTGCCGCCATTCTCTCCAACGAGAAGTTCCGCGGCGTTCGCCTGTATATCAGCGAAAATCAGCTGAAAATTACCGCGAATAACCCGGAGCAGGAAGAAGCGGAAGAGATGCTGGATGTCACCTACGGCGGCACCGATCTCGAAATTGGCTTTAACGTCAGCTACGTGCTGGATGTGCTTAACGCGCTGAAGTGCGAGAACGTGCGTCTGCTGCTGACCGACTCCGTGTCCAGCGTGCAGATCGAAGATGCGGCCAGTCAGTCTGCAGCCTACGTTGTCATGCCGATGAGATTGTAGAGAATATCGGCCTGGCTTACTTGCCATTCTGGTCCCGGGCAGTGCTCGCCCTTGGTCACATACTTCAGTATGCTCCCAAGTTCTGTGCGCTGGCCGTAACCAGACTGGCTGCGCCGCCGACGGCCTGGATCGCATATGTCAGGTAAAATCCCCTTCACGCTGGATTCGTTATGGCTTTAACCCGCCTTCTTATCAAAGACTTCCGTAATATCGAAAACGCGGACCTGGCGCTGGCTCCCGGATTTAATTTCCTGGTGGGGCCAAACGGCAGCGGTAAAACCAGCGTGCTGGAAGCGATTTACACCCTGGGGCATGGCCGGGCGTTTCGCAGCCTGCAGGCGGGCCGCGTGATCCGCCACGAGCAGGATGCGTTTGTGCTGCACGGGCGTATTGCCGGCAATGAGCGTGAAGTTTCCGTGGGCTTGACGAAAAACCGCGCCGGTGACAGCAAGGTGCGCATTGACGGCAGCGACGGCCATAAAGTGGCCGAGCTGGCGCAGATGCTGCCTATGCAGCTGATCACCCCGGAGGGCTTCACGCTGTTAAACGGCGGCCCCAAGTACCGTCGTGCCTATATCGACTGGGGCTGTTTTCATAACGAGCCGGGATTTTTTAACGCCTGGAGCAACCTGCGTCGCCTGCTGAAGCAGCGCAACGCCGCGCTGCGCCAGGTGTCGCGCTACCAGCAGATCCGCGCCTGGGACCAGGAGCTGGCACCGCTGGCAGAGCAGATAAGCACCTGGCGTGCCGCCTACAGCGAAGCGATAGCGGCGGATATCAACGCCACCTGCGCGCAGTTCCTGCCGGAGTTTCAGCTGAGCTTCTCCTTTCAGCGCGGCTGGGACAAAGAGAGTGATTACGCCGACCTGCTCGAACGCAATTTTGAGCGCGATCGGGCATTGACCTACACGGCCAGCGGCCCTCATAAGGCGGATTTTCGTATTCGCGCTGAGGGGACGCCGGTGGAAGATTTACTGTCTCGCGGCCAGTTAAAGCTGCTGATGTGCGCCCTGAGACTGGCGCAGGGTGAGTTTCTCACCCGACAGAACGGGCGACGTTGCCTGTATCTGATAGATGATTTTGCCTCTGAGCTGGACGAAACGCGCCGCCACCTGCTGGCAGCGCGCTTAAAAGCCACTCAGGCCCAGGTTTTTGTCAGTGCCATTGCGGCCGAGCATGTCTTCGATATGACTGATGAAAAGGGCAAGATGTTCAACGTAGAACAGGGTAAAATAGCGGTTCAACCTGAAGATTAAACGAGCGAGAAAAGTTGATGTCGAATTCTTATGACTCCTCCAGTATCAAAGTTCTAAAAGGGCTCGATGCGGTACGCAAGCGCCCGGGTATGTATATCGGCGATACGGATGACGGCACCGGTCTGCATCACATGGTATTTGAGGTCGTGGATAACGCCATTGACGAAGCGCTCGCCGGTCACTGTAAAGACATTCTGGTTACCATTCATGCGGATAACTCTGTCTCCGTTGTCGATGATGGCCGTGGTATTCCGACCGGCATTCACGAAGAAGAGGGTATCTCTGCCGCTGAAGTGATCATGACCGTGCTGCACGCGGGCGGTAAGTTCGATGATAACTCATACAAAGTTTCCGGCGGCCTGCACGGCGTAGGGGTTTCCGTGGTTAACGCCCTGTCGGAAAAACTGGAGCTGACCATCCGCCGCGAAGGCAAAGTCCATCAGCAGATCTACGTGCACGGCGTGCCGCAGGCCCCGCTGAGCGTGACCGGTGAAACCGATCTGACCGGGACGCGCGTGCGTTTCTGGCCAAGCCATCAGACCTTTACCAACGTGGTCGAGTTCGAATACGAAATTCTGGCTAAGCGTCTGCGTGAGCTGTCGTTCCTGAACTCCGGCGTATCAATCAAGCTGGAAGACAAGCGTGACGGCAAGAACGACCATTACCACTACGAAGGTGGTATCAAGGCGTTCGTTGAGTATCTGAATAAGAACAAAACCCCGATCCACCCGAATGTGTTCTATTTCTCCACCGAGAAAGACGGCATTGGTGTGGAAGTGGCGCTGCAGTGGAACGACGGTTTCCAGGAAAACATCTACTGCTTTACCAACAACATCCCGCAGCGCGACGGCGGTACGCACCTGGCTGGCTTCCGCGCCGCCATGACCCGTACCCTTAACGCCTACATGGATAAAGAAGGCTACAGCAAGAAGGCCAAAGTGAGCGCCACCGGTGACGATGCGCGTGAAGGGCTGATTGCCGTGGTTTCGGTGAAAGTGCCGGACCCGAAATTCTCCTCTCAGACCAAAGATAAACTGGTCTCTTCCGAAGTGAAATCGGCGGTTGAGCAGCAGATGAACGAACTGCTGTCTGAATACCTGCTGGAAAACCCGGGCGATGCCAAAATCGTCGTGGGTAAAATTATTGACGCCGCGCGCGCGCGTGAAGCTGCACGCCGCGCGCGTGAGATGACCCGCCGTAAAGGCGCGCTCGACCTGGCTGGCCTGCCGGGCAAACTGGCCGACTGCCAGGAGCGTGATCCGGCGCTGTCCGAAATCTACCTGGTGGAAGGGGACTCTGCGGGCGGCTCTGCCAAGCAGGGGCGTAACCGTAAGAACCAGGCCATCCTGCCGCTGAAGGGTAAAATCCTCAACGTTGAGAAAGCCCGCTTCGACAAGATGCTGGCTTCTCAGGAAGTGGCAACGCTGATCACCGCGCTGGGCTGCGGCATTGGTCGTGACGAGTACAACCCGGACAAGCTGCGCTATCACAGCATCATCATCATGACCGATGCGGACGTCGATGGTTCTCACATCCGTACGCTGCTGCTGACCTTCTTCTACCGCCAGATGCCGGAAATCATCGAGCGTGGCCACGTGTATATCGCTCAGCCACCGCTGTACAAGGTGAAAAAAGGCAAGCAGGAACAGTACATTAAAGACGATGAGGCGATGGACCAGTATCAGATCGCTATCGCGCTGGACGGGGCGACGCTGCACGCTAACGCCAGTGCGCCAGCGCTGGGCGGCAAGCCGCTGGAAGATCTGGTGTCTGAGTTCAACAGCACGCGCAAGATGATCAAACGTATGGAGCGCCGCTATCCGGTTGCCCTGCTCAATGCGCTGATCTACCATGCGACGCTGAGCGATCTGGCGGCGGAAGCGCCGGTGCAGGGCTGGCTGGACGGGCTGGTTAAGTACCTTAACGATAACGACCAGCACGGCAGCACCTTTAGCGGCTTGGTACGCGAAAACCGTGAGCTGCATATCTTCGAGCCGGTGCTGCGTATTAAAACGCACGGGGTTGATACCGATTATCCGCTGGATACCGAGTTTATGCTCGGCGGCGAATATCGCAAAATCTGCGCCCTCGGTGAGAAACTGCGCGGCTTGATCGAAGAAGATGCCTTTATCGAGCGCGGCGAGCGCCGTCAGCCGATTGCCAGCTTCGAGCAGGCGATGGACTGGCTGGTGAAAGAGTCGCGCCGTGGCCTGTCGGTACAGCGTTATAAAGGTCTGGGCGAAATGAACCCGGAGCAGCTGTGGGAAACCACCATGGATCCGGATAGCCGCCGTATGCTGCGCGTGACCATCAAAGACGCCGTGGCGGCCGACCAGCTGTTCACCACCCTGATGGGCGATGCGGTAGAACCGCGCCGCGCCTTTATCGAAGAGAACGCCCTGCGCGCGGCGAACATCGATATCTGATTGATAAACCTCCTTCGGGCGACCTTCTTTTCCGGTCGCCCCACAGTAGAAAGCAGACTTTCGGGTCTGCTTTTTTTTCGCCTGCACTCTGCGCGTTATTTTTCTCATGTCGAAAAAAGAGCATAATTTCGACACGTCTGCTCGTCATGTTAAGCGCATCGACATATCACTGACCCGTGGTTAAGTTAAATGAGTGCCGATGGTTATTTTAACTACAGGCTTAGCTTAAAATAGCAGCCTACCATTCCACCCTTTGGTTTCCCTTCCGTTTGCTTCCGTTTTTCCCCGCGCGCTATGACCGCTATCACTTTTAAACGTATCGTGCTCCCTTAGTCTCTTAATACAAAGAGGTGACTATGTATCTGGAACAGCGGCGTAACCACATTCTTGAGTATCTCGATCGCCATGAAACGCTGAGCGTCGCCTGGCTGGCCGGGACCTTTGCCGTATCGAAAGAGACGATTCGCAGCGATCTGGCGGCGCTGGCGGGGCTGGGATTGATTCAGCGCTGCCACGGCGGGGCGATGGTGTTACGCCGCAATCTGCAGGCCAGGCTGATTTCAGAGACCGGCGGCAACTTTGAGGTGCTGCTGCAGCGGCTGGAGAGCCAGCGCCTGAGCGGGCAGCGCGGCAAGCGTAAAACTCAGGGGCGGGTGTGTATCCTTGGCTCGTTTAACGTCGATATCGTGGCGAAGGTCGCGCGCTTTCCCAGAGGCGGTGAATCGCTGCTGGCGCTTGGCAGCACGCTGGGTCCGGGTGGCAAAGGGGCCAATCAGGCAATGGCCGCCAGCCGTACCGGGGCGCGGGTGCACTTTGTCTCTAAAGTGGGTAAAGACCAGTTCAGCCAGTTTGCTTTCGATCACCTTTCGGCATCGGATATTCACTCCTTCAAGCTCTATCAGAGTGAAAGCGAGCCGACCGGCAATGCGATTATCTATGTGTCGCAGCAGGATGGCGAAAACATGATCGCCATCTACTCCGGCGCCAATCAGACGCTCACCGATGGCGAAGTGGCGGAGATGACGCACGAGCTGTCCGGCGCTGACGTCTTGCTGCTACAGCTGGAGAACAACTTCTCCGCCACGCTCAACGCCATGAAGCTGGCCAATACGCTGGGCGTGCGGGTGATTATGAATCCGGCACCGTTCTCGGACGATGTACTCAAATGCCTGCAGTATGTCGACGTGATCACCCCCAATGAGACCGAGGCGTCGCTGCTCTCGGGGGTTGAGGTGACGGATCTGGAGAGCGCCAGAGAAGCGGCGCAGGCCATCGTGCGCCAGGGCGCGAAGCGGGTGATTATCACCATGAGCTCGCGCGGCGCGCTGATCCTCGATAACGGCCAGTTCCAGCATATTCCGGCATTTCCGGCGCTCAGCGTTGATACCACCGGCGCGGGCGATGCCTTTAACGGCGCCTTCGCCGCCGCGCTGGCAAGCGGACAGACCATTGCGCAGGCGGCGACCTATGCCGCGGCGTTTGCTTCACTGGCGGTGGAGCGTGAAGGGGCCAGCAATATGCCCGATCACCCCCAGGTGGTTGCGCGACTGGCGCAGCGCTGAACCGCCCCATTTTCAGGCAGTACGCTGCCATCAGGAGAACAAGATGAAGAAGATTGAAGGCATTGTCCCGGTGATGTTGACGCCGTTTACCCCTGATAACCAGATCGACTATCCGGGCCTCGAACGTTTAATTGACTGGTATCTGACGCAGGGCGTGGATGCGCTGTTTGCCGTCTGTCAGTCGAGCGAAATGCAGTTCCTGTCGCTGCAGGAGCGCGTATCGCTTGCGGAATTTGTGGTCGGCAAAGTGCAGGGCCGCGTACCGGTGATTGCCTCCGGACATATCAGCGATGCGCTTGACGCGCAGATCGAAGAGCTGAGCGCGATGGCCGCCACCGGCATCGATGCGCTGGTGCTGGTGACCAACCATCTTGACCCGAAAAACGAGGGTAGCGAGGTGTTCTTCTCCACGCTGAACGCGCTGCTGGAAGCCCTGCCAGCCAGCATGCCGCTTGGCCTTTACGAGTGCCCGGCCCCGTATCGCCGCCTGCTGAGCGACGAAGAGTTCAGCTTCTGCGCCAAAAGCGGCCGCTTCGTGGTGCTGAAAGATGTCAGCTGCGACCTGCCGACCGTGCAGCGCCGCGTGAAGCTGGCAGAGGGCACGCCGTTCAATATCATCAACGCCAACGCGGCGATCGCCTGGCCCGCTATCCAGGCAGGCTCGAAAGGCTTCAGCGGTGTGTTTACCAACTTCCACCCGGAGCTGTATCACTGGCTGTATCACCACGGGGCAGAGCAGCCGGAAAAAGCCCAGGAGCTGTCGCTGTTCCTGTCGCTGTCCGCGGTCACGGAGACGCTGGGCTACCCGAAAAATGCCAAAATTTATCATCAGCATCTGGGCACGTTCAGCAGCGAGTTCTGCCGCGTGAACAAAGATAACGTGCTGGAAAAATTCTGGGGCCTCGGCGTGCTGCTGGATCAAATCCAGCAGGGCACCACGCTGTGGCAGAAGAAAATCGCGGGCTAGCTGTTCGCGCCGGGCAGCGCTACCAGGGGCTGCCCGCTGTACCCACACCCGCCAAACAAATAACAATACGGGACAACGACGATGATTTTTTGCGATCGCAACGACTGGGCGAGGGAACGTCACACCCTGCACCCGGTGATTAATCAGGCTTTGGAATGGATTGCCGCCACGGATTTTGCCGCGCTGGAACCGGGAAAATTCGACATCCTGCCGGATAATAAGATGTTCTGCCTCTATCAGACCATGGCAACCGAACCGGCCAGCGCCCGCCGCGCCGAGTCACATGTTAACTATGTTGATATTCAGTATCTGCTGTCCGGTGAAGAGAGCATCGGCGTGGCGCGCGCGCACCCAAGCCATGTGGTAGTCGAAGACGACGCCGAACAGCGCGATATCGTGTTCTACCATCAGACCCACAATGAATCGATGATTGCGCTGGAAGCGGATACCTTTGTGGTGCTGTTTCCCCATGATGTTCATCGCCCCTGTTGCCAGACCCACGGTGTTTCCCGCATCCGCAAAGCGGTAATCAAAATTCACCTGAGCCTGTTTACTGACGAGACATCATCATGAAAGAGACCTCTGTAGCCGCAACCTCCTCCGTGCAGCCGCTGGCCGCCAACCGGCCGCCGATCTCTCGCCTGCGCTGGGGCATTATCTTTATCCTGCTGCTGGCAGCGGTGGTTAACTATCTGGATCGCGCCAATCTCAGCATCGCCAACACCACCATTGCCGCCGAGTTTGGCTTCTCGCAGACCGAAATGGGGCTGCTGCTGTCGGCCTTCCTCTGGCCGTATGCGCTGGCCAACCTGCCGGCGGGCTGGCTGGTGGATAAGTTCGGCCCGAAACGCATGTTCTCCTGGGCGCTGGGGCTGTGGTCCGGCTTCACTTTCCTCGCCGCTTTTGTCAACAGCTACTCGGTGTTTTACGGCCTGCGTATGCTGCTGGGTATTTCCGAATCGCCGTTCTTTACCTCCGGCATTAAAATCACCCACCGCTGGTTTGGCGATAAAGAGCGCGGCCTGCCAACCTCAATCATCAATACCGGTTCGCAGATCGCTAACGCCATCGCCCCGCCAATCCTGACCGTGCTGCTGCTGAGCTTTGGCTGGCGCGGGATGTTTATGGCAATCGGCCTGATGGGGCTCCCACTGCTGCTGGCGTGGTGGAAGTTTTACCGCGATCCGGATGCGCGTGAAGATGCGCTGATCCATGCCGGGCACCGCAGCGTCACGGCCGCCGGGGAAAACGTGGTCAAAACCAGCTGGGGCGCGCTGTTTAAGCACCGCACCACGTGGTTTATGGTGATCGGTAACTTCTCCATCATGTTTACCATCTGGGTGTATCTCACCTGGCTGCCAAGCTATCTGGAAAAATCGCTCGGCTTTAGCCTGAAGCAGACCGGCTGGATTGCCTCGATTCCCTTCTTTGCCGGGATCCTCGGCGTGCTGGTGGGCGGGATGCTGTCCGATAAGCTGGTGCGAGGCGGCATGAAGGCCATTCACGCGCGTAAGATCCCCATCGTTGCGGGGGCGGCGCTGGCAGCCTGCTTTGTCGCCCCGATCCCGTTCGTCGACAGTACCCCGCTGGCGATTACCCTGCTGTCGCTGGGCTACTTCTGCTCGCAGATGCCACAGGGGGCTATCTGGACGCTGGCGACCGACATCGCGCCGAAGGATCAGGTGGCGTCACTCGGGGCGATTCAGAACTTTGGCGGCTTCCTTGGCGCCGCAATGGCACCGATTGTTACCGGGGTGATTCTGGATATGACCGGAAAATTCACCAACGTGTTCCTGCTCGGGGCCGGGCTGCTGATGCTGGGTGCGATCAGCTACGGTTTCTTTGTTAATAAACCGCTGGCAGCGCAGCGCTGATGGATGCGTGCCGTTCAGCGCGTAATCAGGCTGGTGATCATGAGCTGAATCGCGCTAGCATGGGAACAAACTGTTGGCTAACGAGGATGGTATGGCGATAAAACTGATTGCGATTGATATGGACGGCACGTTACTGAATCCACAGCACCAGATCACCCCAGGCGTGAAGCAGGCCATTCAGGCGGCGCGCGATAACGGCGTGGCGATTGTCCTGGCGACCGGGCGCCCGTTTGTCGGCGTCCAGAACTACCTGAGGGAGCTGGATTTACAGCAGCCGGGGCAGTACTGCATCACCAACAACGGCGCACTGGTTCAAAAGGCGGAAAGCGGTGAGTGCGTGGCGGAAGTGGCGCTGCATTTCGATGATTATCTCTACTTCGAAAAGCTGGCGCGCGAGCTGGGCGTGCATTTCCAGGCGCTGACCAAAACCGAGCTGTTCACGCCGAATAAGGATATCAGTGAATATACCGTCCATGAGGCGTGGCTGACCGGTATTCCGCTGCGCCAGCGCGACGTCGCTGAAATGGACCGCAGCCTGAGCTTCCCGAAAGTGATGATGATCGACCCGCCAGAACAGTTGGATGCGGCGATTAAACAGATCCCGCAGGAAGCGTACGATCGCTACACCATCATGAAAAGTTCGCCTTACTACCTCGAAATCCTCGATAAAAGCGTCAATAAAGGAGCGGGCGTTAAAGCGCTGGCGGATCTGCTGGGGCTGAAGCGTGAAGAGGTGATGGCTATCGGCGACCAGGAGAATGACCTGGCAATGCTGGAATATGCCGGAACCGGCGTGGCGATGGGCAACGGCATTGAGAAAGTGAAGGCGATGGCGCAGTTTGTCACCCGGCCGAACTTTGAAGATGGCGTCGCCCACGCGATTGAGAAGTTCGTGCTGTAACCTGCCTGACCGCGTCAGACGGCGGATATTCTGCATCCGCCGTATCCACCACTATCCTTAGTCATCGGTGGCGGGGATCCTCCCCGCCCCCCTTTTCAACGGCCTTCTATGAAAGAAAAGCAACTCACCTTCGCCCCGCGCCACCACCAGCTGACCAATATCAATGTCTGGACCGCGGACAGCCAGTGGCTGGTGTACGACGTGCGCCCTTCCGGCGCCTCCTTTACCGGCCTGACCATTGAGCGGGTGAACGCCAGCAGCGGTGACACCGAGGTGCTCTATCAGGCGCGCGACGGTGCGCACGTTGGCGTGGTAACCGCCAGCCCGGACCTGCCCCCGCGCTACGTCTGCATTCACGGCCCCGAGCACCCGGACAGCCAGTGGAAGTATGATTTCCATCATCGGCGCGGGGTGATCGTTCAGCACGGGGTGGCGGAAAATCTTGATGCCTGCGATATCACCCCGCCGTTTACCGCCGGGGCGCTGCGCGGCGGCTCGCACGTGCACGTGTTCAGCCCGGACGGTTCACGCCTGAGCTTTACCTATAACGACCACGTGATGCATGAGCTGGACGTGAAGCAGGACCTGCGCAATGTGGGCGTGGCGGTGCCGCTGCATGCGGTCTGCCCGCCAAAAAACCATCCGCGTGAATATGACGGCAGCCACTACTGCGTGCTGGTGAGCCGCACCACCGTTCAGCCGCTGCCGGGCAGCGATGAAATCAACCGCGCCTATGAAGAGGGCTGGGTAGGAAATCGGGGGTATCAGCGCGCCGACGGTAGCCGTCAGCGCTGGGCGCTGGCCTTTATTGGCGATACCGTCGCGCCAGGCGGCGAGAAAGTGGCCGAGGTGTTTATTGTCGATCTGCCGGAAAACAGTGCCGACTATGCGCTGGCCGGGGACGCGCCGCTGGAAGGCACCGCACACAGCCTGCCAGCGCCACCGCGCGGCGTAAAACAGCGGCGCCTGACCTTTACCCGCCGTGGCCTGGCCAGAACCCCGCGCCACTGGCTGCGTAGCTCGCCGGACGGCAGCGCGATTGCTTTTCTGATGGCGGACGAGGCGGAGGTGGTGCAGCTGTGGACCGTTTCCCCACTGGGGGGCGAGCCGCGGCAGGTAACGCACGGCCAGCACAGCATTCAGTCGGCGTTCAGCTGGCACCCGAACGGGCAGCAGCTGGTGTTCGTCTGCGATAACAGCGTGATGATTTGTCAGCTTGCCAGCGGAGCTGTGCGGCGCATTACCGCACGCAGCGCAATCCCGCCGGTAGCGGATGCGGTGGTGTTCTCGCCGGACGGTGAGTCAGTCGCCTATTTGCGGGACGGCGACCCGTGGCGGCAGATATTTATCGCGCGGGTGCGTGGCTAGCGCCACTGGCGGGTGAAGGTGCGGCATCGCGGGTGGGCGACATCGGGGCCATGGTTTCATTCATGATGGCATCGGTATGATTGGCCTGCTCGCTGCGCAGCACGCGCGCGCGCGGGGAGTCATCTTCCCCTTTGTCGCCGGAGCGGTAATAGTCCATCGGCAGCAGCAGGGTATCCAGCACCGCCGAGAACGGCAGATCGATAGCGGCCAGCGGTTTCATCACCCAGCCGCTGTTTTTATCGACGATCGTCTCTGCGCTGGCGCGCGTGCCGGGGTAGTAACCCTCGTAAGGCGCGGAGTGCATCATCACGCTGGAGCAGCCGCTGGTGCTGACCAGCGAAACGCAGGCAATAAAACCGGCAATATGGCACTTCTTTAATGCGTTCATCATCAATATCCCTTGTTATGGCAAGCCTGCTGAGACTTGTCGCCGGTGTGCGCAAAAAAGCGTAGTCCACTCTGTGGTGGCTGGCATCGTGTTCCGGCAAACTCATCCCTGAGTGTATGACATTCACTGCTTTCCGGTTAAAAAAATCGCATTTTCCCCTTGAAAGCATCGCGTCTGTCACCATTTTACTCTTACGGTCAGTGAAGCCTGCGCCGACAGGGCAGCGTTTACTGAACCGGCGGTCCGTCCAATGTGGAGGATCGACTTTGTTAATCACATCTCGCTGACTATCAGGAGCTGCAACATGCGTAATTTTGACCTTGCCCCACTGTATCGTTCATCCATTGGCTTTGACCGTCTGATCAACCTGCTGGAATCCAGCCAGGGTCAGAGCAACAACAATGGCGGCTACCCTCCGTACAATGTGGAGCTGGTGGCAGAAAACAACTACCGAATTACCATTGCCGTGGCGGGCTTCGCGGAAAGCGAACTGGAGATCACCTCCCACGACAACCTGCTCAGCGTGCGCGGTTCGCACCCGGAAGAGCAGCAGGAACGCACCTATCTCTATCAGGGCATTGCCGAGCGCAACTTCGAGCGTAAATTCCAGCTGGCCGAGCACGTACACGTGCGTGATGCCAAACTGGAAAATGGCCTGCTGTATATCGACCTTGAGCGCGTGGTGCCTGAAGCCAATAAACCGCGCCGTATCGAAATCATGAAATAACATGCTTACGGGCCGCCAGCTGGCGGCCCTTGTTCTATCCGCTCTTGCGGCGTTAGCCTTCGCAATGCGCCCGCTCGACCTCTTCCGTCAGAATCGCAATTCCGCGCTCAATCTTCTCGCTGTCCGGCACATAGTTCATGCGCATGCACTGATGCGTATGCGGCCACGCCTGCTCCAGCCCCGGGAAGAAGAAGTGCCCCGGCACCATCAGCACGCCGCGCTGTTTTAAGCGCTGGTACAGCACTTCGGTGGTGATCGGCAGGTCTTTAAACCACAGCCAGAGGAAAATCGCCCCTTCCGGTTTATGGATCAGGCAGCGTTCGGGGGATAAATAGCGGCGAATAACGGCGATTGTCTGGTTAACCCGCTGCTGGTAGAACGGCTTAATTACCTCTTCAGAGAGCCGCAGCAGATCGCCGCGCTGGATCATCTCATTAGCGATCGCCGGGCCAATGCTGCCGGGTGCCAGGCTGATAATGCCGTTCATATTGCTGATGGCGGAGATCACTTTCTCATCGGCAATAATGATGCCGCAGCGCGAGCCCGGCAGGCCGAGCTTGGACAGGCTCATGCACAGAATAATGTTAGGGTTCCACAGCGGGCGCGCCTCGCTGAAGATAATACCGGGGAACGGCACGCCATAAGCGTTATCGATCAGCAGCGGGATCTGATGCTGCTGCGCCAGCGCATCCAGCTTCAGCAGCTCCTCATCGGTGATGACATTGCCGGTCGGGTTGGTCGGGCGCGATACGCAGATCAGCCCGGTATCGTCGCCGATATGCAGGTGCTCAAAATCGACGTGATACTTGAACTGGCCTTCCGGCAGCAGTTCGATATTCGGGCGCGTTGAGACAAACAGATCTTCATCCAGTCCGGCATCGGCATAGCCAAGGTATTCCGGGGCCAGAGGGAACAGCACGCGTTTCATACTGCCGTCGGCGCGGCGGCCAGCGTACAGGTTAAACAGATAGAAGAAGGCGCTCTGGCTACCGTTGGTCAGGGCGATATTTTCGGGGGCGATCTGCCAGCCCAGCTCATCGCGCAGCAGCCGGGAGAGTGAATCCAGCAGGGTGCTTTTACCGCGTGGGCCATCGTAGTTACACAGCGCTTCCGCCAGCTTGCCTTCGTCGTGCATCTGCTGCAGCAGCTGCTGGAAATAGTCGTTCATCGCCGGGATCTGCGCGGGATTACCGCCGCCGAGCATCACCGTCCCCGGCGTGCGTAAGCCTTCGCCCATATCTTCCATCAGACGAGAGATGCCCGAGTGGCGCGTAAATTTGTCACCAAATGCCGAAAAGCTCATACCCTGTTAATCACTTGTTAGTCCTCAGGAGGACCACCTTAACGTCAGCAGACGGATGAATGCAATGCTGCGGCGGCAGAATCGCATTTGTCTGATTGTGCCAGCCTGCCTGGCCCCTAAGCAGGAGGGCGAGCGGTGTAGGATCGGGGCAGCCCTTACTTGCAGAGGGCGAGCAGCACCCCATAGCTGAATCGTTTTTTACATCCCGCTCAATCTTCCGCTAAACATCACATTTATTTATGTAATTAATCCTGACTCATCATTTTTACGTGACCAACATCGCGTTTAATGGAGCAAAAACAGCTTAAAAGTCAGGCGGTGATGGTTGTCACGTTTTTATCTGCCGGTGATTTGTAGTCTGGACCCGCATAAAGCTAAATCAATTCAGCTAAAGGGATAAAGAGATGAGAAAAACAGTTCTGTCAGGGTGTGTGTTGGCGATTCTTAGCGGTCAGGCTGCGGCGCAAAGTTGGCTGCTGACGGATGCTGAAAGCGGGACAGAAAAGGGCAACTGGCAAATTAGCAGCCAGCAGCTGAAGTTGCCAGGCGAGAGTTTCAGCATTGAGCAAAAGGTGTTGCACGGCGGCAAGCAGGAGGGCTCCAAAGTGCTGACGCTGACCAGCAAAAATGGGCTCACCATCGCGCTCAGCCCGACGCGCGGTATGGATCTGCTGCACGTCAGCGGTCACGGCGTGCGCCTGGGCTGGGATTCTCCGGTGCAGGAAGTGGTCAACCCGGCCTATATCAACCTGGAGAGCCGTAACGGGCTGGGCTGGCTGGAAGGATTCAACGAGATGATGGTGCGCTGCGGCTTTGAGTGGACCGGGCACCCGGTGACCAAAGACGGGATGATCTACACCCTGCACGGCAAGGCGGGCAACACGCCAGCGTCGAAGGTGGAAGTGATTGTTGATGATCAAGCCCCGCATGAAATTCGCATTCGCGGGCTGCTGAAAGAGGTCACCTTTAAGAAGGCGAAACTCGAAACCTGGACCGAGCTGCGTTACGTGCCGGGCTCGGACTCGTTCACCGTGCATGATGTGCTGACCAATGAGGCAGACTATCCGCACGACTACCAGATTATCTACCACAGTAACTTCGGCACGCCGATCCTGGAAAAAGACGCGCGCTTTATCGCCCCGCTGAAATCAGTATCGCCTTTTAACGACTACGCCAAAAAAGGGCTGGATGGCTGGAACGTTTATGGCGCGCCGACCAAAGATTTCGACGAGATGGTGTTTAACCTGCAGCCCAAAGCGGACAGCAATGGCAAAACCGTGGCGGCGGTGATTAACAGCAAGGGCGACAAGGGGGCCGCGATTGAGTTTGATACCCGCCAGCTGCCGCTGCTGACCATGTGGAAGAACACCGACACCCTGAAGCAGGGTTATGTCACCGGGATTGAGCCGGGCACCAACTATGCTTATCCGGTGACAATCGAGAAAGAGCAGGGAAGAGTGAAACAGCTGCAGCCGGGGCAGAGCACCGAATTTACGCTGACCTATTCCCTACTGAAGGACGCCAGCGCGGTGCAGAAGGTTGAACAGCGCGTGAAGCAGATCCAGGGGGATGACACGGTAGAGATTAACCAAACGCCGATCGCGACGGAGTAACCCTCCCCGCGGTAGGGGCGGGGCATGCCCCGCCCGTTTTGGCGTGCCTCAGTCCTGGGACAATATCTGTGGATTAACGCAGTTCTTCTCCACCTTACCGGTTAACGCGGCAATCAGGTTATCTACCGCGTCCTTCGCCATACCGTAGCGGGTCTCATGGGTCGCGGAGCCGATATGCGGCAGCGCCACCACGTTGCGCAGCTGCAGCAGCTCTGAGCTGACCGGCAGCGGCTCCCGCTCAAACACGTCCAGCCCGGCAGCGTGAATCGTGCCATCTTTCAATGCGTCGATCAGCGCCTGCTCATCGACCACCGGGCCGCGCCCGGCGTTAATCAGCACCGCGCTTTTCTTCATCTTCGCCAGCTGCTCACGCCCGATCAGGTGATGGGTCTGCTCGGTCAGCGGCAGGCTGATGCAGAGGAAGTCTGACTCGGCCAGCAGGGTATCCAGGTCGCAGTACTGCGCGTCAAAGCGCTGCTCGGCCTCTTCATGATGCTTACGCGCGTTATACAGGATCGGCATGCCGAAACCGAGGTGCGCACGCTGCGCCAGCGCCAGACCGATGCGGCCCATGCCCAGAATGCCGAGCTTCTTGTGGTGGACATCAATGCCGAACCACTCCGCCCCGAAACTGCCCTGCCATTCGCCCGCCTTCACGCGTTCCGCCATTTCGACCACGCGGCGTGCGGAGCTGAGCACCAGCGCCATCATGGTATCGGCCACCGTTTCGGTCAGCACCGTCGGGGTGTGCATCAGCAGCACTTTGCGGTCGTTGAGCGCGGCGACGTCAAAGTTGTCGTAACCGACCGAGACGCTAGAGGCGGCGCGCAGCTTCGGCGCGTGCTGTAGAAACTCCGCATCCACTTTGCCGCCGGAGCCGAGGATCCCCTCGGCATGACGGAAGGCGTCAGCATGTTGCGCGACGGTTTTCGGGGTTAAGCCGTTGATTTCAGTCACGCTGAAATGGTCATCCAGCTTTGCACGCAGGTCTTCAGGCAACGATTTATACAGCACCACAGAAGGTTTCATTCATTTCTCCAAAAGCATTAAGCGTGTTTAGCGCAGTCGGGCAGCGGCTGTTGCTTGTTACGCGCCGGTTTTACGGCCAGCGTCAGTCCGACGGAAATCAGTAATGCCCCACCCATAAAGATATAGGACGCGGACGGGCTGCCGGTGGCGCCGTTCAGGTAACCGACCACCCACGAGCCAAGAAACGATCCCAGGGCGCCCATCGCATTGATCAGGGCCATCGCGCCGCCGGCGACATTACGCGGCAGCATCTCCGGGATAATGGCAAAGAACGGGCCATAAGGTGCGTACATTGCCGCCCCGGCAATCACCAGCAGGGCATATGAGAGCCAGAAGTTGCCTGGCCCCACCAAATATGAACCTAAAAACGCCAGCGCACCAATCAGCAGCAATGGCCAGACAAACAGTTTGCGGTTTTGTAACTTATCAGAGGCCCAGGAGACAACGATCATCGCAATGGTTGCGGCCAGATAGGGGACCGCCGACAGCCAGCCAGCTTCGACCATGCCCATCCCGGTACCGTTACGCAGGATAGATGGCAGCCACAGCACAAAGCCGTACACGCCGATGCTCCAGGTAAAGTACTGGGCGCACAGGATGATAACGTTGCGCGACTTAAAGGCTTCGGCGTAGTTGCGTACCGCCTTCAGGCCCTCCTGCTCCTTTTGCAGCTGCGCCTGCAGCGCGGCTTTCTCCGCATCGCTCAGCCATTTGGCCTGCGCCGGTTTATCCTGCACCAGGAACCACCAGGCGACTGCCCAGATCACCGCCGGGAAGCCTTCGATAATAAACATCTCGCGCCAGCCAAAGGCTTCAATCAGATAGCCAGACACGACCGACATCCACAGTACGGTAACCGGGTTACCGAGGATCAGGAAGGTATTGGCGCGTGAGCGTTCGGATTTAGTAAACCAGTTGCTGATGTAGATCAGCATTGCCGGCATCACCGCCGCCTCTACGACACCCAGCGTAAAGCGGATCGCCGCCAGCATCGGAATGTTGCTCACCAGCCCGGTCAGCGTGGCGCAGGTTCCCCACAGGATCAGGCACCAGAACACCAGCTTCTTCACGCTGCGCCGCTCGGCATAGATGGCACCGGGGATCTGGAAGAAGAAGTAGCCGAGGAAGAACAGCGCACCGAGCAGGGATGACACCCCTTTGGTGATGCCGAGGTCTTCGTTGATCCCCGCAGCGGAAGCAAAGCTAAAGTTTGCACGGTCCAGATACGCCAGGCTGTAGGTGATAAACACGATGGGCATGATGTACCACCAGCGTTTTGGCGCGATTGTCTGATTGCTCATAGTTCTGTCCTCGATGTCCGCATTCTGTGGTAGGGCGATGCGGTTTTGTTATGTTCCGGTCAGTGGCAACAGCTAGAAATCACCCAGCGTGGCGCGCGTGGGTAACCCTTCGCTGTCGCCCGATACCTGGATTGCCAGAGAACCGATTTTGTTACCGCGCAGGATCGCTGCGGGTAACGATTTTCCTTCCAGCAGGGCACTGATCACTCCGACGGCAAAGCCATCGCCAGCGCCGACGGTATCCACCACGTTATCCGTGAGCACCGCCGCAATCTGCCCTTTTTCCCCTGCCGCCGTTTTATACCAGGCGCCGTCGCTGCCGGTTTTGATCGCCACCGCCTGCACGCCCATCGCCAGATAGAAATCGGCAATCGCTTCCGGCTGCTGATAGCCGGTCAGGATCTGGCCCTCTTTGATACCCGGCAGCACCCAGTCGGCGTACTGCGCCAGACCGTTCAGCTGTTTAATCATTTCGGCTTCGCTCGACCACAGCACCGGGCGTAGGTTCGGGTCGAAGGAGATGGTTTTCCCCAGCGCCTTCATTTCACGGGCCGCATGCAGAGACAGCGCCAGCGAGCTGTCAGAAATGGCCGCCGCCACGCCGCTCAGATGCAGGTGGCGTGCGTTGGCAAAGTAGTCGCGATCAAAATCGGCGGGCGAGAGATGGCTGGCAGCTGAGCCTTTACGGAAGTATTCGACCAGCGGATCGGAGCCATCATCCACGCGGGATTTCATCTGGAAACCCGTAGGATAACGCGGGTCACAGGTGACCTGACGGCGGTCGACGCCTTCCAGATCGAGCTGCTGACAGGTGAAGCGGCCAAACGAGTCGTCACCCACGCGGCTGACCCAGCCGACGTTCAGGCCGAGACGCGCCAGGCCAATAGCCACGTTGAGTTCGGCGCCGGCAATGCGTTTGCTGAACTGCGACACGCTGGCCAAATCGCCGCATTCGCTGGCGACAAACATCGCCATGGCCTCACCGATGGTCACGGCATCCAGCGTTGGGTAGGTTTGAACGGTCATGATTTACTCCTCGCGCAGCAGGTCAACGTAGTGGCGGGTAACGGCCACCAGGTCGGCCCCTTCCAGCGGAAACTCAATGGCCCGCGGCACGTCGGCAGGTAAAAGAGCCAGCGTCTCGCGCCACAGATTATCGGCATCATCCAGCGCCACCGCGCGCCAGCTGTCTCCGTGGGGGACGGCGGCCTTAACGTGGATATAGCTGACAAAGCGGCTCAGGCGTTCGGCTGCCAGCAGCGGCTGGTCGCCAACCCACAGCCAGTTGCCCATATCGAAAGTCATGCCGTTACAGGTGCGGCTCTCACCACAGGCGTGGAAGAACGGGTCAAGCGCGCTCAGTTTACCGCAGGCGGTTTGGTCGTTCTCCACCACCAGATGGACCTTTTTCCCTGCCAGCTTGCCGCGCAGGACGCTGCAGTCAAAGCTGGGCTGATAGTGGCCCAGAGAATATTTAAGTAGCTGCGCGTTAAGCTGTTCCGCCTCGTTGAAATGCCGATCGAGGTTGGGATTAAGCGAACCGTCTGCCATAAACAGCGCTTCCGGCACCGAATAGAACGCCATCAGGCGGCTGTCCGCTATCGCGTCGGCTAACTCAGGCAGCGCTGACAGCTGCTGCGCGCTGAACAGCTCGCGGCGGATCTCCACACCATTGGCTCCGGCGGCGGCAATGATCGGCAGCAGCGCCTGCTGCCCGCCCAGCTCGGCTATTTTCTCGCGGCCGTAGGCGGCGGTAACCACTATCACTTCTCTTTTCATCTTCCCTCCGGCAATTCTGCGGACCTTTGCGCCCGACTTGATGAAAAAACGTTAGTTGGAACCGGTTCCAAAAGATAGCGACAGAAGTGGAATTTATGATCGCGCTCACGATGTGAACAATTTCTGGCGGGGAAAGCTCTTAAAAATGGCAGGTCGCAGGAGGTGCAGGCAATGAACAAAAAATCCTGTTCCCGCTATAGGGAACAGGCAAGCCTGTAACGCTGTTTATCCTGAAACGGCCAGCTTCTGCGTCGACCCGCGCACAATCAGTTCACCGCTAAATACCTGCTCGTGCATCGGTGCTTCATCGCCCTCAATGCGTTTCAGCACCTGCTCCAGCGCGGCGTAGCCCATTTGCCAGGTGGGCTGCTTGAGGGTAGTGATGCCGACGCCGGCCAGCTCTGCCCACTCCAGTTCGTCAAAGCCCAGCAGGCCAAGCTGCTGACCCCAGTTGAGATTGAGCCGGCGCAGGGCGCGGGCTACCTGCAGCGTCAGTGCGCCATTGACCACCATCACTGCGCACGGGGCGTGCTGATGGCGCTGGTAAAAGTCGCTCAGCACCTGTTCCAGCTTTTCACCGTCGCCAAGCGGCACCTCGGCATGTTCCGCGACCCGCTCCGGCTGCTGCGCCATGCGCTGATGGAATGCATGCACGCGCTCGAGGCGGGTATTTACCAGCCCCAGCGGTTCGCTGATAAACAGCAGGGCGCGATAGCCCTGCGTCAGCAAGTGGTCGGTGGCCTGAAGTGCCGCCGCCGGGTTATCCAGCCCGATCACATCGCAGTCGAAATCGGGGATTTTACGGTCAATCAGTACCATGGGCAGCAGCGACTGCTGCAGCTGATTGAGCGCCTCTTCGCGCATGCCGACGGCGTTCACCACCACCCCCTCTACCTGATAGCTGCTGAGCAGGTTGAGGTAGTGCTGTTCCAGGTCCACTTCGTTGTTGGTATTACACATCAGCAGGGTAAAGCCGTGCGCGCGGCAGGCGGCTTCGATGCCGCTCAGCACGTTAACCGAGTAGGGGTTGGTGATATCCGCAATGATCAGGCCAATCAGCCGCGTGCGCCCGCGCTTCAGGCCGCGTGCCATCTGGCTGGGGCGATAGTTAAGCTCGGCGATGGCCGTTTCGATACGGGTTTTCAGCTCGGCGGACAGCGCGTTTAGCTCGCCGTTGAGATAGCGGGAAACGCTGGTTTTGCCGACGTTCGCGGCTTTGGCGACATCGCTGATGGTGGCTTTGGCGGCCTTACGGTTCATGATGGTCCCTGGCGGTGAATATTGCGCGAGACTATCACACCTGCCGCGTTACGCCAGCATCAGGGCAATTTCAGTTCGGGCTGCCACAGCACCTGAAGCGTTGCCACCTCTTCGCCCTGCATCAGCCGCAGCACCATTTCCGCCACCTGCTGACCGACGTCGAGGCGTGTAGCCTGCGCAATGCTGGCAACCGGTTCGGCAATCACCGAATCGCCGGGCAGCCCGTCATACACCATCAGCTCAATGCGCTGCGGGCCGGTCAGCCGCCCGGCTTCACGCAGTGCAATCGCCGCGCCGTCGCCCAGCATATTACAGTCGGCGACGATCGCCTGCGGCGGCTCTGACTGTGCCAGCAGCGTTTGAGTCAGGCGATAGCCTTCACGGCGGTTAGGCTCGGCCTGCCAGCAGCTATCGCGCGCCAGCCCGTGCTGCTCCAGCGCGTCGAGAAACCCCTGGCGGCGCTGGCTGACGAAGGTTTGATCGTGGTGGCTGCCGAGCCATGCAAGCCGTTGTAGCCCCTGCGCGGCATAGTGCGCCACGGCCAGCTGCGGGCCGGCGTAATTATCAAAATCGAACCAGGCATAGGGGGTGTCGAGCTGGCTGCGGCCAAGCGCAAGAAAGGGAAAGTGCAGCTGCTGTAGCTTCACCAGACGGCTGTCATGGCGGGTGGTGTGCGCGACAATCAGGGCGTCAACGCAGTGCGTGCGCAGCATACGCTGCATGCCGCGATGGTCGTCATGGGTATCATCGGCGATGATTAACAGGTCGATATCGGCGCGGGCCAGCGACTGGGCTATCGCCCCCATCATCTCGACAAAGCTGGCATCGTTAAACGGCAGCGGAGCGACGGGAAACAGCAAACCGACCGCGTTGCTGCGCCCGGTTTTCAGGCGCCGCGCGACGGCATTGGGGCGATATCCACGCCGTCTGGCTTCCTGTTGAATGCGCAGCCGGGTCTCTTCCGCGACGTCGTCATAGCCGTTGAGGGCTCGGCTGACGGTGGTGACGGAGAGGCCCAGCGCGTGAGCGATCGCTTTCAGGGACATGTTTGCAGGTGTGATCAATTTTTGCGCAGGGTAGCACAATTTGCTGTAGCTCACTATCGCACGGCGTAATAATTGCGGGTGAGACTTGATCGCCCCGCCAGAGTAAGGCGGGGCCAGGAAGATTACTGCAGCGGGCTGAGGGTGATCTCAACGCGGCGGTTTTGCGCTTTCCCTTCTGCGCTGCTGTTTGAGGCAATCGGGTTGTCCGGCCCCATTCCGCTGGTGCGCACGCGGTTAGCGGCGACGCCCTGGGTGATCAGGGCGCTGCCCACGCCGTCGGCGCGCTGCTGAGACAGGGTCATGTTCAGCTGGCGGCTGCCGCTGCTGTCGGTATAACCGATCACATTAACCGCCGTTTTTGGATACTCTTTCAGCACCATCGCCACGCCGCTCAGGGTATTGGCCCCGGCCGGTTTCAGCGTGCTGCTGCTGGAGTCAAAGGTAACGTTATTCGGCATGTTGAGCACGATATTGTCACCGTTGCGCGTCACGCTGACCCCCGTGCCCTTCATTTTGTCGCGCAGTTTGGCTTCCTGCACGTCCATGTAGTAACCGGCTCCGCCACCCAGCGCCGCACCGGCTGCCGCGCCAATGAGCGCGCCCTTACCGCGATCTTTCTTCGAAGAGGAGATCATGCCAACACCGGCACCCAGAGCCGCACCAAGGCCTGCGCCGATACCGGATTTACCCGCTTCGCGCTCGCCAGTGTAAGGATTGGTGGTACAGCCGGCCAGGGCAAGAGTGCCGCTCAGCACCAGGGCGATAGTGACTACACTTTTCTTATTCATGGGGGTTCCCTCTCATTGCAGCGGTCAGACAAAATCTTGCCTGAAATGAATACCTAAACAGGGCGATTATGCCGCTGAAATGTGAGGGAAATACGTAGGCTTATTCTCAATTTGTAACGCAAGGCGACTTTTTGTGGTCAGGGTGGCAGAAACAGTCGGTCATATGTTCATTAATCAGCCCACAGGCCTGCATAAATGAGTAACAGGTGGTCGTACCAACGAATTTAAAGCCGCGTTTTTTTAGCGCTTTTGACATGGCATCTGAGGTCGGGCTGGTGGTGGGGGCGCTGCGGTAGTTACTGAAACGCGTTATTTGCGGCTGATGTTCGACGAAGTTCCAGATAAAGGTATTAAACGGCTCGCCGTTGGCTTCCATCGCCTGTACGGCGCGGGCGTTAGCGATAATTGCGTTGATTTTACCGCGATGGCGGATAATGCCGCTCTCCTGCATCAGCCGTTCAATATCGTCCTCATCCATCTGCGCCACGCGCTCAACGTCAAAATGGTGAAACAGGCGGCGATAGTTTTCGCGTTTTTTCAGCACGGTAAACCACGACAGCCCGGCGACCTGGCCCTCAAGACAGATCATCTCGAACAGCTCCCGGGTGTGCGTCAGCGGCACGCCCCATTCACTGTCGTGATAGGCGATGTATAACGGATCCTCAGATACCCAGCCACAGCGTTGCATAACCCTCATCCCTTTTGCTGTTTATTTAAACAGTATATTAGCGAAACATCTGGCCGTCGCGCAACAGGTGTTCGTTGCCTTTGCGCCGGGTAAAACCGCAGCGGTCAAAAAACTCCAGAATCTGTACTGCCAGCTTGCGCCCTACGCCGAGCCTGTCGCGGAAGTCCCCGGCGCTGGTGCTCAGAGCGGATGCCGCACGTTCGCGGATGATATCGGCAAAGCGCACAATCTGCGGCTGGGCGAAGTAGCGGTCTTTAACAATGGCGACGATCTCCCCGCCCTGTGCGGCCTTGCGCAGCAGCTGGCGCATCGGCGCTTCCTCACAGCCAGCCTGGGCCGCAAGGTCGCGCACCCACCAGGCCTGGTCGCCAAACAGTGGCCGCACCTGCTGCCAGAGCGCGTCCTCCCGGTCATCAAAACCTATCTCGAAATCAGGCAGGTGCAGCCAGCCATGATTGTTGCGCAGCGCCTGCTTATCCAGCAGCGTAGCAATAAGCGCCAGCACCAGCGATTCCGGCAGGTTGGGTAGCGCAATGCGCCGCAGGCGGTCGCGGCCGATACCGGGGCGGTCGTCGTGCTCGTTATGGTAGTTTTCCAGCGCGACCAGCAGCTCGGTCTGCCATTCGCGTGCATCTTTTTGCGGCAGCAGATAGTCCCCGGCAATTTCAGGCGCCACAGCAGTCAGCACCTCAGAGAGGGCGCCGGGGGAGAGCTGCAGCAGCCATTCAAGCTCTTCCGCCGTGCGCGGGCGCTGCTCCAGCAGCAGGGTGACTTTTTCCACCGCGCTATCGGCGTTTTCCAGCTGTTTTAGCCAGCTGATAAACGCCGGCTGTCGTTTACCGCGTTTTGGCGGCGTCAGCAGCAGCACTCTTGCTGCCCCAAGCGTTTCGCGGGCGCTGATATCGCGCAGGATCAGCCGGTCGTTGTCGGTCAGCCACAGCGGCTTGTCGAGCAGCAGCTCGGCGAGGTTATCCTGCAGCAGCGAGATGCGGCCGGTGATGTGGCTGGCGGCGTGATGCAGGTGCAGCGGCTGCCCCTGACGCAGAGCATGATGCAGCGTCAGGGCGACCAGTAGCCGATCGCACGGCTGCGCGGGCGCGTCGCTCAGCAGCCAGTCGCCGCGGGTGACGCGCTCTTTTTCAACGCCGCCGCTGAGATTGAGCGCGATGCGCTGGCCCCCATGCGCCCGTTCGGTGGGCTGGTTCTGAGCGTGCAGCCCGCGCACCCGCACAGCTTTGTTCATCCCGCTTAGCCACAGCGCGTCACCGACGCTGACGCTGCCGCAGAGGGCGGTGCCGGTCACCACCACGCCCGCGCCTTTAACGTTGAAAACCCGGTCGATGGCGAGGCGGAAGCGGCGGCCTGTTTCCAGCGCGCGTGCGGGTAGCTGGCGCAGATGGTCGCTGAGTTCGCTTATCCCAGCCTGGCTGTGAATGCTGGTGCTGAACAGATCAATCTGCTGCCAGCCAAGCTCCTGCGTCAGCTGGCGGATCTGCTGCTCCACCCCGGCGCGCCGGGCATCATCAACGCTGTCACACTTGGTAATGGCGACGGTCAGCGCAGGCTGGCCGCTGAGCTGCAAAATAGCCAGATGCTCGCGGGTTTGCGGCATCACGCCATCGTCGGCGGCGACCACCAGCAGGGCGCGATCGATACCACCAATGCCGCTCAGCATATTGGCGAGGAATTTTTCATGGCCCGGTACGTCAATAAAGCCAATAACCTGCCCGTCGGGCTGCGGCCAGTAGGCGTAGCCGAGGTCGATAGTCATACCGCGCACTTTCTCTTCCGGCAGGCGATCGGCGTTGATGCCGGTAATCGCCTGTAACAGCGACGTCTTGCCATGATCGACATGGCCAGCGGTGGCAATAATCATGCGGATACCATCCTGATAAACAGCGCCTCATCTTCCAGCGCGCGCAGGTCAAACCACAGGCGCCCCTGATAAATCCGCCCAATCAGCGGTACCTCGCCCGCACGTAAGCGCGCCGCCAGCGCCAGCAGAGTGCTGCCGCTGCCGTCGCGCGGGGTCAGCGTCAGCGCGCTGCTCGGCAGGCGCTCCACCGGCAGTGAACCGCTGCCGGGCTGCGAATGGCACGGCTCGGCCGCCACGACAAAATGTGCCCCGAGCGCGCTGTTCACGGCGGGCAGCAGGCGTGCGGCCTGGGCGGCAATCTCCTGCGCCGTGCGCGTCAGCAGCCGCAGCGTCGGCAGCTCGCGCGTCAGCGTTTCGGGATGCAGGTAGAGCTGCAGCGTGGCTTCCAGCGCCGCCAGGGTCATTTTATCCACGCGCAACGCGCGCTTCAGCGGGTGCTGCTGCAGGCGTGCAATCAGCGCTTTTTTCCCGACGATAATTCCGGCCTGCGGGCCGCCCAGCAGCTTGTCACCGGAGAAGCTCACCAGGCTGACGCCCGCGGCAATCAGCTGCTGCGGCATCGGCTCGGGCGGCAGCCCATAGGCGTCGAGGTCGATCAGCGAGCCGCTGCCGAGATCGCTGATGACCGGCAGGCCCAGCTCATTGCCCAGCGGCACCAGTTCGGCTTCGCTGACCGCTTTGGTGAACCCCTGCACCTGATAGTTGCTGGTGTGCACTTTCATCAGCAGTGCGCTCTCTGCGCTGACGGCCTGGCGGTAGTCTTTCAGATGGGTGCGGTTGGTGGTGCCGACTTCATGCAGCGTGCAGCCTGCCTGAGTCATCACATCGGGAATGCGAAACGATCCACCAATCTCCACCAGCTCACCGCGCGATACCACCACCTCTTTATCTGTGGCGAGCGCGGCCAGTATCAGCAGTACCGCTGCCGCATTGTTATTCACAATGCAGGCGTCTTCCGCCCCGGTCAGGCGGCACAGCAGGTCGGCCACTGCCCGATCGCGATGGCCGCGCTGCGCTTCATCCAGCGCGTACTCCAGCGTGACCGGAGAGCGCATCGCCCGGCAGACGGCACTCACTGCCGCTTCTGCCAGCTGGGCGCGCCCGAGGTTGGTATGCAGGAGCGTACCGCTAAGATTCAGCACCGGCTGCAGGCCGCTGGCGTGCGTCTGCTGCAGCTGCTGTGCGGCATGCTGCGCCCAGTCGCTGCACCAGGCGGGGAGCTGTTGATGTTGTTGGATCGCGTCGCGTGCCTGCTGTTGCAGCTGGCGCAGCAGATCGACCAGCTGACGGTGACCCCATCTGTCACTGAGTGCCTGAAACGCCGGCTGGCGTAACAGGCTGTCGATGGCGGGAAGTTGACTGAACAATGTTTTCATCGGCTAGTTTGCTGGCGGCTCCGTGCGGGCAAAGCTGTCGCGTTTGAACAGCGTTTCGGCCAGCTTCACCAGCTGCGGGCGGTTGACGCACCAGTCTGGCGCCACGCGGCGGAAGTTGAGGTAGCCGAGCGTACAGGCGGTAGCGATATCGGCCAGCGTGATGTCCGGGCCGTTCAGCCACTTCCCCTCTGCGGCGGCGGCTTCCAGCGCGTCCAGCCCGCGGCGGATCTTATCGCGCTGGCGCAGCATTTCGCTTTCCGACTGCTGGGCCGGATCTTTTTGCAGCTCGCGCACGATCAGCAGGCCGGCATCGCAGATGCCATCGGCCAGCGTTTCCAGCAGGCGCACTTCGAGCTGGTCGCGCGGGTCGACCGGCAGAAAAGCGGGCGCCTGATGCTGAAGTTCCAGAAAGGCAGCAATAATCGACGAGTTGTACCAGGTTTCATGCTCATCGACGATCAGCGCCGGGACTTTACCCAGCGGCGTGTAGTCTTTGACGTGGCTGCTGTCGTGCCACGGCGACTCGTTAATAAATTCGAAGGTGATGCCTTTCTCCAGCAGCATCACCGAAATTTTACGCACAAACGGGCTGGTGTAATTGCCGATCAGCTTCATGGCTACTCCCCGGGAAATAAAAATGGATTCAGACTGCTGCGGGCAAAGCCCTCTTGCTCCATACGCGCGTCGAGGATAAGCGAAGCCAGGTCATCGGCTACCGGCTCCACCGCCGGGTCTTTTTCCTGATACAGCATCTTCATGTAGGTTCCGCAGTCGCCGCAGCTTTCCGCTTTAATCGCGGCCACTTCGCTGTCGAGCGACCAGTAGTGCAGGTCGCCCGTCTGTTCGCAGTTGCTGCATTTGGCACGCACCACGTACCACTCGCTTTCACACAGGTTGCAGTGCAGATAGCGCAGGCCGCTTTTGCCGCTGCCCATATGCACTACGCTGGCGACCGGTACGCTGGCACACACCGGGCAGAACTGGCGCTGCTCGCCCGCTTCGGCGCGCGCCTTGCCGGGGATCAGTGCCGCCATCTGCGCCCAGTAGACCGACAGGGCCGCCCAGATAAACGGCGATTTGTCGCTGCTCACCTGGGCAAAATCGTTGGCAAACAGCGCGCTGGCCATCGCTTCAAGTTCACTGGATGACGCCTTTTCCAGATTCTCCAGCACCGACAGTGCCTGACCGCTCATCTCCGGCTTAAGCTCGGCGATCAGCGAGTGCAGCAGGCGCTGCCAGTGGGGATCGCGCGGCAGCGTGCTGATATCCAGCGGTGGCTTGCCGAGGCGGGCGCTCTCTTCCAGACGAGTGCGCAGATCCCTCTCCAGCGGATGGTCGTACAGCACGATCTCCTGAGCGGTGGCAATCACCGCGGCAAAGCGCAAATAATCACCCAGCGGGTTTTTCTCCGCCAGCTGCCGCAAACGGGCAGCGCGACGGCTGTATAACTGCTTCAGTCGGGGGAAAAGTAACGGCGGGATGGTCGCTGCCGTCATCGGATCGCTCTTCTCCAACTGGTCCTGGGGGATAATGCGAATTGTCATCAGGGACCTTTTTCCGGTTGTTTTGAACTGGCCTGCTGCTGGCGCAGGTTACGATACCAGCGCGGGTGATGCTTTTTCGCCCAGGCGGGCGTGACCCAGCCCTCCACCATCGCGGTGATGGTGCCTTTGACCCACAGGGCAGCGTAGATATGCACCATAATCACCACGATCAGCACCACCGCAGAGACCGAGTGCACCAGCAGCGCAATGCGGATCAGCGGAATGCTAAACAGCGCCGCAAGATAAGGCCGCCAGATCACTATCCCGCTGGCCAGCAGCAGAATTAAACTGATTATTGCAGCCCAGAATACGCACTTCTGACCAAAATTATAGCGCCCGGTATCTCCCACCTCCTCGTTTAAAGCAATTTTATGGATGTTTTTTGCCCAGACCAGGTCTTCGCGGTCAATCAGGTTGTGGCGCCAGTAGCGGAAAAACATCAGCAGGAAGCAGGCAAACATCACCACGCCAACGAACGGATGTAGGATGCGCGCCAGCTGCGGCGTGCCGAGGATTTGCAGCAGCCAGTTAAAAGAGGGAAAGAAAAACCCCAGCCCGCTGACGGCGGCGAGAATAAAGCAGAATGCCACCAGCCAGTGGTTGATGCGCTCAGGCGCGCTGTAGCGCTGAATGCGTTGACGTGACTTCATGGGCGTTCCTCCTTCTCTTCTTCATCCTCATCTTCCACCCGGTTCGGACCGACGCCGACATAGTGAAATATTGACGCGGCGAAGGTGGCCGCGAAGCCAATCGCGGCCAGCGGTTTCCATATTCCTTTCCAGAAGGTCACTGCCGGGCTGATCGCCGGTGCATCCGGCAGTCCGTGATACAGCGTGGGTCGGTCGGCATGGTGCAGCACGTACATCACGTGCGTACCGCCCACGCCTGGCGGATCGTACAGACCGGCATTGCGGTAACCGCGGCTGTTCAGCTCGCTGACGCGCCCGGCGGCGACCTCCTTCATCGCCTCTTTGCTGCCGAAGTGAATGGCACCGGTCGGGCAGGTTTTCACGCAGGCAGGTTCCTGACCGACGGTCACCCGATCGACGCACAGGGTGCATTTGTACACCTTATTGTCCTCGGGGTTCAGGCGCGGAACGTCGAACGGGCAGCCAGCGATGCAGTAACCGCAGCCGATACACTGCTCAGACTGGAAGTCGACGATGCCGTTAGCGTACTGGATGATCGCCCCTTCCGACGGGCAGGCCTTCAGGCAGCCCGGATCGGCGCAGTGCATACAGCCATCCTTGCGGATCAGCCACTCCAGCTTGCCGTGCTCTTCCACTTCGGAAAAACGCATCACCGTCCATGATTTGGCGGTCAGATCCGCCGGGTTATCGTACACCCCGACGTTATGACCGACCTCATCACGGATGTCGTTCCACTCGGAGCAGGCCACCTGGCAGGCTTTACAGCCAATACAGGTGGTGACGTCGATCAGCTTCGCCACCTCCTGCTGGTGGTCGCGCGCGCGCGGAGCCGGGGTCGCAGCGTTGGTGGCCGAGCGACGGATGATGTCCTGAGATTGATAAGCCATCGTTTACACCTTCTCCACGTTAACCAGGAACGCCTTAAACTCCGGCGTTTGCGTATTGGCATCGCCAACGAACGGCGTCAGGTTGTTGGCGAGGAAGCCTTTCTTCGCCACGCCCATAAAGCCCCAGTGAATCGGAATGCCGATGGTATCGACCTCCTTACCGTCTACCGCCAGCGTGCGCAGGCGTTTGGTCACCACTGCCACCGCTTTGATGTAGCCACGGCTGGAGCTGACTTTCACCGTGTCGCCCTGCTTAATGCCCAGCTGGCCCGCCAGCCGCTCGCCGATTTCGACAAACTGCTGCGGCTGTGCAATGGCGTTGAGCAGCGCGTGCTTGGTCCAGAAGTGGAAGTGCTCCGTCAGGCGATAGGTGGTGCCGACATAGGGGAACTGCGCCGCGTTACCCATCGCTTTCAGGTCAGCCGGGAACACGCGTGCCGCCGGGTTGGAGATCACCTTCGGGTGCAGCGGGTTGGTGCTAATCGGCGTTTCAAACGGCTCATAGTGTTCCGGGAACGGGCCTTCGGCCATTTTATCCAGCGCGAACAGGCGCCCCATGCCTTCCTGCTGCATGATGAACGGCCCGACATCGCTACCCGGCGGCGCGGTGCTGTAGTCAGGAATATCGTCCCCGGCCCATTTCGCACCGTCCCACTTGATAAGCTGGCGTTTCGGGTCCCACGGATTGCCCATCGGGTCGGCAGAGGCGCGGTTATACAGGATGCGGCGGTTCAGCGGCCAGGCCCAGCTCCAGCCCGGCGTATTGCCTAAGCCGTGCGCATCGCTGTTGTCGCGCCGCGCCATCTGGTTACCGTCTGCGGTCCAGCTACCGGCGAAGATCCAGCAGCCGCTGGAGGTTGAGCCGTCGGCGCGCAGCTGGGCAAAGCTGCCGAGCTGCTGCCCTTTTTTCACCAGCAGCGTGCCCTTATCGTCGAGCAGATCGGCCAGCGCGCGCCCGTTGCTCTCCATGGCAACTTCTTCCGAGGCCGGTGAATCCGGCGTCAGATAGTTCCAGCTCATATTCAGCACCGGTTCCGGCTGTGCGCCACCCTCTTCGGCATACATCTGGCGCAGGCGCTGATAAATGCCGGCCAGAATTTCGCCATCGTTGCGCGCTTCGCCCGGGCCATCGGCACCCTTCCAGTGCCACTGCAGCCAGCGCGCAGAGTTAACGATCGAGCCGTTCTCTTCCGCAAAGCAGGTAGAAGGCAGGCGGAACACTTCGGTCTGGATCTGCGACGGATCGGCGTCGTTATACTCGCCGTGGTTCTGCCAGAAGTTGGAGGTCTCGGTATCGAGCGGGTCGATAGTGACAAGGAACTTCAGCTTCGCCAGCGACTCGCCCACCTTCTGCTTATTCGGGAAGGAGGCCAGCGGGTTAAAGCCCTGGCAGAGATAGCCGTTCACTTCGCCGCGATGCATCATGTCGAAATACTGCAGCACGTCGTAGCCTTTGTCCCACTTCGGCAGCCAGTCGAAGCCCCAGCTGTTTTCCGCCTGGGCTTTGTCGCCGTAAAACGCTTTCATCATGCTGATGAAGAACTTCGGATAGTTGCCCCAGTAGTTCACCTGCTCCGGCAGCAGCGGTTTTGGCGTGTTGGCGGTAAGGTAAGTTTGCAGATCTGCCTGTTTCTCCGACGGCAGCGTCATATAGCCCGGCAGGCTCTGAGAGAGCAGGCCAAGGTCGGTCAGCCCCTGAATATTTGAGTGGCCGCGCAGGGCGTTAATGCCGCCGCCTGCCATCCCCATATTGCCGAGCAGCAGCTGGATCATCGCCATGGTGCGGATGTTCTGCGCCCCCACCGAGTGCTGGGTCCAGCCTAGCGCATACAGGAAGGAGGTGGTGAGGTTTGGCGCACTGGTTTCAGCCAGCATTTCACACACTTTCAGGAAGTCGCCTTTTGGCGTGCCGCAGATGTTTTCAACCACTTCCGGCGTGTAGCGGCTGACGTGTTTTAATAGCAGATTGTAGACGCAGCGCGGGTGAGCCAGCGTTGGGTCGCGTTTGGCGAAGCCCTGCTCGTCCAGCTCGTAGTACCAGCTGGTTTTGTCATAGCTGCGCGTCTGCGGATCGTAGCCGCTGAACAGGCCGTCGTCGAAGCGGTAATCTTCACGCACTATCAGGCTGGCATTGGTGTAAGCCGAGACATATTGGTGCTGAATGCGATCTTCTTCCAGCAGATAGCGCAGTACGCCCGACAGGAAAGTAATGTCGGTGCCGGAGCGGATTGGCGTATAGAAGTCAGCCACCGATGCGGTACGCGTGAAGCGCGGATCGATGACAATCAGTTTGGCGTTGTTATGGATTTTGGCTTCCATCGCCCAGCGGAATCCTACCGGATGCGCTTCAGCGGCGTTGCCACCCATAACCACAATCAGATTCGCATTGCGGATGTCGACCCAGTGATTGGTCATCGCACCGCGACCGAACGTTGGAGCAAGACTTGCTACCGTAGGTCCGTGTCAAACGCGCGCCTGGTTGTCGACGGCAAGCATGCCGAGCGAACGGGTCATTTTCTGGGTGAGATAGCCGGTTTCATTGCTGGCCGCCGAGGCGCACAGCATGCCGGTGCTCAGCCAGCGGTTAACCGTCACGCCCTGGTTATTTTTGGCAATAAAGTTGGCGTCACGGTCGGCCTTCATCAGTCTGGCGATACGGGTCAGTGCCTCGTCCCAGCTGATGGGCTGCCATGTGTCGGAGCCTGGGGCACGATACGACGGGCTTTTCAGGCGGCTTTCGCTGTGAATAAAGTCGAGCAGGCCCGCGCCTTTAGGGCAGAGCGCGCCGCGGCTTACCGGATGGTCCGGATCCCCTTCGATATGGAAAATATTCTCTCTGGCGTTTTTCGCGCCGTCACCCATGCTGTACATCAACAGCCCGCAGCCGACGGAACAGTAGGTGCAGGTGTTGCGCGTCTCTCTCGCGCGCAGCAGCTTGTACTGGCGGGTTTCCGCCAGTGCGGTAGCGGGCATAAAGCCCAGAGCAGCCGCGGTGGTTCCCGCCATGCCCCCCGCACAGATTTTGAAGAAACGTCTTCTGCTGACATTCATAGTGTCATTCCTGTTTTGACCGGGTGCAAAACCCTTTACGGCACTGAATTAACAAGCTCACAATGGGCGCTGATGTTTTTTAGCGCACAGACTGACAATATTACCACAATAAAAATGTGGATGAACGGGGCGAGAAACGCGCAGTGAATGACCAACAGCACAAAAATGAAATTAAATCATCGGGGCCGATTGGTGCCGGTCAGGTAACGGTGTGGCAGCGTGATGCGCTGGATCAGCCTGAGCCCGACTGGCTGGCGGAGGAAGTGCCGGTGGCGCTGGTGTATAACGGCATCTCGCACGTGGTGATGATGGCCACGCCAAAAGACCTGGAAGCTTTCGCCGTGGGTTTCTCTTTGTCGGAAGGGATCATTGCTGGCCCGGCTGATATTTACGGCATCGATGTTGTCGCGGGCTGCAACGGCATTGAGGTGCAGGTTGAGCTTTCCAGCCGCCGCTTTATGGCGCTGAAAGCGCAGCGCCGCGCGATGGCCGGGCGCACCGGCTGCGGGGTGTGTGGCGTGGAGCAGTTGAGCGAGATCGGCAAACCGATTCAGCCGCTGCCGTTTACCCAGCGTTTTGAACTGGCGCGCCTGGACGGCGCACTGCGCCAGCTGAAAGCGTTCCAGCCGGTCGGCCAGCTGACCGGCTGCACCCACGCCGCAGCATGGATTACCCCTGATGGGCAGCTGAGTGCCGGATGTGAAGACGTTGGCCGTCACGTGGCGCTGGATAAGCTGCTGGGGCAGCGCAGCCAGGCGGAGTGGGCTGCGGCCGGCGGCGCGGTGCTGGTCTCCAGCCGCGCCAGCTATGAGATGGTGCAGAAATCAGCAATGTGCGGCGTCGAGATCTTGTTTGCCGTCTCCGCCGCTACGCAGCTGGCGGTCGAAGTGGCGCAGCGCTGTAATCTGACGCTGGTGGGCTTCAGCAAACCGGGCAGGGCGACGGTGTATACCCATCCGGAAAGACTGTTTTAAGCCAGAATCACCTGCGGCAGCACGGCTTTTAGCGCGTTTAGCGCCGGGAGACTCTCCGCGCCGCCGTCGGTGACCAGCGTGGCGATCTGCGCAATGCTGGCATAGTTCATCCGGCTGCTGAGGCCGAGCTTGCTGCGATCGGCCAGCAGAATCAGCCGCCCGGCCTGCTGGGTCATGGCGCGGGCGATGGCAGCCTCGTGCGGATGGAAGCTGCTCGCCCCCTGCTTCGCATCCAGCGCCACCGGGGAGAGCAGCGCCACATCGGCACGGTAGCGATAAATCTCGCCGACTGTCAGTTCCCCCCGCGTCTCCTGCGCGCCGGCCAGCATGCTGCCACCCAGCAGGATCACCTGATTATTCAATGCCTCATGCTCTTCCGCCGCGCACAGCTTCAGGGCGGCATTAAGGCTGTTGGTGATAATCGTCAGGCCCGACATCGAGCGCAGCTCCTCCGCCAACATCGTGGTGGTACTGCCGGCATCCAGAAATACCGTCTGGCCGGGCTGCAGCAGTTGGGCAGCGGCGTTGGCAATCGCCCGCTTCTCTTTCGCCATCACCGAACTGCGCACCGTCAACGGCGGCTCCGGCGTGGCATCCAGCGCCACCAGACCACCGTGGACGCGGCGTGCCAGCCCCTGCGCTTCCAGTTCGATAATGTCGCGGCGGGCGGTTTCGCGAGAAATCCCCAGCTCTTTAACGATCCGTTCAGTGCTCACCTGGCCCAGCGTACTGAGCAGGGCGCGGATGCGGTGGTGGCGTGTTTCCTGCAGCATAATTTTGACTCCCTGGGTTTCTCTCTGCGACATAGCCTAACCGACAATTTGCCACGCTGCATGTGTATTTTATTGTATTTGTGTATTTGATTGCATTTTACAAAAAAGTTGCCATGATGAGAGGCAGAAACCGCTGACTGCCTGCGCCAGGCAAACCTTAATTTTGCAACGGGAGTGATCATGGCTACACGTTCAACCATTATGGATACCAACAGCTTTCGTGCCGAGCATGCCGACGGCCTGAGCGCGGATGTGCGCAAGCTGACCGATAAACGCAGCAGGGTCCTGGGCGAGTCTTACCGCCTGTTCTACCGTAAGCCGGTGCATCTGGTGCGCGGTCAGGGCCAGTATCTGTGGGATGCCGCCGGGGATAAATATCTCGACGTGTATAACAACGTTGCCAGCATCGGGCACTGCCATCCGGCGGTAATTGATGCGGTGTATCAGCAGATGCAGCAGCTGAACACCCACACCCGCTACCTGCACGAAGCCATTCTCGACTACTCTGAACAGCTGCTCGCTACTGCCCCGGCGGAAATCGACCGCGCCATGTACATGTGCACCGGGTCCGAGGCCAACGACCTGGCGATCCGCGTGGCGCGCGCTTACAGCGGCGGCAGTGGCATTATTGTGACTCAGGAGTCCTATCACGGCACCAGCGACCTCACTTCCGGCGTCTCCCCGGCATTGGGCAGCGGGCAACCGCTGGCCGCGACCACGCGCCTGGTACTACCGCCAGATCGCTACCGCGTTGATGCCCCGGATCTTGGCGCCTGGTTTGCCGCTGAGATTCAGAAGCAGATTGACGACATGGCCGCCCACGGCATTAAGTTCGCCGGCTTCCTTGCCGATTCGATCTTCTCCTCTGACGGCGTGCTGCCAGGGCCGAAAGGCTTCCTCAGGCAGGCTATCGACGTGGTGCATAAAAACGGTGGGATCTTTATTGCGGATGAGGTGCAGCCCGGCTTTGCCCGCACCGGTGAGGCATTCTGGGGCTTTGACCGCCATGACGTGGTGCCGGATGTGATCACCACCGGCAAGCCGATGGGTAATGGCATTCCGGTTTCCGGCCTGCTGGCTAAAAGCGAGGTGCTGGCGGCTTTCAGCGACGATATCCCGTACTTCAACACCTTTGGCGGCAACCCGGTAGCGATGGCTGCGGCGCAGGCGGTGCTGAACGTGATTAAAGAAGAGGGGCTACAGGAGCACAGCCGCGTGGTGGGTGCGAAGCTGCTGGCGGAGCTGTCCACGCTGAAAGAGAAGTATGAGTGCGTCGGTGACGTGCGCGGCGCGGGTCTGTTTATCGGCTTTGAGCTGGTAAAAGATAAAGCCAGCAAAACGCCGGATAAGCAGTTGGCGCTGGATATTACCGAAATGCTGCGTGATAACCGCGTGCTGACGTCGGTCGCCGGCCCTTATGGCAACGTACTGAAACTGCGCCCGCCGTTAGCTTTCCAGGAGAGCGATATCGACTGGCTGGTCGGCGCGCTGGATAAGTCGCTGGCTGCACTGGGGCATTGATATCGCGGGTCGGGCAGGCCCGCCCCGGAGGGCCGATCGGAAAAGATGATCGGCCCTTACAGGCAGTTTTACCGGACGTTTAGAGAAATAATCCGTTAGATCATTTGGTTGTAACCTGGTCGCGATTAGCTATAACTGCGCCGCCCCGCCTGCTGTTAACGATACCCTTACCAACGTCGGGGCATTGATAACCCTTTTCCCAATGGTTTATTTAACTATAATGATCCCACTGCTTACGTGGTGCTGAACAGTGACTTGCAGCGCCGACTACCATTAATGGAGACGATGAATATGAGCTATACACTGCCATCCCTGCCTTACGCATACGATGCACTGGAACCACACTTTGACAAGCAGACGATGGAAATCCATCACACTAAACACCACCAGGCCTACGTGAATAACGCGAACGCGGCGCTGGAAGGCACCGAGTTCGCTAATCTGCCGGTTGAAGAGCTGATTGCCAAACTGGACCAGCTGCCAGCCGACAAAAAAGGCCCACTGCGTAACAACGCGGGTGGCCACGCTAACCACAGCTTCTTCTGGAAAGGTCTGAAAACCGGTACCACTCTGGGCGGCGATCTGAAAGCAGCCATCGAGAAAGATTTCGGCAGCGTTGACGCGTTCAAAGCGGAATTCGAAAAAGCGGCCACCACCCGTTTCGGTTCTGGCTGGGCGTGGCTGGTTAAGAAAGGCGATAAGCTGGCAGTGGTTTCTACTGCTAACCAGGATAGCCCGCTGATGGGCGAAGCGATTTCTGGCGCATCCGGCACCCCAATCATTGGCCTGGATGTGTGGGAACACGCCTACTACCTGAAGTACCAGAACAAACGCCCTGACTACATCAAGGCGTTCTGGGACGTGGTTAACTGGGATGTGGCTGCAGAGAACTTCAAAGCGGCTAAGTAATATTCAGGAGTTGTCGACCTGACGGGCGGACCGAAAAAGAGGCCCGCCCCTACAAATATCCCTGTATAAAAAAACCGGCGCTACGTTCGCCGGTTTTTTTGTGCCTGCTTTTCACCTTCGAACATTTCTCTGCAGTAATCCACCGTCAGCGACGCAACAGGTCAGCGATGTCAGGCAGCATAACTGCGCTGTTACTGGCAATCATTCCAATTATTTCCACTAATTAGCACTCTTGCACCAGCGTTTAGCGCTGTAGTGTCTGGACATCTGGATGGCTAATAATATTTTGTGTTAGCTTATGCTCTTTCGTTCGTTGCCTGCCGTGACAATCCAATAAAAAATGCGGCACGCCTCAACATTTATAGCCAGAGAAAACACGCCCATGACCGCGATAAATCGCCTTGAAATGCGCCAGATCTCCATCGCTTTTGGCGGTTTTGCGGCGCTTAAATCCGTGGACCTCACGCTGGAAGGGCACTCCATCCACGCGCTGACGGGGGCTAACGGCGCCGGGAAATCGACGCTGATGGCGGTGCTGTCGGGCGCATACGATCGCTACAGCGGCGAAATCCTGCTGGACGGGCATCCGGTGACGATTCGTACCCCGCGCGACGCCAGGCAGCTGGGTATTCACCTGGTGCAGCAGGAAGTCGACGTGGCGCTGGTGGCCGGGCTGAGCGTGGCGGAAAACATTATGTTGGACCGCCTGGCAGAAGGCGGGCAGCTGTACCGCTGGGGCGAAATGCGCCGCCAGGCGCGGGCGCTGCTGGCAAGGCTGGATGTCAGCATCGATGTGACGCGCAAAGTGGAGCAGTGCTCGCTGGCGGAAAAGCAGCAAATCCTGCTGGCGCGCGCGCTGTCGCATCACTGCCGCTTCCTGATTCTTGACGAGCCCACCGCCCCGCTGGACCAGCACGAAAGCGCAAAGCTGTTCGCAGTGGTGCGTCAGCTGCAAGGCCAGGGCATCGGCGTGGTATTTATCTCGCACCGTATCAATGAGCTGAAGGCGATTTGCGACCGGCTGACGGTGCTGCGCGACGGTGAGCTGATTGAAAGCGGCCCGATGCAGGGGCTGAGCGGCGAGCAGATCGTTGAGAAGATGCTCGGTCACCAGCTGGATGATATCTACCCACCCAAGCGCCCGCCATTCAGTGATGAAACGCTGCTGCATATCAGCGGGCTGCACGACGAACAGCTGCTGAAGGATATCAGCCTGACGCTGCGCAAAGGCGAAATCCTCGGCATCGCCGGGCTGGCCGGGGCGGGTAAAACCGAACTGTGCAAGGCGCTGTTTGGTGCCAGCCGCAGCCGGGTTGAGCGCGGCGAGCTGCACGGTAAAGCGTGGAAACCCTCTTCCCCGCATGCGGCAGTCGAGAATCGCATGGCGCTGATCCCGGAAGAGCGACGCAAAGAGGGCATCTTCATTGATGAATCGGTGGTGATGAACCTCAGTATCAGCGCCGATAACAGCTTCTCACGCTGGAGTTTGTTCGGCCACCGTCAGGCCTGGCGCTGGGCGGAAGAGGTGATCGCGCGACTCGGGGTGCGCACCACCGGGCCGAAGCAGACGCTGCGCCGCCTGTCAGGCGGCAATCAGCAGAAGGTGGCGATCGGCAAGTGGCTGCGCAATGACGCCGATGTGCTGATTTTTGACGAACCGACCAAAGGCGTGGATATCAAAGCCAAAACCGATCTGTTCACCCTGATCGACGGGCTGGCGCGCCAGGGAAAAGGGGTGATTTATGCCTCGGGCGAATTTTCCGAACTGGTTGGCCTGTGTGACCGTATCTGCGTGCTGTGGGACGGGCGCATCGTCGCTGAAATGGCGGCGGATGAGGTCGACGAAGAGACACTTTTACTTTACTCCACCGGAGGAACGCCTGCGTGAGCAGCAAAGAACTTTCCCTGAAGGCGGCACCGTCCGCACGACACCAGCTGTTCGATTTTCTCTATAAGTGGGGAATGTTGCTAACCGTGGTAGCGCTGATCGCCGGCTTTGGCGTGGCGTCGGACAGCTTCCTTGAGCCGACCAATATCATCAACATCCTGCGCTCGATCGCCATTGTGACGGTTATCGCCATCGGGGTGTCTGTTTCTCTGACGATTGGCGGCTTCGACCTTTCCGTTGGCGCCACGGCCTCGCTGGCCAACTCGCTGGTGATCTCGATGTTCGTCTGGTACGGCTTAGGCCCGACCCAGGCTATCGCCCTGACCCTGCTGCTGTGTACGCTGGTCGGCCTGTTTAATGCCTTTATGATCGTGGTGCTGAAAATTCCCGACATGCTGGCGACGCTGGCCAGCCTGTTTGTGGTACAGGGTGTGGCAATGACCTACAGCTTTGGTGGGTCGATTACCGAGAATATGGTGCTGCCGAGCGGTGACATGGCGGAAGGCACTATTCCGGCCGTGTTTTCGCTGCTGGGTCAGGTACCGATTATTGTGATTGTCATGATCGCCGTGACGGTGGTGGCGCAGCTGCTGCTGTCGCTGACTAAACACGGCCGCCGCATGTATGCGATTGGCGGTAATCCGGAAGCGGCGCGCCTGTCCGGCATTCGCACCACGCGCTATCGCGTGCTGGCTTATGTTATCTCGTCACTGCTGGCGGGGCTGGGCGGTATTCTGCTGGCGTCGCGTATTGGCTCTTCGCAGGTCAACGCCGGTGGCGGTTATCTGATGGATGCGGTGGCTGCTGCGTGGATCGGCCTTTCACTGGCTGGTGCAGGCAAGCCCAACGCGCTCGGTACGCTGCTGGGGGCGGTGATCCTCGGTGTATTACAAAATGGTCTGGTGATGCTTTCCGTACCCTATTACGCGATGGACATTATTAAAGGCCTGGTGCTGGCGGTAGCGCTGGCGATCACTTACGTGCAGCGCCGTTAAGGCGCATGACTCTCAGACAGGGATTACTATAATGAAAAAATTCACGGGTTCACTGCTGGCTATCAGCCTGCTCAGCGCACTGCCCGCGTTCGCCGCCGATACGGCGGTACCCGCTGCTATCGCTAACCATGAAGGTCCGGTACGCATTGCGGTGATCCGCAACCTCGGCTCCGACGATAACACCACGCAGTTTGTGGCCGGTGCGATTCAGGAAGGGCGCAAGCTGGGCTTTAAAGTCAGCACCTTCCTCAGTAACGGCGACGATGCGCGCTTCCAGGATTTCGTCAACCAGGCTATCAGCCAGAAATATGACGGCATTATTCTGTCCCACGGTAAAGACCCGTACTCCACCGATCTGGTGAAACGCATTACTGACGCCGGGATTAAAGTCTCGGTGTTTGATACTCCGGTGAATAAGCCGATCGACGGCGTAACGGTTACCGCGCAGGATGATGCGTCACTGGCGCAGCTCTCCCTCGACCAGCTGCTGAAAGACACTAATGGCAAAGCGAATATCGTCAAGCTATGGGTGGCGGGCTTCCCGGCAATGGAACGTCGCCAGGTAGTGTATGAAAAAGTGCTGAAAGCCAACCCAGGCATTCATCAGCTGGAGTCGATTGGTGCCGTATCGTCAGATGTGCAGGGCGACACGGCAAACAAAATTGGTGCGATCCTGGCGAAGTACCCGAAAGGACAAATTGACGCTATCTGGGGATCGTGGGACGCCTTCGCTCAGGGTGCCTATAAAGCCCTGCAGGAGAATGGCCGTAGCGAAATCAAACTCTACAGCATTGACGTATCCAACCAGGATCTGCAGCTGATGAGTGAGAAAAACAGCCCCTGGAAGCAGACGGTGGCCGTCGACAGCAAGCTGATTGGTGCGACAAACATGCGCCTGGTGGCAAATAAAATTGGCGGGGAAGCGACTCCGGCCAGCTACCAGTTTAAGGCTTCCGCTATTTCACAGTCACAGCTAAGCGGCGGTGCGGTGAACGTGGCGAATCTGAACAAAATTATCCCAGGCTGGGGAACCTCTCAGGACTTCGTTGCGCCCTGGTTCGCCACGCTCGAAGCGAAATACGCCAAGAAGTAATTATCTCTGAATTCAGGGCTTATTCACTCAGGTGAGTAAGCCCTTTTTTTTATCTTTTTACTGGTCGATGCAAACGTACAGCGGGATGCCCGGCAGTGAAACAAGGCGCGCATTGTTGGCAATTTGCTTCAGGGTGAGGATAAAAGCATCTTTCTTTAGCAATGCACGATAGAAGACATCATCTGGCGTGGTATCCACGTCGCTGACGTGACTACGGATATATTCCAGCTCAAGGGCATGATTTTCTGGATAATAGCGATAGTGCATTATCAGCGTCCTGCTAAGCGTGGTGTGCTGTTGATTAGCGATTAGCTGCCCTGAATATTGCAGCGCCAAACGCTCTCTACCCAGCGTTGTCAGGCTCAGGCTGCCGTTCATCAGGGTGGTTGAGTCCGGCAGTTGAATGTCGAACTGGACCTCAGCCCGGCATGACAAAACCAGCGGATGTCGATTATCATCAGGTCTGGCACAAAGGAAGTAGATACTCTGGCCGATGATAACCAGGGCCGAAAACCCGATGGCCAGCATAATATTTCTCATGGTTTTTTTAGTAAAATTGAAAAATAATTCTCGCAGTGAGAAAGGGTGTCATTTGCTGTTACTTCGCACTGAGATATAAAGGTAAGATCCGGATCTTTGTTATTAGTGGTTTTGGTATTTGAAAACTTATAAAAAATAACGCTATCTCTGCTTTCGCAGTCAATGCTGTATTTCCTGATGAATCTTTTTAACGTTTTTATGTTGTTTTTTCTGAATTCATGACTTTCATGTGATATCTCTCTGATTTGGCATTTTTCTACGTTGATTGATGCCGGGCGGCAGTAGTGAAGTAACAAAAGAATCACCACGATCGAGACAGCGATGATAAAAAAAACTGATAAATATAATTTATCTGTTTTGCTGTGTTGGTTTATTTTGGTTTTATCTTCATTGTTTTTTATATCGTGCGTATGCTCTGATTCTTTACAAGTGACGTTTGCCTCAATTTTAAACCCCTCCTTTGGCACGGTAATAATGGTTCTTTCATGCTCGCCTAGCTGAGAGAATACCTTTCTTAAGAAGCTAATATGGTTGCTTAGATTGCTGGTAGAGGGGGTTAATCCATGATTTTCCCATACGGTTTGTAACAGTTCTTCCCGGGAGAGAGTGATGCCAGGTTGAGTTAACAGTTCCTCTAATAATCGGCTGCTGGGTTTGGAGAGTTTAATCAGTGGCGTGTCGCGGTCGATGGGTTTGATCGTTTCATTTATGCCATCAAAATGAAACTTTTGATTAATAAAATATTCCATTGTTTTATCAATATAATCCGTCATTAGCGTGGTGATTATCCGGATAACCGTTTGAGATGTCAATGAAACTCACTTTTCCGGGTTTTTACTTATGATTGAAAAATATTTTCTTGTCTGATTATTAATTTTAAGTTGAGATTAATTGTGTCAGTTATTCCTTTTAATGAATCAGCGTATTTTGGACTATTTAGTGATTTGTACTGCAAAATTAATTATTAAAGGTGATATATTTTAATATTCATTAATAATTGATATTAAGTTTTGTTTGGATTGTGCTCGTACTATCATTGTTCACCTGCGGTTAAGCAGGTTTTTTATCATTTTTCATTATGCGGCAGGAGCCGGAATAGAGAAAAGGAGAGGTATAATGAGCACTCAAAGAAAAACAGCAGTAGATAAAGTTATTCATGCTTTGAAAGCATTTTTTGAGGAGAATGGCCATGATGGAACCTCCTCCGTTTACGCAACCACCAGAGACATTGCTAACCGTTCCGAACTAAGCATTTATAACACACGTCATGTTCTTATAAAGCTGGAGCAGGAAGGGGTTGTCACTTCAGTGAAGAGAGAAAACCGTAAAAGTTTATTTTGGGATAAGACAGATCTTTTCAGGGCTTAAGGCTCTTATGGCGCAACCGCACAGGTTGCGTTTTTTTTTGCCAAACCGTTTATGCTTGATGATTTTTAATCATCCATTCCCGTTTTTCACTTCATTTTTTTTCTGATTTTCTGGATATATATCTGAAATGCGAAGTTGATATACCATGGTCGCATTGGGCGGAATCTTGGGAGGATAGCCCTTACTGCCATAGGCCAGCTCAGGCGGTACTACCAATATGGCAGAGCCGTGGTTTCTGAGTTTAATTAACGCTTCACGAAAAACGGGTGGGAATGCAGAGACAGGTTGTGTCAGCATCGTCCCGCTGGCATCCATATCCGTAATGACGGTACCATTAGTCAGGCTCTCTTTCACCACGACATCAAGAGTGGCATTTTTAGGAATGGCTGAATCACCAGGGTAATCTATATTGTACCAAAAACCGGCCGCAGATTTGATGGTGCCTTTCCGTTTAGTAAACTTAGCCAGGTAGCTTTTCGTTGCCATATCCAGGTTGTTATGGATTTTGTCGCGTTGCTTTTTTAATCGGCCGTTAAGTTCAGTTAGCGTTGTACGTAATACATCGGAAGAGAGTTTTGCCTGGTTCTGAAAAGCATCAATGATCCCGCCTAAAACAATATGCTGATCCTTTGGTAAGTCATTAATCGCATTTTCAGCCTGCATCTGTAAGATCTCCGCTCCAAGAGACATACCAATGGCATAGGCTTCTCGTGACGCTTTTTGTTTTAACTGCTCTTTAGTCACTTCTAATGGGTTAGTAACCATCGCTACCGGTTTGTTGGCCAATGCTGCATCCAGTTTCGTCTGTAGTTCTTTGGCTTTTTCGTCGCTGGCCTGCTTGTCGGCCGTCAGGGCCGCGATGCGGGCATCACTACTTTTGGTTGAGGTCAGCTTGAGGCTGTCTAACTGAGCTTGCAGAGATTTAACCTGAAGCTGGCTGGCAGCTAGCTGTTCGCCTGAGTTAGGGCCAGCAGAAACTTGCTCCAGCAGCTGCTGCTTCTCTGCGGCAAACTTCTGTCGCTCAGCCTCCATTTTAGCTGACAACATTTTCATCTGTTGCTCAATCTTCTGCTGCTGTGCTCTGGCCTGATCTACCTGCTGGCGGCTCTGTGCTAAATCGATTTTTGAGTGCGTCTGTGACTGCGTGAGTGCGTCAATCTGCTGAGCCATGGCGTCATTTTTTTGCCCGCTCTCCCTCTGCCGGTCGGCTGTCGCTGCCTGAGATCGGACTTTACTACGCAGTTCAACCAGTTCCAGGTTTAACAATTTAAGCTTGCTCTGCAAGCTGCTTTCACTCTGGCGTGCAACGTTCAGCTGCTGGTTAGCCTGCCTCAGTTTTTCTGCCAGGGTTTCAGGCGTGGGTAACAGCGATGCCGCATTTTTAAGTGACAGCAACGCCTGGCTGGCGGCCTGCTGAGCTAATTTTTTCTGTCCGGCTTCGATCGTTTTTTGCAGTTCAGCGCGACTCTGCTGCAGCTGATTGATGGTCGAGCTTTTCGCCGAAAGCTGCTGATCTTTTAACTTTAGCTCCTGCTGTAGCTGCTTTAACTTAAGGTTATCGACAGGCAGGGTGACTTGCTCAGCGCGTTTTTTTGCCACATGTTCAACCACCCGAGGTTTGTTCCTTGGGGGATAAACCGGTGGGTTTAACTGCTGCTGTTGCTGCTGATACTTTCGCGCAAATTGCAGGATGGCGGGGGCTTCACCCTCTGCGGCACAGGCATACTGGCTAGCGGCGGTCAAACAGCAGATAAGCAGTGCAATGCGAGAAAATGCGAAAGGAACGAAGCGTTTGCCGATCATGGACGCGCCTCACCCCTACTGGTCAGACTATCCAGCAGCGCTTGCGCAATCTGAGAACATAACAAGTTTGCCCGGTAGCGATACAGTGCATCAACCGTATCCTGGGTATCCACATTGGTGTTCTGACGTATCCCGGTATATTGCGCAGCCCCGTTCATCAGGTAATCAAACGAGGTATGCAAACGCTTATACTTATCGGGATTCATCGTTTTAAGGGCGTCAAGCTGAGACTGGCACTGCTTTAGCTTTTCACTTTCCGCATCATATTTTTCATTGTGCAGCGGAGCTGGCCTGTTCTGACTCATTGCAGTTGGATTCTGCGATATTTCAGACTGGATAGGGGGTATTACCGGCACCGAAGAGGCGGCTGGTTTATCACGATGGTGCAGAATCTGGCAGCCTGAAAGAAAAAAAGCTAATAATAGAGTGATTCTGGTTATGTTTTTACTGAATGAAAATCGGCGAATAGTTATCATGAAAAAACTCTGTTTTGAATCATTTACAGCGCGAAAATAACCCCATGCTGTACAGAAGAATTGCATCCGCTTATTGAATGCTACTCATTAACTCACTCGAAAAGCGGGCTTCACACCACCCTTCCTGAATGAGCCAATAGTTAAGTTCAGCCGGGCGGATCATATTGAGCTTCGACATAATATTTCTTTTATGAGCGCTCACTGTTTTCTCACTAATTTGAAGAAAACGCGCTACGCCACCGTTACTGATACCTCGCGCCAGGTAGCGCAGAATCTCGGTTTCCCTTCTGGTCAAATTATTTTCACTGCGTATAGAACATGTAGGGATGAAAATATTGCGGATATCTTGTTGTTGATCGAGCTTTTCGCTCACCACGGCAAGAATGCTTTCGACGGACCAGTCACGATAAATGGGCACATAATTAGTAATGTCGCTCTTCATTGTCTCTGATGTTGCCTGTTGCGTACCATCGCCATCACGAATAATAAACACGCTGGAGGGGCGTGTTTGCAGGCGGTGATTAAGATAGTGGATATTGGCGATAGACAAGGCATCTTCAGCAAGAAAAACCATTTTTGCCCGCGTATTAAAGATGCAATCGGTAAACTCAGCATGTGTTTCGGCGGTGGCTAATTTCGCAGAGAGAGAGAGCTTCAATCCTTCCTGGAAAAAGCGATTGGGATCGTTTACCACAATGGTTATTGTACTTTGTCTCATATGGCCACTCACCTGTATTGTCCTTAACAGAAGACGCTTACCTGAGTCGAAACAAGCATCCTTACGAATCTTAATTTAATCCTGAGTAGGCTATTATATCGTCGTGTTTATTTTGTCGGTAGTTAGTTTTTTCTCATTTGATAATTGCGATATTTAATTCTGTTTATAAAAAAATAGCGAGTAGTAAAGTCGCGACTATCGCGTTATTGATGTTTTTCGATATTTATTCTGGAGGGGGGAGTAAGACGAACGAGTACAAGAGGGCTGGGGAACAGCAGCAATCTGCTCCCCGTACAGCTTTGGGCACTTAGAATGGGGTTTTAGCGTAGCCAGTCATGACTTTCAGGCCCATTTCTCGACCCAGGGCAGTCGTTGGGTGAACCACGATCAGGCCGCGCACGCTCTTCTTCAGCGCGCCCATGTTAGCCTGCTCTTTCTTGGTGATTTCACGGCTGAACGGCAGCTGCTGCAGCTGCTGAGCTTCTTTACTCAGGTTTTCCGCACGCACGCCGCGCAGACGTTCGATTTCCGCTTCCAGCTTGTCTTTCTCTTTCAGCAGTTCGCCGAGCTTTTCGCTCTCGCCAGAGGCCAGCAGCCCGGGTTCTTTGTGATTAAGGGCATCCAGCTTGTCGCTGAGCTCTTTGATTTCTGCCTTAACTTGTTCTTTCATCGCGATTGACCGTTAAATTGATTCATTGCTGCAAAGGATACACGAAAGCGGGGCAAAGGGGGAAAGGGCGGGTTACTTTTTAAAAGCCTGCTTAAGACTGATCACTGAGATTAACGTCGTCAGGGACAGCACCATCGTCGAGCGCACCACCTGCTGATAACGCTGCTGCTGCATGGCGCGCAGCTCGCTATCGTCACTGGCAAAATCAGGGCGCGGCGGCAGCGCGCTAACGCAGTGCAGCTCGCCAAAGGGCCCGAGAATTTCATCATCGGTAAAGCGATACTCGCTGCCGTCATGATTCAGCTCTTCACGCAGCGCCATCAGCAGCTCGCAGTCTTCATACTCGTTGCGGTTAATCATCCCGAGGCCATAAATCAGCTTCAGGCGCACCGAGAGTTCCCCCAGCGGGCCATCGCCGAGCAGCAGCGGTTCTACGGCATACTTAACGGCGTAATCATCCTTACGGAACACCTGCACCACCAGAATGTTCACGGCCTCAGCCAGCAGTTCAACGGCGGCGATCAGAAAACTTCTTACCGATCGTCCGGCGTTCAGGCGTTCGAGCACCCGATTTTCAAAAGCCTGTGGTTGTTCCATGAGTGCCTGCATATCTTTCATATGGCGTAAGGACGCCTGCGCGGGCACAGCAGTGCTGTGCCCTGGTTGTTCGTCCGTGAGGAGCGCTTGCACCATTATGCCATAGCGTTCCAGGCCTTCACTACCGCCTTGACGACATCGCTGTCGGCAGGCAGGCCAGAGATCTGCGCCAGCACGCTGGCAACATCCTGCTGCGCCAGCAACCCGGCGAGTTCCTGCGCCTGCGGGTCCTGATCGCTGCGGTAGTGCAGAGCAGCGGCGATACCGGTCACCAGATTATCGTGCGGCAGGTTATATTCCAGCGTGCCGAGCGTTGGCTTGATCAGACGGTCGCCCGCGCTCAGTTTACGCAGCGGCTGGCGGCCGACGCGTTCCACATCATCTTTCAGGTAGGGATTCTCGAAACGAGCGAGGATTTTCTGGATGTACGCCGCGTGTTTTGCCGCGTCAAAGCCATAGCGCTTAATCAGCACGGCACCGCTCTCTTCCATCGCGCCCTGCACCACTTTCCGCACTTTCTCATCGAGAATCGCTTCGCGGATGGTGTTATGCCCGGCCAGCTGGCCAAGGTAAGCGGTAATGGCATGGCCAGTGTTCAGCGTGAACAGCTTACGTTCGACGAACGCCATCAGATTGTCCGTCAGCTCCATGCCGGGAATATCAGGCAGCGCGCCTTTGAACTGGGTCTTATCGACAATCCACTCGCTGAAGGTCTCCACGGTGACTTCCAGCGGGTCGCTGTTGCCTGCTTCTGACGGCGGCACGATGCGGTCAACGGCAGAGTCAACAAAGCCGACATGCTCTTCAACCCAGGCGTGATACTGCTCTGGCAGCGCCTTCAGCACGTGGCCTTTCAGCTGCGTGGTGCCGCGCACCATATTTTCACAGGCGATGATATTGAGCGGACGGGAATTAGCGCTATCACTGCGTTTGGCCAGCCCTTTGGCAATGCCAGCGGCAATGCGCTCAAGGATCTGTGGGCCAACTGCCGTGGTAACGATATCAACCTCTGCGACCAGCGTGATAATGTCATCGCTGGTGCTGTTAACCGCGTTTACCCCTTTAACGATCTCAACCTGCGCCTGCTCACCGACGACGTGAACCGGATATTCTCCGCGCGCGTTGAGGGCATCCAGTACCACCTGATTCACATCCGCGAAGGTGAGCTGTATACCGGCATCCGCCAGCAGTTTACCGATAAAGCCACGGCCGATATTTCCGGCGCCAAAATGTAATGCTTTCATAATTATTCCCGTATCAAAAATGGAAAGGTCGGGCATGCCCAAAGCAAAAAAGGGCCGGGCATGCCCAGCCCCCAGGGAGGTATTGACTTCAACCGGCTCAGGCGCTGGTTTTACCTGACAGCAGGTCGAGAACTTCCTGCACGTCGGTGGTGCTGGCCAGGCGGGCAATCACGCTGTCATCGTCGAGCGCGTTAGTCAGGCTGGTAATCACCTGGATGTGTTCGTTATTGCGCGCGGCAATACCGATCACCAGGCGGGCAATATCTTCCGGCTCTTCACCGAAGTGAACGCCCTGCGGATACTGACAGAACACGACGCCGGTTTTCAGCACGCGGTCTTTCGCTTCCACGGTGCCGTGCGGCACGGCAATGGATTCGCCTAGGTAGGTTGGCGTCAGTTTTTCACGCGCCAGCATCGCCTCCACATATTCCGGCTCAACGTAGCCGCCTTTCACCAGCTGCTCACCGGCAAAGCGGATCGCCTGCTCTTTATCCGTCGCAACGTTGCCGAGGAAGATGTTACTGGCGCTCAGTTTGAACAGGTGGTCCTGGCCATCATCGAAGCTGTCGTTCAGCGTCGCGCTGACTTTCTCACGATGGTCGGCGCTGCGTCCGGCTTCCACCAGGCGTGCAGTCAGGTCGGTGTACAGGCCGCTGTCGAGGAAGTTAGTCAGCGAGATGTGCTGGGCATGAGGGGCCTGGCGCATCGCACGTTCGGTCAGGTCGCGGTGGGTGATCACCAGGTCAACGTCGCCCGGCAGGCTGTTAATCGCCATGTTGGTAACGGAAACCGCAGTCAGACCAGCATCGTTCACTTTCTTACGCAGCACGCCTGCACCCATGGCGCTGGAGCCCATACCGGCATCACAGGCTACGATGATTTTGCGCACGTGGCTCAGGTCACCGTGCAGGCCATCAGCAGCGGCAACGCCGGCCGCACTCTGACCTTTAGACTGGGCTTTCATCTCCTGCACACGGCGAGCCGCGGCTTCAATATCGTCATCTTCTTTCACTTTGCTGGTTTTCAGCAGGATGGCAGAGACCACGAAGGAGACAGCAAAAGCAGCGACAATCGCGGCGATGTTCGCGAAGTAGGCGCCTTTTGGCGTCATTGCCAGCACCGCCAGGATAGAGCCCGGAGAAGCCGGGGACACCAGGCCGCCGTTCAGCAGAGTCAGCGTGAACACGCCGGTCATACCACCGAGGATAACCGCCAGAATCAGGCGCGGGTTCATCAGCACGTACGGGAAGTAGATTTCGTGGATACCACCGAAGAAGTGGATGATTGCCGCGCCACCGGCGGACTGTTTGGCATTGCCGCGGCCGAAGAACATATACGCCATCAGCACGCCCATACCCGGGCCTGGGTTCGCTTCGATCAGGAAGAAGATCGACTTACCGGCTTCGCTGGCCTGCTGGATACCCAGCGGCGAGAAGATACCGTGGTTGATGGCGTTATTCAGGAACAGAATTTTAGCCGGCTCAACGAAGATAGAGGTCAGCGGCAGCAGGTTGTTCTGCACCATCAGATTCACGCCCGCGGCGAGAATATGCGACAGACCTTCAACCAGTGGACCAATCGCCAGGAAAGCGAGGATGGCCAGCAGCATGCCAATGATACCGGCAGAGAAGTTGTTCACCAGCATCTCGAAGCCAGATTTGATCTTGCCATCAATCTGACGGTCGAAGGTTTTAATTGCCCAGCCGCCCAGTGGACCGGCAATCATCGAGCCGAGGAACATTGGCATGTCGGCACCGACAATCACACCCATGGTGGTAATCGCACCGACCACGCCACCGCGATCGCCGCCAACCAGGCGGCCACCGGTATAACCGATCAGCAGCGGCAGCAGATAGGTAATCATCGGACCAACCAGCTTCGCCATGGTTTCGTTTGGCAGCCATCCGGTTGGAATAAACAGCGCGGTGATAATACCCCAGGCGATAAACGCCCCGATATTCGGCATTACCATGTTGCTCAGAAAGCGACCAAAGTTCTGAACCTTGATCTTGATATCTGATGAGGACATAAACAAACACCCCTTATTGGTACGCGCTGACAATAAGAGAGCGCGTTGATTTTTGTTTTAGACGTGACAGCGGGTTAAACCGTCAGTATCACTGTATGCAGGCGGACTTTATCACGCGGATATGGTGCTGCGTAGCGGCGGGCTAAAGTGTGATACAGATCACTATGAAGGGTGGGGTAGATGGGGTTTTTTAGTGACTAAGATCACATTTATTCACTGTAGCAAAAGGACTTAGCCTGAAAATTAATCAATTGTAGCGTATTGATGTGACATGAATCACAAATTAACGTTGTGGCTTTGTAGCCTTTTTGTGATTCAAGTCACAAAATATTTTGAGGCAAAACGCGCCAGATCACACTTCATTGGCCGATCAATCTGCCGGTCGACTCTGATGTAATAAAATTACGGCAGGAAATTAATTATTGGCGTGAAAGAGAGAGAAAGGGCCGAAGATCTCCGGCCCTGACGAATGACTTACTGGAAACCACCCTGCAATGCACTTTGTGCCTGCGGCAGCGCCTGAGCATTCGCGCTCAGGTTGCTCATCAACGTGTTGTACTGCGTGGCCTGCTCCTGCGTCGGGAACTGTACCGTCGAGCCGTTGAAGCTGACGCGAGTCCCCTGCTGCTGCAGGAAATCACCCGTCTGTACCGCGTCCTGGCTCAGCGTCTGCAGCGCCGGTAACAGCGGGGCCAGCGAAGCAGCAGGCTGAGTCACCACTTTGTTATAGACGTTGTCATACACCGTCTTCAGCTCTTCCGGCTGCTTAAGGGCACCCTTGCTGCTGTCGGCCTGCGTCTTCGCGGCCTGGATCTGCTGGGCCAGCACGCCCAGTGAACCGCTCGCCTGGCGCAGCGAGTCGCGGCGCGTCAGGTAATCTTGCGGAGTACGGATAGCAGACAGTTCGTCCACCACCGGCTTCAGGCCGGAATCGACCGCTTTATTCACCTGCTGGGAGAAGCCGTAAATAATCGCGTAGTCGCTGACGTAAGCGCCAAATTTCTGCTTCTGATCTTCACTCAGGCTCGGCAGGTGTTCACCGCTGCGCATTGCGGTATTTTGCAGAAAATCGATGAAGGCTTTACGCTGATCGGCTTCTTTGTCGCCACAGCCGGTTAGCTGCAACACCAGAAACAGTGCCATAAATGGCACCAGCAGACGCGTCCAGATGCGTGATGTTCCTGTAGTCATAAAAAATTAACTCCTGTTAACAAGTACTTACCGAATTGGCTGACAGATAAATTCTGGGTAAAGAATAGTCCAATTCACTTTTGATGGATAGCGGATAGCGCGATTCTTCTGATTGTTGTGACCCCAGTTAGCTGATTTTAAGCAAGTTTGAAAAATAAGCATAAAATATGGCTCCGCTTCACAGAATTGATCCCATACTTAAGTCTCTGGCATTTCCCTGTGCTGCCTTAAAAGCTCCCCAGCGGCTGTTGTATGCCAGCATTCAGAACCTGAGAATCAGGTTCTCCCCCCTCTGGTTGTTCACGTGATGTGAGTTTTTGAGGAGTGCTTATGGAGTTGAAAGATCCTATGTCGGAGCTGCTGTCCAGTCTGGAGCAGATAGTGTTAACGCGTGAAGTGATGATGCAGGCCGCACCCGTAGCGAAAAGCGAGGTGAATCTCCCCGAGCCTAAGCGCGTTCGGGAAATTACCGGCATGCAGATAGGTGAGTTTGCCCAGGCATTAGGCGTGAGCGTTTCGTCGGTGAAAAGCTGGGAGGCAAACCGCACCAGGCCATCAGGCAGTGCACAGAAATTAATGAAGTTATTACATTCGAATCCTTGCCTTGGCAGACAGCTGCTGGGCTAGCAGAAGAAACCCGCCCCGAGGCGGGTTTTTGGTTTTTAAGGCTTACTTCCCGGCTTTCATATCAATGACAAAACGGTACTTCACATCGCCCTTCAGCATGCGCTCAAACGCCTGCTCGACCTGATCAAGACGGATCACTTCCACCTCGGACACGATATTATGCTGGCCGCAAAAATCGAGCATCTCCTGCGTCTCTTTGATGCTGCCGATTGAAGTGCCGGAAATGCTCAGGCGCTTAAATACCACAGGGGTGACGTTCGGCGATTTGTGCGGTGCGTCAGGAATGCCGACCAGCACCAGATGACCGTTGGTTCTCAGCGCATTGAGGTAAGGGTCGAGGTCGTGCGGGGCGGCCACGCAGTCGAGGATCATATCCAGGCTGTTCGCCACGCTCGCCATCTGCTCCGCGTCTTTGGAGACCACAACCTGCGTCGCCCCGAGGCGCAGCGCATCTGCCCCCTTCGCGGGGGAGGTGGTAAACAGCACCACTTCCGCGCCCAGCGCATGCGCCAGCTTGACCGCCATATGCCCCAGGCCACCCAGACCGATCACCCCAACACGCTGGCCCGGCTGGATGTTCCAGTGCTTCAGCGGCGACCAGGTGGTCACGCCCGCGCACAGCAGCGGCGCCACGGCGCTCAGCTCGAGGTTTTCCGGCACGCTGACCACGAATTTGCCGTCGACGACGATGTTATCGGCATAGCCGCCGAAGGTTTTGCCGCCGATGATTTTCTCTTCGCCGTTATAGGTCGCGGTAAAGCCCGCTTCGCAATACTGCTCCTCACCGCTATGGCACTGCGCGCAGTGGCCGCAGGAGTCGACCATGACGCCGACGCCGACCAGATCGCCCGCTTTCACGTGGCTGACCGCGTGGCCGGTGCTGATGACGCGCCCGACAATTTCATGGCCAGGCACCAGCGGGAACTGGCTGACGCCCCACTCGTTACGCGCCATATGCAGGTCAGAATGGCAGACGCCGCAGTAGTGAATGTCGATCAGCACGTCGCCTGGCTGTACATCGCGGCGGGTAAATTCGAAAGGTTCCAGCGGGGTGTTAGCTGCTTTGGCAGCGAATCCAGAGGAGTGCATAGTGTCTACCTGGTTGGCAAAAACCGCACAGGGTAGGGAAATGAGGCGCCAGGGGCAAGGAGGAATTGTAAAACAGGATGAACGGAATACGGGGCGACCGGAAAAAATGGTCTTCATGACGGCGGGTGCAAACCCTCAACGCGGGGCGACCGGAAAAAATGGTCTTCATGACGGCGGGTACAAACCCTCAACACGGGGCGACCGAAAAAGAAGGTCGCCCCCTACGGTTCGGGGCAACCTCAATCATGTAGGGGCGGACCCTCTTTTCCGGTCCGCCCGCAAAGGTTACTGCAGCAGCGAGATATCCGCCACCTGCAGGAACAGCTCGCGCAGTTTCGCCAGCAGCGTCAGACGGTTGATACGCACTTCTTTCTCTTCGGCATTCACCATCACCTTATCAAAGAAGTTATCCACCGCTTCACGCAGCTGGGCCAGCTCGATCAGCGCATCCTGGTAACGGCCTTCGGCGAAGAACGGTGCCAGTTTGCTGCTCAGCGCGGAGACGTAGGTCGCCAGCTTAATCTCTTCATTCTCTTTCAGCAGCGACGCCTGCACGCTGTCGTTCAGCGGCTCGGTTGCCTTCGCCAGAATGTTGGAGACGCGCTTGTTGGCGGCCGCCAGGCTGGCTGCTTCATCCAGCGTGCGGAAGTGAGACACCGCTCGCATGCGGGCATTAAAGTCAGCAGGGCGGGTCGGGCGACGAGCCAGCACGGCCTGGATAGTATCCACGCTGTGGCCCTCTTCCTGATACCAGGTGCGGAAACGACCGAGCATAAAGTCGATCACTTCATCCACCGCTTTGGCGTTCGACAGCTTGCTGCCGTACAGGCGCACGGCTTCTTCCGTCAGGGTCTGCAGGTCGAGAGGCAGGTTCTTCTCAACGATAATACGCAGCACGCCCAGCGCGGCGCGGCGCAGTGCGAACGGGTCTTTATCGCCTTTCGGATGCTGACCAATACCAAAGATGCCTGCCAGGGTATCCATCTTATCGGCAATCGCCAGCGCACAGGCTACCGGGTTAGACGGCAGATCGTCACCGGCAAAGCGCGGCTGATACTGCTCGTTCAGCGCCACCGCCACGTCTTCGGCTTCGCCGTCGTGACGCGCGTAGTGCATGCCCATCACGCCCTGAGTGTCGGTGAACTCAAACACCATGTTGGTCATCAGGTCGCACTTGGAGAGCAGGCCAGCACGGGTGGCGTGATTCACATCTGCACCAATCTGTGCGGCAATCCAGCCCGCCAGCGCCTGAATACGATCGGTCTTATCGCGCAGCGTACCCAGCTCTTTCTGGAACAGCACGGTCTCCAGACGCGGCAGGTTATCCTCCAGGCGGCGCTTACGGTCGCTGTTGAAGAAGAACTCGGCGTCGGCGAGGCGCGGGCGCACCACTTTCTCGTTACCGGAGATAATCTGCTGCGGGTCTTTCGACTCGATGTTGGTGACGAAGATAAAGTTCGGCAGCAGCTTGCCCGCATTGTCGTACACCGGGAAGTACTTCTGGTCGCCCTTCATGGTGTAGACCAGCGCTTCCGCCGGAACCGCGAGGAACTTCTCTTCAAACTTCGCCGTCAGCACGACCGGCCACTCAACCAGCGAGGTCACCTCTTCCAGCAGGCTTTCGCTCAGGTCGGCGACGCCGCCAATCTGCGCGGCGGCTTGTTCCGCACCGGCTTTGATCATCGCTTTACGCGCTTCGAAGTCCGGCTGGACCTTGCCGCGCTCGACCAGGATCTGCGGATACTGATCGGCATTATCGATGGTGAACTCCGGCTCGCCCATAAAGCGGTGGCCGCGAATAGTGCGGGCAGAGTCGATACCGAGGATTTTCGCCGGGATCAGCTCATCGCCCAGCAGCAGCGTGACGGTGTGGACCGGGCGCACGAACTGCACCTCGGAAGCACCCCAGCGCATCAGTTTCGGGATCGGCAGCTTAGCGAGGGAGGTGGCAATCATCGCCGGCAGCAGAGCCTGGGCGCTTTCGCCCGTCACCTGTGCGCGGTACATCAGCCACTCGCCTTTATCGGTGCTCAGGCGCTCGGCCTGGTCAACGGTGATGCCGCAGCCGCGCGCCCAGCCTTCGGCCGCTTTGGTTGCCACGCCGTTGGCGTCGAATGCCGCCTGGATTGCCGGGCCACGTTTTTCAACTTCGCGATCCGGCTGTGCGGCGCTCAGCCTGGCGACTTTCAGCGCCAGACGGCGCGGGGCCGCGAACCAGCTCACTTCACCGTGGGCCAGGCCCGCAGCATCCAGCTCGGCGGTCACGTTGGCAGCGAAGGACTCGGCAAGGCTGCGCAGCGCTTTCGGAGGCAGTTCTTCGGTGCCAATTTCCACCAGAAAAGTTTTATCAGTCATGGCTGCCTCTTATTTCTTGTTATTGCACATCGGGAAGCCGAGTGCCTCGCGGGAGGCATAATAGGCTTCAGCCACGGCTTTCGTCAGGGTGCGGATGCGCAGAATATAGCGCTGGCGCTCGGTGACGGAGATCGCTTTACGCGCATCCAGCAGGTTAAAGCTGTGTGCGGCTTTCAGAATACGTTCGTAGGCTGGCAGCGGCAGCGGTTTTTCCAGCGCCAGCAGGCTCTGCGCCTCTTTCTCGTACTGCTCGAAGCAGGTAAACAGGAAGTCGACATCGGCGTATTCGAAGTTGTACGTGGACTGCTCCACTTCATTCTGATGGAACACGTCGCCGTAGGTGGTTTTACCCAGCGGACCGTCGCTCCATACCAGATCGTACACGCTGTCGACGCCCTGGATATACATCGCCAGGCGCTCCAGACCGTAAGTGATCTCGCCGGTTACCGGCTTACACTCCAGGCCGCCAACCTGCTGGAAGTAGGTGAACTGCGTCACTTCCATGCCGTTCAGCCACACTTCCCAGCCCAGACCCCAGGCGCCCAGGGTGGGGTTTTCCCAGTTGTCTTCCACGAAGCGAATATCGTGAATGGTCGGATCCATACCCAGCTCTTTTAACGAACCGAGGTACAGCTCCTGAATGTTGTCCGGCGATGGCTTGATGATCACCTGGAACTGGTAGTAGTGCTGCAGGCGGTTCGGGTTTTCGCCGTAGCGGCCATCGGTCGGGCGGCGTGAAGGCTGCACGTAGGCAACCGCCGTCGGCTCGGGACCGAGCGCACGCAGGCAGGTCATGGGGTGAGAGGTGCCCGCGCCCACTTCCATATCCAGCGGCTGGATGATGGTGCAGCCCTGGCGCGCCCAGTAATCCTGTAAGGTCAGGATCAGGCCCTGAAAGGTCTTGGTATCAAACTTTTGCATGATGATTTCGCACGCGATACGAGTGGTGATAAAAAGTGGGCGCCAGTATACCCTTTGACCGGGCCTATTACCAAAAGGCACAGAAGGATTCATTCAGGGATATTTCACCGCTGCGCCATAAATCGGTTCATCCTGTTCTGAATTTTCCTTTGGCCGGGTTGTTGAAGCGCAGCCACCTGGCTACCCTCAATCTCGCATTGATGCAGACTTTGCCGGGAAATGAGGACGAAATGTCGCAAAAGATTGGCTGGATAGATAATTTACGCGCGGTTGCCTGCCTGATGGTGATTATGATCCACACCACCACCTGGTACGTCACCACCGGGATGTCGGTAGGAGAACACAGCTGGGACCTCTCCAACCTGCTCAACTCCGCGTCGCGCGTGTGCGTGCCGATCTTCTTTATGATCTCCGGCTACCTGTTCTTCGGCGAGCGCAGCGCCGAGCGGCGCCACTTTCTGCGCATTGTGCTGTGCCTGCTGTTTTACAGCGCGGTGGCGCTGGTTTATGTCACGCTGCTGACGCCGATCAATGAAGCGATGTCGGTGAAACATCTGCTGCAGAAGCCGGTGTTCTACCACCTGTGGTTCTTCTTCGCGATCATCGCTATCTACCTGTTTTCCCCTCTGATTCAGGTTAAAGCGGTCAGCGCCCGCTATCTGGCTATTGCCACGCTGGTGCTGGCGCTGCTGGCGAACCCGAACACCGTCGACAGCTCGATCGCCCGCTTCCACTGGCTGCCGATCAATCTGTATATCAATGGCGATACGATTTATTACCTGCTTTACGCGCTGCTTGGCCGGGCGATCGGCACCATGGACACGCAAAAGCGCGGCGTCAGCTGGCTGGCGGGGGGGAGTTTTATCGCCTGCGTGGCGCTGATTGCCTTCGGCACTAAACGGCAGTTCGCGATTAACGGCGCCTTTGCCGATACCTGGTATCTCTACTGCGGCCCGGCGGTGTTTATCGCCGCCGTCAGCCTGCTGGTGCTGTTTAAAAACACCATGAACCAGCGCGTCAATCCGTTCTTTGCGCTGATTGCGCGTAATTCGCTACCGATCTACGGCTTCCATGCGCTGTTTATCCACTTTATGCGCACCCATCATCTCGATAACACCGACCACCCGCTGATCGACATCCCGCTGGTGTTCGGTGTTACCCTGGCCGGTAGCCTGCTGCTGGCTATCGGCCTGCGGCGCATCGATCAGCGTCACTTGGTGAGCTGAGCCTTTTTCCGCTCGCTGCGCGCCACTTTTAACGGGCGCAGGCGGCGGATACGCGGGTTGAGGATCACCCCCGGCATGCGCACCAGCCTGCGGCGGTTAGGGTTGGGCATCGGGCGCTCGTGCCACAGCTTGAGCAGGATCACCGTCAGCGCCAGCAGGGCGGTAATGCCGTTGGCGGCCATCACCGGCACATCGTGCATACGGTGACCGTACCAGGTCCAGCAGGAGACGCCGAAGAACAGCGCCGCCCACATCCCCAGCGACAGGCCGCTGGTGTCTTTATTTTTGACGATATGCATCACCTGCAGGCAGAACGAGCCGGTGGTCACCCACGCGGCCAGCGTGCCGAGCCAGACCGGCCACGGCGACAGAAAGATGATGGATAACAGCGCCAGCGCAATAGTGGCGGCAACAATTAACAGATTTTTCATGACTGACCTCGTGTCTGCTGTAAGCCACTGTCGACCCGCTCCAGCGCCCGGCGCATATCCTGCGCGAACTGTGGGATAGCGGCCAGTGAACCAAACAGCGTTTTCTCCTGGATAAATGCCTGTAGCGGATCGTCGCTGGCGAAGATCGCATCAAACGGCACCTCATTAAGGGCGCGATCCTGATACTCGAACGGCAGCTCGCCGCGCTGGCGCAGCTGCATAAAGCGGAACAGCAGCGCCGGCAGGATCAGCGCGGCGTGCGGCGAGCTCTGCTGCTGATAGCGGGCTTTCAGCGTCGGCACGATAAACTGCTGCAGTTTAGCGATGCTGTCCGACGAAACGCGCTGGGTCGTATCGCGCACCCACTGGTTGCTAAAGCGGTTTAGCGTGGTATCACAATAAAGCGCCAGATCGACCTGAGTCTCGCCCAGCGCGGCGGCGACATCCTGCTGCACATAATCGCGCATCCACTGGCTGATAACCGGCTGCAGGCTCTGATCAATGTACTGTTTACCCAACAGCGCCCCTGCCCAGGCAATGCCGCTGTGGCTGGCATTGAGCACGCGGATTTTTGCCTCTTCATACGGCGTGACGCAGCTGACAAACTCCACCCCTGCACGCTCCAGCGCGGGGCGCCCGGCTATAAAGTTATCTTCCAGCACCCACTGGCTAAAGGACTCGCAGGAGAGCGGCGCACGGTCGTCAGTAATACCCTGCTGTGCCAGCCGCGTGAAGATCGCCTCATCAAATTTTGGCGTAATGCGGTCCACCATGCCATTAGGTGCGGAGGTATTGCGCTCAATCCACGCCAGCAGCGCTTGATTACCCTGTGCGGCGACGAATTCGCGCAGTCCACGCGCCACGCTGTCGCCGTTATTGCGCAGGTTATCGCAGTTCAGCAGGGTGACGGCACCGCTGTTATCGTCCATACGCTGCTGCAGGATTTTGACTAACGCACCATACAGCGTGCTGGTCTCTTGCTGCTGCGCGAGATCGGCGGCAATCGCCGGGTGTGTCAGGTCAAGATGACCGTCCTCATTGAGGAAATAGCCGCCCTCGGTGACGGTGAAAGAGATGATTCTGGTGCGGGGGTCGGCACCGCGGGCAACCAGCGACTTAAGCTCGCTATCCCATAAAATCACCTCGCCGATGGCCTCTATCGGCTGATACTGTTTTTCCCCATCCGGTGAGATAATTTCCAGCGTGTAACGCCCCTGCTGACGGGAAAGCTGTTGCAGGGTTTGCTGAGTGCTGCTGTTGCGAATATTGGCGAGGGAGAGGGCCCAGCTGCGGTCGCCCTGCTGGTGAAGTTGATTAAGATACCAGCTCTGATGTGCGCGGTGAAAAGCCCCCGCCCCGAGGTGCAGCCAGTATAATTGTTCATCGTTTTTTATCGGCAAACCTTATCCTTAATCTGAAACAGACTGTGACAATGTTACAGGTAACACTAGCACAGTAATTCAGCAAATTGAAATCGCGGGGAGTGACTTCACTCCTGCCAGCGCTGCAAAGCGCGGCGCAGCTGGCGTGATGAGGAGAAGCCAGCGGAGAGGGCGGCGCGTTCGCTGTTTTCCCCGCTGTGCAGCCGCTGCCGGGCAATCGTCAGGCGCAGCTGCTCGTGGTAGTCGCGCACGCTAATGCCAAGATGCTGGCGGAACAGGCGCGTCAGGTGGCGCGAGCTGACGTGGACCCGGGCGGCAATCTCCTCCAGCGGCCACTCCTGCTCCGGCTGCAGCGTCAGCAGATCCTGCACGCGGTGGATCGCCGGGTGGATATGGTTGCGGTGGCGTAGCCACGGTGACAGCTGCGGATCCTCGCCCGAACGACGAAAATAGACCACCATTTCCCGCGCCACATCCAGCGCCACCTGCGAACCGCACAGATGACCGATCAGATGCAGGCATAAATCGATGCCCGCGGTAATGCCCGCGCTGGTCCAGATGCCGCGATCTTCAACGAAAATACGGTTTTCTTTCACCAATGCAGCGGGTTCTGCCGCTTTCAGACGCTCGATCACCTCGTGATGCGTGGTGCAGCTCACCCCTTTCATCAATCCGGCTTTCGCCGCCAGCAGCGCCCCGGAACAGACGCACACCAGGGTGATTTTACGCGCGTGGATCGCGGGCTGCATGCGCATCAGCCAGTTGCGCACCGCCATCGCCTGCGGCGTATCAAACCACACCTTTGAGTCGCTCACGCCGGGCAGCACCAGCAGGCTGCCGTCCGGCAGCGACTCCGGCAGCGGTTCAATACGGCTGACCAGCATATCCGTCGACATCAGCACGCTTTCATCGGGGCCGATATAGCGCAGGGAAAAGGCATTTCGCGCCAGCTTCAGCGTCTCCGCCGGGCCGGTGAGATCCAGCGCCATCACGCCGGGCAGGGTGATAAACCACACCGGGATAGTCATGTTATGCAAGCTCCTGCAGGCAGCCCTCAACGGTGCGGATTTGCGCAAAGCGGTTGATCAGCACGCTTTCGGTGCGGTGGCGTAAATCCGCAATGCTCAGGGTAATGCCGTCATGGGTAATGGGGAAAGTCAGCGTCGCTTCGGTGACGAAGGTGACGCGATAGCCGAAGTCCGAGGCGACGCGCGCCGTGGTTTCACAGCACTGCTCGGTGCGCAGGCCGCTGATAATCACGTGCTTTACCTGGTTCTGCACCAGCCAGGTCATCAGGCCGGAGTCGGTCAGGGCGTTATGGATGCGCTTCTGCACGGTGCCCGTCGCTTCATGGGTGATAAATGGCAGGCGCGTCACCAGGCCCGAAGCCAACGAGAACGGGCCCTCGTCTTCGACATGGAACACATCCACCACCGGAATGCCTTTCGCCTGACAGCCGGCAATCAGCGTGCTTAGCGCCTGCTCAAACGCCGGCGTTTCTGCTGCCTCGTTGTAGCCACGATGATAGAAGGATTGCTGCGCGTCAATCACTAACAGTACGGTATCAGTCATTTCTGGACTCCTGCTAAAGGGGATTAACGCTATGATGAATGGGGATTAGCAAGGAAAGAAGGCCAAAAAAGGACAGATCGCCGTCGCGGAGGGACATAAGGTGTGATGGCTAAAGCCGTAGTTTTCACAGGGGCAAAGGCAGTGATATACTCGCCGCCTCTGCAAAAGGGAAGATCGTCGTCTCCGGTGAGGCGGCTGGACTTCAAATCCAGTTGGGGCCGCCAGCGGTCCCGGGCAGGTTCGACTCCTGTGATCTTCCGCCAAATTTTCTCCCAGGCTCAACGAGCAATCGAACAGCCAGCCAGAGCAGCCTGTAAGTTACGCTTACAAGTTCAGACTTAAGACGTCTGGAAAGTCAGCCACAAAACCTCTCTCTTTAGGAATTGGGTAATAAGCACAACCCTATGAGCCGCCCTTCGTAGGGTTCAGGCATGCCTGAACCGGGCTGGGCATGCCCAGCCCCTACCGTTAATGCCTTTCCTGTAGGGGGCGACCATTTTTTCCGGTCGATTCGTCATGATATGGGGAGTCTTTGTAACCTCTGTGGCGCCAGCACCATCCCGCTGGCAGGTTGTTACAATGAGTAGCGTGAGGCAGCACTGTCACTATCGCTGTAAATAAAAACATGTTTTAAAAAACAGCATTGACCTCAAGTCTTAAATGAGTAAATTAGTATCCATCAGCACGATAAACGTTGTTAGTAAGTTATTAAATAGTAACAAGTATTTTAAAACCCATTTTGCTTTACAGGCCACGAAGTTTGTTGTTTGGGATGTAGTTCGCTTTCAGGCCTTGTAGTGTTTGTGCTGGTGCGCAAAATGGTAGTGTTAGCGCGACGATGTAAGGCCTTGTTTTTGAGTTCATGCGGGTGGTTTTGTGTATTTATCGTAACCATGCCGGCAAAGGGCAGCGCATCAAAGAGTTTATGTCGCGATGGGGGATGTGCTTGTTTGCATTGTCACGCTGGGATTTTAAAAGCGCAGACAGGCGTATAACGGGATAAACAGAGGGGGGCCTTTCGTATTAACACCCTGTATTATCTGTAATTAACGGGTACATTTAAAAGCAGTACTAATAGTAGTATCACTTTAATAAGTCCATTAATGTTAAATTTGAAGTCTGTAGTACCTTAAAAGCCCTGGCTGCAACGGGCAGGGCTTTTAAGATCACTCCCTCCGTTGAATTGTAAGCTTTCCCGGCAAATCATTGACAAAACTAATCTTGATTGTTTCCCCATAAGAGTCCACTATGCCTCATCGGTTTGTCATACAGACCTTATGAAAGCAGTTTTAGTAAAGCAGTCCTCATTTCAAGCGTTATCCTTAGATACCCTTCTGCATGAGCCTCCTCCTAAGTGCCCAATAAGTCCTCATCTGCAAGCAGGCCATGTTCGCCACCTTATGTGGCTCAAGAAATTTAAGGAAGTATCTATGTCTAATAAAATGACTGGTTTAGTAAAATGGTTTAACTCTGAAAAAGGCTTCGGCTTCATTACGCCAGCAGATGGCAGCAAAGATGTATTCGTACATTTCTCAGCTATCCAGAGTAACGATTACAAAACGCTGGACGAAGGGCAGAAGGTTGAGTTCTCGATTGAGAATGGTGCCAAAGGTCCGGCAGCTGCTAACGTTATCACGCTGTAATAGCTGATAATGACATGAACACTTACGACAGCGATGACGGCATCAGCCTGAGCAGATAAGTGAACGTGATAAAAACCCGCCCTGAGCGGGTTTTTTACGTTTCAGGCAGGGTAGCTCAGAGGATGGCCGTCGTTTTACTTCAGCTGCTGGAGTGAAAGAGCGAAACCAAATAGTGCAAAACCAACAATGGCGACAGTAAGAACGCCGATGAGTAATTTCCAGCCCAACACCTGCCCTCCCTTAGTATTTTTAATATGCCTGAGAGATAATAATATTCATGATTCACAGGTCAACCGGTGCGCATGTTTTTCAGAATAAGCAGTTATCAGTAACGTTCACAGTAAGTCTTTCTGTGCCCGACCAGGCTAAAATCGCCAGTGGTATAGTGGCCGCAGCGTCTCACATGACTTTGTGGTCAGAGTGAATAATAGGGCTCCATTTAAGCTGTTTCGACCCGGATACACAATGTCTGCGACATGGCGTACTGAAAATCGCTTCGTCAAAAAAATAACATAATTTTGTGAAACAAACCTTAAAGACATCTATGGGTGTGCTGTGGGTTAACAACGAGGGAATAATATGCACTTTCAGACAGTCATATCATCAAGAATCACATCCATCAGTTATTTTTCATTAGAAAAAGTGCTGGAGGTGGCTTTTGTTGATTCATTGACCTATCAGTTCATTAAAGTGTCTGAAAAAACTCATAATGACTTCATAACGGCAAAATCCAAAGGCCGTTTTTTTGATGGTGTAATTAAAGGTAAATACCTTTGCCGAAAAAAAGAATGAGTCTTTAAACGCAAAAATCTAAAGCCGTGGCCAGTTTTGTTGACCACGACAAGCAGCCTGTAAGTCCTATTTAAAACTTCAACGTAAGGCTTACTGCATGCCCTGTACGGGCATTCAGCTGTTCGGTTTAACCGAACAACTGCGGCGCCTCGCCGATAAATCCAATTCCTGGATTCAAACATATCCCCCAGCCTGAACCTATTGCGCTAAAAGGCTGTTTTTCCGGCAAAACCAGCATGCCGCTACTCCCGCAGCGCCTCTAACACCAGCTTAAAGGCCGGGGAGGGCTGCTTTCTGCTGGGGTAGTAGAGGTAATAGCCGGGAAAAGGGTGGCACCACTCTTCCAGCACGCGCACTAAGCGGCCTTCGGCAATATGCGGCGCAAACTCCTCCTCCGGCAGAAAGGCGATGCCCAGCCCGGCGAGCGCGGCGTCGACCATATGCGCTGAAGTATTAAACGTCAGCTGGCCCTCCACGCGCACGTTGACCGGTCCCTCTGCATCATCAAACTCCCAGACGTACAGGCCGCCCGAGCTGGTCATGCGCATATTGATGCAGTTATGGCGCACCAGGTCCTGCGGCGACTGCGGCGGGGCGTGGCGGGCAAAATAGTGCGGCGCAGCCACCGCTGCCATGCGCAGCTGCGGGCCAATCGGCACGGCGATCATATCCTTATCGATGGTATCCCCCAGCCGCACGCCCGCGTCATAACGGTCGGTCACGATGTTGCGAAAGCCGTGGTTGGCATCAAATTCCAGTTTGATATCAGGGTATTCCAGCAGCAGGGGCGTCAGCTTCGGCAGCAGCGTGGTGTGCAGCACGTTGGGGCCGCAGGTGATGCGCACCGTACCGGCGGGCTTATCACGCAGCTCGGTCAGCATATCCAGCTCGGCTTCAATTTCGTCAAAGCGGTTGCCAATCGCCAGCAGTAGTCGTTCACCGGCAGCGGTCAGCGAGACGCTGCGCGTGGTGCGCGTCAGCAGGCGGATCTGCATGCGGTTCTCCAGCCCGGAAATGGCCTGGCTCAGCGCCGACTGCGTGACGCCAAGGTGGGCAGCCGCACGGGTAAAGCTGCCCTCGCGCGCTACGCTGACGAACGAGATTAAATCATTGAGGTTACGCTTCATCGCCCTGTTTCGCCCTGATTAATTAGCTCAGCTTATTAAGCCATTAAGTATTGATTAGCTAGTCAGCATACTTCACGCGTGTAGAATTTTCACCCAGAAACTGGCGCTAGCGCAGCCACGCGCGGCGCAATGAAAAGGAAACAGTGTGATGACCATGAGCGATAGCAGGGCACAGCAGGCTGCCGCCCACTGGGGCGGGGTACTGGCGATGACGCTGTGCGTGTTTGCCCTGGTGGCGTCCGAATTTATGCCGGTCAGCCTGCTGACGCCGGTAGCGCGTGACCTCGGCGTCAGTGAAGGGCTGGCAGGGCAGGGTATTGCTATCTCCGGGGCTTTTGCCCTGCTGGCCAGCCTGCTGATCCCGGCGCTGGCGGGTAATCTCAACCGTAAAACGCTCCTGCTGGCGATGACCGCGCTGATGGCGATTTCCGGCGCGACCATCGCGCTGGCGGCCAGCTATCCGGGCTATATGGCGGGCCGGGCGCTGATTGGCGTGGCTATCGGCGGCTTCTGGTCACTCTCTGCCGCTACCGCCATCCGCCTGGTGCCCGCGCAGCAGGTGCCGCGCGCGCTGGCGATTTTTAACGGCGGCAACGCGCTGGCCACGGTGATTGCCGCCCCGCTAGGCAGCTATCTGGGCGCGGTGATCGGCTGGCGCGGCGCGTTCCTCAGCCTGGTGCCGGTGGCGGTGATTGCCTTTATCTGGCAGTGGTTCACGCTGCCGGCAATGCATACCGACAGCCGCGCCGCGCGCAGCGGCAACGTCTTTCGCCTGCTGGCGAACCCGCTAGTGGCGTTGGGGATAGCGGCATGCGGCCTGTTCTTTATGGGGCAGTTCGCGCTGTTTACCTACCTGCGTCCGTTCCTTGAAACCGTCACCAAAGTTGAGGTCTCCACGCTGTCGCTGATCCTGCTGGCTATTGGCGTGATGGGGCTGGTGGGAACGCTGGCGATCGCCAGGTTGTTAACCCTGGGACTGTATCCCACGCTGATCGCCATTCCCCTGCTGATGGCCGCAACCGCGATAGCGCTGATGCTCTTCGCCCACCAGCTGTGGACAGTTGCCGCGCTGCTGGGGTTCTGGGGGCTGGTTGCTACCGCCGCACCGACCGGGTGGTGGACCTGGGTCGCCCGCACGTTACCCGAGGATGCGGAAGCGGGTGGCGGGCTGATGGTCGCCGTGGTGCAGCTCTCTATCGCGCTGGGTTCCACGGTCGGCGGGCTGGCCTTTGACCACCGCGGCTACCACAGCACCTTCACGATTAGCGCGCTGCTGCTGCTGGCGGCAGCCCTGCTGGCCCTGCTGGCCTCGCGCAAAGATAACTAAACCCCACTGAGGACTGACCATGAGAAGATTTGCCATGCTGTTAGGGCTGTTAATTAGCGCGTTTGCCGCCAGCTCCGCCGATATGTCGCGCGGCGCGGATAATTTTTATCAGAGTAAAGAGCTCACCCGGCAGAAAGTCACGTTCAAAAATCAGTATCAGATGGACGTCACCGGCTATCTGTTTACGCCGAAAGGCATGGATCAGAATGATAAGCATGCGGCGATAATTGTCGGCCACCCGATGGGCGCGGTGAAAGAGCAGAGCGCCAGCCTGTATGCGCAGAAGCTGGCGGAGCAGGGATTTGTCACGCTGGCGATTGATGTCTCTTTCTGGGGCGAGAGCGCCGGCCAGCCGCGTAATGCAGTGGCGCCGGATATCTACGCCGAGTCTTTCAGCGCGGCAGTGGACTATCTGGGCACGCGTTCCTTCGTTGACCGCCGGCGTATTGGCGTGCTGGGGATTTGCGGCAGCGGCAGCTTCGCGATCAGCGCCGCGAAGATCGACCCGCGCATGAAAGCGATCGCCACCGTCAGCATGTACGATATGGGTGCCGCGAACCGCAGCGGGCTTAATCACTCGCTAACGCTGGAGCAGCGTAAAAAAATTATCGCCGAAGCGGCCGCCCAGCGCGACGTGGAGTTCGCCGGCGGTGAAACAAAATACACCAGCGGCACCGTGCATAAAATTGATGCAAACTCGTCCGCGATTGAAAAAGAGTTTTATGATTTCTACCGCACGCCGCGCGGGGAGTTTACCCCGAAAGGTTCTTCCCCATTGCTGACCACGCATCCAACGCTGACCAGCAACGTGAAGTTTATGAATTTCTATCCGCTCAACGATATCGAAACCATCTCTCCGCGTCCGATGCTGTTTATCACCGGCGATGCGGCGCATTCGAAGGAGTTCAGTGAGCGGGCTTACCAACTGGCGGGCCAGCCGAAAGAGCTGGTGATCGTGCCGAATGCCGGGCATGTCGATCTCTACGATCGTACCGATCTGATCCCGTTCGCTAAGCTGGCAGCCTTCTTTAAAGATCGTTTGTAACAACCCCCCATCGGGTCAGGATGTCTGACCCGATGTGATTGAATCCGCCGCCAGAATCCGGCTCACTTCCCCGCCGTACCCCTTCACCCGCAGCACGCCATCCAGCAGCTCCACCACCGCGTACGGCACGCTATCGGCGCCGTCGAGCATCCCTTTCAGGGTGATAAAATCGGTATTGCCGATGCGCGCATAGCTGCCGCGATGGTCGTGGCCGCTAAAGCAGGCGCGCACCCGGTAGCGGCACAGCAGCGCGGCAAGTTCGCCGCCGTTCCACAGGTTATGGCTGTTGTGTGGCGCCAGCGGATAGTGGCCGAATACCACCACCGTTTCTGCACGCTGCTCAGCAGCAATCAGCTGCTGCTCAATCCACGCCATCTGCTGCGCACCCACCGCGCCGTTCCACGGTTTAGCCTGCGGCTGGTTGCGCGCCAGCAGATCGGCGAGCTGCGCTTCGGCCTGATGCCGCTCGTCGCCGTTGCCCTGATTGCAGTACAGGCTGATGTCATTGCCATCAAAGACGATAAAGCGGAACCCGGCGAGGCGGAACTGATAGTAGCTTTTCGGCAGCCCGGCGGGCGGCGTATGCGCTCCGCTCAGGCGGTCGGAGATGACGCGCGCATCATGATTGCCAATCACCATCGCATGCGGAGGGCGCAGCGTTTCATACAGCGGCAGAATCGCCTGGTAGCTGGGCCAGTGGCGGTCCACCAGGTCACCGAGCGTCACGACGAAATCGAGCGGCTGCTGGTTCAGCGCATCTATCGCCTGCGGCAGCTTGTGCAGCGCGTGGCGGTAATAGAGGTTCTTCGGCACGTCGGCATCGACGTCGGCGTACTGCGGGTCGGCGATCAGGCCAAAGCGCAGCGTGGCGTCCAGCGGCGTAACCGCATTCAGCTGCGGCGGGCGGTAGAGCGCCGCGACGCAGCCGAGCGCCTGCTGCTGCAGCGCCGAGAGTGGGTGAGGGTGGGCTTCAAATGAGTTCATGTGGTGATGCCGCTTCTGTGCCTGGTTCCCTAAAGGTGAACTAAGCTAGCGAAGCTGAATGAACCTTTTATTAATTCTTTGTGAAATTTTCAAAAAGAATAACTTTGCTGGATGAATTGCGATTTTTTTCTGGAGTATTTTAATTATTTGAAGGGTTGAAAATATATTCCCGCACGCCTTTTTACTGCCTTTGATTAAATGTGCTACAGATAGACCGGGCGATTTATTTTAAACATGGAAATAATGGGCTGGTCATCTCTTAAAAAATTCATAGCGACATTTATAGCTGTTAAATCGGCATTTATGTTGCATTTATAATCAGCTGATAATGAGCATTTAAGGTTTTTTATGATTAAAAATCATGGTGATAGGTTTTTTTAGCGCTCTGGGCTTCTGTCGTTAAGTGTTAGTGTATCAATAAAATAAATTGATCCTTATGATCATTTATTCTTACTTTACACTTATTAGCTGCAATCAACAGACTCACTAGTACTCTATCTATTTAAAAGAGGGTATTAAGCGTCCGCATTAATCTTTTTTGATAATTTAAGTTGCTCAAACCCTTTCGCTGGAATAAATCTTATTCTGGTGTGGAGGGCTTTTTTAGAAATAAAAGGATAAGTGAAAACAGCTGCCAGCAGGCCGGTTGTTTAATCATTTTTTATAAAAAAAGGAATTGCAGTGATGAAAAAAAATAGCTTCAGGCTGAGTACATTAACCGTTGCCATTTTCGTCGGTTTTAGCGGTACTGCAGGCGCAACGCCAGCAGTAAAAGACACCACGGCACTCAGTCATAACGGCCCGGGACAATATACTGGCGGCGGGTCGGTATTTATTGGCGGTGACAACCTCTCAGTCGTTAATGATGCCGTGACCGGCTCCCGCTGGGTCGGTATCAACCCAAACACCCCCGGATTTGCCGCACTGGTGAATAGCAGCGGCTACAAAGCCTACATGGATGCCAATGCGCCATCCCTCGCCGGAGATGCTCACTCTCCAATCGGTGAAGACGACCAGCGTGCCGTTCACGGCGAACGTCTGGCCCACTCACAGGGTAAAGAGAGTTATTCCGTGCCCGTTGGCGTGGTTGACGGCCTGAAAATGGGCACTGCCGAGGGGCGCTATCAAAAAACCCAGACCGTTACGCTCTATCAGCGTGATGCATCAGGCGCTATCCAGTACCAAAAGAACGCCGACGGTAGCGTTAAGCTGGATACTGCGGGCAATCAGATACCTGTGACCGTCAGCAAAACCCTGGTACTGGAGCGTAACTCTGATGTCTATATCAAACCGGTGACCACCAACGGCGGTAGCTTCGGTCTGCAAAATGCGGCGATCTACACCAAAGTCGTTAGCCTGAAAAACGATATCACCGCCGCCGTTGCCGTTAACGGTAACCTGCAGGAAAACAGCGCTAGCCAGCGCGCGCGCGACGTGCTGATCGTAAAAAATACCACTATCGATAACACGCTGGACCAGGACTCGGTACGCGTGGGTGCTGCCGGTAATGTCGGCGGGGGCGGCAATGATGAGTACGCGCATAGCGAACGTCCATCCGCCACCGGCCTGAGCATCAACAGCAGCAGCGTTGACTATCAGTTTGATAAAGAGGGCCATAAGCTCAACAGCGGCGTGCTGACTCATCAGGTGGCAAAAAGCGCCAACGTGGTGTTGGATAACGCGCAGATCGTGGCGAAGAACCTTGCCGCGGTGCGCAGGGATGATAATGGTGATGCCCTCAGTCACGGCATCGATTATGGCCGTTACGCCGACAAAGGCTCAACGGCAGTCGCCATCGCTGGTTCTGGCCTGTTTGTCTCGATCGGTAACCAATCTACCCTGACTGGCGGTGTCAACAATGCCGGTAATGCGCTGAGCGTGTCGGGCCACGCTAACCGCGTTGACGTGAACAATTCGACGCTGAACGGCAGCGTGCAGCTGAACCATGACGGCTACCGCCCGGTTATCACCGTATCCGTGGTGCGCGACAGCAAAACCGGTGACTATGTGGCTAACGGCGCAGCGATTGGCAACACCAATCTGCTGGACCGTCAGCACAACGGCACCACTATGAACATCGCCAATAACAGCGTAGTGAAGGGTGATATTACCGCATCAGGTCAGAGCGGTTATGAGGTGCAGCTGGTGGATGTGACGGCGACAGATGCCCCCGTCCCGCTGGCACAAAGCGATATCCTCGGCTCACATTCCGCCAGCGCAATCTATAGAAATGCCGTGAGCAGCGCAAACCAGACTCTGCTGGCAAACGCCGGCGGCGCCTGGACTCCCGTCACGGTTAATCTCGACCACAGCACGCTGAATGGTCGCGTCGCGGGCAACACTTCGCTAGCCCAGCCGGACTTTATTGTGGGCGGCACTGATGTGCTCTCCTGGAACCCGGACCTCAATGTGAAAAACGGTGCCGTATGGAATGCCGCAGCCACTGCCAATAATTATCTGGCCGTGAGTGATGTGCATGACCTGAATCTGTCTGCTTCCACCCTGAATATGATCAATGTGGATACCGACGGCTCAACCCTTGGCGATCGCGGTCGTTATGAAGACCTCGGCGCCGCCCGCGTGGTGGTGCACGGTAACCTGTCGCAGGATAAAGATGGCAAAGGTCACTACCTGACCTCACGGGTTAACATCGGGAAAGCCGTGGCTGAGCCGTTGCTGAATCTGGGCGGTAAATATACCTACGGCTCCATGCAGGTGAAAGGTTCAGCACAGGGCTTGTATCAGCTGGCGATAGCTAACTCAGGCGCTGAGCCATACGTCAAAGAGGGCTATATCGCTGACCGTGGCAATAAGAATGGCGCCAGCAGCTATAACCCGCACAGCTTTGTCAACTATCTGGGCCAGGGCAGCGATGCACACTTCTATGGCCGCACTGAGATGGGTGTCTGGCAGTATGAGGCGGTTGATCAGTACAACGATAACGTTCATGACGAACACAACGTGTACTTTAAAAACAACGGTCACCTCTCCAACAGCGCTGCCACAGCGCTGAGCATGGCTGCCTCACAGGTCAACGTTGCCAGTATGGAGACGGATGCACTGGCCCAGCATATGACGGCTTCGCGTCACGCGGGTGATGAGGGCGGCGTGTGGGTTTCCTACTTCGGCGGCAAGAGCAAAAACACCACCAATGCCGGGGCTAAATATAAGCTGAACACCAACGGTGTGATGTTGGGTGTGGATAACCTGTTTGATGCCAGGAATGGTGGCAGCTGGTTAGCCGGTCTGGCCTTCTCTTCTGCACGTTCAGATATGAATGTGATGAACAGCAGCGGCGATCTGGACAGCTACGGTGCGCAGTTCTATCTGTCGCGTCACTTCGATAATGGCATCTTTGTTGATACTCACGCGCAGTTTGACCACTTCAGCAACAGCGGCGACGCCCATATGCTGGACGGCCAGCGTTCACGTTCTGACTTCTCCGGCAACGGCTATGGTCTGGGCATGAAGTTGGGTTACACCTGGACCGATCGGGGCTACTTCGCTGAACCCTATATCAAAGCGACCGGCCGTACCTTTGATGGTGTGCACTACACCATGAACAACGGCATGGTGGTGAATGGTGACGACTACAAATCACTGCAGGGCGAGATAGGTGCTGATGTGGGTTACACCTTCGATATCAATCAGGGTTACGTAAAGCCTTACTTTCATCTGGCAGGCATCAACGAATTTGCCGACAGCAATGAGATGAAGCTGAACAACGTAAGCATGAACAACAGTATCGATGGCGCTGCGGTTCAGGTGGGGGCCGGTGCCGAGGTGAAACTGATGAAGGATGTCGGGGGTTACGCCAGCTTCAACTACACCAAAGGCGATGATATCTCTCGCCCATGGCAGGCGAACGTAGGGTTAAGTTACTCATGGTGATTGCCTGTTAACACTATCCCCATCTCGTCCTGGGATGGGGATATTTTTCCGGCTAAGGATAGCGAGCATATAATGAAAAATATCGCAGTGTGTGCAGAAAAAAAACAAAATGGGACCAGCAAAATTGTCAGGCAAAGCAATCATGACGGTGGCCGCGTGCCTGACGAACTGAGTGAATATGCCGACAGACCGTTATATATTCTTATCGCCCTGTGGTGCTGCCGCCAGAAGAGCTGGGTCGGCCGCAAGCAGATCTCCGCCGCGTTTGCGATTACGGAACGGCGGGCCTCCTTCCAGATATCCTACATACTGCGAAAAACGGCGATTATTCGCAGCCAGACGCGTAAAACCAAAGCGGAAGGTTCACGCCATCGGTGCCACGAAATCTTTATCGAGCATGTTTTCTTACTGCCAGAAAAAAAAGAAAAAAGTCACCGAATCGATCTCGCCTACCACTGCCGCGAGCGTGAAAATACCGACCAAAGCGAGATGCGCTGGCTACTGAGCCGAAGATGCACGGGCAAGCTGTAAGGTTGAGCCAGTCCTCTCTTCCTGCTCTACAGCATGGCCGGCGCTTTGCCATAAATAGCTGAAGGTAGCGAACAGACAGAGTGAATAACCCAACAGTTCGCTGCCCTCTTCTGCCATATTCTTCACGGTCCGATTGTAGCCATCCAGCATCAGATGCTGCCAAAGCTCATGCATGCCAAACAGTCGTGAAAAGACCAGAATGGTGATCATCCCTGCCGCCATCATGTTCCATGCCGGGTGGCGCATAAAGGTCGCCAGACCGCTGATGAGGGTGGCGGGTTTACGCAGAGCGATAGCCAGACAGCTCAGCGCAACGGCCAGCGCAAACCAGAACCAGCTGCCGTGGCGCCACTCATCGAACAGGAAATCCATCTCGCGGATCAGCATGCAGCAGAAGAAGCCACCGGCCAGCACCATCATCGACCGCTCCGCTGGCGAACGCCAGGCGCGCCAGAAAAACAGTAGCGCCATCAGTCCCAGCATGATCTCCTGAGCACACTCGGTGAAAGAGGCCTCATGGACGGCGTTATTCATCCAAACCACGTCGATAAAGATCAGGCCCATCATCAGGCTGAGAAAGGCCGCCAGGCCGATAAAAGAGAGTGCTTTATTTATAATTATTCGTAAATCTGCAGACATGTTGCCTCCCGGTGTTACAAGGGTCGGCAATTATAGGGAGCGTTTTTTTGGAAACTACTCCTTTTATGCTTTACTGAAATTTGCGACACAAAAAGCTAAGTCAGTGCGTCACAAACCAGCGCGCCGCAGCGCTACTCTTTTAGGCGATATTTTGCTTCCTGCTGAGTAAACCAGCTTTCCGGGACGTTATGCGGCGGCTGGCTGAGCTGACTAATTCCCTGCTCGATAACCTGTTCTGCCTGCTGCCACAGCGTCCGGTTTCCGGCGGTAAGAAGCTGGATCTGCACGCGTTTTTCAATCAGGTAGACCCTGGCAAAATGCGGATCGAAATGAACAATTGAACGCGTGTTGTCGATAATGTCGGCCAGCTTGATGGTTTGTGCATCGGGGCTGGCCTGTTGAGTGTGGCGGAAATGAGCGAGTTTGCGCGCCGCCCGGTTCTGTCCGGCTGTGGCACCGCGATTGGTCAGCATCTCAACCAGCGAAGCCACCCGCTCGCCGAAGTCGTTGCGGATATCATTTAAGGTGTTCGGCGTGTCTTCAACGGTATCGTGCAGCCATGCGGCGGCCAGCATCTCTTCGTCGTCACAGACGCTGCGCACCAGTTCAACCACCGCCGCCGGATGGACAATATAGGGCTCATCGGTATATTTGCGGCGCTGGCCCGCGTCGGCATGGGCTTTGGTGGCATAGCGACGCGCCTGCTCTTCCAGTGTTTGCAGCATGATTTTCTCCCGGGAATAAAGTCGCTTGCAATTATATAGCGCACTATTTATATTGTTTGTCATGACTACAGATAAAGATGACAAAAAAGTGAAGGATGCGCCACTGCTGCTCGACCAGCAGCTGTGCTTCGCACTTTATTCTGCCAACCTGGCGCTGCATAAGCTCTACCGCCAGCTGCTGGCCCCACTGGAGATCACCTATCCGCAATATCTGGTGATGATGGTGCTGTGGGAGCGGGATGATGTCACGGTCTCTGAGATTGGCGAACGCCTGTTTCTCGATTCGGCAACCTTAACCCCGCTGCTGAAACGGCTGGAAACGGCGGGGCTGCTGCACCGTCGGCGCTCGCGCAAGGATGAGCGTCAGGTGGTAGTGACCTTAACGCAGCAGGGTGAACAGCTGCGCCAGAAGGCGCTGAATATACCCGAGTCGGTGCACTGCGCCTCTGCCTGCGAAGTCGAAAAATTACAGGCGTTGAAAGGCGAACTGGAAACGCTGCGCGATAACCTTAACGGCTGATCGCGTGGCGAAGATAAAAGTCACATTAACCCTATAGAGCCACTTAAATAGCACGCGATTTAATCGCGAATAAATAAACTGAGGAGCCTTACCATGTCTTTAGAAAAAGTTGTTTACCGCGCAAAAGCCAAAGCCACCGGTGGTCGTGATGGCCGTGCCACTTCCTCCGACGGCGTGCTGGATATTAAACTGGGCGTGCCGAAAGAGATGGGCGGGGCAGGCGGTGAAGTGACCAACCCGGAGCAGCTGTTCGCCGCAGGTTACTCTGCCTGCTTCCTCGGCGCGATGAAGTTTGTTGCCGGCCGTGACAAGTTCTCCATGCCGAAAGAGGCATTTATCGAAGGCGAAGTGGGTATTGGCCCGCTGCCGACCGGTTTTGGCATTGAAGCGACGCTGAATATTCATCTGCCGGGCATGGACAGCGCTGAAGCGCAGAAGCTGGTGGACGCGGCACATATCGTCTGCCCTTACTCTAACGCCACGCGCGGCAATATCGACGTCACGCTGAATATTATCAACGACTAACACCTTACTTTTGCAGCGATACCGCCAGGTATCGCTGCCGCAACGGGGCAGTTTCTCGCCCCGTTTGCTGTTTTACCAGACAACCACGTGACCGTTTTATCGCTACATTGCCGAAAATATCGCCGTTGCGCAGACTAACCCCCCGCAAGTGTGTTTTACTAACGCCCCTCCTGTGAGATCGCCCCTTACCCACCATCAGACTTCTCTGGTTATTGGCGGCATTAAGGATTATTGGCTTTGTCGTCGAACTCTGACGCAGTGCCAGGGTCTGATTAGCGTTCAGAACGTGTTTAGTAATTGTTTGGTTAAAGCCAGGATTAAGGTCGAATGAATTATTTTAAAATGCTTACCCAGCAGAAATTGTCGTTATTGCTGGCTTTGTATATCGGGATTTTACTGAATATCCCGGTATTTTATCGTCGTTTCGAACCCCTATTGGCGAAATTTGACGCCCTCAAGGCGTTCTCGATGCTGGCCGAAGTGATGGCGGCATTCCTGCTCTCCTTCTTCCTGCTGCGCCTGCTCTCGCTGGGCGGAAAATGGTTCTGGCGCATTACCGTCAGTCTGCTGACGGTGATCTCCGTTTCAGCCAGCTACTATATGACCTTCTTCAACGTGGTGATCGGCTACGGCATTATTGCCTCAGTGATGACCACCGATACCGACCTGTCTAAAGAAGTGGTGGGCTACCACTTTATCCTGTGGATGGTGCTGGTCAGCATCATCCCGCTGGTACTGATCTGGTGTAACCGCCTGCCCGGCACGCTGCTGGCACAGATGAAAACCCCGGGGCAGCGCATAAAGCCGCTGCTGACGCTGTTACTCTCCCTGCTGCTGGTCTGGGGGCCTATCCGCTACCTCGACAAGCAGCAAAGTGCCAATGAGAAGCAGACCAACGTTGACCTGCCTAGCTATGGCGGGGTTGTTGCACACTCCTATCTGCCGTCTAACTGGGTGACGGCGCTGGGGCTGTTTGCCTACACCAGCTATGACGAAGAGATGGACAGCAAAGGCCTGTTCGACCCGGCAAAAAAGTTTACCTATAACGCCCCGGCGGGACTGGACGATACCTATGTGGTGTTTGTGATTGGTGAAACCACGCGCTGGGACCATATGGGAATGCTGGGTTACAGTCGCGATAACACGCCGAAGCTGTCGAAAGAGAAGAACCTGGTGGCATTCCGCGGTGAATCCTGCGACACCTCAACTAAGCTCTCCCTGCGCTGCATGTTCGTGCGTGAAGGCGGGACAGAGGAAGGCCCGGCGCGCACGCTGAAAGAGCAGAACGTCTTCTCGGTGCTGAAAGAGCTGGGCTTCAGCTCAGATCTGTACGCGATGCAGAGCGAAGTGTGGTTCTACAACAACACTAACGCGGACAGCTATGCCTTCCGCGAGCAGATCGGTTCAGAGCAGCGTAATCAGGGTAAATCGGTTGACGATATGCTGCTGATCCCGGAGCTGAAAACCTCGATTGATGACCATCCTAAGGGCAAGCACCTGGTTATCCTGCACACCAAAGGCTCGCACTACCTGTATTCTCAGCGCTATCCGCGCAGTTTCGCCCGCTACCAGCCGGAATGTATGGGCGTGGACGATACCTGCAGTAAAGAGATGTTGATTAACGCCTATGACAACTCGATTCTGTATGTCGACAGCATGCTCGACAGCGTGTTTGACCAGCTGCGCGATAAGAAAGCCATCGTGTTCTATGCTGCGGACCACGGCGAGTCGATCGACGAGAACATGCACCTGCACGGCACGCCGCGCAACATGGCACCACCGGAGCAGTTCCGCGTGCCGATGATGGTGTGGGCGTCGGATAAGTATCTTGAAGACCCGAATAACAAAAGCGCCTTTGAGCGCCTGCAGGCCGAGCAGAAGGCGGGTAAAACCCACCGTCACGTTGAGCTGTTCGACACCATTCTCGGCTGCCTGGGCTACACCTCGCCGGATGGCGGCATCAAGCAGGCCAACAACTGGTGTGCGAAACCGTAACGCGGGGCAACCTCTTCCCCGTAGTGGCTGACCCTCTTTTCCGGTCAGCCATTTTAACCGGGCCGATCGAAACAGAAGATCGGCCCTACGGTTCATGTCACCTTGCGTTGGACACGGGCCGACCGGAAAAAAAGGGTCGACACCCACAGGCGGTGGATTGCCGAATATTCTGCTACTCCCGCGTTTTTACCCGCCTACTTTCCCTGCCAAAAAAATTCCTTATTACCCGCATAAATTCCTTATCCCACCTGCGATCGCTCACTTAATTCGCGTCGCGTTGCGCTTATGACCGCTCCTGACTTGTTGATCGTTTCTTATACCTGCGTTGCAGCATTTTTACCTATAAGTACGTCATATAGACATTTTTATGACGCAAAATGCAGCGTTTCATGGACTATTTTACAAGTTTTTTTTCGGCGTGATGTTCTGTCATGCAGGCTGTCAGGCAGTGATTCATTCCAGGTTAAATGGATGCGGTGCGTTTTTAAACTGAAAATGTTATTGAATTGTTTTTTTAATATTTGCTTGCTGTTTCTCACACTCTGAGTAAAAACCCGACGCTTGTATTGACGTTCCTTGAAACTATTGACAAATTGGACCCTCAGTACAAAAGGTAAGGGGATTTGTCTGATAGTGTCCACGGCTTCAGAAACCCACAAACCCCGCCAGATTAACTGTAGCCGCAAGGCACCACGCACAGACCACCCACAAAAATTATCGGTCGGCGTTATACCCAAATAATTCGGGCTGCGGGAAGGCGGCAAGCGAGTAAATCCCGATGAGCTTACTTGAGTAAGTGATTCGGGTGAGCGAGAGCAGCCAACGCACCAGCGGCCTGAAGAATGAAGGGTAGAGCACACAACATCACATCACTTATTGGAGCTAAAGCATGAGTATTTCCCTGGCTAAATCCGGGATGCTGAAAGTCGGTCTCAGCGCCATTGCACTGCTGATCGCCACAGGTGTTCAGGCAAAAACCCTGGTTTATTGTTCTGAAGGTTCGCCTGAAGGTTTTAACCCACAGTTATTCACCTCCGGCACCACTTATGACGCCAGCTCGCGTCAGATCTACAACCGTCTGGTCGAGTTCACCATCGGGACCACTGAATTACACCCGGCACTGGCAGAGAAATGGGATGTCAGCGCAGACGGCAAAACCTATACCTTCCACCTGCGTAAAGGCGTGAAGTGGCAGACCACCAAAGATTTCAAGCCAACGCGTGATTTTAACGCGGATGATGTGGTGTTCTCGTTCGAACGCCAGCTGGATAAAAACAACAAATATCACGGCGTTTCCGGCGGCAGCTACGAATACTTCGAAGGCATGGATATGCCTAACCTGATTAGCAAAATCGTTAAGGTTGACGATTACACCGTGCGTTTCGAACTGACGCGCCCGGAATCACCGTTCCTGGCTGACCTCGGTATGGACTTCGCGTCTATCCTGTCTGCCGAATACGCTGACAACATGCTGAAAGCCGGCACGCCGGACAAACTCGACCTGAACCCGGTCGGTACCGGCCCGTTCCAGCTGCTGCAGTACCAGAAAGATTCACGCATTCTGTACAAAGCCAACGCTGACTACTGGGGCACCAAGCCGAAGATTGATCGTCTGGTGTTCTCCATCACCCCGGATGCTTCCGTGCGCTATGCCAAAATGCAGAAGGGCGAGTGCCAGGTGATGCCGTACCCGAACCCGGCTGATATCGCGCGCATGAAAGAAGATAAAAATATCAACCTGATGGAACAGCCTGGCCTGAACGTTGGCTACCTGTCGTTCAACGTTGAGAAAAAGCCGCTGGATAACCTGAAAGTGCGTCAGGCACTGACCATGGCGGTGAATAAGAAAGCGATTATCGAAGCGGTCTACCAGGGCGCAGGCCAGGAAGCGAAGAACCTGATCCCACCAACAATGTGGGGCTACAACGACGCGATTCAGGACTATGGCTATGACCCGGAGAAAGCCAAAGCGCTGCTGAAAGAAGCGGGTATGGCGGATGGTTTCTCCATCGACCTGTGGGCGATGCCGGTACAGCGCCCTTACAACCCGAACGCGCGCCGTATGGCCGAGATGATCCAGAGCGACTGGGCGAAAGTGGGCGTGAAAGCCAAGATCGTTACCTACGAGTGGGGCGAGTACCTGAAGCGTGCCAAAGCGGGTGAACACCAGACCGTGATGATGGGCTGGACCGGCGACAATGGGGACCCGGATAACTTCTTCGCCACCCTGTTCAGCTGTGCCGCAGCGAAAGACGGTTCTAACTATTCACGCTGGTGCTACAAGCCGTTTGAAGATCAGATCCAGCCGGCACGTGCCACTGACGATCACAACAAACGTATTGAGTACTACAAGCAGGCTCAGGTGGTGATGCACGATCAGGCTCCAGCGCTGATCATCGCCCACTCTACCGTGTATGAGCCAGTGAGTAAGAAAGTGAAAGATTACAAAGTGGATCCACTGGGCGGTCACTACTTCGCGCAGGTTGATATCCAGGAATAATACGGCGGGTTGGAGAGCTACAACTCCCCGTAAATTGCGAAGGGGCCAGGCATGCCTGGCCCTTCTTTCGCAAGATGTGAGCAATAATAATCCTGTCGGTTACGGCTGCAGGAAATAAAAGAGAACACGGATTATGCTGCAGTTCATACTCCGACGTCTGGGACTTGTCATCCCGACGTTTATCGGTATCACCCTGTTAACCTTCGCGTTTGTTCATATGATCCCCGGTGACCCGGTGATGATTATGGTGGGCGAGCGCGGGATCTCCCCGGAACGTCACGCGCAGCTGATGGCCCAGCTTGGTCTGGATAAGCCACTCTGGCAGCAGTACATCACCTATATCAACGGTGTGATGCATGGCGATTTGGGCCTGTCTCTGAAAAGCCGCGTGCCGGTGTGGGACGAGTTCGTGCCGCGCTTCAAGGCCACGCTGGAACTGGGCATCTGCGCGATGCTGTTTGCCGTTGCCGTTGGTATTCCGGTGGGCGTGCTGGCAGCGGTAAAACGCGGCTCGATCTTCGACCACACCGCCGTGGGCATCTCCCTGACCGGTTACTCCATGCCTATCTTCTGGTGGGGCATGATGCTGATCATGCTGGTGTCGGTGCAGCTTAACCTCACCCCGGTATCCGGGCGCGTGGGCGATACGGTGTTCCTCGATGACAGCATGCCGCTGACCGGCTTTATGCTGATCGACACGCTGATTTGGGGCGAGCCGGGCGACTTTAAAGACGCCGTGATGCATATGATCCTGCCGGCCATCGTGCTGGGCACCATCCCGCTGGCGGTGATCGTGCGTATGACGCGCTCGGCAATGCTGGAAGTGCTGGGCGAAGACTACATTCGCACCGCGCGCGCCAAGGGGCTGACGCCGATGCGGGTGATTGTGGTCCACGCGCTGCGCAACGCCATGCTGCCGGTGGTCACGGTGATCGGTCTTCAGGTCGGCACGCTGCTGGCCGGGGCCATCCTCACGGAAACCATCTTCTCCTGGCCGGGCCTGGGGCGCTGGTTAATCGACGCACTACAGCGCCGTGACTACCCGGTGGTTCAGGGGGGCGTGCTGATGGTGGCGACGCTGATTATCTTCGTCAACCTGCTGGTCGACGTGCTTTACGGCGTGGTTAACCCGCGCATCCGTCACAAGAAATAAGGGGCCAACATGTCTGTTGTGGATCCAGGCAGCGTCAGCGCTGCACCCAAGCCGATGACCCCGATACAGGAATTCTGGCACTACTTTAAGCGTAACAAAGGCGCGGTGATCGGCCTGGTTTACGTGGTTCTGATGATCATTATCGCGGTGTTTGCCAACGTACTGGCCCCGCACGCGCCCGCCGAACAGTTCCGCGATGCGCTGCTGAAGCCGCCAGCCTGGCAGGAAGGCGGCAGCTGGCAATATCTCTTCGGTACTGATGACGTGGGCCGCGATGTGCTGTCGCGTCTGATGTACGGTGCGCGCCTGTCGCTGCTGGTCGGCTGCCTGGTGGTGGTGCTGTCGCTGATTTTCGGGGTGATCTTCGGCCTGATTGCCGGTTATGTCGGCGGGGCGGTCGACGCGGCGATTATGCGCCTGGTCGATATCATGCTGGCGCTGCCAAGCCTGCTGCTGGCGCTGGTGCTGGTGGCTATCTTCGGCCCGTCGATTGTTAACGCCTCGATAGCGTTGACCTTTGTCGCCCTGCCGCACTACATCCGTCTGACCCGTGCTGCGGTGCTGGTGGAAGTGACGCGTGATTACGTCACCGCTTCCCGCGTGGCCGGCGCCGGTGCGGTGCGTCAGATGTTCGTCAATATTTTACCAAACTGCCTGGCACCGCTGATTGTGCAGGCGTCTCTCGGTTTTTCCAACGCGATCCTCGATATGGCCGCGCTGGGTTTCCTGGGTATGGGTGCGCAGCCGCCAACGCCGGAGTGGGGCACGATGCTCTCCGACGTGCTGCAGTTCGCGCAAAGTGCCTGGTGGGTGGTCACCTTCCCGGGTGTTGCCATTCTGCTGACGGTACTGGCATTTAACCTGATGGGCGACGGCTTACGCGACGCTCTTGACCCGAAACTCAAACAGTAGGCAGCGAGATGGCACTCTTAACAGTAGATAAACTCTCGGTGCATTTCGGTGACGAAAAAGCACCGTTCCGCGCCGTCGACCGCATCAGCTATCAGGTAGAGCAGGGGCAGGTTGTCGGGATCGTCGGTGAATCCGGCTCCGGTAAATCGGTCAGCTCGCTGGCGATTATGGGGCTGATTGATTACCCCGGCAAAGTGATGGCCGACAACCTGGTGTTTAACCAGCGCGACCTGAAACGCATCTCCGAAAAAGAGCGCCGCCAGCTGGTGGGCTCGGAAGTGGCGATGATTTTCCAGGACCCGATGACCAGCCTCAACCCGTGCTACACCGTGGGCTTCCAGATTATGGAAGCGATAAAGGTGCATCAGGGCGGCAACAAGCGCACCCGTCGCCAGCGCGCTATCGACCTGCTAAACCAGGTCGGTATCCCTGACCCGGCTTCGCGCCTTGACGTTTACCCGCACCAGCTCTCCGGCGGGATGAGTCAGCGCGTGATGATCGCCATGGCGATCGCTTGTCGGCCGAAGCTGCTGATCGCCGATGAGCCCACCACGGCGCTCGACGTGACGATTCAGGCGCAGATCATCGAGCTGCTGCTCGATCTGCAGCGCCAGGAGAATATGGCGCTGATCCTGATTACCCACGATCTGGCGCTGGTGGCGGAAGCCGCCCAGCACATTATCGTGATGTACGCCGGGCAGGTGGTGGAAACCGGTAAAGCGGTGGACATCTTTAAAGCGCCGCGCCATCCGTACACTCAGGCGCTGCTGCGTGCGCTGCCGGAGTTTGCGGCGGATAAAGCGCGTCTGGCGTCGCTGCCGGGTGTGGTGCCGGGCAAATACGACCGCCCGAACGGCTGCCTGCTCAACCCGCGCTGCCCGTATGCGCAGGATCGCTGCCGCAGCGAAGAGCCTTCACTGCATGATATTGCCGGGCGCCAGTCCAAATGTCATTTCCCACTGGATGATGCCGGGAGACCCACTTATGAAGCCTGAACACGATAAAGCCACGCTGCTGATGCAGGCCATCGACCTGAAAAAACACTACCCGGTGAAAAAGGGGCTGTTTGGCCAGGAGCGACTGGTCAAAGCGCTGGACGGCGTGTCGTTCGATCTTGAGCGCGGCAAAACCCTGGCGGTGGTCGGCGAGTCCGGCTGCGGCAAGTCCACGCTGGGCCGCCTGCTGACGATGATCGAAACCCCGACCGAGGGGCAGCTGTTCTATCAGGGGCAGGACCTGCTGAAGCACGACCCGGAAGCGCAGAAGCTGCGCCGTCAGAAAATCCAGATCGTCTTCCAGAACCCGTACGGTTCTCTGAACCCGCGTAAAAAGGTCAGCCAGATCCTTGAAGAGCCGCTGCTGATTAACACCAGCCTGAGCAAAGCGGAGCGCCGCGAGAAAACCCTGGAGATGATGGCCAAGGTTGGCCTGAAAACCGAGCATTACGACCGCTATCCGCATATGTTCTCCGGCGGCCAGCGTCAGCGTATCGCCATTGCACGCGGCCTGATGCTCGACCCGGACGTGCTGATTGCCGACGAGCCGGTTTCCGCGCTCGACGTGTCGGTGCGTGCGCAGGTGCTGAACCTGATGATGGACCTGCAGCAGGATCTGGGGCTGTCGTACGTGTTTATCTCGCACGACCTGTCGGTGGTTGAGCATATCGCCGATGAAGTGATGGTGATGTACCTGGGCCGCTGCGTGGAGAAGGGCAGCAAAGAGGAGATTTTTGCCAATCCGCGCCACCCTTACACCCAGGCGCTGCTGTCGGCTACCCCACGCCTCAACCCGGACGAGCGCCGCGAGCGCATCAAGCTGACCGGCGAGCTGCCAAGCCCGCTCAACCCGCCACCGGGCTGCGCCTTTAACGCCCGCTGCCGCCGCCAGTTCGGCACCTGCGTGCAGCTTCAGCCGCAGCTGAAGTCCTACGGCGGTCAGCAGGTTGCCTGCTTCGCTGTCGATCAGGACGAGAACCCGGCGGCCTGACCTGACTGCGGCAATCCTGTAGAGGCCGACCATCTATTCCGGTCGGCCTTTCAATTCTGCGGGTCGACCAAAACGAAAGGTCGACCCCTACGTTGCCGCACAGACGTTTGTAGGGGCCGACCCTTTTTTCCGGTCGGCCCTCTCTTCCCAACCGCACAAAATTCTTAAGCCAAACGGATGATTTCTCTGGCGCTGCTATGCTGTATAAAAAACCATCCTAATCTATCCTCCCTAAGCCCAATCAGGGCAGGTCGAAGAAACAGGAGGTTGGACAGGGCTTTCGCAGTGACTTATGTCAAATTTTCTTTGGGTAGCAGAGGATTATGGGATAGCCTTAATAATTAAAAGGAAAACGTCGCATCGGGAAAGCGTAAATATGGGGAAGGTATTTCATTTAAATGAAATGGTCGTCAGGAAATACGCGAAATAATCACCTAAGGCAAATAATCACTGTGCTGATATATAACCCCTGCAATTAATTATTTTACTTATTTCACGTTATTTATTCTTTCAAATCCCCTTATCTGTGATATGAGATTAGTCTGAGTGATTTAAAATTTATATGTTATATTGCCGCGAAAACATCCACCTTGCGCGATCATTCTCATGAAAAGTTATGATGACCTGCAGCGTTTTAAAGAAAAAACGCAAACAAACCATATTGAATTCAAAGACATGTCTGAGCAGGCGATCAATTCTGACAGCACCAACTGGGCGATAATCAAACAGTTGCTGAATGAGGGCGCAGGGTCGGTGCTGGATAACCGTCAGCGTATCGATCTGGCGGCACCGCAGCCGATCGATTCCGCTGCCTTTAGCCCCCCGCCAGCGGAAATGCCTGCGGTGGCACCACATTTACCGGTCCACGCTTATGTTGCGGCCGCGCCAATGGCTAACGATAAGATCGGCGCCTCGCTGCTCGACAGTATTTCCGCCTCGCTGCAGGCGGGATCGCCTGAAGTCGCAACAGCGCAGCCCGTCGCTGCGGCGACACCGGTAGCGGATGCTGCGCCGCTGCGCGCCATGCCGCTTGCCCGCCAGACTGCCATGGCTGGCTCTTCCCTGCTCGAACAGCTGTCAGCCAGCACGCCGGTTAAACCGGTCGTGCAAAGCGCCCCGGCCCCTGTGGCTCAGGCGCCTCAGCCCGTTGCGGCCGCGGCCGCCCCACAGCCCGTTACGGCGGCTCCGGCCCCGGTTAACGCGAGCTTCAAACAGTTGTTTAGTCCGGCTGCGGCCCCTGCTCCTCAGGCGCTGTCGAAGGATGTGTTGTTACAACCCCTGCTGGAGAAAATTGCCTCATGCCGTTAGTTTGCGTCTGCTCCCCTAAAGGCGGTGTGGGTAAAACCACCATGGCGGCCAACCTTGCTCATGCCCTCGCACGCGGCGGCAGCAAGGTGCTGGCTATCGATTTTGACGTGCAGAACGCCCTGCGCCTGCACTTTGGCGTGCCGCTGGCCGACGGACGTGGCTTTGTGGCGAAATCAGCTGAATCTTCCGACTGGAGTCAGTCGATCCTCACCACCGGCGGCAATATTTTTGTCCTGCCTTACGGGGAGGTCAGCGAAGAGCAACGCGTTGAGTTTGAAAACAATCTGACACGTGACCCCAACTTCCTCGCGCGCGGGCTGCACAGCGTCCTCAACTATCCTGGCCTGGCGATTATCGCGGATTTCCCGCCAGGCCCAGGCCCGGCGCTTAAAGCTATGACCGCACTTGCCGATATGCATTTAGTGGTGATGCTGGCGGATACCGCCTCTCTGTCGCTGCTGCCGCAGATTGAGAACGAAAAAATGATCGGCGGCGCGCTTAACCATCGCAGCGGTCACTATTTTGTGCTCAACCAGAGCGACAACCGCCGCAATATCAGCCGCGACGTGACCGCCTTTATGCAGCAGCGCCTTGGCGACAGGCTGCTGGGCGTGGTCAACCGCGATGAGAGCGTGGCGGAGGCCAACGCTTCCCAGCAGTCGATTTTTGATTTTAGCCCGGTCTCAGCCGCGGCCTTTGATATTGAGCTGGTCGGCAAGCGTCTTGCGGCGCTGCTTAACATCAAAGTCGGTGACGGCGAAATGCACGCCCCGCTGAACTCTCGTTAACTTTAGGCCTATACCCAAAATAATTCGAGTTGCAGGAAGGCGGCAAATGAGCGAATCCCGATGAGCTTACTGAAGTAAGTGATTCGGGTGAACGAGAGCAGCCAACGCACATGCAGCTTGAAGTATGAAGAGTATAACGCCGGGCACGGAAGCCTGAAGACGCGTGGCGCCAGCGCCACGATTATAACTATACGTATTCAGGATGACTTATGAACAAAGTCCTGTTCTATCTGCTGCTGCTGATATTATTCCCCATCGCTGCGGTCATCGTTATCACCCCAATGGACAGCCAGAAGCAATATATCTTTGGCTTAATCTCTATTGCTATCGTGTTTTTATTGGGCTTTAGCAAGAGCAAAAAAGTCTCGCTGGTGATGGTGGTTCTCTCGGCAATGATGTCGACGCGTTATATTTTTTGGCGCGCAACCGAAACGCTGCATTTTAATTCCGAGGTGGAAGCGATCCTCGGCATCGGCTTATTTATTGCCGAGCTCTATGTCTGGCTTATTTTAATCCTCGGCTACCTGCAAACTTCATGGCCGCTTAAGCGAACCATTGAGCCGCTGCCGGACGATGTCAGCCTGTGGCCGACCGTCGATGTCTACGTACCGAGCTACAACGAAAGCCTCGACGTGGTGCGCGACACCGTTCTGGCCGCGCAGTGCATCGACTACCCGCGCGACAAGATCAAGATCTACCTGCTGGACGATGGCAAGCGCAGCGAATTCGCCCGCTTCGCCGCAGACGTTGGCGTCGGCTATATCACCCGTGATGACAACCGCCACGCCAAAGCCGGTAACCTCAACCACGCGATGAAAATCACCAAGGGTGAGCTGATCTGCGTATTTGACTGCGACCACGTCGCCACCCGCACCTTCCTGCAGGCCACCGTTGGTGCCTTCCTGAAGGATAAGAAGCTGGCGCTGTTGCAGACCCCGCACTACTTCTACTCGCCGGACCCGTTCGAGCGCAACCTGAAAGCGGCGCGAGAAATCCCGAACGAGGGCGCACTGTTCTACGGCCCGGTCCAGCAGGGTAACGACAACTGGAACGCCACCTTTTTCTGCGGCTCCTGTGCCGTGATCCGTCGCTCAGCGCTGGAAGAGATTGGCGGCTTCGCGGTGGAAACCGTGACCGAAGATGCGCACACCGCGCTGAAGATGCAGCGCCTCGGCTGGGGCTCAGCCTTCCTGGCGATCCCGCTGGCGGCGGGCCTCGCGACCGAACGCCTGGGTCTGCATATCGTACAGCGTACCCGTTGGGCGCGCGGTATGACGCAGATCTTCCGCGTGGATAATCCGCTGTTTGGCCGCGGTCTGAAGTGGCAGCAGCGCCTGTGCTACCTCAACGCCATGCTGCACTTCCAGTTCGGCCTGCCGCGCGTCATCTTCCTGACCGCGCCGCTGGCCTACCTGCTGTTTAACCTGAATATCATTCACTCGTCCGCCAGCCTGATCTTCGCCTACGTGCTGCCGCACCTGGTGATGTCGCTGTACGTCAACTCGCGGATGAATGGCCGCTTCCGCGCCACCTTCTGGGGCGAGATTTACGAAACGGTGATGGCGTTCCACCTGGTGATCCCGACCCTCCTGACGATGATTTCGCCCAAGCACGGCAAGTTCAACGTGACGGATAAGGGCGGCCTGCTGGATGTCGGCTTCTTCGACTTTAACATCGTGCGCCCGCACGTGATCTGCGCCCTGCTGCTGCTGATTGGCGTGGTGAGCGGCGTGGTTCGCGCCGTCGGCCATAACTATTTTGGCGTTGACCCGTACGTGATTGCGCTCAACGTCGGCTGGGCGACCTTCAGCCTGATCATCCTGATGGCGGCCATTGCCGTGGCGCGTGAAACTAAGCAGGTGCGTAAAACCATCCGTATCGATGTCCACCTGCCGGTGGTGATCCACTACGCCAGCGGCATTTCGTCGCGCAGCAGCACCATCAACCTGTCGATGGGCGGCGCGCAGATAAGCGCCCCGGACCAGCGCCATGAAAATGATGAAATCGAAGCGATTGACGTGATGCTGGAGTCCGGCACCATCTCCATTCCGGTGCAGATCATTGGCGCAGAAGATGGCGTTATCCGCCTGCAGTTCCACGAAATGCCGCTGTCGCGCCGCCGTGAACTGGTGCGCGTGGTGCTGGCGCGCGCCGATGCGTGGATCCAGCCGGAAGGCCCGAAAGATAATCCGCTGCGCTCGCTGCTGAATATCATCCGTACCGTATTTGAACTGTTCTGGCTGAGCTGGAAAGACAGCCGCGCCAGAAAGAAACAGCAGGCGCACGTGGAAGAGGATAGCGCAGTATGAAGCCATTATTACTGCGAGCACTCTGCCTGAGTAGCATGCTGACCCTGAGCAGCGTGCAGGCCGACCCGACCAGCGTGACGCAGGACAGCAGCGCGCTGTCCGATATCCCGCCGCCGGCGGACGTCGGCGCGGCAACCCCAGCGCAGAGCACCAGCCCGGAGATGTCGACCATGACCGCCCCGGCGGTGGAGAACGATCGGCCTGCGGCTGCGGCCGAAGAGAACTTACCGGCCGGTGATGAAGCGGCACTGCCGCCGGGCACCAGCGCGATGCCTGCCGGTTTACCGCCGCTGCCTGCCATAAGCGATGAAACCCCTCCCGCTGCGGTTGCGGTGCTCAATCAGCCGCTGACCAGCACCGTCAGCGTGGCGCAGATGGGGCAGAAGCAGGGTATCACCCTGACAGGCGGTCAGCTGCAGTCCGGTATTGTCTTCACCCTGCCAACGGATGAGGTGGTCACCAACGCCCGTCTTAACCTGTCGCTGAAAGTGTCGCAGGCGCTGGCGGCGCGCAATACTTCCCTGCAGCTGATGCTAAACGGCCAGCCGCTGGGTACGCTGCCGCTTAGCGCTTCCGATCGTGCCAGCGAAGATTACCAGCTGGATATTCCGGCGGCGATGGTGGTCTCCAGCAACAACCTGAGCTTTAAAATTAACGATGCCGATCGGCTGCTGTGCGAGCGCGACAGCGCCCAGCAGTATCAGGTCACCATTCTGCCGAAAACCTCGCTGGCGCTGGAAGGCCAGCAGCTGAATATCGGTACCAGCCTGCGCAACTTCCCGCGTCCGTTTATCGACCCGCTGCGCATGAGCCCGGCGACAGTGGCGATGGTGTTCGGCGACAACGTTTCCCCGGGTGAAGTTAGCGCGGCGGCGATCCTCGCTTCCTGGATGGGGATTCAGGCCGACTATCGCGGCATCAGCTTCCCGGTGCTGCGCGGCCAGCTGCCGGAGAAAAACGGCGTGGTGTTCGGCCATCCCGGCGAGAAGATTGGCAGCCTGACCTTACCGGATAGCGCAGGCCCGTCTGTGCAGATCGTCGACAACCCGGATAATCCGGTGTACAAGCTGCTGCTGGTGGTCGGGAAAGATGACGACCAGCTGCGTCAGGCCAGCTGGCGCCTGCTGCAGCCGCTCAACCTCGACGACGCTGCGCTGAACGTCGCCAACCAGACTATGCCATTAAGCAAGCCATACGACGCGCCGCGCTGGATCAACACCGATCGCCCGGTGCGCCTGAGCGAGCTGCTGCGCAAAGACCAGAGCCTGACCACCACCGGCATCTGGCATGATGCGCTGCGCGTCAATTTCCGCGCCGCGCCGGACCTGTTCCTGTGGGACGGCGACACAATTCCGGTGCAGCTCAACTATCGCTTCCCGTCGGAAAGCTGGATTGATGAAGATAACTCGCTGCTCAACGTGACGCTGAACGGCACCTTCCTGCGCAACCTGACCGTCAATAAAGTCGGCCTGCTGGAGAACATCTGGCACCGTCTGGGCGGCGATGCGCGCCAGGAGAAATACACGCTGAAGCTGGACCCGTACCTGATTTACGGCGACAACCAGATGCAGCTCTATTTCAACATCAAGCCGAAGGCCAGCGCGCCGTGCAGCGTGCTGACCAACAACAACATCAAGAGCCGGATTGAGGATGATTCGTTTATCGATCTGAGCCATACCCGTCACTTTACGCTGCTGCCGAACCTCTCTTACTTCGTCGGCGCCTCGTTCCCGTTCTCGCGCCTGGCCGACTACTCGCAGACCGTGCTAATGCTGCCAGAGCAGCCGAGCAATGCGGAGATCAGCACCCTGCTGGATATGGCTGGCCGCTCGGGTAATGCCACCGGCGTGGCGCTGAGCCATAACAGCGTGATGTTTGGTATTCCGGCCAGCGGTTCGCTGCGCGGGCGTCTGGAAAACAGCGACGTGCTGTCGGTCTCCACCCTGGCGCAAACCCATTTTAACCGCGAGATGCTGGCGGCTTCCCCTTATAAGGTGAACAACCGCACGCTCGGCGTCAAAGTGCCAAACACGCTGGATAACCTGCGCGGCTGGCTGACCGGCGACTGGTATCGTCAGACGCTGGACGCCGACCGTTACTTCTCCTCCAACGAAGACTGGCGCGGTTTTGTCAGCTATCGCTCGCCGTGGAACAGCAGTCGCCTGGTGGTGATGACCGTCGCCACTGACGATAACCAGCTGTCGCGCCTGCACGGCGACATGACCTCGGCACGGATTAACGCGGGGATCCGCGGCGATACCGCCATCATCACCGATGAGAACGGTATCCGCAGCTTCCGCGTCGGCGCGATGTTCCCGAGCGGGCAGATGCCGTGGTACAGGATGGTGGTGTGGTATGCCAATCAGCATGCGGTGCTGCTGGCCCTGCTGGCGCTGTTCTGTTCCACCGTGGTTGGCCTGAGCGTGTATGTGCTGCTGAAGCGCCACTCATGGCGTCGTCTGCACCCGAAAAGCGATCCCCGTTCCTCTGGCGAGAAGAAAGAATGATGAAAACCAGGCTCACCCCGATTACCGCCAGAATTCGCCAGCGCTGGGCGATCGCCGGCGGCTTTGCCCTGTCGATGCTCGCCGGCCCGCTGATGGCGGCGGAGAGCAACCCGGCGATTCAGGCGCTGTTTGACCAGGCCAACTACTGGCACCAGAAAGCCCATGACGAGCTGGCGCGTGATGCGCTGAACAAAGTGCTGATGGTTGACGGCAATAACACCCAGGCGCTGTACCTGATGGCGCTGTGGTCGCAGCAGAGCGGCGACGGCGCCGCTGCCGCCAAATGGCGCGCGCGTTTAAGCCAGGTCTCCCCGCAGGACGCGCGCCTGGTGGAGCTGGATAACGCGCGCCAGCTGCAAACCATTCCGGCCGCGCAGCTGTCGCTGGCCCGCCAGCAGGCGCGCAGCGGCAACACCGCCGCCGCGCTGCAAACCTGGCGCAACACCTTTAGCGGTAATGAGCCGCCGGCCAGCGTGGCGGCAGAATACTACCTGACCATGGCTGGCGACCGCGCGCTGCTGCCGCAGGCGGTGGATAACCTGCGCCAGTTCGCGGCACAGCATCCGCAGGATACCGGCGCGAAGCTGGCGCTCGGCAAAGCGCTGACGTATCAGGAGTCGACGCGCCGCGAAGGGCTACAAACCCTGGAGAGCCTGGCCGACGGTAACGCCGATGCTGACCGCTCCCTGCGCCAGGGGCTGCTGTGGCTCGGTCCACAGCCGGGGGATGCGCCGCTGTATCAGAACTACCAGCAGCGCCATCCGCAGGATAAAACGGTGCTGGACTATTACCGTAAGAACGTGGGCGGTGCCGCGAAAGGCCAGGGCTTTACCGCCCTCAACAGCGGTGATGTCTCCGGTGCGCAGAGCGCCTTCGACCAGGTGCTGCAAACCAACCCGGAAGATGCGGATGCGCTGGCCGGGCTCGGTTATGTAGCGCAGCGCAGCGGCGACTACGCGAAAGCGGCGGACTACCTCGACCGCGCCGCTAAGCTGGGCGGCAGCGACAGCCAGCAGCGCCAGCAGCAGGCCGCCGATGCGCGCTTTTACGGCCAGCTGGCGTCTGCCCAGCAGGCACTGAAATCCGGTGACAGCGCTCAGGCGCTGAGCCTCAGCGCGCCGCTAACCCAGGCCGCAGGCGAGAAAGGCGTGGCGGCGAAGCTGTTCCGTGCCGACGTGCTGCGCCGCAATAACCAGCTCGATCAGGCTGAACAGACCTACCGCGACGTGCTGGCGAGCGACGCCAATAACCGCCCGGCGAAAGAGGGGCTGTTCTACGTGCTGCGCCAGAAGGGCAACACCGCCGAAGCCAATACGCTGTTGGCCTCCCTGCCAGCCAGCGTGCGCGAAGCGGTGACGCCGCGCCCGGTGGCGACCAGCGATCCCGTGCGTCGTGATGCCAAACAGGCGCTGGCGGCGGGCAATCCGCAGCGCGCCATCAGCATTCTGCATCAGGGCATGCAGCGCTTCCCGAACGATGGCTGGCTGCGCCTCGACCTGGCGCGTATCTACCAGCAGCAGGGCGATAGCGCGGCGGCCGCTGGCGTGATGCAGCCCGCCTTCCGCAACGGCGCCAGCAGCAACGAAGTCTACGCTGCGGCGCTGTTTGCCAGCGAAAGCGGGGCCTGGGCGCAGGCGCAGAGCCTGCTGTCGCGCATTCCGCCACGCAGCCAGAATGCGGAGATGCGCACCCTCGCCCAGCGCGTTAATTTCAATCAGCAGATGTCGGTGGCCCAGCAGTATCTGGCGCAGGGTGCCAATGCCGCCGCGGCGAATACCCTGAAGGCGCTGGCGGTTAATCCGCCAGCGAACCCGGCCGATGCCGGTAACCTGGCGAAAGGGCTGGCGCAGGCGGGTGATATGACCAGCGCGGTAGCCGTGGTGCGTAACAATATGCAGCGCGGCGTGCAGGGCAACGCGGGCGACTACGCCGCCCAGGTAGCGGTGCTTAACCAGGCCGGACTGAATGCCGAGGCGCAAACCTTCCTCAGCAACCCGGAACTGCAGGCGCGCAGCACCAGCACCCAGCTGGCGGGGATCCGCAACGGCGGCCTGATCAACGAAGTCGACGACCTGCGTGAGCGTAAGCAGTATGCGGCGGCCTACGACAAGCTGATCGGCGCATTGCAGAAAGACCCGCAGAATAGCGACCTGATGTTCGCCATGGCGCGCCTCTATCAGTCCGGAAAAATGAACAAAGAAGCGGCGGTGGTCTACGACTACCTGATGACGCGCGACACGCCGACCCAGGATGCGCGCGAAGGGGCGATCAACAGCGCGCTGGCGCTGAACGACGTGCCAAAAGCGCGTGCGCTCGCCAGCGGTCTGCAGGGCGAACCTTCCCCGCAACGCCTGCTGTTACTGGCGCGCGTCGCGGAAGCAGAAGGCGACCACAACCAGGCGCTAAGCTACCTGCGCACCGCCAAGGGCAAGATGATTGGCCTCGACGGCAGCACGGTGGGCAGCAGCGCGGGCATTGGTGGCCTGACGCTGGCCGACAACCCGTTTATCAACCGCACCACGCTGTCGGTACGTAAATCGCCATCGGTGTATGGCAATACCATGCCGTGGCAGCAGTCGCCGGATGCGCGCGACTACCGTGATATCGACGGCGTTAGCGTGGTGGGCGGCGGCACGCAGGTCGCCACCCAGCAGAGCCAGACGCTGCACCAGATCGACACCATGATGGACGAACTGCAAAAGGATACCGGCACCTGGGTGCAGGGCGGGATCCAGATCCGCGGTCGCGATGGCGAAAATGGCCTGAGCAAGCTGACCGAAGCCAAAGCGCCGCTCACCTGGTCAAGCTCACCGCTTGGCGATGCGCGCTTTGACTTCACCGTGACGCCAATGACGCTCAGCGCGGGCAGCGCCAGCGGCGACGCCTTCCGCCGTCTCGGCACCGGCGCGGCCAGCGTGGCGACCAGCAACCTGATCCAGAACATCAAGAACGAGCAGGCTTACTACAGCGGCTTAACCGCCGCGGAAAAAACCGTGTTTGATGCCGCTAACCCGGGCGTCGGCGCCGCGCTGACCAACCTCAGCGGCATCGACAGCGCGGACTACAACCCGTTCACCAACGGCGGCCAGAGCAATCTGCAAACGTTGAATAACAACAGCACGCTGGCGAAATACCTTGCGGCCTCCTCGCGTAAGGTTAACGTTGATACCGCCAGCGACAGCGCGTCCGATTCGCAGACCGCCAACGGTGTTGAGCTGAACCTGGCATTAAGTGGTGACAGCTACAAAATCGACCTCGGCAGCACCCCGCTGGGGCAGGATCTCAGCACCATGGTGGGGGGCGTGAAGTGGGCGCCGAAGCTGACGGATTACCTGACGCTGATCCTCACCGGGGAGCGCCGCGCCGTCACCGACAGCCTGCTCTCCTACGTGGGCGTGAAAGACAGCTACTCCGGCAAGAGCTGGGGCCAGGTGACCAAAAACGGCGGTAACGCGCTGTTAAGCTACGACGACGGCGATGCGGGCTTCTACTTCGGCGGGGGCGGCTACAGCTATATCGGCGAAAACGTTGCCAGCAACAGCGCGCTGATGGGGAGTGCGGGAGCCTACGTGCGTCCGTTCCACTACAGTGACCGCGAGCTGAAAACCGGTATCAATATCAGCTGGATGGACTTCTCGAAGAACCTCAGCAACTTCACCTATGGTCAGGGCGGCTACTTCAGCCCGCAGAACTACATCAGCGTGTCGTTCCCGGTGGACTTCTCGCAGACCTATGATGACCTGAGTGTAAAAGTGGGCGGCTCGGCCGGTTACCAGTCTTATACCCAGGATAAGAGCGCCTACTTCCCGAACAACCCGGACTATCAGTCCCTGCTGGAAGATGCGGTCACCGCCGGCTACGCCAAAGAAGCGTACTTCAGCGGCGGCAGCAAGAGCGGCATCGGGTACAACCTGCACGCGGGTGCGGATTACAAGATCAACAAGGATGTCACCATCGGCGGCCAGGTGGGCTACGATACCTTCGGTGACTACAACGAAAGTACCGCGCAACTCTACTTCCGCTACATGCTGGGGGGCAAATAAGCATGAGTCAGTTACAGGATCGTACCCTGCAATATTATCGTCAGCAGCAGTATCAGCCCGGCTGGTTTGATCTGCTGAGCGTGATGATTAACGGCATGTTGAACAATGCGGGCGAGCAGGAGAGCCAGGCGTTTCTGCGCCAGATGGGTGACAACCTTGCCAGCCGCTACCCGCTGGGCGAGGTGGCAACCGTGGCGGACCTGGAAAGGCAGATCAACCGCGTACTGGCACAGTTCAACTGGGGCTTTGTCGATCTGCAACCGAGCGACAGCGCGATCGTTATCGATCATCTGGCGCTGCCGCCGGGCGACGGCGTGATGAGCGATCGCCAGTGGCGCCTGGCGCTCGGCGCGGTGCTGGTGGGGCTGTATGCCCGCTGGCTGCGCGGGCAGGGTGGCAGCGATAGCGTATCGCTGAGTGTGGAAGAGACGGGCGACAGCTCGCTGCGCTTCCGCTATCAGGCATGAGGATGACTATGATTGCCATATTCAGGGCCAGCGTGCTGCTGCTGGCACTGGCGCTGGGCGTATCCCAGGCCGGTGCAGCGGACGGCTGGAGCACCTTTAAAACCCGTTTTATGACCGCCGATGGCCGCATTCAGGACACCGGTAACAAAAACGTCAGCCACACCGAGGGCCAGGGCTTCGCGATGCTGATGGCCGTCTGGTACAACGACCGCAGCGGCTTCGACAGCCTGTGGCGCTGGACGCAGAATAACCTCAGCAACCCGGCTAACGGCCTGTTCTACTGGAAGTACATCCCCGACGCCAGCGACCCGGTCAGCGACCGCAACAACGCCTCCGATGGCGATGTGCTGATCGCCTGGGCGCTGCTGAAGGCGGGCAATAAGTGGGGCGATAACGGCTACTTACAGGCCTCCGACCGCCTGCAAAAAGAGATTATCAAACGCAATGTGATCGTCTATGCCGGGCGCACCATTATGCTGCCTGGGGCGCAGGGCTTTAACAAGACCAGCTATGTGATCCTCAATCCGTCCTACTTTATCTTCCCGGCGTGGCGTGATTTTGCCGCGCGCAGTCATCTGCAAGTGTGGAACAAACTCATCAGCGACGGGCAGCAGCTGCTGTCCGAGATGCGCTTCGGCGACAGCGGCCTGCCGCTCGACTGGGTGGCGCTGAACGCCGACGGCAGCATGGCTCCGGCCACCGCCTGGCCGCCGCGCTTCAGCTACGATGCCATCCGCATTCCGCTCTATCTGCACTGGTACGATCCGCAGTCGCTGCAGCTGGTGCCGTTCCAGCATTTCTGGATGAGCTTCCAGCGCCTGCAAACCCCGGCGTGGATTGATGTGATGAGCAACGAAAAAGCGCCGTACAATATGGCCGGCGGCCTGCTGGCAGTGCGTGATTTGACGCTGGATGATACCGGCTATCTCAACGACCAGCTTAACAGCAGCGAAGATTACTACTCCTCCAGCCTGCACCTGCTCACCTGGCTGGCGCTGAAAGACCGGTAGATCGGGTTTTCGTAGGGGCGAAGGCTTGCCTCGCCCGTACTGAGCCCCGTGCTCACCCGAGTCGGGCATGCCCGACCCCTACGATTCAGGTTACCTGGTTATTGTAGGGGCCACGGCATGCCTCGCCCGCATGGTTAGATCTTCGAAGACGATGATGTACTGTCATTGACTGTGGTCCATATTTGAGTAGAATAAATTCCACTCAACCCTGAACGCAGCGATTAAGTTCACTGGCCGTTGGGGTGAAGGAACCGGCCATCGCGCCGGTTTTTTCGTTTCTTAAGGATAAGAAAAAATGCGCACCTCCTTTTTTGTTGATGGATACAACCTCTTCTACGGTATGCTGGCCGGAACACCCTACAAGTGGCTAGATTTGCCCGCTCTGCTGGCTCATATCTGCAAGATACAAAATCCAGCCTCTGTAACCCAGCAGGTGAATTACTTTACCTCTCCCGTTTTGCCCCCTCTTGCAAGCAGGGGGAAGCAGTCAGCCGAGGCACAAGATGTTTATATCCGTGCCCTGAAAGCGCAGGGTGTGATAGTCAACCTGGGCAGGCACAGACTTAATCGCGGTAAAGCTCCACGCTATATAGAAGGAGTTCAGGCATCCCGAACCGATAAGGTAGATGTGTGGGATCTTGAGGAGAAAGAAACGGATGTAAATATTGCCATAAGCATGTACCGACTTCTCGCATGCCAGAGAAATAAGAATGTCGCACAATGCACTGAACAGATCGTCCTTGTCTCAGCGGATACTGATATGACACCCGCACTGAAAGCGATCAGAGAAGATTTCCCAGCGGTTACTGTTGGTATTATTCTGCCGCACAGGGAAGGTATAGATCGTGGAGTTCCTGGCTCTCTAAAAAACCACAGTGACTGGATAAGGCGGCATGTAAAAATTGATGAGCTGATAGCCCATCAATTTCCTCCTCGCGTACCGACAAGAAAAAAACCAGCCGATAAGCCTGATTATTGGTAGCACGATAGTTAAAGACGTGGCATCAGGCTAAACCTGGGGGGCGAAGGCATGCCTCGCCCGTACTGAGCTCCGTGCTCACCCCGGGTCGGGCATGCCCGACCCCTACGCAAATCCCGTTTGGTGCTATATGCCTCGCCGGTACTGAATACCGTCTCACCCCGGGTAGGGCTACCTGCCTGGGTAGGGGCCGACCTTCTTTTGCGGTCGGCCCTGAACCCACCCCGACAAACCCCACGCCGATCACTGCGGATACGCCACCCAGTCGCCGCCGTTCAACCTAATCCACGGCTTGCCCTGATACATCACCACCACCGCGTTATCATTTTCCGAGACTACCGGCGTCTGCGGCAGGTTATCGCTCAGCGCGGCCATATTCACGTTCGGCGCGTTGAACACCTGGCCGTCGACCACGCGGGAGACCAGTTCGGAGATCGCCTGCAGGCTGGTGGGGGTGCTGACGTTTAGCGTCGCCTGGTGCGGCGCTTTCATCCCGGCAAACTTAATCCCGACCGGCACGTGGGTAATGCTGCTGCTTGGGATGTCGCGCAGGCCGGACATCTGCATGCGGTCACCCTCCAGCGCTGCGCCGTGCTCCGGCACCACAATCACCATCACCCGGCGGCCAGACTTGTCGAGGTTAGTCAGGAAGCCGTCCAGCTGGTCAAACAGCGTGTTGGCCCGTGGCTGCCACGGCGCGGTTTTGCTGCTGCCCAGCGTGCGCGTGCCGTCGTGCAGCGGGATCAGGTTATAGAAGGTGGCGCTGCGGGCGTCGGCGCTTTTCTGGCGTTCGTCGAGCCAGCGCTGCATCAGCTGCGCATCGTTAAACACCGGCGAGCCGTCGAAGGAGGTCAGTTCGTGCGAGATACCGGCCTGCGACATCAGCGGTGCCTGTAAATTGCCCTCTTCGCGCAGCTCCTGCAAATAGCCGCCAAAAATCCCCTGATGGTCCAGCATCAGCTGCGGCTTAAAGCCGAGCTGCGCCAGGTTATCAAACAGGTAGCAGCGGGCATCTACCGGCTTGTACAGATCGCTGTGCGAGCTTTGCCCGCAGCTGGCGCGCAGCAGGCGGATGCCCGCCGGGCCGCTGTAGCCGGTGGCAGAATTGTAGTTATCCAGCAGCAGGTCGAAATGTTTCCACAGCGGGTGATTACGCAGCCGGGCGTAATCAATATCCGACCAGGCCAGCGAGCAGATGTTGATCACCAGAATATCGAACGGCGCGGCATCGGCAGGCAGCGCCGCCGGGAAGGCGGTGACGCGCTGCTTCTCTGTTTCATAAAACCTGTTCAGGTACGCCGTCAGGCTGGCGCTGGTGGGGGCAGCGGACTGATCCAGCCCGCTGGCGGCCACGGTATTATTCCCCGGCGTACTGCTTGCGACGGCAACCGGCGCAGCCGCTTTATCCGGCAGCAGGGCGAAGGAAGGCCCGGCCAGGTTCACCACGTTGAGCCACACCAGCGCCAGTGACACCAGCACCGTCACCCGCAGCCACTGGGCAACAAACAGGTAGAGCACCATCAGCACGAAGCCGCTGCCGATCATCTGCCAGTTGATAAAGCGCTGCAGCAGGTCGAGCAGATAAGCCGGGGAGAAGCCCGCCAGCTGGCTGCCCTGGCTGAGCAGGCTGGAAAGCCCCGGCAGCCAGGTGTCGTGCCACAGCAGCGCGATGCCGAGGGGCACGGAGACCCAGTGGCGCAGACGGTGCAGCTTCGGCGAGGGCAGCAGCAGCCACGCCAGAAACACCAGATTAGCCAGCGCGTGGAAGTTGAGGTAGCCAAACCACAGCAGGGCAAATTTCAGCAGGAAATAGAGGTTCCAGCCGCCCAGCCCGCGCCAGTTGCGCCACAGGCCAGGGGAAGTCTCAGAAGAAGGGTCACGCAGGGTCATGATTTTTTACTGTCCGTCCCGGAAGTTTTACGCCGCCACGTGCCTTCATATTTCAACGCGCGCGGCGGCAGCACGCGGTGCCGCAGCCCGCGCCATTTTTTCGGCAGCCAGCGGCCGTATAGCGGTTTGAGCAGCAGCAGGATCAGCAGCAGCAGAGTGACAATCTGCACCCAGTCCATCAGCGTCATGGCGCATCGCCCTTGTCCACCGGGGTGTTAAGCGTCACCTCTTCCGGCACCAGGCGCAGCGGTGCGGCCTGCGGTTCCGCAGCAGAAGGGGGGGCTTGCACAGCAGGGGCATCGCGCCAGGCGCCGGGCGTGGTGCCGGCCATCTGCCGCACTTCCGACAGGATCTGCAGATCTTCAAACCACACCAGGCGATTGGTGAAGATCTCGTCGGGCGGCAGGCGGAAGATAAATTTCAGCGCGGTATCCAGGTCGTTGTAGCGGCACGAGGAGAGGAACAGGTACAGGCGGTCGCCGATGCGCGTCACCAGGTCACCGAAGCGGCGCGGCTTGCACAGCGTCAGCGCCTGCTCCGGGTTCAGCTCCGGCACCGGGCGCAGCGCCACCAGTAGCCCTTTGCCGTCCTGCGGCAGCACGGTGTTGCCGATCAGGCGCGTTACCGAGCGGCAGAAGTGCTCCAGCGGCAGGTAGCCTTTCTCCTGCAATGGCTGCATCGATTTCAGCAGTACGCTCAGGTCGGCCGGCACGTGGCGGTTATAGCGCTGCCCCTGCAAGCCTTCCAGCGTGGTGAGAAAGCGCGACATCGCGGCGTTTAGCGGCACAATCGCGTTTACGCCGCAGGCCAGCAGCAGGCGCTCATCGCTGTTGCGCAGCGCGGTGTGCATCTCGCGCACCACGATTTTCAGCCCGCTGCCGCGCGTGCGCCGCAGGTTATGAATGTCTGCGGCAAGCTGGGCGATCTGGTCACTGTGGTGCAGGTTAAAGATCACCGTGGCGGCGCTGGCCTGCTGAGCGCGGCTGGCCAGCTGGCCGTTATCGTCGAACAGCGTCCAGGCGCTGGAGAGCGGCGGCGCGCCCTCCAGCACCCCTTTTTCGGCCAGGTACAGATGCTCATCATTTAAGGTTAACGGGCTATTTTGCTCCGAATCGCTAATCTGAGTGAAGCAATCCTGCTGTAATTCAAGGCGTAATGCGCGGTCGGCCAGCATGCCACTTTTATTACACCACCAGTTAATTCGGTAATTCCAGCTATCCTGCTGCCATTCCAGATGTGAAAGTCCGTCTAAATGACGATAGCGGGTTTGTAAATCATTTCGCAGGTGATTAACGCCGGAACCGTAAGTGATAATCAACATTGTTGACTGTCGCGAGGCTAACCACTTTTGCATTCCCTTCAGCCAGCTGTTTAATTCTTCAGGTGTTATTTTTTCCCAGCTGCTAAATGCGGTAAAAAATAACAAGAATCGTGGCTTGTTGGCTAAAGCGCGCGATAAATCTTCGCCCAAATTAAGCAGGGCTTGCTGAGTAGCGGGCAGGGAAAACAGCGGGATGGTGTTCGGGCCGCTGGCAGGGTCTGGAACCAGCAGAGACTGGGGTTTCTCAGGGGTGGCGATCAGCGTCACGGCCGTCTGAGTCGCGATAGTCTGACGTGCCAGAGTGCGTGCATCTTCCTGACGGTTTACCGTTACCCAGTAGCAGCCTGGCGGTTGCATCAGCACTAATTCATTTTGGACCTGACCCAGCCCTAAGCTAAATGAAATCGTCATAAGATTTTTCGCACCAGGGGTAATCCAGCATAATGGCAGGTCGGATAAAGATTTCCGTACCAATTCTAATCCCGTAAATATACATTACATCGTAAACCATTCCAGTGAATCATTGATGGAATCGTTATGTGATGAAATCCTATTAATCCGTGCGGATAATCCGACATAATGACCGCCATGCCGAATAAAAATCAGCAATCTGGGAAAATCCCTGGCCACGAACCGCCCGATGACATTAGCGCACTGGGTGAGGCTTTTGCGTTAACCGCGTTTCGCTATATCGATATTGCCCGTCAGGAAAGGCTGGCCGCAATTTATCAGCGCTGGCCATTACTGACCGAATTGGGCGCATTGCAAAAAAAGGGGTAGTTATGCCGGTGGTGGCATTTTGCGGTTTACGCGGGGGAGTGGGCACCACTTCCATAACAGCGGCGCTGGCCTGGGCACTGAATAGCCTTGGCGAACGTACGCTCGCCATCGATTTTTCCCCGTTTAACCAGCTGCGGATGCATTTCAACACCCCTTACCAACAGCCGCGCGGCTGGGCGCACAGCGCGCTACGGCAGCAGCCCTGGCAGCAGAGCGCCATGCGCTACACGCCATTGCTCGATTTTATTCCCTTCGGCCAGCTGCAAGCGGCTGAAAGCGAAGCGTATCTGCGCAATCCTGAAGCGCTGCTGGCGCCGTGGGCCGGGCGGCTGCACGCGCTGCGGGGCGACTATCGCTGGGTGCTGTTGGATATCCCGGCGGATATGCCGCAGCTGGCGCGGCAGCTGTTGCCGCAGGCGGACCACCGGATCGGGGTGATTGTCCCCGACGGCAACTGCCATCTGCGCCTGCATCAGGCAGAGGTCGCAGAAAATACCCGGTACCTTATTAACCAGTTTAATCCGGTGAGCAAGGCACAGCAGGATCTGCACCAGCTGTGGATCGGCTCGCTCAATCAGCGCCTGCCGCTGCTGGTGCATCGCGACGAGGCGCTGGCTGAAGCGCTGCTGAATAAGCAGCCTCTCGGAGAGTATCGCCCGCTGAGCCTGGCGGCGGAGGAGATTGCCACGCTGGCGAGCTGGTGCCTGATCAACCTGACGGGCGCGCCAGCATGAACCCGCTGCGCGCGCTGCTGATGCCCGCCGCCCTAAAGGCGCTGAGCCAGCGTTACCGCGGCTATCGCCGCCAGCGCACGCCGCCCCTGACGGCGGCGCTGCACTGCCTGCTGGTGGCGCTCGGCTGGGCGCTGCTGCGCTTTGAAAGCGCGCAGTGGCAGCAGGTCAGCGCCCGCCAGCGCCAGCTTTACCCGCATATCTCCCCCGAGCGCCCGCGCCCGGCCGATGCGCTGCGCTATCTGATCCAGAGCCTGTGGCTGCTGCTGGTGCTGCCGCTGGATGCCTCGGCGCGCAGCGAACGCCAGCGGCTGAATGCCTTTAGCGCGCTGGCCCGCTGGCGCCGGGGTTTTTACCGCTGGCTCAACCGCCTGCCGCAGCGCGCCGCGCAGGCGAAGCTGGAAAAACGCGGCGAGCGCTGGTTAAGCCAGCTTCCCCCTTTGCTGCGCCGCGCGCTGTTCACCGTGGCGGTGCTGCTTGCGACGGTGCTGGCGCTGTTGTGCATCTCGCAGCCGTTCGATATCTGGACGCAATTTATCTTCGTGATGGTGCTGTGGGCGGTGGCGATGGTGGTGCGGCGCATCCCCGGCAGGCTGCCAATCATGATGATGATCGTGCTGTCGCTGACCATCTCCTGCCGCTATCTGTGGTGGCGCTATACGGCCACGCTAAACTGGAACGATCCGCTCAGTCTGACCTTTGGCGTGCTGTTGATCGCCGCTGAAACCTACTCGTGGGTGGTCCTGCTGCTGGGTTATTTCCAGAGCCTGTGGCCGCTGCAGCGCAAGCCGCTATCAATGCCGGAAGATGTCAGCAGCTGGCCCGCGATCGATCTGCTGGTGCCAACCTGGAACGAGCCGCTCAGCGTGGTGAAGCCGACGATCTACGCTGCGCTTGGCCTCGACTGGCCGCGTGAAAAGCTCAATATTTATCTGCTGGATGACGGCCGGCGGCCGGAGTTTCGCGCCTTTGCCGAGAGCGTGGGCATCCACTACATCGCCCGCCCCAGTAACGAGCACGCCAAGGCGGGCAATATCAACCACGCGCTGCGCACCACCTGCCGCGGCGAATTTGTGGCGATTTTTGACTGCGACCACGTGCCGACGCGCTCGTTCCTGCAGATGACCCTCGGCTGGTTTATCAAAGACCCGCGACTGGCGATGTTGCAGACCCCGCACCACTTCTTCTCGCCGGACCCCTTTGAGCGCAACCTCGGGCGTTTTCGCCGCACGCCGAACGAAGGCACGCTGTTTTATGGGCTGGTGCAGGATGGTAATGACGTCTGGGATGCCACCTTCTTCTGCGGCTCGTGCGCGGTGCTGCGGCGCAGCGCGCTGGAGGAGATCGGCGGTATCGCGGTGGAAACCGTTACCGAAGATGCGCACACCTCGCTGCGCCTGCACCGCGCTGGCTGGACCTCGGCCTACATCCGCATCCCGCAGGCCGCCGGGCTGGCCACCGAGAGTTTATCGGGGCATATCGGGCAGCGCATCCGCTGGGCGCGCGGCATGGTGCAGATTTTCCGCCTCGACAATCCGCTGCTCGGCAAAGGGCTAAGGCTGGTGCAGCGGTTGTGCTACGCCAACGCCATGCTGCACTTCCTGGCGGGTATTCCCCGGCTGATCTTCCTGCTGGCCCCGCTGGCGTTCCTGCTGTGCCACGCCTTTATCATCTACGCCCCGGCGCTGGCCATCGCCATCTATGTACTGCCGCATATGCTGCACACCAGCCTGACTAACTCGAAAATTCAGGGGCGCTGGCGCCACTCGTTCTGGAGCGAAGTGTATGAAACCGTGCTCGCCTGGTATATCGCCCGGCCGACCACGGTAGCGCTGTTCAACCCGCATAAGGGCAAGTTTAACGTCACCGCTAAGGGCGGGCTGGTGCAGGAGGAGCATCTCGACTGGGTGATCACCAAGCCCTATATCTTCCTGGTGCTGCTCAACCTGGCGGGGGTGGCAGCGGCCATCTGGCGCCTGTACAGCGGCCCGACGCACGAGATCCTGACGGTGCTGGTCAGCCTGCTGTGGGTGTTTTACAACATGATTATTCTCGGCGGCGCGGTGTCGGTGTCGGTCGAGGCGCGCCAGATCCGCGAAGCGCACCGCGTGGAGATCGCCATGCCTGCGGCCATCGCGCGCGCCGACGGCCATCTGCTGCCCTGCACCCTGCGCGACTATTCGGACGGCGGCGTCGGGCTGGAGCTGCGTGAAGCGCACGCGCTCAACGCAGACGAAGAGGTCTGGCTGCTGCTCAAGCGCGGCCAGCAGGAGTTCAGCTTCCCCTGCGTGGTGCAGCGCACCTTTGGACGCCGGGCGGGCATTCGCCTGCACAACCTCAGTACCGAACAGCACGTCGAATTTCTTCAGTGCACCTTCGCCCGCGCCGATACCTGGGCGCTGTGGCAGGACAGTTTCCCGGAAGACAAACCGATCCACAGCCTGGTGGATATCGTCATCCTCGGCTTTAAAGGCTACCTGCGCCTGGCGGAGTACGGGCCGCCGCGCCTGCGCCAGCTGTTTATTGGCTTAACCGCGCTGATGGCGTGGCTAGCTTCATTTTTCCCTAAAGCGCGCGGGCCACGGCCCGGTGCCCGCTCGGTAATCGCAGAATCATGAGAAAAACACGCCGCGGCCTGGCCGCACTCCTGCTGGCATTCGTCACCCAGGCCGCCCCCGCAGAAACCCCGGCAGCAGAGGCGCAGGTGCTGCCCGCCGCCCCGGTACGCCAGTCGGCGCTCAACTTTGCCCAGCTGGCACCGCCGCCGGGCAACTTTGCGCTGCGCGGCACCCAGCCGCAGGGGCAGATTGAGTTCGGGGTGCGCAGTGACGAAGTGGTGACTAACGCGCTGCTCAACCTCAGCTATCGCCCGTCCCCGGCGCTGATCCCCACGCTGTCGCAGCTGAAAATCACCCTCAACGACGAGCTGGTCGGGCTGGTAACCATCACGGCGGATCAGCTGGGGAAAGAGAACCAGACGCAGGTGGCGATCGACCCGCGCTTTATCGGCGATTTCAACCGCATCCGCCTCGAACTGATCGGGCATTACACCAATATCTGCGAAAACCCGGCTAACAGCGCGATCTGGCTGGATATCGGTAAGCAGAGCGGGCTGCAGCTGACGCTGCAAAAGCTGCCGCTGAAAAATGACCTTTCGCACTTCCCGGAACCGTTCTTTGACGCGCGCGACGGCCGCCCGATGAGCCTGCCGGTGGTGTTTGCCGCCACGCCGGATCTGGGCCAGCAGCGCGCCGCTGCCATACTCGCGTCGTGGTTTGGCAGCAAAGCCCAGTGGCGTGGGCAAAACTTCCCGGTGCTGTTGAACCAGCTGCCCGCGCAGCAGCACGCGGTGGTGTTCGCTACCAATGCCCAGCGGCCTGACTTCCTCAAAGCGCTGCCCCCGGTGGATAAGCCGACGGTGGAGATCGTCGATCAGCCGGGAAATCCGTACCAGAAAATGCTGCTGGTGCTCGGGCGTGACGACAACGATCTGATCGCGGCGGTGCAGGGTATCGCGCAGGGTGAGCTGCTGCTGCGCGGTCAGACCGCCCATGTGGAAGGGGTGAAAACCCTCGCCGACCGCCAGCCCTACGACGCGCCGAACTGGGTGCGCACCGACCGCCCGACCACCTTTGCCGAGCTGCAGCAGTATGCGGGCCAGCTGCAGTCGGATGGGCTGCAGCCTGCGCCGCTGGCGTTTACCCTCAACCTGCCGCCGGACCTGTTTTTGATCCGCGCACGCGGCATCGACATGGATCTGCGCTACCGCTACACCTCGCCGCTGCAGGAGGATGGTTCGCGGCTGGCAATACACCTTAACGACCAGTTTGTGCAGGATTACCCGCTGACCGTGAAGCAGGACCGCAGCAAACAGCTGCTGCGTATTCCGCTGCTGCAGGGGCTGCAGGATGGTAGCACCAGCCTGACCATCCCGGCGCTGCGCCTCGACGTGGTGAACCAGCTGCGCTTTAGCTTCGACTATGTGCTGACCTTTATCGGTGGTACCAGCGACCGCTGCGAAACCGTGGTGCCGGTCAGCAATCACGTGGTGATCGACGGCAACTCCACCGTCGACTTCTCCGGCTATCGCCACTTTATCGAGATGCCGTCGCTGCGCGCCTTCGCCACCGCCGGCTTCCCGTTCAGCCGCCAGGCCGATCTGGCGCAAACTCTGGTCCTGATGGACCCGCAGCCGCAGCCGGAGAACATCAGCGCCATGCTCAATGTGCTGGCGAACGTCAGCGCGCAGACCGGCTATCCGGCGCTCAAGGTGCAGATTGCCGACAGCTGGGCGCAGGCGCAGAGCAGCAATGCCGATATTCTGACCATTGGCAGCCTGCCCGCCGGGCTGAAGCAGGACAGCAATATCAGCCTGCTGGTCGATGCGGCGAAAAGCCGCATCAATAAGCCGCTGCGCCAGCCAGCGCTGAGCAGCGTGGACGGCCCGGCCAGCGACCGTCAGGCGGAGAGCCAGACCACGATAACGTCAGACGGGCCGATGGCGGCGGTGGTCGGCTTCCAGTCGCCGTATGACCCGCAGCGCAGCGTGGTGGCACTGTTAGCCGACAGCCCGCGCGGCTGGCAGCTGCTGAATGAGGCGATGAACGACAGCGGTAAACGCGCCGCCATGTTTGGCTCCGCCTCGATTATTCGCGAGTCCGGCGTCAGCAGCCTGCGCGTCGGCGAAACCTATTACGTCGGCCACCTGCCGTGGTGGGAGCGCCTGTGGAATGCGCTGGCGAATCATCCGCTGTGGCTGGCGCTGCTGGCCGGGGTGGTGGTGATCCTGTTTGCGGTGCTGGTGTGGCGCCTGATGCGCGGCGTCAGCCGTCGCCGCCTGGATGACGAGGATGACGACGCGTGATACGGCGGCTAACCGGGCTGTTACTGCCGCTGCTGCTGCTGCCCGGCAGCCCCGGCGTGCGGGCGCAGGTGGCGCCGATTGACTGGCTGCTCCAGCAGGTGCGGGTCGGCGAAGCCAACCATAAATACGAGCTGGTGACGCAGTCGCTCTACCGGCTGGATAAAATCGACCCGGATAATCCGCAGGTTGTAGCGGCCAAACTGCGGCTGGCGCTGCGCCAGGGCGACCAGGCCCGCGCCGCACAGCTGATGGCGCAGCTGCGGCGCAGCGCACCGGATGCGCAGGCCACGCGTGAGGCGGCGGCCAATATGCTGCTCATCACGCCGGAAGGCCGGCAGCAGCTGCAGCAGGCGCGGCTGCTCGGCGCTTCCGGGCAGCTGGTGGAGGCGCAGGCCGCGTGGGATCGCCTGTTCCACGGCGCGTTTCCCTCCGCTGACATGGCGCTGGAGTACTGGCGGCTGGTGGCCCGGCTGCCCGGCCAGCAGGCGCGCGCGCTGGCGCAGATGCAGGCGCTGGACCGCATCACGCCGGGTAATGCCGAACTGCAGCAGTCGCTGCTGCTGATGCAGCAGAATGTGCAGCGGGTCAAAGCCGATAGCCAGGCCGCCGCGCTGGGCGCTCGCGGGCAGGCGCTGGCAGCGGCCAACCACCGGGCGGCCGCTATTGCGCTGTTCCGCCAGGCGATTGCCGCCGATCCAGGCGGTGACGACGCCAATAAATGGCGCAGTCTGCTGCGCTCGAACCATTACTGGCTCAGCATTGAGCAGGGCGATAAGGCGCTGGCGGCAGGCGAACTCAGCGCGGCGCAGAGCCACTATCGGCAGGCCGCGGGTTTCGATCCGCGTGATGCCTGGGCCCGTATCGGCTTTGGCGATGTGGCGCTGGCCGGTAAAGATCGCGCCGGGGCGGAGCAGTACTACCGCCAGGCGCTGCGGCTTGAGCCGCAAAACCGTACCGCCGCACGTCGCCTGATGACGCTGCGGCTGGACGCGCTGACTGCTGAAGCAGAGCAGCTGGCGGCGCAGGGCAGATGGGCGCAGGCGGCAGAGAAGTATCGCCTGGCGCAGCGCGAGGCGCCGGATGATGTCTGGCTCAACTATCACAGCGCGCGCGCGCTGCGTGAGAGCGGTCAGCGCGCGGCGGGCGACAGGCTGATGGCGGCGATGGCGGCGCGCCAGCCGCAGCAGCCGGCGCAGGTTTATGCTTACGGGCTGTGGCTCTCTGGCAACGGTGACGATGCGGCCGCGCTGGCGCGTCTCAACACCCTGCCACGCAGCAGATGGACGGCGGATATGCGGGCGCTGGCGCAGCGCCTGGCGCGCAGCGAGCTGCTGGCGCGCATTGACCGCAGGGTGGCGAAGCAGGAGTATGCCACGGCGCTGAGCGACTATCGCCAGGCAATGCAGGCGGTGGGGATTAGCGCCACCGCACCCGGCGACAACGAGACCTTTACCCGCCTGATGCGCAGCGACGCGCAGGACGACTGGCAGCAGCGCGGCATCCGCCGCGACAGCGCCAGCCTGTATCGCCAGCAGGAGACGCAGCTGACGCTGGCCGAGGACTATTCGCGTAATAAAGGCAGCGGCGGCGTTTCCGATTTTAGCGCGCACACCACCATGATGCAGGCGGAGACTCCGCTGTCTGACGGGCGTGGCTGGCTGCAGCTGGATAATGTAGACGTCTCGGCAGGCAGCTTTACCCGCAGCGCCAATGGCACTATCAGGGAGAATTTTGGCACCTGCGCCAGCGCGGATGCGCTGTGCAACCGCGACTTCCGCCAGCATCAGAACGGCACCAGCATTGGCGCGGGCTTCCGCAGCGAGCGCTGGTCTGCCGACCTCGGCACCACGCCGCTCGGCTTTGAGGTCACCAACTGGGTCGGCGGCCTGAGCTGGAACAGCGATATTGACGATCTCGGCGTGACGCTGAGCGCCTCGCGCCGCCCGATTGCCAGCTCGCTGCTGGCGTTTGCCGGCGCGCGCGACCCCAATCAGGCTAGCGGCAAACGCTGGGGCGGCGTGGTGGCGACCGGTGGCGCAGTCGGTCTGAGCTGGGATCGCGGCGGCGCGCACGGCGTATGGGCCGATCTCAGCGCACATCAGCTAACGGGTAAAAACGTGGCGGATAACTCCCGCGAGCGCCTGATGAGCGGCTACTACTACAAGCTCATCAACGACGATAACCGTCGGGCAACCGTTGGTATTAACGGCATGCTGTGGCACTACGCGCAGGATCTGAGCGACTATTCCCTCGGCCAGGGCGGCTACTACAGCCCGCAGCGCTATGCCTCGCTGTCGCTGCCGGTCACCTGGCGCCAGCGCACGGCCAACTGGTCGTTTGACCTTGGCGGCTCGGTTTCGCTGTCGCACGCCCATAGCGACGCCACGCCGCGCTATCCGCTGAATTTCGGCGCCATCACCGCTGATAACGCCCCGGGCAGTGATGGCGGCGGCTCCGGCTTTGGCTATACCTTGCAGGCGCTGGTCGAGCGGCGCTTAACCTCAAACTGGACGCTGGGCCTCGGCGTGGATATCCAGCAGGCCAAAGATTACACCCCGAGCCACGGACTACTCTTTCTGCGCTACTCGATGGCTGGCTGGCAGGGCGACCTTGATATGCCGCCGCAGCCGCTGGCGCCGTACGCCAGCCTGAAGTAAGCTGCGTGACTGTTCTCCCAGGAAAACACCTAAACCTCGCCCTGCAAAGCGTGATAGCTTAACAACCCGCAGTCATAGGATATACTCAGGGCGATTTTAGTCCTTTCAGCAGAGTTCTTCGGAGAGCAGGCTTGCGAGTTAGTCGTTCATTAACGATCAAGCAGATGGCGACCATTTCCAGCGTTGCGGTGGTCACGATTTGTATTTTTATCGTCATACAGCTTTTCCATTTTGTGCAGCAGCGCAGGATTGACTACGCCCAGCAGATGGAGAACGTGGCGCATACCGTGCGTCAGCCGCTGTCGCAGGCGGTGCTGAAGGCGGACATTCCTCAGGCTGAATTTATCCTCAACTCGCTGCGCCCGGCCGGTATTCTGGCGCGGGCGGAAGTGGTGCTGCCCAACGGCTTGCAGGCGCTGCATACCGATTTTGAACCCGAAAAGCCGGTGCCGCAGTTTATCGCCCGGCTGTTTGAACTGCCGGTGCAGATCACCGTGCCGCTCTATTCGGTAGAGCCGGCCAACCCGAAACCGCTGGCGCTGCTGGTGCTGCAGGCCGATTCATGGCGCGTATATCAGTTTATCCTCAGCGCGGTTTCCACCATGGTGACCACCTATCTGCTGCTGGCGCTGATCCTCTCGGTGTCGATCAGCTGGTGTATCAACCGCCTGATGGTCAGGCCGCTGCGCACCATCGCTGCCGAGCTGCAGGACCTTAGCCCGCAGCAGAGTATCGGCCATCAGCTGCCGCTGCCGAAATACCATCGTAACGATGAAATAGGCATGCTTATCCGCAACTACAATCGCAACCAGCTGGCGCAGGCGGCGCTGTATGCCGAGCGCCCTGCTGACCAGAGCAGTGCGGCAAAGCCGCGCACGGTGTGCGAGCAGGATATTGTGCGCGCGCTGCAGCAGCAGCAGTTTGCCCTGTGGCTGCAGCCGCAGATCGATATGCGCAATGGTCAGCTGGTGGGGGCCGAAGCGCTGCTGCGCATGCGCCAGGCCGACGGCAGCTGGTCGCTGCCGGACGATTTGATCCCGTGCGCGGAGGAAAAAGGGGTGATTACCGCGCTGGGCCGCTGGGTGTTTGAAGAGTCCTGCCGGGTGCTGGCGGGCTGGCAGCAGCAGGGCATTACGCTGCCGCTGAGCGTCAATCTCTCCGCCGTGCAGCTCAGCGATCCATCAATGGTCAGCCATTTACAGAATTTGATTACGCAGCATCAGATCTGCCCCGGCAGCCTGGTGCTGGAGATCACCGAAACCGCGCAGATTGGCGAGCCGCAGCAGGCGCTCAGCCTGTTGCAGCAGCTGCGCCAGGTGGGCGTATCGGTCGCGCTCGACGATTTTGGCATGGGCTACGCCAACCTCAACTGGCTGAATCAGTTCAAAGCCCTGCCGATCGCCAAGCTGAAGATGGACCGCAGCTTTGTGGTGGCGCTGCCCGAAGATGACACCATGGTGCGCATCGTCGCGGCTATTGCCGAGATCATCACGCTCGACGTGGTGGCCGAAGGGGTGGAAACCGAAGCGCAGCGCGACTGGCTGCTGGCACGCGGCATCCATATCGGCCAGGGTTACCTCTACTCCGAAGCGCTGCCGCTGGCGCAGTTCCAACAGCAGTACCTGTAAAATCCTGCTATTTCACTCACTGATTTTGCATATAAAAGATGCAACGCCAATGACAAAGCGAGGATGGCTGGTGTACAATTATTCAGCAACTTGCATCAGGAGGTGATATGCCTGCAAAAAATCTGACTCAGAAAGAGATTATTCAAGCTCTGTCTGATGCACAAAAAGCTGGATCTGTTCAGCTGACAGGAACAAGGGAAGAGCGCCGCGAGCAGCTTCGTGAGATGCGCCGTAAAGATTTTATCCAGGAAGGATATCGCATTGGGCAAACATCAACCTAAGCGCTTTTATTTTGCACGTCTCGAGATTGCGGTAAAATTTGCGTCGACCAGTGCGAAGTTCGGTTATGACGCAGAAGACCAGCAATATTATGAAGATGCTTTGCTCGATCTCCAGGATGTCTGGGAGCAGCAGGGCTATATTGAAATCTACGACCCATCCTCGCACGGCTATTCCGCTCACTACCCTCTGGCCAAAGACAGTAATTCTGTCGCTGGCTCATCCCCCGACTATACGGGCCTGTACCATGCTCGCTTACTCAAAACGGGTGAAGTCGATCCGTTGGTGATCGTGACATTTCAGGGCATGATCGTTGACCAGCAAAGATATGAACGGGCAGTTATAGAAGCGTTGATCTATCACGACCTGATGTTTTTGCCCATGGGTCAGAAGACACCGCAGAACAAGAAAAAGCAGCGTGAATGGGTTCGTCATAACCTGGACTCCAGCGACGAAAACGCCAGTTAGTTGCTAAAAGCGTCATATTGAATTGATTAGGCGCCATTTCACTTTCTTTAGTTATACAAGTCGGGGCTGAAGTGATTCAGCTCATAAAACCAGGTTATGGAAGCCGCCGGGCCTGGTCGGGCTATATTAATCCTGTTAACTGGATGTTACTTTCGCGCTGTCACTGATTATAACAACAGCAATTCAGCCGTTAACGGATACCTTATGAAAAAATCCCTGTTCAAAAGTCTCTATTTCCAGGTGCTGACTGCCATCGCCATTGGCGTGCTTCTGGGCCATTTCTATCCTGAGCTGGGCGCGCAGATGAAGCCGCTGGGCGATGCCTTCGTCAAGCTGATCAAAATGATTATTGCCCCGGTGATCTTCTGTACCGTGGTGACCGGCATCGCCGGAATGGAGAGCATGAAAGCGGTCGGCCGTACCGGTGCGGTCGCGCTGCTCTACTTTGAAATCGTCAGCACCATTGCCCTGATTATCGGCCTGGTGGTGGTTAACGTGCTGCAGCCGGGCGTAGGGATGAACGTTGACCCGTCGACGCTGGATGCCAAAGCGGTGGCGATGTATGCCCAGCAGGCAGAGCAGCAGGGCGTGATCGCCTTCCTGCTGGATGTCATCCCCAGCAGCGTGATTGGCGCCTTCGCCAGCGGCAACATCCTGCAGGTGCTGCTGTTCGCCATCATGTTCGGCTTCGCGCTGCACCGCCTGGGCGACAAAGGCACGCTGGTGTTTAACTTTATCGACAGCTTCTCCAAGGTGATTTTCGGCATCATCAACATGATCATGCGCCTGGCGCCGATCGGGGCATTTGGTGCCATGGCCTTCACCATCGGTAAATATGGCGTTGGCTCGCTGGTGCAGCTCGGCCAGCTGATTATCTGCTTCTATATTACCTGCGCGCTGTTTGTGGTGGTGGTGCTGGGGCTGATTGCCCGTATGGTCGGCTTTAACATCTTCAAATTTATCGCCTACATCAGAGAAGAGCTGCTGATTGTGCTGGGGACTTCCTCTTCCGAATCCGCGCTGCCGCGCATGCTGGATAAGATGGAAAAGCTCGGCTGTAAAAAATCGGTGGTGGGGCTGGTTATTCCTACCGGCTACTCATTCAACCTTGATGGCACCTCGATTTATCTGACCATGGCGGCGGTGTTTATCGCCCAGGCGACCAACAGCCATATGGATATCTGGCATCAGATCACCCTGCTGGTGGTGCTGCTGCTCTCCTCGAAAGGCGCCGCGGGCGTGACGGGGAGTGGCTTTATCGTCCTGGCGGCTACGCTGTCCGCAGTCGGGCACCTGCCGGTGGCCGGGCTGGCGCTGATCCTTGGTATCGACCGCTTTATGTCCGAAGCGCGTGCGCTGACTAACCTGATCGGTAACGGTGTGGCGACGGTGTTTGTGGCGAAATGGGTTGGCCAGCTGGATGAGACGCAGATGAAAGAGACGTTGAACGCGGGAAAAAAAGCTGAAAAAACGGCCTGATATCACGGCATAAGTGCTTAATTCATTAAATATTGCCCCAAATGCCCGTCGTGACTTGCCCTCACGACGGGCATTTGCATAATAACCCCCAAGCTATTTTTATGATTTTTCATTCTGCGGTGTGACATCCCCGCCGATGTGTGGTCTAACAAACTGTTCCATTCGCTATTTATATTAAGAACAGTCGCTTCCTGAACGTGCGTACGCGCGATAACGGCAGGCAGTAGATCGCCAGTGATAATTTTTTGGTTTGTGATTGAGTAGGGGTTCACATGCAGGGCACCAGAATTCGTTTATTAGTTGGTGGAATATTGCTGGCTGCGGCCAGCCTGACTGTGCAGGCCGAAACTCTCCAACCCGATCCTGCCTGGCAGCAGGGCAAGCTGGATAACGGTTTCAGCTGGCAGCTACTCACAACCCCTCAGCGCCCAAGCGATCGCGTTGAGATTCGCCTGATGGTCAACACCGGTTCGCTGGTGGAGAGCGCCCAGCAGGCCGGCTACAGCCATTTACTGCCGCGCCTTGCGCTGGTGCATAATGCCGCGCTCGATCCCGCGCAGCAGCGCTCGCTGTGGCAGCAGAGTATGGACCCGCAGCACCCGATGCCGCCGGCCATCACCTCCTACGACTACACGCTCTACAACCTCAGCCTGCCGAACAACCGCCCGGAATTAGTGAAAGAAGCGCTGACCTGGCTGGCGGCAACGGCGGGTAAAATGACCATTAATGAAGAAGTGGTCAATACCGCCAATAATGCGGATGATCCGATTGCCACCTGGCCGGGCAATCCGCAGGATACCTGGTGGCGCTACCGGCTGAAAGGCTCCTCCATGCTGGCCCACGACCCCGCTTCCCCGGTAAAAGTGCCGGTGGATCTCGCCGCGCTCAATGCCTTCTATAAGCAGTGGTACACCCCGGATGCCATGACGCTGTTTGTCGTCGGCAACGTCGACAGCCGCAGCCTGTCTGAACAGATCAACAAAGTGTTTTCGCCGCTGGAAGGCAAGCGCGAACAGCCTTCCGCGATGCCAACGCTCTCCCCGCTGCTGCCGCAGCCGATCAACCTGGCAAACAGCACCCTCAGCCAGGACCGCCTGTCGCTGGTGTGGGATACGCCATGGCAGCCGATCCGCGAGTCGCAAAACCTGCTGCGTTACTGGCAGAGCGATCTGGCGCGTGAGGCGCTGTTCTGGCATGTGCAGAAGGTGCTGAGCGATAACAAAACCCAGGGCATGCAGGTGGGCTTTGACTGCCGCGTGCTGTACCAGCGTGCGCAGTGCGCCATCAACCTGGATGCCGACAATGCCTCGCTGAACAGTAACCTGACGCTGATAGCCAAAGAGATGGTCAACATTCGTGATAAGGGTCTGTCTCAGCAGGAGTTTGATGCGCTGATTGGGCAGAAGAACAGCGAGCTGAACAAGCTGTTCGCCACCTACGCGCGCACCGATACCGATGTCCTGATGAGCCAGCGTCTGCGTTCTCAGCAGAATGCGGTGGTGGATATCGCGCCGGAGCAGTATCAGAAGCTGCGTCAGCAGTTCCTGTCAGGTCTGACGCTGGATATGCTGAACCAGGAGCTGCGCCAGCAGCTGACGCAGGATATGACGATGGTGCTGATGCAGCCGCCGGGCGAGCCGGAAACTAACGTCAAGGCGCTGCAGGAGAGCTGGCAGAAGATTATGACGCCAGAGCCTGCGCCCGCTGCAGCATCCGATGCCGCAGCCGCTCCGTCCGGCGACAGCACCACGCCACCGCAGTAATCATCGCGGGCCAATACCCTGTAGGGGCTGACCCTCTTTTTCGGTCAGCCCGTTATTGTGAATCACCGCCACGGGTCGACCGAAAAAAAGGGTCGACCCCTACCTGCCTGTTACTCTGCCGTCTGTATTATCCAATCCGGGCGCCCAGCCATGCGTTGTATCGGCAGGGGCAACCTCGTATTTGTAGGGGCTGACCCTCTTTTTCGGTCAGCCCGTTATTGCAGATCACTCTGCCGTTTCTGTCACCCAATACTATCGGCAGCGGCAACCTCGTATCTGTAGGGGCTGACCCTCTTTTTCGGTCAGCCCGTTATTGCAGATCACTCTGCCGTTTCTGTCACCCAATACTATCGGCAGGGGCAACCTCGTATTTGTAGGGGCTGACCCTCTTTTTCGGTCAGCCCGTTATTGCGAATCACCGCCACGGGTCGACCCGTACCTGTTGCTCTGCCGTTTGTATCACCAGATACGGGCGCGCAGCCATTCGTTGACCAGCATGGGCCAGCTGGCGAGCGGCAGGTCGGCGACGTTGCGGATGCCGAAGCCGTGGCCGCCTTTCTCATAGAAATGCAGCTCGCACGGCACCTTGTGCTCGCGCAGCGCGCTGAACATCACCATGCTGTTATTCACCGGCACCGACTCATCATCCACTGCGTGGATCAGCAGCGTTTGCGGCGTCCTGTCGCTGACCCGCGTCTCCATCGAGTATGCATCAATCTCCTGCTGCCCCGGATTTTCCCCCAGCAGCTGCTGGCGTGAGCCGCGGTGCGCCAGGCCATCGCGCATGCTGATCACCGGATAGATCAGTACCAGCGCATCCGGGCGCGGCGAGCGGGCATCGGCGGCATCCTGCACCGGGTAGAGCTTCTCGTTAAAGCGCGTCCCGGCGCTGGCGGCAACGTGGCCCCCGGCGGAGAAGCCCATCATCACGATCCGCTCGCCGTTGCGCCCGCGCAGCGCGCGCTCACGCAGCACGCGCACGGCGCGCTGGGCATCGGCCAGCGGCGCATCGGCACCTTCATGGTGGCCGTCCGCGGGCAGGCGATAGGTCATCACTGCCAGCGTGTAGCCCATCGCATTAAAGAACATCGCCAGCGCGCTGCCCTCTTTGTCGATCATGATGCGCTCATAGCCACCGCCGGGGGCCACCAGCAGGGTTACACCGTTCGACTGCTCGGGATACCAGATTGCCAGCTCCGGGCAGCGCACGCCGCTGGCGGCGCGATCAAATGGTTCATACTGTGTGGCCAGATCGATAATTTTTGGCTCCGCCCGTGAGTCGCTGGCCCCTGGCGCATCGCCGTTGGGCCAGAGATTAAATATTTCAGCTTTCATGGGCGCTCCTGATTATTGTTATCATTTAAATAAGAGTGTAGATGCCGTAATAGAAATAAACGGGATATCCGTCACGGCGTAATTAGCAGAAGCATTGCCGATTGCAGTCGCTTTCGTCCACTATTTCGCGCACGTTTCAGGCAGTTTCAGAATATGCTCAATTTTCAGGGCTGCAGGCGCTCAGGCAGCAGCGCGCCTGGGTTCAGCGCGCGCTTACATTAGTTTTTTTGCAAGATTTCTCTAAACTCAAACTGTTTATTTAGCCATAAATAAACGTTGTAAATAATAGGCGTTGAAGAGGAGTTTGTGAGGAGTATTAATTTGAGTTAATCAGCGTAAATAAGTCAGGCGGCAGAGTGTGCCGCCTGGCAATATTATTCCGGCATCGCCGCGCGCGGAATGATGGCGCCGCGATGCTGGATCACGGTGCTGGCGGTCAGGTGACCGCGTTTGGCCGCATCGGCAGCGCTGCCTCCGGTCAGCCGCAGCGCCAGATAGCCGGCGCTGAAGGAGTCACCGGCGGCCGTGGTATCCACCACCGCCTGCGGCGGCAGGTGCACCGCCGGCACCTCCAGCAGCGGCTCATCACCCACGGCCACCAGGCAGGCATCGGCTCCACGTTTGATCACCACTTCGCTCACGCCGGCCTGCTGCGTGCGTGCAATCACGGCGGATGCTGGCGCATCGCCCCACAGCAGGGTTTCATCATCCAGCGTCAGGAAGGCGATATCGGTAACGGTCAGCATCGCCCGGTAGGCGGCCTGCGCCTCTTCCCGGCTCGGCCACAGGCGCGGACGATAGTTATTGTCGAAGATGATTTTGCCGCCGTTGGCGCGGCAATCGGCGAGCAGCGCGAACAGTTTTTCGCGCGCTGACGGGCTGAGGATAGCCAGGCTAATGCCGCTGAGGTAGAGGTAGTCGTAATGCGCCAGCTGCTGGCAGATGGCGTCTGCACGTTCGCCGTCCAGCCAGTAGCGGGCGGCGGCGTCATTGCGCCAGTAGTAAAAGGTGCGCTCGCCGCGGGCATCGGTTTCAATCACGTACAGGCCCGGTAGCTTGTTGTCCATCTGCTGGATAAGGCCGGTGTGCAGCGCTTCCGCCTGCCAGGCGGCGATCATCTCGCGGCTGAAGCTGTCGGTGCCGAGTGCGGTGACGTAATCCACCCGCAGCGCCTGCCGGGCCACCTGGCGGGCAACATACACCGCCGTATTAAGCGTATCCCCGCCAAAACCCCGGCTCATCTCGCGGCCCTGCTGGGAGAGTTCAATCATACATTCGCCGATCACGGCCAGTTTCTGCTGCGTCATAGTCTTCGCCCGATAAAAAATCTGCTCACAGTCTCGCCGGGCGCGGGGCAACAGTCAATGATTTAAAACGTCGTTTTATTTTTATTGTGATGGCGGTTTAGCCGTGACCAACTGCTGATAAAACGCCCCAAAAGGCACCTGTTTTGGCGATTGAAGCGGCAGAATATCGGTGACACTTAACGCAGAGGCGTGACCGTAATGCCGATAAAGTTCTCAGGGCCGTGGCCGATACTTGCAACACGGGATGCCATATGAAGGCGGTCTCACAGATAAAGGGTCACAATAATGGTGCTGAATAGCCTCAGTCACCGGCTACCAAACGCAATTGTTGTTCAAGAGCAGCTTAAAGAACCGGGGTACTGGCAGCAGTGTCAGCGTTCCTATAACTTCCAACCGATTTACCGGGTTGACGGCAGCCTGATGGCAATTGAGTTGCTCACTGCGGTGTTTCACCCCACCGCGCCGAGCCAGAGAGTGTCGCCGGAGCTTTATTTTGCCACGCTGGAAATCAGCCAGCGCCTGCAAATCGTCGCCGAGCAGCTCGACCTGCTGGCGCAATGGGAAGATAAGTTTGTCAGCGCCAGGATTGTGGCCTCGGTCAATATCGACGGCCCGACGCTGCTGGAGATCCAGCACAACCGCACGATTCGCCAGCTGATTGCGCGCTGTCCGTGGGTGCGCTTTGAGCTGGTCGAGCACCACGTGCTGCCGCAGGATGCGATCTTCGCGCAGATGCCGGAGCTTGGCCCGCTGTGGCTGGACGATTTCGGCTGCGGCATGGCGAACTTCTCGGCGCTGACCGAGCTGAAGTACGACTACATTAAGCTGGCTCGCGAGCTGTTTATCCTGCTGCGCGCGAGCGAAGAGGGGCGCAACCTGTTCGGCATGCTGCTGGCGCTGATCAATCGCTACTGCAAAGGGGTGATTGTTGAAGGGGTGGAGACCGAAGAGGAGTGGGAGCAGGTGCGTAACTCCCCCGCCAGCGCCGCACAAGGCTATTTCTTCGCCCGCCCGCTGCCGTTTGACCAGCTGGAGAGCCTGCCGCTAAACCTTGTCTGATGCCTTCTGCCGTCGTCTGGACTATCTTTACAGGAGATGGAAGCCGACAAGGAGACGACGAATGTCGCGTACGGGGAAAATAATTAGCTGGATAGCCGGGATTTTGTTGTTGCTGGTGGTGGTGATTGTGGTGGTGATAGCCACCTTTGACTGGAATCGCCTGAAGCCGACCATCAACCAGAAAGTGTCGGCGGAGATCAACCGCCCATTCGCCATTCGCGGCGACCTTGGCGTGGCGTGGGAGCGTAACCGCAGCGAGCCGGGCTGGCGCTCCTGGGTGCCGTGGCCGCACATTCATGCTCAGGATATTATGCTGGGCAACCCGCCGGAAATCCCCGATGTGACGATGGTGCATCTGCAGCGCGTCGATGCCACTATCTCCCCGCTGGCCCTGCTCGGCAAGCAGGTTTACCTGCCGTGGATCAAGCTGCAGCAGCCGGTAGCGAAGCTGGTGCAGACCGCCGATAAGAAAAACAACTGGACCTTTAACCTCGCTGGCAGTGACCAGAAGCAGGATGATGCCGCGCCGTCAGCGTGGTCCTTCCGCCTCGATAATATCGCGTTTGACCAGGGGCAGATTGGCTATCGCGATGCGATCAACAAAGCTGATGTGCAGGTGACGGTGGATCCACTGGGCAAACCGGTGCCGTATGCGCAGCTGGCAGGCGGCGATGATAAGCAGCAGGGCGCCGCCGATTTCGTCTTTGGCTGGCACGCCAGCGGCACCTATAACAACGAGAAGCTGAATGGAGACGGCAAGATTGGCGGCATGCTGTCGCTGCGCAGCCAGACCACGCCGTTCCCGATCCAGGCCGACCTGCGTAACGGCACGACCCGCGTGCGCGTCGCGGGCACCATTCAGGATCCGATGAATCTCGGCGGCGTGGATATCCGCCTGCGCTTCTCCGGCGATACGCTGGCCAACCTGTATGGGCTGACCGGCATTCTGCTGCCCGATACGCCACCGTATGAGACCGACGGCCATCTGACGGCGCGCTTCCAGCAGAAGGGCGGCCCGGTGTTCCGCTATCAGAACTTTAACGGTCATATCGGCGACAGCGATATTCACGGCTCGCTCACTTACACCCAGGGCAAACCTCGCCCGAAACTGGCAGGGGCGCTGGAATCCCGCCAGCTGCGCATGGCTGACCTTGGTCCGCTGATTGGCGTCAAATCAGGCAAGGGCAGCGAGAAAACCGAGCAGGCCAAGGCGAAGCGCGGCGAGGCCACCAGCCAGCCTGCCGACCGCGTGCTGCCGCACGACAAGTTTGATACCAAAAGCTGGGACGTGATGGATGCCGATGTGAAGTTCAGCGGCAAGCGCATAGAACACAGCAGTTCGCTGCCGATCAGCGATCTTTCCACTCATCTCACCCTGAAAAACGGCGACCTGCTGCTCGACCCGCTGCGCTTCGGCATGGCGGGCGGTAATCTCAATGCCACGCTGCATCTGGAAGGGGATAAATCGCCGATGCGCGGGCGCATCGATCTGCACGCGCGCAATCTGAAGCTGCGCCAGCTGTTCCCGGACGTCGAGGCGATGCAGAGCGCCCTCGGCCAGATGAACGGTGACGCTACGCTGAGCGGGCGGGGTAACTCGGTGGCCGACCTGCTGGCAACCAGCAACGGCGAGCTCAAGCTGCTGATGAACGATGGCCTGATCAGCCGCAGCCTGATGGAGATTGTCGGCCTGAACGTCGGGAACTACGTGGTCGGCAAGCTATTTGGCGACGATGAGGTGAAAATCAACTGCGCCGCCGCTAACCTGCAGGTGAACAACGGCCTGGCGTCCTCACGGCTGTTTATCTTTGATACCGAAAACGCGATTATCAATATTACCGGTACCACTAACTTCGCCAACGAGCGGCTGGATCTGTCGATCAACCCGGACAGCAAGGGCATCAGGATTATTACCCTGCGCTCGCCGCTGTACGTGCGCGGCACCTTTAAAAACCCGGATGCCGGGGTAAAAGCTGGCCCGCTGATCGCCCGTGGTGCCGCCGCTGTGGCGCTGGGTGCCGTGGTGGCGCCGGCCGCCGCGCTGCTGGCGCTGATCTCACCGAGCGATAACGATGATAATCAGTGCACCCGTGTGTTGCAGCAGATGAAAAGGAAATAACCCGGGAAGCGGGCTGACCGCAAAAGAGGGTCAGCCCCGACAGCAGTCTGATGATTTTGTACGGGTCGACCATTTTTCCGGTCGACCCGTATTTGCAGTTTGTAGGGGTCGACCATTTTTTCCGGTCGACCCGTATTTGCAGTTTTGTAGGGGTCGACCATTTTTTCCGGTCGACCCGTATTTGCAGTTTTGTAGGGGTCGACCTTTTTTTACCGGTCGACCCGTATTTACAGTTTTGTAGGGGTCGACCATTTTTTCCGGTCGACCCGTGCGTGGGGCAGGATCAATCAAACAGCGATTCGTGGCGCGTCTCTTTACACAGGATCAGCGCAATCAGCGTCAGGCAGGCCATGGCGGCCAGGTAAATGCCGACGTAGAACAGGCCGTAAGTGTGCGCCAGCCAGGTGGCAATATAAGGCGCGACTGACGCCCCGAGAATCGACGACAGATTGTAAGAGAACGACGCCCCGGTATACCGCACTTCGGTCGGGAACAGCTCCGGCAGCAGCGCGCCCATCGGGCCGAAGGTCAGCCCCATAATGCTCAGCCCGCACAGCAGGAAGGCCATAATCAGCGCCTGGTTACCAGAACCCAGCATCGACGGGAAGATCAGCGAGAAGGCGATAATCAGCAGCGTAATCACGATCATGGTTTTGCGACGGCCAAAGCGGTCCGCCAGCATCCCGGCAATCGGCACCATCACGCCAAAGCCAATTACCGCCACCATCAGCATCCACAGGAAGGAATTCCGTGGGATCCCCAGCCCGTTCGGCGCTGGCGTGGTGCCGTAGGTCATTGAGTACACTGTCATAATGTAGAACAGCGTATAGGTTGCCAGCATGATAAACGTGCCGATCACCGTGGTGCCCAGATGTTTGGTCAGCAGGGTGCCGATCGGGACTTTTACCTGCTTCTTCTCTTTTTGCGCTTTGGCAAATACCGGCGACTCATGCAGCGAGACGCGCACATACAGGCCAATCAGCACCAGCACCGCAGAAAGGATAAACGGCACGCGCCAGCCCCAGGTCATAAACTGCTCGTCGGTCAGCAGCCAGGAGAGCAGCAGGAAAGTACCGTTGGCGAAGAAGAAGCCAATCGGTGCACCGAGCTGGGGGAACGAGCCATACAGCGCACGCTTTTTCGCCGGGGCATTTTCCGTCGCCAGCAGCGCCGCGCCGCCCCATTCACCGCCAAGTCCGAGACCCTGACCAAAGCGCGCCAGCGCCAGCAGCAGCGGGGCAAAGACGCCAATCGTCTCGTAGCCCGGCAGCAGGCCGATCACCACGGTGGAGATACCCATGGTCAGCAGGGATGCGACCAGCGTCACTTTGCGCCCGACGCGGTCACCAAAGTGGCCAAACAGCGCCGAGCCAATCGGGCGGGCAACAAAGGCAATAGCAAAGGTGGCCAGCGACTGTAGCGTCGCCACGGTGGCATCGCCCTGTGGGAAGAAGATATGCGGGAAGACGATCACTGCCGCAGTGGCATAAATATAGAAATCGAAGAATTCGATAGCCGTACCGACCAGCGACGCAATCACTACTTTTCCGCGTGAGTTTACGGGCGTGGCGTCGGGATCGGTGGCGATAGCGGGTGCGATTGAGGCTGGCATAATTGTTTCTTATAAGTAGAAGTGAACACAGAATCTTACGCACAGCATAAGGTGCATTCAATGGTGAAAAAACCCCGCCGCGCCGGGCCTGGCGGGCAAAAAGTGGATAATTTTCAATACGCGATAATTGCACGTAGATGGCAGGGTGAAATCGACTATTTCTGGCGGGAATCACTGCAAAAAGGCTAAATAAAAGTTAGCCCCCAGCGATAAATGCTGTCTTTTGCGCGAATTATCGCCAGAGGTCGCGATTTTCAACTGGTTTTCAGGCTGAGTTTTCCCATATTCCGCTATTTCGCCATTTTATTATCAGGATGTAGCCTGATATGACGGGATGTTTCGCCAAGCCGCCCGGGAAGATTCATCGCTCGTTGATAAAAGGTTTATACAGGAAACAGTTATCAAGGTTTACAACTTTGCTTGTGCGGTTTAGAATTCGCCCACTTTCTTCTCAGGAGCACACAATTGGACAGTCACCCTGTAACTGACACGTTATAAAGGCAGGCCCACTCCTATTGTGCGCCTGCCGTTTACCGGCGGGCCATGTTCCACCTCTCCCCAGAGCTGTTGCATCCCGTAATCTGATACTGAACATCGTCCAGGCTTACTGCCGGACAGGGATTGCTTATGCGCCGTTTACTGATTACGCCACAACGTCATCATCTGTTTCCTCCCGGTTTCACGCGCTGATTAGCCCGTAACCGGTGCGCCTGCGCGCACCTCAACTCCCGTCGTGAGACGATAATGAGGACGAGAAAATGACATGGACCCCTTTTATCCTGCATCTGGCCCTGGCGGTAACGCTGGGCGCGATTATCGGTGCTGAACGCCAGTGGCGTCAGCGCATGGCCGGCCTGCGCACCAATGCGCTGGTGGCGACCGGTGCAGCAATTTTTATTCTGAGTTCAATCAGCACTTCCCCGGACAGCCCGGGGCGTATTGCCGCACAGATTGTCTCCGGCATCGGCTTTCTCGGTGCCGGGGTAATTATGCGCCAGGGCGTGAATATCTCCGGCCTTAATACCGCCGCCACGCTGTGGTGCTCCGCTGCGGTCGGCGTACTGTGCGGGCTCGGTCAGTTCACCAACGCGGTGGCCGCCACGCTGGTGCTGCTGTGCGCCAATATCCTGCTGCGCGAGGCGGCCCAGCGCATCAATAAGCAGCCGCGCGCGGTGGATAACGAAACCGAACAGCGCTACCGCATTCAGATTGTCTGCGGCAGCGAAGATGAAATTATGGTGCGCACGCTGATCCTCCAGGCACTGAACGGCATGGCGCTGCGCCTGCAGTCGCTGTACAGCGCAGATATTGCCCGGCCCGGGCATCTGGAAGTGAGCGCCGAAGTGATGGCATTCCCCGCCGCACAGCGGGAAATCGAAAATATCGTCTGTCGCATCAGCCTGGAAAAGAGCGTCAGTGCGGTGCACTGGCAAATCGCCCCGGCCATCACGGCTTAACTAAAGGAGCATCACGATGAAAGAACCTCCATCCCGAGAAAGGCGGCGGTGGCAACTGAGGAGGCATAACGGCAACTAAGGCGCGTTCCCTCCCACCTGTCAGCTCCGCCCCCTCTGAATAATGAAAAAAATCCTCGTTCGCAGGAGCGGTTTCCTGCGCGTAAAAAACACCTCATTCAAGGGAGCTGGCCTATGAAAATGCATAAAGCCAACCTGAAAATGGCGCGTGACCTGGCGATTGCCAGCGCGGCCACCCAGAGCCTGGATAACACCCTGGCTCGTCTTAATACCCAGCGTCAGGGACTGACCCAGGAAGATGCAGAAGCCCGTCTGCAACATTATGGCCCGAACCAGGTTGCCAGCGATAAGGCCCCGGCGGCGCTGGTGCAGCTGCTGCAGGCGTTTAACAACCCATTTATCTGGGTTCTGATGGTGCTGGCTGCCATCAGCTTCTTTACCGACTACCTGCTACCCGCGCGTAAAGGGGAAGAGACTGACCTGACCGGCGTGATCATCATGCTGATCATGGTCAGCCTGAGCGGGCTGCTGCGTTTCTGGCAGGAGTACCGCACCAACAAAGCGGCGGAAGCGCTGAAATCGCTGGTCAGCACCACCGCCACGGTGCTGCGCCGCAGCCACGCCGACAGCGAAGCGGTCAGCATGGAAGTGCCGCTGCAGCAGGTAGTACCGGGCGATATCGTGATGCTCTCCGCCGGGGATATGATCCCCGCTGATGTGCGGCTGCTGGCCTCCCGCGATCTGTTCGTCAGCCAGGCGGCGCTGAGCGGCGAAGCCCTGCCGATTGAAAAGTACGACACCCACAGCCAGTCGCTGGCGGCCAATCAGGCGGCAGAGATTGACGAGCAGGAGCTGCTGAGCCAGCCGGGGATCTGCCTGATGGGCACCAACGTCGCCAGCGGCAGCGCCACGGCGGTGGTGGTTGCGACCGGCAGCCAGACCTGGTTTGGTTCGCTGGCGAAGTCATTAGTAGGTGAGCGCCCACAAACCTCCTTCGACAGAGGCGTCAACAGTGTCAGCTGGCTGCTGATCCGCTTTATGCTGGTAATGGTGCCAATTGTTCTGCTGATCAACGGCTACACCAAAGGCGACTGGAGCGATGCGCTGCTGTTTGCACTGGCGGTGGCGGTCGGCCTGACGCCGGAAATGCTGCCGATGATCGTCAGTTCAAACCTGGCGAAGGGGGCGATTGCGCTGTCAAAACGCAAAGTGGTGGTTAAGCGACTGAATGCTATCCAGAACTTTGGGGCGATGGACGTGCTGTGCAGCGATAAAACCGGCACCCTGACTCAGGACCGGATTATTCTGGCCCAGCACCTTAACCTTCAGGGGCAGCGCGATGAGCGCGTGCTGCAACAGGCGTGGCTTAACAGCCGCCATCAGACCGGTGTTAAAAATCTGATGGATAAGGCGATTCTCGGCTTCAGCCAGGGAAATCAGGCGGTTAGCGGGCTGTGGCGCTATCGAAAAGTCGACGAGCTGCCGTTTGATTTCGAACGCCGCCGCCTGTCGGTGCTGGTGGCCGACGAGCAAAAGCAGCTGCTGATCTGCAAAGGTGCAGTGGATGAGATGCTGGCAGTCTCCTCTTTCTGGCTGGATGCGGGTGAAGTGCGTCCGCTGGATGATGCCGCGCGTCTGAAGGTGCAGCTGCTGGCGGAAGAGTATAATCAGCAGGGCTTCCGCGTGCTGCTGGTCGCGTCGCGCAATGTAAGTGAGCATGCACTAACTCAGCCGCTGTGCGCGGCCGATGAACGTGATCTGGTCATCACTGGCCTGCTGACGTTCCTCGACCCGCCGAAAGAGAGCGCGGCCGCGGCGATTGCTGCGCTGCATGAAAATGGCGTCACGGTGAAGATTCTGACCGGAGATAACGCGATTATCACCAGTAAGATCTGCCGGGAGGTCGGGCTGGAGCCGGGCGCCCCGCTGTGCGGCAGTGAAATCTCACGCATCAGCGATGCCGAGCTGGCGCGGCTGGTGGAGCAGAGAACGCTGTTCTGCCGCCTCAGCCCGCAGCAGAAAACCCGCGTTCTGCAGGCTTTGCAGAGCAACGGCCACACCGTCGGCTTCCTCGGCGACGGCATCAACGATGCGCCCGCGCTGCGTGCGGCGGACATCGGGATCTCCGTTGACAGCGCCACCGATATCGCCAAAGAGTCAGCGGATATCATCCTGCTGGAAAAAAGCCTGATGGTGCTGGAACAGGGGGTGATTAAGGGGCGCGAGACCTTCGGTAATATCATCAAGTACCTGAACATGACCGCCAGCTCTAACTTCGGCAACGTGTTCTCGGTGCTGGTTGCCAGCGCGTTTATTCCGTTCCTGCCGATGCTGGCAATCCATCTGCTGCTGCAGAACCTGATGTACGACCTGTCACAGCTGGCGCTGCCGTGGGACAAAATGGATAAAGAGTTCCTGCGCAAGCCGCGTAAGTGGGATGCGAAGAACATCGGGCGCTTTATGCTGTGGATGGGACCGACGTCGTCGATCTTTGATATCTCGACTTTCTGCCTGATGTGGTATGTCTTTGCGGCCAACAGCGTCGAAATGCAGGCATTGTTCCAGTCCGGCTGGTTTGTTGAAGGGCTGCTGTCGCAGACGCTGGTGGTGCATATGCTGCGCACCCAGAAGATCCCGTTTATCCAGAGCCGCGCTGCGCTGCCGGTGATGCTGGCCACCGGGCTGGTGATGATTCTCGGCATCATGATCCCGTTCTCACCGCTGGGTCACGCCGTTGGGCTGGTGCCACTACCGTGGAACTACTTCCCATGGCTGCTGGCCACGCTGCTCGGCTACTGCCTGCTGACGCAGGGCATGAAGCGCCTGTATATCCGCCGTTTCGGCCAGTGGTTCTGAGGGGGAAATAATGGTGAAAAAAGACAATGCAGTCACCGCTATCGTGCTGTTTTTTATCGGCCTGCTGATTTTTTCCAGCGGTATGGCAATGATTTTTAGCGGCTGAGGCGCCCGAGCGGGCGGACCGAAAATGAGGTCCGCCCCTACAGCAATCCAGTGAACCTAAGCGTAGGGGGCGGGCATGCCCGACCCTTGACGTTAAGGGCGGATAAACCGCAGATATATAAAACGAATCACATAATACTCCAGCGCGCCCAGCAGTAAAAACCACAGGCAGTACACCAGCGTATACAGCTGGCTGATATCCGCCAGATGGAACATCTCCACCAGTTTACGCGTCAGCGTCAGGCCAAATGCCGGTGCAGGCAGCAGCAGCGCCGAAAGAAAGCCGAGCATCAGCGTACTCATCGGCATCAAAAAAGTTAAAAATGGATTTTTCATCACGGTTCCGTGTCAGCGAGTTGCGGCTATTTTCAGCCATCGATGCCCGCGGTTCAACCTTTAAACGGCCAGCGCCAGCGGCAGCTGTTCGCGCATCCAGCTGACAAAGCTGCTGCGCTTCTCTGACGGGCTGAGATCCTGGCGCCACAGCAGATGGATTGGGCGGCTGCTCTGCTGCCACTCGCGCAGCAGCGGCACCAGCCGGCCCGCTGCAATATCTTCCGCCAGCAGAATATGCGGCTGCAGAATCAATCCGGCCCCGGCCAGCGCTGCCTGGCGCAGCGCCTGGCCATCGTTACAGATAAAGCTGCCGTCGGTCGGCCACTGCACCTCACCCAGCCGCCAGGCATTGCCCTTATTCCACGCCATATTGCACAGGCAGCGGTGCTGATAAAGCGCCTCTGGCGTTTGCGGCGTACCGTGCTGCGCCAGATATTCCGGCGCGGCGCACACCACCATCTGATAATCCCCGAGCTTCTGGGCAACCAGCGGTTCGGCATTTTTCAGGCTGCCCACGCGCAGGGCGAAATCAAACCCTTCGGCGATCAGATCGACGAAGTTGTCGTTGAGATCCAGCTCGATCTTCACCTGCGGGTAACGCGCCTGGTAGCGGGCGACCACTGCAGCCACCGCACTGGCCCCAAGGTTGAGCGGCGCGCTGATGCGCAGCAGCCCGGACGGCGTGCGCTTCATATTCTCCACGCTCTCTTCCGCCACTCGCAGCTGCAGCAGCGCCTGTTTGCACTGCCGGTAGTAGCTCTCGCCCGCTTCCGTCAGGCTCTGGCGCCGGGTATTGCGCTGCAGCAGGCGGGTATCGAGCGCGCTCTCCAGCTGGCGCACATGCTTGCCGACCATCACGGCGGTGATATCCAGCCGCCGCGCTGCCTCGCTGAAGTTGCCGCTGTCGACCGCGCAGATAAAGGCTTCAATACTGCGTAATTTATCCATGATTACAAACCCTGGGTTAGGAGTTCCCGAAAGTATCGCGCATTTATCCCGGCTCTGCACTGCGCGACAATCCATCAACCGCACCTATGAGGAGAGAACAGATGAAAATTTTAGTGATTGGCGCATCCGGTACCGTCGGCCAGAGCATCGTGAACGAACTGAGCCGTGACCATCAGGTGATCCGCGTGGGAAAAACCCAGGGCGATTTCCAGGTCGACCTGACCCGTGAAGAGAGTGTGAAAGCGCTGTTTGCCAGCACGGGGAAGGTCGATGCGGTGATTTCCGCCACCGGCGGCGTGCACTTCGGTCCGCTGGGCGAAATGACCAGCGCGCAGTTCGACAGAGGGCTGCAGGATAAGCTGATGGGCCAGGTGCGCCTGGTGCTGATCGGCAAAGCGTTCGTTAACCCGGGCGGCTCCTTTACCCTGACCAGCGGCATCCTGGCGCAGCAGCCGATCCGTACCGGCGTCAATGCCACCGCGGTCAATGCGGCGCTGGAAGGCTTCGTGCTGGCAGCGGCCAATGAGCTAAACGGCCTGCGCATCAACGCCGTCAGCCCGACGGTATTAACCGAATCGCTGGAGAGCTACGGTCCGTTCTTCCCCGGATTTGAAAGTGCCCCGGCCAGCCGCGTGGCATTAGCCTATCGCCGCAGCGTCGATGGCAATGAGACGGGGCGCGTTTACCGCGTCTGGTAATGCCGCCGGAAATAGTGGGGGATACTGGCGTCTTAAACGGGCGAAATATCCCCCAACGCCTTCAGGGGTGTATATCCCTACTCTTTTTGTAAGACGGTAATTCTTTTACAGTTTCCGCTTTAAAATCCCTGTCTAAAATAGCCGCTGTTAAAAAGTATAGCCGAGGCTATACTCAAATCCCTGATTTTACTGTCTTTTTTTCTGGCCATTTGCGTGCTAGGATGCGTTTCACTTGAGCTGGCTTGTGGCTATTTTTCCGACATAAGCTGATGTTTTAACGATTTGGAACGCACCCGTCGCTTCAGACCGGGATAAATACAATGAACCTATACGCCACCCTGATTCTCGCTTTCGGCATGTCGATGGACGCTTTCGCAGCGGCAATTGGCAAAGGTGCCAGCCTGCATCGTCCGACCCTGAAAGAAGCACTGCGCACCGGTCTGATTTTCGGCGTGATTGAAGCGCTGACGCCGCTGATTGGCTGGGCTATTGGCCTTGCCGCCAGTCAATACGTGATGGCGTGGGATCACTGGGTCGCATTCGGCCTGCTGTTTATTTTAGGCAGCCGTATGATCGTTGAAGGCTTGCGTAAAAAAGAACAGGAGCCGGAAGAAGCGCCAACCCGTCACGGTTTCTGGCTGCTGGTCTGTACCGCAGTCGCCACCAGTCTTGATGCGATGGCGGTGGGCGTTGGTCTGGCGTTCCTGCAGGTCAATATCGTCACTACCGCGTTGGCGATTGGCGCCTCGACCATGATTATGGCGACCGCGGGTATCCTGCTCGGCCGCTTCCTTGGCCCGGTGATGGGCAAATGGGCAGAAATTTTCGGCGGCGTGGTGCTGATCGGTATCGGTTCGAGTATTCTGGTTGAACACCTTGGGCTGATGAGTTAATCCTCCGCCCTTTCAGCGCGCAGCGGAGCGGATATGGCGTTATCGGTCGTTAACTGGAACAGCCACAATCAGATAGAGTGCGCGCACCTCACCGCCCGCAATGCGGCTTTCCCGCTGCACACGCACGAAGAGTATGTAATCAGTGCCAATCTCAGCGGCGTTGAACAGCTCAGCCTGCATCAGCAAACCCTGACGGTCCACGCCGGGGAAATCACCCTCTACAACCCCGAAACTTTACAGGCCTCGCAGTTTGGCGATCGTCCGGTCGAGTTTTTCAGCGTGCACCTGCCGCAGCAGGTGTTTGCCGATCTCGCCGATCGTGCGCCGCCGATCCTGCGGGAAGGGGTGCTGCGCGATCCCCAGCTGTTTGCCGCAATCTGTGGCTTTGCGCAGTCGCCGCAGGAGCAGGAGGTGCAGCAGCAAAACCTGCTGTGGCTGACCAGCCAGCTGCTGAAATATAGCCGGGATGAAGCGCTGTCATCGGCCCCCGAGTCGCTGGGCCAGGCGCTGGAGTGTATGCGTGATAACCTGACCAGCAAACTGACGCTGGACCAGCTGGCCGCCGCTGCCGGGCTGAGCAAATTCCACTTCGTGCGGCAGTTTCGTCAGCAGATGGGCATTGCGCCGCTGCAGTACCATATGCAGCTGCGCTTGCTGGCGGCGCGCAATCTGCTGCGCCATCAGCACGGCACGCTGGAGGTGGCGCACCGGCTGGGCTTCTACGATCAGAGCCACTTTATTAACAGCTTCCGTAAAATGATGGGCATCACGCCGCATCAATACCTGCGCCTTATCCGCCGATAAACTCGCGATAGCCGGAAACAATCACATAACCCGCGAAGTAGCAGAAGATCGCTGCCGAAGCGATATACGACCAGCGCAGCATTTTCGCCCCGAGCATGCGCCCGCCAATACTGCCGACCGCGCACAGCATCACTGACCAGCTGACGCCCGCCAGAAAGAAGCCGCTTAAAAACCAGCCGGAATCCGCCGTGCTGCCGCTGCCCATGCGCGAAATCAGCGCGCCGCCCACGGCGGCAAACCACAGGATCGCCGTTGGTGATGACATCGCCAGGAAGATGCCGCGCAAAAAGTTCTGGCGGATGCTCAGCGCTTCGCCAATATCACCGACGCTGAGTGACGTAGCAGGCTTGAGCGCGCTCTGCACCATCTTCCAGGCAAACCACAGCAGGATCAGCGAACCGCCAATCCACAGCACCCAGCGCACCGGGGTGAACTGCAACAGCACCGCCATTCCGGCCATGGCGAGGATCGCGTAGATCAGATCGCCAATGCAGGTGCCGATCCCCAGCCACAGGCCGTGAAAAAAACCGCGCTGCATCGCCAGAGTGATCATCGCGATATTGGCGATGCCAATGTCGAGGCAGAGAGAAAGACTGAGTAAAAAACCGTTAGAGAAGGGCATTGGCGTCCAATCCGGCATGAAAGATAGGCAGATTATCACCGCTGCCGATGGGAAAATATTGGAAAAAATTGCGCAGGCGGGTAGTAAACTGCGCCGCTAATCAAGCGGAGAAATCGCTAAGCGCAGCGGCTCGTTTAGGGAAGGTTTAACTTTTTCCTGACATACTAAAAGTCTAAAGTGTGATCTGCTTCAAAATTTATTGCCTGAAAAACGCGCTGGTTGTATAATTTTTTTGCGTAATTCAACAAAAGTTACAAGCGGACCCCATGAAAAAATTCTTTAAATACGTGTTTCGCATCTATGTCGATACCTTCAAACACGTACCGCCAGGCGCCGTACTCTAAGCCCGGCAGCAACCGAAAACCCTCGATAACTTCGGTCACGGATTGACCGGGGCTTATCACCTCCACCGCTTCCTCCGCGCACGACAAAAAAATTCCTTACGACTCCATGCTGAGAAGAGGTGACGTTCTGACAGAGCGCTATTAGCGCATTTTACGGGTCGACCGAAAAAAATGGTCGACCCGTACGGTTGGGCCGCCCGATCGTTGGAGGGATTTCACGCGGGACAGGCATGCCTGACCCTCTCATTTTACGCGAAATCCACCCACGTCGCCCCGGCATCCGCCGACTCGACGCAGCGCTCAACCCACTGCACGCCCGCAACGCCGGCATGCACGTCCGGGTACCAGAAATCGGCCAGCAGCTGCGTGTCGCCGCGATCGGTGGCATCCATCGCCACGGCAAAACGGCGGTAAAGATTCGACCAGGCTTCAAACAGCCCTTCCGGGTGGCCGCCGCCGATGCGGTCCTCTTCCAGCGCGCGTGCGGCGAGGTAGCCCATGCCGCGCTCCAGAATGCGCACCGGCTCGCCCTGAATCTCATAGCGCAGCTGGTTGGGCTGCTCGTCCCACCACTCCAGGCTGGCTTTCGATCCGATCACGCGGATCTTCTGCCCGTGCATCGATCCGCAGTTCACCGCCGAGCACCACAGCGATCCCACCGCGCCGTTATCGTACTCCATCAGCACAAAGGCGTTGTCCTCCAGCGGCGCCCGGCTTTTAACAAAGCTCTGGCGCGAACACATCAGACGCTTGATTTTCAGCTGCGGCAGCAGGGTTTCCGCCAGGAACAGCGGGTGCGTCGCCAGGTCGCCCAGCACGTAGCTTGGCCCGACAAATTTCGGATCGACGCGCCAGCGGGTGCTCGGGTTATCCAGCTCCACCGCCTGGTGGTGGAAGCCGTGTGAGAACGACATATTCACAATGCGGATATCGCCCAGCAGCCCTTCAGCAATCATGCTGCGCGCCTGCTGGATCAGCTGATGGCCGGAGTAGCCGTAGGTAACGCCGATGATTTTGTTGTTCTGCTGACTCAGTTCGGCCAGCTGTTTGGCTTCCGCCGTGGTGAAGCACAGCGGCTTCTCGCACACCACGTGCAGCCCGGCTTCCAGCGCCGCCTTACAGATAGCAAAGTGGGTGTTGTTCGGCGTGGCGATCGAAACCGCCTCAATGCCGTCAGCGCGCTGCGCTTCCTGCTGGAACAGCGTCTGATAGTCCGGGTAGCAGCGCTCGCCGTCGACGCCCAGGCTCTCGCCAAAGGCCCGGCCGCGCGCCGCATCAATATCAAACGCGCCCGCAATCAGGGTAAAAGTGCCGTCGCGCAGCGCAGCGGAACGGTGGATATAGCCAATCTGGCTGGTGCCGCCGCCGCCGACCATGCCCCAGCGCAGGGAGCGGTCGAGAGGTTTAATGCCGTTAATCATGTGATGTTCCTTAATTAAAATCCGACGCTGTTCAGGTAGCGCAGGCTTTCGGTGACGTCGTGCAGGCTGCCATCGGCATTGCGCGGGTCGCGCTCCTGCTCGATGGTGATCCAGCCCTGATAGTGGCGCTCTGCGAGGAGGGCACGCACCGCCGGGTAGTCAATCGCCCCCTGACCAAGTGGGCACATCACCCCTTGGGCGCAGGCGGTGAAAAAGTCCAGCTCGCGGGCGATCGCATCGCTGAACACCGCATCGTTGACGTCTTTGAAATGCAGGTAGTCGATGCGGTCGAAGTAGTGCGCCAGCGCCGCGATCGGGTCCATGCCCGCGTAGTAGAGGTGCCCGGTGTCGAGGCACAGGCCCGCCACGCTGTGCGGAATATCCCGCACCAGCTTTTCCAGCTCGTCGGCAAACTCGATGCAGCCCCCGGCATGCGGGTGGATCACCGGGCGCACGCCGTACCCTTGAGCGATGCGGCAGATCTCGTTGATGTGGCTTATCATGCGCTGCCAGTCGCTGTCGGACAGGCGTTCTGCCTTGTGGTATTGACCGGCAAGGCGCGCGCGCCCGGCGTTACCGAAGTCGATAATTACCAGATAAGGCGCCGCAAGGTTATCGCCGTGCTTTTTGCTGGCGGTCGGGACTTTGGCCAGGCTGCCGCACAGAGTGTGGGTCAGGGCGATCATCGCCGGGAAGTTAGCTGCGCTCACCAGGTCATCGAAAATCGTACCCGCAACAATCGTCAGACCGTACTGGTTCAGCTCCTGCGTCAGCCGCGCCGGGTCGGTGGGCAGGTAGCTCCACGGGCCAAGTTCGATGGCCGGATAGCCCGCCTGCGCCGCTTCTTTTAGCACTTTCTCATACGGCGGCAGATGCGGGTTTTTCGGGTCGTCCACCCCCCAGCTGCAGGGCGCGTTAGCAATATGAATCGTCATCACGCTCTCCTTTGTGAATTAATGAGGCGCGGTTTTGCTTTCAAGTTGGGACGAGCGGCATGTTCCTGCGGCACCAGGCAGCCGGTAATGACGTTGGCGACGGCCCAGCCGGGGGAGCCGGGAGTGCTGGCTGAGGGGTTTGTTGGCGCGGGAAATGAGGGCACGGGATACTCCTGCAACGGTTATTTGCAGGGAGTATCAAATGAATGTTCCATTACCATCAATGATGGAATGTTTATTTTTTGATGGCGATCTCACTATTTTTGATAGTTTTAAATGATAAAATTCTATCATTATCGCCATTTCAGGATGTTATCCGGCGCCCAGCGCCGCGCGCGGAGGGGGCAGGGATCAGTAATTCTCTTTAGTCATCAGCTCAAAGCCGCTGGTCAGTGCGATAAAGCTGCCCGACTCCTGGCTGTGTGCCAGCTGCATCGCCTCAATCACCCGTGCGGCCAGCTCATCAAGCCGGTGGGCGATCATGATATCCAGCGTACCGTCGATCAGCGCCAGCTGCGCATCCTGCAACGGGCCATGGCAGATCAGCGTGATCTCCTGCCGCCTGCTGCTGTCGCGCAGGGCATTGACCACCCCTTCGACGCCGCCGCACGGCGCATAGATTACCGACAGTTCAGGATGATTGCGGATCAGTTCCGCCGTGACCTGGTAGCCGCGCTCGACGTTTTCAAAACTTTTTACCGGCTCCAGCACCCTGTGCCCGGTGGCGTATTCACGCAGGTAGGAGCGGAAGCTGATCTCACAGGTCTCCTGGCAGAGAAAGCGGTTATCGCCGACGATCACCCCTACTTTCCCAGGCGGCCCGCTCAGGCGCTGAACGGCCCAGGCGGCGGTTCTTCCCGCCTTGCGGTTATCCAGCCCGATGTAACCCGCATGGCCGCATGGCGAAAGGTCCGACAGGATGGTGAAGACCTTCACCCCTTTCTTCACCGCCTGCTCCACTGCCCGGCGTATCAGCGCGTTATCCAGCGCGATTAACGCCAGCATATTGACCCTATTACTTAACTGCTCAATCGCGGCGGCGGTCTGTTCAATGGCATGAATACCGTGAAAGGCGAATTCAATCCCGGTGCCCTCCTGCAGGTAGGGCGCGGCCTGCTTCTCCAGCGCGCGGGAGAAGGTGTCGTAAAAGGAGTAGTCGCGCGACAGCAGGATCACCCCGATGCGCAGCGTGCCGCTACGATGAAGTGGAGCACCCTGCGGCAGAAACTCGGGGTCGAAGCGGTAACCGAGGCGCGTCGCGGCCTGCACCACCCGTTTTTCCGTGTCGGGCCTGACCGGGGCGCGGCGGTTCAGCACCCGGTCAACGGTGGCAACACCCACTCCGGCCTCGTGGGCAATGTCTGTCAGCGTGGTTTTTTTCATCGGCTACGGCTCCCTGGCATGCGTAATGCGAAAAAACTATCACGTCCGGTCAGTCGATGGCGTGGATAAATCTGCGGGATATGACGCGAGTCAGATTATTTTTTTTATTATTTGAGTATTAAGGTCTGAACGTTTCATTTTGCTGTGAGGATAAGGTGCGGAAAGCACAAATTTCATGCTATCTTGTGCAAACATACCGCCCGGTATCTTTTGTGAAGAGAATGTTGATGAAATCCTCCCAATCCGGCAGCTCAGCTGGCGAAACGCCCTCCTGTCAGCGCGGCTGGCATCGTAAAAAGCAGCCTGAGCAGGTGCGCGCCGCACTTATCCAGTGTGCGGCCGAGCTGGCCGCCCGCCAGGGGCTGAGCGGCGTAACCGTGCAGGCCGTTTCTGACGCCGCAGGCGTGACAAAAGGCGGATTTTTTCACCATTTTCCCCACAAGCAGGCGCTGCTGGATGCGGTGTTTGATGCCTTTATGGCAGAGCGCGAGCAGGAGATAGACGCGCTGATGGCAGCCGATCCCCATCCTGGCGGCCGCTTTACGCGGGCGTATATCACCACGGCGTTTGAGGAGATGTCCCAGCGCGGAGAGAATATTCATATTCCCCTCTCGCTGTCGATGATGGCATCCCCCGCCCTGTGCCAGCGCTGGAATGCATGGCTGGCGGGGCGTTTACAGCAGCACCAGCTGACCGACAGTCATCCGCTGCATGAGGTGGCGCGGCTGGCGACGGACGGCGCCTGGCTGTCCGGCTCGCTGGAAGTGCACAGCGCCGTGCGCGATGCGCAGATCCTGAAAAACCATTTACTGGCCCTGACCCGAGAGAGTGAACCATCGTGAAATCGACCTTCAAACAGGAAGTTGTTCATCAACTGCTGCACTGGCTGGAAGGGAATATCCATACGCCGCTGACGATAAACGATTTTGTGGAAAAGTCGGGCTATTCGAAATGGCATTTGCAGCGCATTTTTAAAGAAGTGACCGGGCAGAAGCTGGCGTCCTACTGCCGTCAGCGGCGGCTGACATCCAGCGCCTTTATGCTGCGGCTGTTTGACCGCCAGATCGATTCGGTGGGCAGCGAGCACGGCTTCTCCAGCCACAATGTCTATCACAAAACCTTTAAGCGCCACTTCAACGTCACGCCCGCGCAGTATCGTGATGCGCTGCACTGGTCGTGCAAAGGGCTGTGCCCGCCAATCAACCTCAGCGCGCAATCAGTCCCGCAGGGAGAGCAGGTAGAGCTGGATGGACTGCAGCTGACGGGCGCGCTGAACGAGTATGCCTTTACGCTGGCGACCATCAGTGACTTTGACTGGGCGGCGCGTGAGCGGTTCTGGCAGGCGCGGCTGGCGGGCAGGGCCGCAAACCCCGGCACGCTGTACGGCCTGACTAACGTGGTTAAGGGCGGCCCGCGCGAAGATGACTGCGGCACCTTGCAGTATCTGACCTGTCTGGATAATGACGCGCCCTCAGCGGTCGCGCCGCTTAAGCTTGAAATCGTCAGGCAGCCTTACCTGCACTTCACCTTTCGCGGGGATGTGCGTCACTACGCGGATTTTATCAAGCTGATTTATGAACATGCCCTGCCGACCGCCGGTGCGGTGCGTCGTGACGGCTACGACATTGAACGCATTGATGCGCAAAGCTTTGCCGCTGTGGCTGGCAAGCAGGCCCAGATTGATTATTTCGTGCCGGTGATGGTTTGACGTGAAGTGGGGAAAGCAGGGGGGGTAAAACGGGCATGCCCGCCCCCTGGGATGCAGAGTTCGGGCATTGCCGGTGGTGCAGAGTTACTTAATCAGCTCAGCGGTCATGTAGACACCGTTGTTGGAGTTAGCACCGGTGATTTTGTATGAAGAAGCACCAGCCTGCTCTGCCTGAGCGGCGATTTTCGCTTCAGCGCCGTCCAGTGTTGAACCGGTAGCGCTCACGCTCTGCGCGAAGCTGGCGAAAGAGACGGTGGAGAGAACGATAACAGCAGCAAAAGTTTTGATAGATTTCATTGGGTAATTCCTTCATTAAGTTTGATTGGCTGGGGCGTTGTGCCCCGTTGAAAACAATGTTACGCCTGCTGAAGGAAATCTGATAGCGGAGGGTTTTGCAGAAGTTGTTCAAAATTATTGTTCAACAATTGACGCTGTTTTACGCTTATAAAGCTGGCCTGACACAGTGGACAGTTTGTGACATTTGACCAGCCCAATTGGAACCTGAATTAACGCCGCAGCGTAGTGAGGAAATGTGCTTTCACTTTCTCTGCTGCTACCGTCAGGCACAGCTTATGGCGCGGGCAGCCAGCAAAGGGATCGTCCATGGACGCCGGGCTTTGCAGCTGGCGCAGCGTCTGACCCCGGGAAACGCGGTCGGTCACCACGCGCACCGGGGATTCAGTCACGCCAAACCACTGCGGGTGATTAAGGTAAGCGATGGTCAGGGTATCGTGCAGCGCCATGCCGGCGATGCCCTCTTTTTGCAGGGCGTACTCCATATAGCCCTGCGAGATTGCGCTGAGTACCGGATGGTTGAGGGAGCGGATCTCGTCGCTGCTGAGCTGCACCTCCAGCGTGACGTCCAGCGGCAGCATCACCACCGGAATACCGCTGCACAGCACCTGATCGGCGGCGTGCGGGTCCTTCCAGATATTAAACTCCGCAAACGGCGTGACGTTGCCGGCGTGGCCGTGGCTGCCGAACGCGCCGCCCATCATCACCAGCTGTTTAATCTGCGGAATAATATCCGGTGCCTGGTTAATCGCCGTGGCGATATTGGTCAGCGGACCGATGGCGACAATCGTCAGCGCGTCAGGATGCGCGCGCACGCTGCGGATAATAAATTCAATGGCATTTTCCGCCGCTCCGCTCCACGGGTTATCAAATACGCCGCCGAGGCCGTCTTTACCGTGTACGGCCCAGGCTGGCACGGTGGGTTGATGCGCCAGCGGGCGCGAGCAGCCGCGATAGATCGGCACGTCGAGGTTGATTTTCTGGCTGAACAGCCGGGCATTGCTGACCGCCTGCGCGACGGGAACATTGCCAAAAACGGTGGTAATGCCGAGGATATCGACGCTTTGCGCCGCATACGCCAGCGCAAAAGCGTCATCGACGCCAATATCGGTATCAAAGATCACTTTTTCCATCAGAAGCTCCTTATCCGTTGAGCGCGCATCCCTGCCTGAACATCAGCGGGTCAGCAGATTATGCAGCGCCTGGAGATCGTTTTTCACCCATTCCAGTTCCTGGGCAAACTTTTCGTCCGACAGCAGCGGCTGGCGGAACAGGGTAATCAGTACCTGCGCCCCTTCTTCATTGGCGACGATACGCATCGGCACAAAAATTTCCTTGCTGTAACCGCTGTCGATGTAGTGGTCCATAATGCAGAACGGGTTGTGATCGGTGAAGCGCACCTTGACCGGACCCTGTGGTCCATGGCCTTTCCAGACGCTGCCTTCCTGCTCCAGCGGACCCTGGCTAAGGCCGGAAGCCCACTTCGGGAAGAACTCGGGTTTCCAGATCGTTTCATAGAGATCGACCCAGTTACGATGAATGGCAAGGCTAAGGGTGTGTGAGGACAGCATTAAAAACCTCCGGTCGATGATGATTAGCGGATTTAAACACCGGGGGCGGCGGATGAGAACCCCTGCAGCGCCCGTTATCTTGATACCACGACGCAGCTCGCAAATAAATGTAAACGATTTCAATGACCGATAACGGCTTGTTTCGACCGGCCGGTCCGCCTATAAATGAGGCTTAACAATACGGGCAGGAGAGCAGGGTGAAGCAACAGGATATTGGGCGACTCTTACTGCTGGCGGCGATTTGGGGTGCCAGCTTTTTATTTATGCGCGTGGCCACGCCGGTTTTCGGCTCGCTGAATACCGCATTTCTGCGCGTGCTGTTCGGCTGCCTTGGCCTGCTGGCACTGCTGCTGGTGCTGCGCGTCAGGATAAATTTTAGCGGTAAAGCGCTGCCGGCGATGCTGCTGGGGGTGATCAACTCAGCGGTGCCCTTTGTCATGTACTGTCTGGCGGCGAAGTGGTTGCCGGCGGGTTACTCGGCGATCCTGAATGCCACCACGCCACTGATGGGCGTGCTGATTGGTGGGCTGCTATTCTCTGAAACCTTCACCGTGCGCAAAGTGCTGGGGGTGTTTATCGGGCTGCTGGGGATTGTGCTGCTGACCACCACCGGCAGCCTGGCGCTGTCGCATCTGGTGCTGATGGGCATTGCCGCCTGCCTGGTGGCAACCGCCTGCTATGCGCTGGCCGGGTTCCTGACGAAAAAGTGGATTGGCGATCGCGGCGGAATGGATGCCAAACTGGTGGCGCTCGGCAGCCAGATCGGCGCGACGCTGTTTATGCTGCCGGTGTTTATCGGATCGGTGGCGACCCAGCCGGCGGTGCAGTGGAATCACCCTGGCGTCTGGCTGTGCGTGCTGGCGCTCGGGCTGGTGTGTACCGCCTGGGCTTATATTCTGTTCTTCCGCCTGATTGCCGATATTGGCCCGCTGCGCACCCTGACCGTGACCTTCCTGATCCCGCCGTTTGGCGTGCTGTGGGGCTATCTTTTCCTCGATGAAACCCTCTCCGAAGGCTTTATCGCCGGGGCGCTGGTGATTATCGTCGCGGTGTGGCTGGTGACCGGCAGTGCAAAACCCAAGGCGCAGGTCACCGAAGTGGCTGCCAAATCCTGATCAGGTTGGGATGCGGTTGTCCGGCATTTTGGGGCGGGTGAACAGCTGTTGGTAGATCCAGCCCAGCACCACGCTGGTCAGCCAGGAGACGACCAGCAGCAGCAGATAGATCAGCGGCGTAAAGCGCGGCGCATAGATCATCTGCTGGAAGAAGTAGTAGCAGTAGAAGGTGTGGGTCAGCCAGATAAAGGTTGAGCGCTGGCCCAGCTCCGCCAGCACGGCTTTGCTCCAGCCGGGCAGGCGCTGACAGACATCCAGACACAGCACAATAAACAGTGGCGTGACCAGTGCCAGCCCGAGATTGGCGAAGCCCGGCAGGCGGGTTGCGCCATAAACTGCGACGATAAACAGCACCGACAGCGGCCAGAACAGGCGGCGTTGCAGCGCCTGATGCACCAGTGAATCAATATCCTCTTTGTGCCGTCCGGCCAGAAAACCGCAGATGAACGGCAGCAGCCACATGCCGTAAAGCCCGATATCACGCTCAATCCAGCTGCTGTGGAAATAGCGGAACGACAGATTGCCCGCCACCAGCAGCAGCAGCCCCACGCCCAGCAGCAGGCCGGAAGACAGGTTACGCATCAGCGGCAGGGTAAACAGATAAGCGATATAGAGCACCAGGAACCACCACTCACCGTTCCACGTCGTCGACAGCCCGCTGAGGTTAAGCAGCACATTCGCCGGCTCCAGCGAGTAATTTCCGCTGCCGTTAAACCACACTACCCCGAGCGGCACGAAGATCAGGCACACCAGCCAGAACTGACTGTAAATCCCCCAGCTCTTTTTCAGCAGGTCGCGCCAGCCGCGCGCTTTGCTCATGGCAAAGCCGTAGCCGGAGAGAAACAGGAACATCGGCACGCAGATTTTTTCAAACCCGGCGATAGCCCGCTCCAGGTTGACCCACGGCAGCAGGTGCTGGACCGTCACCGCTGGGTCGATGCGTTCCGGGAAGGCAAACAGATGATGCCCGACCATAAAGGCAATCGCGATGCCCTTAAGCCAGGCTGTTTGTTGTCTGGAGATCTGCATGATGGCACCCCGGCGCGCTGAACACTTTTCAGCGACTATAAATCAGCCAAAGTTGCTGGCGGAAACGAATAATCAGCGCAGGTAGCGACTTTCAGATTAGCCTGGTGAAGCCGCGGTCCAGCATTAACTGGACGTCTTAAGCGCGAGTGAAAAGGTATGTTGGTTACGCTTTTTCGTCACAGGCTGCGTAACAGGCGGCTTAATGACGGCAACAGACCGCCTGATGAGGAGGAAAACATGGCAAATAGCGTTTATGACCTGCGATCCGCGCTGGCGCTGCTGGCGCAGACGCCGGGTGAGCTGGTCAGCACCGATACTGAAGTGAACCCGCACGCTGAGCTTTCCGGCGTCTATCGCTATGTCGGGGCCGGCGGCACCACGCTGCGCCCGACGCGCGCGGGGCCGGCAATGTTATTCAACAAAGTCAGAGGCTTTGACGATTTTCGCGTCGTGACCGGAGTGCTGGCATCACGCCGCCGCGTCGGGCAACTGCTCGGCTGCGAGCCTGCGCGGCTTGGGCATTTATTGATGAATTCGGTGAACAACCCGATCCCGCCGGTGCTGACCAAAGCCACCGACATCCCCTGCCAGCAGGTGATACATCTCGCCAGCGATGAGGGTTTTGATATCCGCACGCTGCTGCCTGCGCCCACTAATACTGAAGAGGACGCCGGCCCCTACTTTACCATGGGGTTGTGCTACGCCAGCGACCCGCAAACCGGCGAATCGGACATCACCATTCACCGCCTGTGCATACAGGGGCGCGATGAACTGTCGATCTATTTTGTTCCCGGCCGTCATATTGATGCGTTTCGCCAGAAGGCCGAAGCCGCCGGGAAAGCCCTGCCGATCACCATCAGCATCGGCGTTGATCCGGCGATTTATATCGGTGCCTGCTTCGAACCGCCAACCACACCGCTCGGCTTCGACGAGTTATGCGTGGCCGGCGCGCTGCGCGGGCAAGCGGTAGAGCTGGCGCAGGCGGTGTCGGTGGATGCGCGGGCGATTGCCCATGCCGAGGTGGTGATTGAGGGCGAGCTGCTCCCCAATGTGCGCGTGCGCGAGGACCAGAACACGAATACGGGTAAGGCGATGCCGGAGTTCCCGGGCTATACCGGCGCGGCAAACGCCTCCCTGCCGCTGATCAAGGTGAAAGCGGTCACCCATCGCCGCCACCCCATCCTGCAGCACACCCTCGGTTGCAGCGAAGAGCATGTCAATATGGCGGGTATCCCAACCGAGGCGAGCATACTCGGCATGGTGGAACGGGCGATGCCGGGGCGTTTGCTGAACGTGTTTGCCCACTCATCCGGCGGCGGGAAATTCCTCGCGGTGATGCAGTTTAAAAAAGCCGGACCGATGGATGAGGGGCGACAGCGGCAGGCGGCGCTGCTGGCATTCTCCGCCTTCCCCGAGCTGAAGCACGTGATGCTGGTGGATGAGGACGTGGATATTTTCGACAGCAACGACGTGCTGTGGGCGATGCAGACCCGCTATCAGGGCGATGTCGATACCCTGTTTATCCCCGGCGTGCGCTGCCACCCGCTGGACCCGTCGCAGGTGCCGGAATTCAGCCCGTCGATCAGCGCGAAGGGTATCTCCTGCAAAACCATTTTCGACTGTACCGTGCCCTATGCGCTGAAAGATCGCTTCCAGCGCTGCCAGTTTCAGGAAGTCGACATTCAGCGGTTTCTGCCAGATTTTGAATAAGCCGCAGGTCGGGCATGCCCGACCCCCTGGCTGGCTGGCTGGTTCAGCGGTAAAGGGCGCTCACTTTGCGTGAGGTATGCAGTAGGCGCAGAATCGATATCTGCTGCGCGCTGATGGCGTAAACCATGATAAAAGGCAGATGGGACAGGGTCAGCCTGCGGCGCTTGTCATTGCCGCTGATAACGACACCGCTTTGAGGCTGCTCAGCCAGCAGGCGACTCATCGCGACAAATTTCTCATCTGTTTGTGTGGCAACGGGGCAACCGGCTTCACGGTACAGATAGCGAAAGATTGCTTCCCTGTCAGCGAGCGCGGCCGTTGCCCACCGGACCTGATATTTCATAACTCACCTTTAGCCGCCAGCACTTTGAGATTGTCCATATGGGCATTCGCCTGTTCATCGCTGACAAATTCGCTTTCCCCCGCATCAAAGCGGTTAAACGCCTGTGCAATTTGCATTTCCAGCCAGCGATCGTGGCTGTCGTTTTGATATTCCCGCTCCTCGGCAGCAAGTTCCTCTGCGCGCTGGCGCATCAGTTCCGTCAGGCTGACCTTACGGCGTTCAGCGGCCTGCATCGCCAGACGCTTCGTCTCATCATCAATTCGGAAATGGATGGTGGGCATGGGGTGAATCCTTTGTGGTGTCGTTTGTGTTGTCATTGTGCCTGAACTCCCTGGTGCAGTCAGATTAAATTTCGTGCTAATCCTGCGCATTTTTATACTTTTTTTACACCTCGCCCCCCTATTTTTACATCAACTTTGCACGCCGCTCGCAACAATAGCTGCAACCTGAAACGCCTCTGGAGGTGTGTTGTGAGCGTTGCCGTAATAAGCGGAATTGTGCTGGTCTTTATGCTGTTGGCGTACCTGGTGTATGCCCTGATCAATGCGGAGGCGTTCTGATGGCTGCCCCTGCATTCTTACTGATTGCCAGCTATCTGGCGCTGCTGATGCTGCTGGCCCGCCCGCTGGGCAAAGGGCTGGCGCGGCTGGTGGAGGATCGCCCGTTAGCGGGCCTTGGCGCGTTTGAACGTGTGCTATGGCGCGTAAGCGGCGTGCGCCCGGCGGGCATGAACTGGCAGCGCTACCTTGTGGCTATCCTGCTGTTTAACGCCTGCGGCCTGCTGCTGCTGTTTATCCTGCTGATGAACCAGGCGTCGCTGCCGCTTAACCCGCAGCAGCTGCCCAACCTCAGCTGGCACCTGGCGCTGAATACCGCCGTTAGCTTTGTCACGAATACCAACTGGCAGGCGTACGCCGGGGAGAGCACCCTGAGCTATTTCAGCCAGATGGTTGGACTGACGGTGCAGAACTTCCTCTCTGCCGCCACCGGGATCGCCGTGGCCTTTGCGCTGATGCGCGGCTTCGTTAACCGCGCAGTGGGCGACCTCGGTAACGCCTGGCGCGATATCACCCGCATCACGCTCTACGTGCTGCTGCCGCTGTCGCTGCTGATGGCGCTGTTCCTCGTCAGCCAGGGCGTGCTGCAAAACACCGACGGCTACCTGAGCCTGACCACGCTGGAAGGGGTCAAGCAGACGCTGCCGATGGGGCCGGTGGCCTCGCAGGAAGCGATCAAGATGATCGGTACCAACGGCGGCGGTTTCTTTAACGCCAACTCCGCGCACCCGTTTGAAAACCCGACCGTGTATAGCAACTTTGTGCAGATGCTGGCGATCTTCCTGATCCCGGCCGCGCTGTGCTTTGCCTTTGGCGACGTGCTGCGCGATCGCCGTCAGGGGCACACGCTGCTGTGGGCAATGTCGCTGATGTTCCTGGGGGCGGTGGTGGTGGTGATGTGGGCCGAGCTAAATGGCAATCCGCATTTCCTCACGCTCGGCGCCGATAGCGCCATCAATATGGAAGGTAAAGAGACGCGCTTCGGCATTCTCAACTCCAGCCTGTTTGCAGTGATCACCACCGCGGCCTCGTGCGGGGCGGTGAACGCCATGCATGACTCGTTTACCGCGCTTGGCGGCATGGTACCGATGTGGCTGATGCAGATTGGTGAGGTGGTATTCGGCGGCGTCGGGGCCGGGCTGTACGGCATGCTGCTGTTTGTGCTGCTGGCGGTGTTTATCGCCGGGCTGATGATCGGTCGCTCACCGGAGTACCTCGGGAAAAAAATCGACGTCTGGGAGATGAAAATGACCGCCCTGGCGATCCTCGTCACGCCTTGCCTGGTGCTGCTCGGCACCGCGCTGGCAATGATGACCGAGGCCGGGCGCAGCGGCATGGCGAACCCAGGCACCCATGGTTTCTCCGAGGTGCTGTACGCGGTGTCGTCAGCGGCGAACAACAACGGCAGCGCCTTTGCGGGCCTGAGCGCCAACACCCCGTTCTGGAACCTGCTGCTGGCGTTCTGCATGCTGGTTGGCCGCTTCGGCATCATCATTCCGGTGCTGGCGATTGCGGGTTCCCTCGCGCTGAAAAAGGTTCAGCCCGCAGGTCAGGGCACGCTGCCAACGCACGGCGTGCTGTTTATTGCCCTGCTGATTGGCACTGTGCTGCTGGTGGGTGCGCTGACCTTTATCCCGGCGCTGGCCTTAGGGCCGGTGGCGGAACACCTGAGTTAACGTGGGGGTCGGGCATGCCCGACCCGCTAGCGACCATTGGGCGAGGCATGCCGCGCCCCTGGTTATTGTCGTAAGGACGGAATGAGTCATGAGTCGTAATCAACAGGCACTGTTTGACGGCGCGCTGCTGCGCACTGCACTGGTCGATGCGCTGAAAAAGCTCGACCCGCGCACCCAGTGGCGCAACCCGGTGATGTTTGTGGTGTGGCTGGGCAGCGTGGTGACCACGCTGCTGGCGATCGCCATTGCCAGCGGCAAAACCCCCGGCGAGACCGGTTTTACCAGCGCGATTGCCGTCTGGCTGTGGTTTACCGTACTGTTTGCCAACTTCGCCGAAGCGCTGGCGGAAGGGCGCAGCAAGGCGCAGGCCAACAGCCTGAAGGGCGTGACCAAAACCATTATGGCCAAGAAGCTGGCGGAGGCGAAATATGGCGCCAGCCATCAGCCGGTGGCAGCAGAATCCCTGCGCAAAGGCGACTGGCTGCTGGTGGAAGCGGGCGATACTATCCCCTGCGACGGCGAAGTGCTGGAGGGGGGCGCATCGGTGGATGAGAGCGCCATCACCGGCGAATCTGCCCCGGTGATCCGCGAGTCCGGCGGCGACTTCTCTTCGGTGACCGGCGGCACGCGCGTGCTCTCCGACTGGCTGGTTATCCAGTGCAGCGCCAACCCGGGCGAAACCTTCCTCGACCGCATGATCGCGATGGTGGAAGGGGCTACGCGGCGCAAAACCCCCAACGAGATCGCGCTGACCATTCTGCTGGTGGCGCTGACTATCGTCTTCCTGCTGGCGACCGCCACGCTCTATCCGTTCTCCGCCTGGGGCGGCAGCGCGGTGAGCGTCACGGTACTGGTGGCGCTGCTGGTCTGCCTGATCCCCACCACCATCGGCGGGCTGCTGTCGGCGATTGGCGTGGCGGGCATGAGCCGCATGCTGGGGGCCAACGTGATTGCCACCAGTGGTCGCGCGGTGGAAGCGGCGGGCGATGTCGACGTGCTGATGCTGGACAAAACCGGCACCATCACCCTCGGCAACCGCCAGGCCACGCAGTTCCTGCCCGCGGCGGGAGTCAGTGAAGAACGGCTGGCCGATGCGGCACAGCTGGCCTCGCTGGCGGATGAAACCCCGGAAGGGCGCAGCATCGTGGTGCTGGCGAAGCAGAAATTTAACCTGCGCGAACGCGACCTCGCCAGCATGGACGCCACCTTTATTCCATTCTCGGCGCAGACGCGCATGAGCGGCGTCAACGTGCAGCAGCGGGCGATCCGCAAAGGGGCGGTGGACGCAGTGCGCCGCCATATAGACAGCAACGGCGGCCAGTTCCCGCCGGAAGTGAACGGCCTGGTGGAGCAGGTCGCGCGCGCGGGCGGTACGCCGCTGGTGGTGTGCGACGGGCCGACCGTGCTGGGCGTGGTCGAGCTGAAGGACATCGTGAAAGGCGGTATTAAAGAGCGCTTCGCCGAGCTGCGCAAAATGGGCATCAAAACCGTGATGATCACCGGGGACAACCCGCTGACCGCCGCCGCGATCGCCGCTGAAGCCGGGGTGGATGACTTCCTCTCGGAAGCGACCCCGGAAGCCAAGCTGGCGCTGATCCGCCAGTATCAGGCCGAAGGGCGTCTGGTCGCGATGACCGGCGATGGCACCAACGATGCCCCGGCGCTGGCGCAGGCCGACGTGGCGGTGGCGATGAACTCGGGTACCCAGGCGGCGAAAGAGGCGGGCAACATGGTCGATCTCGACTCTAACCCGACCAAGCTGCTGGAGGTGGTGCACATCGGCAAACAGATGCTGATGACGCGCGGCTCGCTGACCACCTTCAGTATCGCCAACGACGTGGCGAAATACTTTGCGATTATCCCGGCCGCCTTCGCCGCGACCTATCCGCAGCTGGACAGGCTAAACGTGATGCAGCTGCACTCGCCCAATTCAGCCATTCTCTCGGCGGTGATCTTTAACGCGCTGGTGATTGTGTTTCTCATCCCGCTGGCACTGAAGGGCGTGAGCTATCGCCCGCTGAGTGCCGCCGCGCTGCTGCGCCGCAACCTGTGGCTGTACGGCGTGGGCGGGCTGCTGGTGCCGTTTGTAGGCATCAAACTAATTGATATGCTGTTGACCGTCACCGGCCTGGCATAAGGAGAATAATGATGAGTCAGTTACGTCCCGCACTGTTTTTACTGATCCTGCTTACGCTGGTCACCGGGCTGCTCTATCCTCTGTTAACCACTGGCCTTGCGCAGTGGTGGTTTCCGCAGCAGGCTAACGGCTCGCTGCTGCGCGAACAGGGCACCGTTCGCGGCTCGGCGCTGATCGGCCAGAACTTTACCCGCGCCGACTATTTTCACGGGCGCCCTTCAGCGGCGGGTGATGCGCCGTATAATGCGCTGGCCTCTTCCGGCAGCAATCTGGCGGGCAGCAACCCGGCACTGGACCAGGCGGTGGCACAGCGGGTTATGGCACTGCGCGCGGAAAATCCACAGGGCGGGCAACAGGTGCCGGTCGACCTGGTGACCGCCAGCGGCAGCGGGCTGGACCCGCAGATTTCGCCGCAGGCGGCGGCGTTTCAGGCGGCTCGCGTGGCCTCGGCGCGCCATCTGCCCATTGAGGAAGTGCAGCGCCTGATCGCCGATAACACCGTCACGCCGCGCCCGGCGTTTCTCGGCGAGCCGGGGGTCAATGTGCTGGCACTGAATATGGCGCTGGATGAATTACAGCGATAAATAACATCGGGTCGGACATGTCCGACCCCCTACGCCGATCTGGTAGGGGTGAGGCATGCCTCGCCCGAGGTTTTATACCTTAAGGAAACCAATGAACGACGAACTCCAGCGGCCTGACCCGGATGCGCTGCTGCGCCAGACGGCGCACAGCGGGCGCGGCAAGCTGAAAATCTACTTTGGCGCCTGCGCCGGGGTGGGCAAAACCTTCGCGATGCTGCAGGAGGCACGGCGCCTGCGCGCGCAGGGGCTGGAGGTGCTGGTCGGCGTGGTGGAGACCCACAACCGCGCCGAAACGGCGGAGCTGCTCGACGGCCTGACGCTGCTGCCGCGCCGCGCCACCGGCCAGCATCGCCACCCGGAGTTCGACCTTGATACTGCCCTGGCCCGTCATCCGGCGGTGATCCTGATGGATGAGCTGGCGCACAGTAACGCCCGTGGCTCGCGCCATCCCAAACGCTGGCAGGATATTGAGGAGCTGCTGGATGCCGGCATCGACGTGATGACCACCGTCAACGTGCAGCATCTGGAAAGCCTCAACGACGTGGTTGGCGGCGTGACCGGCGTGCGCGTGCGCGAAACCGTGCCGGACCCGTTTTTCGATGCCGCCGATGAAGTGGTGCTGGTGGACCTGCCGCCGGACGACCTGCGTCAGCGGCTGAAAGAGGGCAAGGTTTACATTGGCGAAGGGGCCGAACGCGCCATCGAAAACTTTTTCCGCAAGGGCAACCTGATCGCTCTGCGCGAACTGGCCCTGCGCCGTACTGCCGACCGCGTCGACGACCAGATGCGTGCCTGGCGTGACACCCAGGGGCGGGAGAAAGTGTGGCACACGCGCGATGCTATTCTGCTGTGCATCGGCGACAACAGCGGCAGCGAAAAGCTGGTGCGCAGCGCGGCGCGGCTGGCGGCGCGGCTCGACAGCGCCTGGCACGCGGTGTATGTCGAAACCCCGCGGCTGTATCGCCTGTCCGAAGCGCGGCGGCGCGGCATCCTGCGCACCCTGCAGCTGGCGGCCGATCTCGGCGCGGAGACGGCAACGCTTTCCGATCCGAGCGAAGCCAGCGCGGTGCTGCGCTATGCCCGCCAGCACAACCTCGGCAAAATCATTATTGGCCGCCGCCCGACCAGGCGCTGGTGGCGTGAACGTTTTGCCGACCGGCTTGGTGAACTCGGGCCTGACCTCGATATTCTGATTGTCGCGCTGGATGACCCGCCGCCGGAAGCCGCCAGCCCGCTGGCCCCGCGCAGCAGTGAACACAAATGGCAGGCTCAGCTGCGCGGCTGTGCGGCGGCGCTGCTGCTGTGTACTCTGGTGACCGTGGCCGGGCGCTGGCTGCTGCCCGCCGTCGATTCAGTCAACCTGGTGATGGTCTATCTGCTGGCGGTAGTGATTGTCGCGCTACGCTACGGGCGCTGGCCGTCGGTGGTGGCCACGCTGCTGAATATCGTCGCCTTCGATCTGGTGTTTGTTGCGCCGACCGGCACCATGGCGGTCTCCGACGTGCAGTATCTGGTGACCTTCGGCGTGATGCTGGCGGTGGGGATGATCGTCGGTAATCTCACCGCCGGGGTGCGCTATCAGGCGCGGGTGGCGCGCTATCGCGAACAGCGGGCGCACCATCTGTATGAGATGGCGAAATCCCTGAGCCGGGCGCTGAGCCAGCGCGATATTGCCGCTACGCTCCAGCACAGCGTTGAAAGCACCCTGCAGGCCAGCTGCGAGCTCTATCTGCCGGATGAAAACGGCGAGCTGGTGGCCGTGGGTGAAACCCATCTCAGCGCGGTGCCGGACCGTGCCATTGCGCGCTGGAGCTTCGATAAGGGCCAGCCCGCGGGCGCGGGCACCGATACGCTGCCCGGCGTGCCGTGGCAGATGCTGCCGCTAAAAAGCGGTAGCGAGACGCTTGGGCTGCTGATCCTCGAACCGCGCAACCTGCGCCAGCTGATGATCCCTGAACAGCAGCGGCTGGTAGAGACCTTTACCGTGCTGATCGCCAACGCGCTGGAGCGCATGAACCTGAGCCAGCGCGAAGCGGTATCACGGCTGGCCGCCGAGCGCGAGCAGCTGCGTAACGCGCTGCTGTCGGCGCTCTCCCACGATCTGCGCACTCCGCTGACGGTGCTGTTCGGCCAGGCGGAAATCCTGACCCTCGATCTCGCCGCCGAGAATTCACCGTATGCTCCGCAGGCCAGCGCGATGCGCGAGCAGACGCTGAACACCGTGCGGCTGGTGAATAACCTGCTGGATATGGCGCGTCTGCAGTCCGGCGGCTTCAACCTGAAGCGCGAATGGATGGCGCTGGATGAGCTGATCGGCAGCACGCTGCGCCAGATGGCTCCGTCGCTGGCCGGGCGCGAGGTGCAGCTCGATCTGCCGGGCGAGCTGCTGCTGATTGACGTTGACGGCCCGCTGATGGAGCGGGTGCTGACCAATCTGCTGGAGAACGCCCTCAAGTACGCCGGGCAGGCCGAGATCGGTATCCGCGCCCGCGCCGCCGAACGGCAGCTCCAGCTGGAAGTGTGGGATCGCGGACCGGGCATTACGGGCGGGCAGGAGCAGCTGATTTTTGAGAAGTTTTCGCGCGGCAATAAAGAGTCGGCGGTGCCGGGCGTCGGGCTGGGGCTGGCAATCTGCCAGGCGATTGTCACCCTGCACGGCGGCGAGATTCACGTTGAGAACCACCCGCAGGGCGGTGCGCGTTTTATCCTCCACCTGCCGCTGACGCCGCCGCCGGTGATTGCGGATTATGCCGAATAATGCAGCGTACACGCTGACTGAATAGTTAAAAAAAGTGAATGCTTATTAATTTTTGATGAAAACTATGTTTTTTCAACTTGTTGTTTTATTGGGTTTTTATTGATTTGTGCGATTGAAATGGCAATGGAAGTGCCTTTTTTTAGTCAATAAATCTGCATGTTTTGGTTGTACCTGCTTAACCAACATGTTTTACTATTTCTGAAATTTGCACAAAGTTATTAAATAAACGCATAAGCTAATTCAAGGAGTTGTAAAATCATGGAGCCGATTTTAATTTTTTCCTTCCTGCCAGATTATTAATAATTACTCGATTTAATCTTCCGCTGAAATTATAATTTAGTCAATCAAGGACGAGTCATGTCATTATCTTGTATCGACCATGCTGTATCTTCATATATTGAACCGCTGTTATCATCAATAGATGATAATTATAAAAATTCAGAGGGTAAATTAGTTGTTTATCTTGAGGCTGGGCATTTCAATACAGGATTCGGGGTGGACGATTTCTGTCTCAATTCATTAAAAGATGCAGTCCATATCGGTTCAATACTCATCAAGAAATACAATAAAAATATTAAATTAGTTTATGGCATTCTGGCAGATGATTTAGGCCTTTCGTGCGCAGACGAACAATGTACTATCACACCTGTTATCAGCCAGCAGAGTGTGGCCTCGCTGCCGGAAGAGCTGGAAGCTTTTATTGGGGCCAGTAAGTTAATAAAGCGCGATAAGCTTATGATTTTCTCGGAACGCACCAGTAAAAACCGTGCCATTGATACCATAAAAAAATCCATTAAAAATGGATGTGATGGATTAATGCTGACAGAAAATGGCAATTATGATGAGATTAAAGTACGTGCACCTGATGACAGTGAGTTCCTGCTTGCCAAAAGGCAAGGGAGTACCTTTATCGCTAAGTGCCCGGCAATTATCTCCCAGCATTACAAGGACGTGTTATTAAAATTAAGACAACGTTTTTTTGAATGCGATCATTTTCTCATTGTTGATTGGTCCGATCTCGCAGACAGAAATAAAATTTCACAAGGAAAGATTGCGCTGCAAGTTCTGCAGGGTGGATTAAGTAGGGAGAAAGTTACTGTTGATATCACAAATGTATTCTTTGGTGATGATGAGGGTGAAATCTGCCGTATCGATGGTCAAAAGGGTCCGCTGTTATGATTTACCTTGATAATAACGCGACAACAGCCCCGGCTGCGGCAGTCAGAGAGACGGTTTTTTATTGCATGGAGGAATATTATGCAAACTCCGCCTCTCTCAATCATTTTGAGGGCATCAAGGCCAATACTTACCTTGAAGAGTGTCGCGCAGTCGTTGCACAGATGATTGAAGCCGCACCCGAAAACCTGTTCTTTAATTCCGGGGCGACCGAAGCCAACAATATGGTGATCAAATCCGTCGCTGACTCTTTTTCCCAGCGGGGGAAAGTACACATCATTACCAGCGCCATTGAGCATAAGTGCCTGCTTAAATCCTGCGAGTATCTGGAAAAGCGGGGGTGCGAAGTGACCTATTTGCCCGTCGACTTCCAGGGCGTTATCAGGATTGATCGGCTAATTGCTGCCATCCGGCCAGAAACCCGTTTGATCAGTATCATGGCAGCAAACAATGAAACGGGTGCGTTGCAACCGCTGCGAGAGATTGGAGAGATTGCCAGACAGCACGGTATTTTGTTTCACACTGATGCTGCGCAGTTTGTTGGAAAACTGCCTTTTTCCGTACGAGAATATCAGCCTGATTTTGTCAGCTTCTCAGCACATAAGTTTTACGGACCCAAAGGGATCGGTGCACTCTATTGTTCAAAGCCTGAACTCCTCCTCGGTTCGCCACTCATTCATGGCGGCGGTCAAGAGTGGGGCGTGCGTAGCGGAACTGTTAATTTGCCGGGTGTGGCGGGAATGGCTAAGGCCGCAGAGTTATTTATCTCCAACCATGTTGCTGTCCTTGCCCGACACCGTGACATGAAGCAGAAAGCAATCGAGCAACTGCTGTCGCAATTTCCTGACGCCAGCATTAACGGTTGTCGCGACAAAAGCCTGCCCAATACGATTAATTTTTCCCTGCCCGGCATCAAAGCCAGCACCTTATTGAAAAAGCTTAAGATGAAGGTGGCATTAAGCAGTGCATCTGCCTGCCATTCAGCAGAACAGAAATTCAGTCACGTTTTGACCGCTATGGGGTTAAGCGAAATGTCCCTGGAGTCTGCTATTCGCTTGAGCTTTAGCAACACGACAAATGCTGATGAGCTTGGCCACGCACTTGAGCTAATAACCAGTACTGCTCACCGCTTGAGGGGCACATCATGAACAGATTATCAATGCGCAAACGCTGGGTGGCTGAGCTGTTGTTGGTATGCGTAGCGGCTGGGTGGGGAATTGGTTTTCCGGTAATGAAGCAGGCCGTGGATATGCATCCGGTACTGATGGTGCTGGGATTACGTTTTCTGCTTTCTGCTCTGGTGATGTTGCCGTTGAGTGCCAGAAACCTGGTCGCCATTGGGCGCCGGACATTGGCTGCTGGCGTAGCGCTGGGCTTGCTGCTGGGTGCCGCTTTTGTCTTTCTGATCCTCGGATTGCAAATGACCACGGCATCGAATACCGGTTTTCTCGCCGGGCTGGCCGTCATTTGGGTGCTATTACTTTCCGGACCGCTGGCGGGAAAATTACCCTCTATCGACGCTATTCTGGCAACGCTGTTTGGCGTGGCAGGGTTATTTTTGATGTCAGATATTCACGGCTGGCAGTTGCAGTGGGGAGATTCCCTGGTCGTCATTGGTTCGGTGTTTACCGCGTTGCATATCCTTGCACTGGATAAATTAAGTGCCCGACACGACAACACGGCACTCACTTTTTTACAAATTGCCACCATGGCGCTGGTGATTATGTTTATTCAGCATATCAGGGGCGGACAGTGGTTTCCGCAGGTGTGGGATAGCACGCTGGTGATTGCCCTGATAGTAACGGCTCTATTTTCTACCGTTATCGCTTTCTGGGTGCAGACACATTATCAACGCTATACCACGCCAACACGTGCCGTACTGATTTATAACCTCGAACCCGTCTTTTCGGCGCTTTTTGCCGTCTGGCTGCTGCGTGAGAACTTGTCTGGAAATGTACTACTGGGTGGAGGACTTATCCTGCTGGGGATGTGCCTTCCAGGTCTGATCGCGACGGTGACAGGCCGCCATCGTAAGGAGCAGGAAACGCCATCAGCGTTATAAGGATGCTGGGCATGGGTAGGGGCGAGGCATGCCTCGCCCGATTTACGCTAACCGTGCCGCAATAAACGCCGCCGCTTTCTGCGCGCCCTGCGCGGAAATGGTGTGGCCGACGCCGGGTTCAAACTGGCTGTCGACCGTGACGCCATGAGCCCGCAGGCGCTGGGCGGCCGATTCGCTCTCCTGCACCGGGATCACTCCGTCGGCCATACCGTGGATCACCAGTACCGGCGTGTTCAGCGCGGGGCTAAACGGCTCAGGCGAGGAGAGGCGGCCAGAAAAGGCTACCAGCCCAGCGACCGGCCAGCGCCCGGAGACCAGCGCATCGAGCGCCATAATCGACCCCTGCGAGAAGCCAACCAGCACCACGTTATGCAGCCGATCGCCCATCTGATGCTGGTCGAGTATCGCCTGCAAAGTCTGGTCAAACGCTTCACGCGCGGCAGCGACCCGCGCCGGACGATTCTGCGGTGTAATGCCGTCGAGGCTGAACCACTGCCAGCCCGCACCGTGCGGAAAATGAAACGGCGCATTGGGGCTGGCGAAGCTGACGTCGGGCAAGGCTGCTGACCAGTGGTCGCCCAGTCCTGCCAGATCGTCGCCGCTGCTGCCAACGCCGTGGAGTAAAATGACTAATTTGTCGGCCATTTGCGGCCTCCTGTAAACGTTAAAAACCGTAAGCCTGCATATCCGGCCCGGCGGGAACAATACCGTTCGGGTTCAGGGCTTTAATCGAATAATAGCCGTGTTTGATATGGTCAATATTCACCGTGTCGCGCACGCCGGGCAGGGCCAGCATGCGCTGTAAATAGCCGTCCAGCGCCGGATAGCTGCGCAGCTGGCGCTGATTACACTTAAACAAACCGTGGTAGGCCACGTCAAAACGGATCAGCGTGACGAACAGGCGGATATCCGCTTCGGTCAGCGCGCTGCCGAGCAGATAAGGGCCGCCGTGCTGCAGGCGTGATTCAAGTTCGTCGAGCATGCCGAACACGTCGTGATACGCCTCAAGGTAACTCTCCTGAGTCGTCGCGAACCCGGCGCGATAAACTCCGTTGTTCAGGCGCGGGTAGATTTCGGCGTTCAGCAGGTCTATCTCGCTGCGCAGTGCAGCAGGATAAAGGTCAATAATGCCCGTTGCCAGCGCACCAAAGCCGCTGTTAAACATGCGCACGATATCTGCCGATTCATTGCTGACGATGGTGGCGGTTTTCTTGTCCCACAGCACCGGCACGGTGGCGCGCCCGGTAAAGCTGTCGTCGGCGCAGGTATAGAGCTGGTGCAGATAGTCGGCGTGATTTAGCGTGTCGCGGTCGGCGCCGGGGAAGTCGCCAAAGTGCCAGCCTTCATCGGTCAGCTGCGGTTCAACCACCGACACGCTGACGACCGCTTCCAGCCCCTTTAACCTGCGAGCTATCAGCGTGCGCGACGCCCACGGGCAGATGAGCGCAACGTACAGATGATAGCGATCCGGCTCGGCGGCAAACGCCGTGCTGCCGTCCGCGCTGACCCAGTGGCGGAAGCTTGAAGTCTGGCGCACAAAGCCGCCTTTCTCATCAGTGGCCTGCACCGGGTGCCATTCCGCCGTCCATTTACCGTTTACCAGCATGTTTTGTTCCTCATTAGTTGTTAAGGAACACTCTACACGCATTCCGTTATGCCGATTATCCCGTCAAAATTGCAAATATTCCTTCCGATATGGAAGGAATCACCAGTCCCGATCCCACGTCGGCTGCCCGGCGTAACGGCTGACCAGAAAGTCGATCAGCGCCCGTACTTTATGGGCAAGGTGGCGGGCGGGCGGATAGACAGCATACAGGCCGAGTGGCGGGATTTCGCTGGCGGGCAGCAGCGGCAGCAGGGTGCCTGCGCTCAGGGCCGGGCCGGCGATAAAGGTCGGTAGCCTGGCAATGCCCAGCCCGCTAACGGCCGCCGTCAGGCAGGCTTCGGCGTTGGAGAAGTACAGGCGACCGCTGACCGCCACCGTCGCGCCGCCGCTGCCAAATGGCCAGTTGTGCGGATCGCGAAAGTTGGTGTCGATAATGCAGTGATGATTGCTTAACTGCTGAGGGTCGTCCGGCGTGCCGTGCTGCTGCAGATAGGCAGGGCTGGCGGCGATAACCACGCGCATATCACACAGGCGGCGGGCTATCAGGCTGCTGTCGCTCAGCCTGCCGATGCGCAGCGCCACGTCAAAGCCTTCATCGACGATATTCACCACCCGGTCGGAGAAGCTGACGTCCAGTTCGATATCGGCGAACTCCTGCGCAAAGGCAACAAGCTGCGGAGCAAGCTGGCTGGCACCGAAGGTGATCGGCGCGCTGAGCTTGATGCGGCCCGAGGGTTTGCCCGCCGCATGGCGCACCGAGGCGTCGAGCGCATCCCACTCGTCGAGCAGGTTTTTCACCTGGGAATAATACGCCTGGCCGACTTCGGTCGGTGACAGTGCGCGCGTGCTGCGCTTCAGCAGCTGCACCCCCAGCTCGCTCTCCAGGCGTGAAACCAGTTTTGATGCCTGTCCGCTGCTGGTGCCCAGGCGGGCGGCGGCCCTGGCAAAGCTGCCCAGCTCCAGCACCGCGACAAACATCCGATCGCATTCCAGACGTTCCATGTTTTACCCCATTAAATAAAAACGGGTCGGGCATGCCCGACCCCTACACGATGCCACCTATCCCGTAGGGGCGAGGCATGCCTCGCCCGGGTTAATGGCGATGCTTAAACCAGCCGCGCACCGCTTTGTGCATCAAACAGATGAATTTTATCGGGGTTGATGGCGAGATGCGGGGAGTCGCCCGGCTGCAAATCGACGCGGCCATTGAGCTGGACGTGCAGCGGAAAACCCTGCCAGTCAACGTGCAGCAGGCTGGCTTCACCGGTAACTTCCAGCACTTTAAGGCGTGCAGGATACGGAGAATCGGCGGCCAGCGCAAAATCGTGGGCGCGCAGCCCGACGATCACCGGCTGAGCGCCCTGACGTTCCGCGGCCGCGTGCCAGCGCTGCGGCAGCGCAAACCACAGCCCGTTGCAGTGCACGCCGGGCTGGCCGCCACGCGTTTCCAGCTCGCCGGGCAGCAGGTTCATCGGCGGCGAACCGATAAAGCGCGCGACAAAGGTATTTACCGGGCGGTCGTAAATCTCCAGCGGTTTACCCTGCTGCACAATCACGCCGTCGCGCATCACCACGATCTGGTCTGCCAGCGTCATCGCCTCGACCTGATCGTGGGTGACGTAGACCATGGTGGTTTTAAAGCGCTGATGCAGCGATTTAATTTCGGCGCGCAGCTCCATACGCAGCTGGGCATCCAGATTCGACAGTGGTTCATCGAACAGAAACACCTGCGGATTACGCACCATCGCCCGCCCCATCGCCACGCGCTGACGCTGGCCGCCGGAGAGCGCACGCGGGTAGCGGTTCAGCAGCTTGTCGATACCGAGAATGCCAGCGATGCGCGCGATGCGGCTCTGCTGCTCGTCGCGTTTTACCCGCTTGACCTGCATATGAAACGCCAGGTTCTCGGCCACCGTCAGATGCGGATAGAGCGCGTAGCTCTGAAACACCATCGCAATGTCGCGATCCGCCGGATCGAGATCGTTGATCTGACGGTTATCCAGCAGGATCGCGCCGTCAGACAGCGTGTCCAGCCCGGCCAGCAGGCGCAGCAGCGTCGATTTCCCACAGCCGGAGGGACCAACCAGCACGGTAAAACTGCCGTCTTCGATGGTCAGATCGAGCGGCTGTAATACGGTCTGTTTGCCGTAATGTTTGGCGACTTTCACCAGTTCAACGCGTGCCATAGTCTGTTCCCGTCATGATAATTGTGCCACCTTGCCCCTGTACGGGTTGTTTGGCCCTGTACGGGTCGGGCATGCCCGACCCCTACGCAACCGGGTGTCTGTCGTTAACCTTTAGTACGGGTCGGGCATGCCCGACCCCTACGCAACCGGGTGTCTGTCGTTAACCTTTAGTAGGGGTCGGGCATGCCCGACCCCTACGCAACCGGGTGTCTGTCGTTAACCTTTAGTACGGGTCGGGCATGCCCGACCCCTGCGCAACCGGGTGTCTGTCGTTAACCTTTAGTACGGATCGGGCATGCCCGACCCCTGCGCAACCGGGTGTTTGTCGTTAACCTTTACTGCCGCCGTTGGCCAGGCCGCCGACCAGGCTTTTTTGCAGCCAGATGGCGATCAGCAGCGGCGGCAGCGAGGCGAGAATACCGACGGCGGCGATCAGTCCGTCATCGGTGGCGCGCCCGGCGGTAAATCCGGCGATGGTCACCGGCAGCGTCTGCGCGCTGATATTGCTGGTGAACAGCAGCGCATAGAAAAACTCATCCCACGCCAGCAGCCAGCCGAACAGCGCCGAGGCGCCCAGCACCGGCTTCGCCAGCGGCAGCGTAATGCGCAGCAGCACTTGCCAAAAGCGCAGCCCGTCGAGGCGCGCCGCCTGTTCGATATCACGCGGCAGCGCATCAAACTGGTTTTTTAGCATCCAGGTGAGGAACGGCAGGATCAGCGAGCAGTAAACCAGCACCAGCCCGAGGTGGGTGTTCAGCAGGCCGAGCTGTTGCAGCACGAAGTAGAGCGGCAGGACGAAGGCGACCGGCGGCACCATGTAAATCGCCAGCGACGCCATCAGCCAGCCGTCGCGCCCCGGGTAGCGCGAGAAGCTGAACGCCGCCGGGATCGCCAGCAGTAGCGAAATCAGCGTGGCAAAACAGGCCACCAGCAGGCTGTTGCCGAGCGCATGCAAGAACAGTTCGCCGGGCTGCCCCGGCTGCAGCGACAGCAGCGCGGCGTAGCGGCTGAAGTCCCACTGGCGCGGCAGCCACGCCAGCGGAATGCGCGCCAGGTCACTGTTGGAACTGACGCTCATCAGAAACAGCCACAGCATCGGCCCGAGGATCGACACCCCCAGCAGCACGGCGGCGGCATACAGCCCAATACGGCGCAGTTTACGTTTCATCGGCGAAGCTCCTGCGGCGCTGGCGATAAAGCAGCGCCATGTAAATGGCGATCAGTACGCTGCACATCAGGGTCATCAGAATGGCGTAAGCCGCGCCGCTGCCCGCGCGCAGGTAGCTGAACGACTCCTGATAGACATAGAAGCTGAGGGTTTTGGTGCTGTCGACCGGGCCGCCGCGCGTCATCACGTAGATAATGTCGAAGATTTTAAACGCGTCGATGGTGCGCAGGATCAGCGCCACGCTCAGCGCGCCGACGATGGCCGGAAAAGTGATGGCACGAAAACGCCGCCACGCGGAAGCGCCGTCAAGCCGCGCCGCTTCATACAGGTCCCCGGGGATCGACTGCATGGAGGCCAGCACCAGCAGCGTCACCAGCGGGTAGTTTTTCCATACGTCCGCCAGCATCACCGCATTCAGCGCCGAATCCGGCGAACCCAGCCAGCTGCGATAGCTGTCGATAATATGCAGCTGGGTCAGCAGGGCATTGATGCTGCCGTAATCGGGGTTGAAGTTGAGCCGCCACATCATGGCGTTGACGATGGTAGGCAGCGCCCACGGCAGGATCACCAGCACGCGCAGCACGCTGCGACCGCGGAATTTTTGATTAAGCAGCAGCGCCACCAGCACGCCGATAATGCCCTCCAGCGCCACTGACAGCACGGTGAAGTAGAGCGTGCGGCCGATAGACGCCAGAAAATCCGGGTCGGTGAGAGCGTAGAGGTAGTTGTCCAGCCCGATATAACCGGTCTGGCCGCCGCTGCCAATCAGCTCAGCATCGGTAAAGCTGAGCCAGATAGTGCGCAGCAGCGGCCAGGCGGTCAGCAGGCCCATGACGATCAGCATGGGTGCCAGCAGCACCCACGCCTGACGTTGCTCACGGTGTTGCAGACTGAGCATCAAGACCTCTTAATGTAGACGTGACGCGCTTTTGGTAACGGCATCCATCGCCGACTGCGGCGTCTGCTGGCCCTGTAATACCTGCTGCAGCTGCTGCTGCAGGCCGTTAGACAGGCGTGAATAGTCCGCGGTAATCGGCCGCATCAGCATCACATCAAGGGATTTTTTCGCCGCGGCAATCAGCGGCTCCTGGCCTTTCTGCACCGCCGGGTCGTCGTATGAAGACTTCCAGATAGGCAGGCTGAGTTTGGCGTATTTATCCTGCACCGGCTGCGAGGTCAGGTAGCGCACAAACGCCAGCGCCTCACCCTGATGCGCGCTGGCCTGCGTCACGCCCAGCCCCATCGAGCCGTTCATCGCTGCTACCTTGCCCGGCATTTCCGATGGCGCCGGAACGATCCCGACCTCGCCCGCGACTTTGCTCTGCTTCGCATCGTTGGCCATGTTGTACATATAGGTCCAGTTCAGCGCGAAAGCGGCATCGCCGTTGGAGAACACTTTGCGCACGTCCTCTTCCAGATATTCACGTGAGTTCGGGTTCGTCACGCCTTTATCCAGCGACTCTTTCATAAAGGTGACGGCTTTCACCGAGCCGGGATCGCTGAAGTTGAGCTTGCCGTTCTGATAGAACTGGCCGCCGAATGCGGAAACCAGCGTGGTGTAGTCGCACACTAGCGCTTCGGCCTGCGACCAGCTCCACACCAGCGGATATTTGACGATGCCTTTATCCTGCAGGATTTTCGACTGCTCCATCACCTGCGCCCAGCTGGTGGGCGGGTTGGCAATCCCGGCCTTAGCCAGCATTGCTTTGTTATAGAACAGGTATTTGGTATCGAGGATCCACGGCATGCCCCACAGTTTTTTATCCCAGCTTACCGTGCTCCAGGCCCCGTCAAACACTTTGCCTTTCTCGTCGGCGCTGACCGTGCTGGTGATATCTTTCAGCAGGCCAAATTTGGCAAATTCAGCGGGCCACATATCGTCGAACAGCACCACGTCATAGCCGTTACTGCCCGCCCCGCGTGCCGCGATGATTTTATCGTGCAGGGCTTCATACGGCACAAATTCGAGGTTAACGCTGACGTCAGGGTGGGCTTTTTCGAAATCGCTGGTCATGGCGCGCACGTCGCTTTCGCTGTAGGCGGCCTGCGACATAAACAGGGCATTGAGTTGCGTTTTTGCTGAGACGGCACCGGAGGCGCTCAGAGCAAGCAGAGTCATTACACACATGGCAGAACGGCTATTCATTACTTACTCTCCATTTAACCTTGATAAGGAAGCGTCAGATATACGGTCTTATTCGCCTGGAACAATGAAATGGCTGAGCCGTAAAACGTCAGCGGCTCAGACATTTATTATTATCGTAAATAACTCAATTAAAATACTTAATTATCAGTGTGTCTTATAGGTCTTGCTTATTATGGTTGGCGGGTTCCCCTAAGTGTTGGCAGTATCGCCGCCCCGAGCGCGCCCGCCGCATCGCCCAGAGAAGATGGAATAATATGCTTGTTAACCGCATAACCACTGGCGCGCGCCAGCGCTTTCTCCATTCCTCCCTGAAAATGCGGAAACAGCGTGGCTGCGCTGCCGCTGAGCACCGTGACATCCGGGCCGTACAGCGCCAGCAGGGTATTTAACCCGCGGCCCACAATCTGACCGTACTGATACAGAATGCCGCTGACGCGCGCGTTCTCCGCGCACAGCGTGGCGATGCGCTCACTGAGGGTGGCGTCCCAGCGCAGATCGGGGAGTGCCGCCGTCAGTGCCTGCTGCAGCCAGCCGCGCGAGGCCAGCATTTCCCAGCAGCCCTGCAGGCCGCAGTAGCAGACGACCGGATCGTCCGATACCGGGATATGGCCGGCTTCCGGGTGGCTGCCGTCGACGTTGCGAAACGGCGTTCCGCCCTCCAGCATCGCCACGCCAATGCCGGTGCCGAGCGTCACCATTAACATGCGCCCGCTGCCCTGGCCGGCGCCGAGATGAAACTCGCCGAGCGCCGCCGCTACCGCATCGTTATCAATGGCGACCTGAACCGCGAGCAGCTCGCGCAGCTGGGCCACCAGCGGAAAGCCGGAGAAGCAGGCCAGCGTATCCTGATTTTCAATCACTTCAGTACGCATATTCACCGGGCCGCTGGCGCCAATGCCGAGGCTGGCTATACGCTGGCCCGCCGGCACCAGCTGGCGCACTTTATCCGCCAGCGCTCCGGCGCGTTGCCAGGCGGGCAGGGTGGCGAACCATGCGGTCGGTACGGTTTCTGACGCGATTTCACGCTTTCCGGCCAGCATAATAATGCGCGTACCGGTACCGCCGATATCAATGCCTGCTTTGAGAGAAGTCGCGTCAGAAGTTGTCATATTTTTACCGTTATTTTCTGGCCGTAGAGGAACTCACCCGGCACCCGACCGTTGCCACGCGCCAGCGTGACGGTCAGATGCTGGACCCACAGCATTGCACAGAGTAAGCGCGGCAGCGGTTCAGCGGGGGTGGGCAGATGCACGCTGTCGCCATAGGCTACCGGCCCGACGCTGGTCACCAGCGTGCCGTTCTGGCGCAGGTCAGCCGCCAGAGTATTCAGCGTGCTGTCGCTGCCGTCACCAAACAGCAGGGCCAGCATACCGGCGCCCGAGGTTTCCATCGGGCCGTGGCGGAACTGCCCGCCGATAAAGCCCTCTGCCGCCACTTTGGACGCTTCTTTGGTGATCAGCGCGCCGGTCAGCGCGGTGGCCGCATCGGCACCGATGCCGACCATCGCCACGCGCGGGTTGTCATCTTTCAGCAGAGCATCACTCAGCTGCTGCACCCCGTCACGCTGGCCGATAATGTGGGCGATAGCGGGCAAAACAGCCTGCACCGCGGCCAGCAGATCTTTTTCGTCGCGCCCGGTCAGGGCGTACAGCACGCGGTAGCTGGCGACCAGCGTATTGAGATAACTTTTGGCGCTGACGGTGGCCTCCGGCCCGCTGTGCAGCAGCACCTGCACATCGGCTTTTTGCGCCAGGGCGCTGGCGGCATCGTTGGTCACGCCAATCAGCGTTTTCGCTGCGCTGACGTTCTCCAGCAGCGCCACCACTTCACCGCTCATCCCCGACTGTGAGGTTACCCACAGCAGGCTGTCGGCGGTGACCAGCTGCGGCATATCCAGCAGCCGCCCGGCGTCAATGCGCCACACCGGGTAACCGCGCGCGATCAGTTCGCGCTCGACGGGGATCAGCGCATAATCCGAGGATCCCATGCCCGCCAGAACGATACGATCGTAGCTATTCAGATCCAGGCTGTTGAGCTGCGCAGGCAGCTGGCTGGCCAGCTGATCGCGCAGCGCATCAACCTGCTGCTCAATATCTTTTTCGTATTCGCTGAGCACTGTTGCGGTCATTGATACTCACTCCCCGTTAATGTTGCTGATGAATTAAACATAGCTGCACGAATTCGTGCAGTCAATGTGCAATTTTCGCGCAATTGCTTATTTTTTTGCCGTAAATTTGTCTGCTATACTGACATTTGCGCATTGTTCGTACAGTATGTGCATGAAAGCGTGCAATTATCGTAACGGGAAGGACACATGAGCGCGTCACAAAGACGATTACAGATTGTTGAGATGATCAGGGAAAAAGGTTATCTGAACGCCGCCGAGCTGTCGGAGCAGTTTGGCGTTGACAGCTCCACCATCCGCCGCGACCTCGCGCAGCTGGAGAAGACCGGCCAGGTGATGCGCACCCACGGCGGGCTGCTGCCGTCGATGGCGGTTGCGGAAAGCAATCTCGATACCCCGTGGAGCGTGCGTCACCAGATGAACAACCCGGCGAAGGTGGCGATAGCCCGCCATGCCGCCAGCCTGGTGCGCGACGGCCAGTCGCTGATTCTGGATAATGGCTCCAGCGTATACGAGCTGGCGCTGGCGCTGCGCGATAAACGCAACCTGACGGTAGTGACCAATGATGTGCTGACGGCGGTGGCGCTCAGTTCCTGCCCGGGCATCACCATTCACGTCGCCGGCGGCATGATGCTGAACAACGTCTATACGCTGATCGGCCAGGAGACGGTGGATAAGATCAACAGCCTGCACGTTGACTGGGCGTTCCTCGGCGCCGAAGGGGTGCATTTCGACAGTGGCGTGACCAATATCAACACCGTCGAAATCCCGGTGAAGAAGGCGATGATCCAGGCGGCGGAAAAGACCGTGGTGCTGGTCGACAGCAGCAAAATGGGCTATCGCGCACTGGCGCACGTCTGCCCGCTGTCGGATATCGAGATGATTATTACCGAGGCCTCCCCGGCGCTGAAGCATCGGGCGAAGTACGGCGAGCGTTTAGTGGTGGTGGCGTCGACAGAGGGCTGACCGAAAAAGAGGGTCAGCCCCTACAAAGGCGAGGTTGCCACGAACGGTAGGGGGCGACAATTTGGTCCGGTCAGCGCGTATTGATGCTGAAGTTGCCACGAATCGTAGGGGTCGACCATTTGTTCCGGTCGACCCGCGTCACAGGAATGCACTAAGCTGAAGGTTTTCTGCCGTATAAGTGAGCCTGCTTTATGCTGTATCGCCGTTTTGAAAGGATGATCGACATCTTCAGGGATGCCCCCGCCGACACGCCGCCGGATAGTCTGTGGGCGTTCTATCGCTTTTATCTGCGCCAGGTGTGGCAAAGCTTCGCGCTGCTGCTGGTGATTGGCCTGGTGGCGTCACTGATTGAAGTGGCGCTGTTCCGCTACCTCAGCCGCATTATCGACCTGGTCAATGCCGGACCGGCAGCCACCTTCTTCAGCGACCACGGCGGCGAGCTGCTGTGGATGGTGGTGGTGGCCCTCATCTTCCGCCCGCTGTTTATCGGCCTGCACGACCTGCTGGTACACCAGACCATCAACCCCGGCATGACCAGTATGATCCGCTGGCAGCATCATAACTACGTGCTGCGTCAGAGCCTCAACTTCTTCCAGAGTGACTTCGCCGGGCGCATCGCCCAGCGCATTATGCAGACCGGTAACGCGCTGCGCGATTCGGCAGTGCAGGCGGTGGATGCTCTGTGGCACGTGGTGATCTACGCCGTCACCACGCTGGTGCTGTTTGCCGAAGCCGACTGGCGGCTGACGATTCCGCTGATTATCTGGATTATCGGCTACGTTCTGTGTCTGCGCTATTTTGTGCCGCGCGTTAAAGCGCGCTCGGTGGCGTCGAGTGATTCGCGCTCGCGCCTGATGGGCTGCATCGTCGACGGCTACACCAATATCACCACGCTAAAGCTGTTCGCCCACAGCGACCTGGAGCGCCAGCACGCGCGCGAGGCGATTGACGACCAGACGATGAAAACCCGCAGCCAGGGACGCATGGTGACCAATATGGACGTGGTGATCACCACGCTGAACGGCCTGCTGATCGTCAGTACCACCGGGCTGGCGCTGTGGCTGTGGACGCAGTCGCTGCTTAGCGTCGGGGCGATTGCGCTGGCGACCGGGCTGGTGATCCGCATCGTCAATATGTCCGGCTGGATTATGTGGGTGGTGAACGGCATCTTCGAGAATATCGGCATGGTGCAGGACGGGCTGTCGACCATCGCGCAGCCGGTCAAGGTGCGCGATAAAGCCAACGCCGCGGCGCTCAAGGTCAATCAGGGCGAGATCCACTTTGACGCTATCCGCTTTAACTACGGCGGCGAGCGCCGGGTGATTGATGATCTGCAGCTGACCATTCGCCCCGGTGAGAAAATCGGTCTGATTGGCCCATCCGGCGCCGGGAAGTCGACGCTGGTCAACCTGCTGCTGCGCCTGTATGACCTCAACGGCGGGCGCATTGTGATTGACGGCCAGAATATTGCCGACGTCAGCCAGGAGAGCCTGCGCGCGCAGATCGGCATGATCACCCAGGATACCTCGCTGCTGCACCGCTCCATTCGCGACAACCTGCTGTACGGCCGCCCAAATGCGACCCAGCAGGAGCTGATGCAGGCGATCCATCAGGCGAAAGCCGACGAATTTATTCCGCTGCTGTCGGATTCGCTGGGGCGCACCGGGCTGGACGCGCACGTTGGCGAGCGCGGCGTGAAGCTCTCCGGCGGCCAGCGACAGCGTATCGCCATCGCACGCGTGCTGCTGAAGGATGCACCGATCCTGATTATGGATGAGGCTACCTCGGCGCTGGATTCCGAAGTGGAAGCGGCGATTCAGGAGAGCTTGGAAACGCTGATGGGCGGTAAAACGGTGATCGCCATTGCCCACCGTCTGTCGACCATTGCCCGTATGGACAGGCTGGTGGTGCTGGAGCAGGGACGGATTGTTGAGATCGGCAGCCACAGCGAGCTGCTGGCGAAAGGTGGCCTGTATGCGCGCCTGTGGCGGCACCAGACCGGCGGATTTGTCGGCGAGGAGTAAGGAGCAACCTTTTTACACTCGACCCGCACATCAGCCCGTAGGGGCGAGGCATGCCTCGCCCACGCACCCGGCGTTTCGTGGCGAAGGTGCTGTAGCATCGGATTGATACCGTCACCGCGGGTCAGGCATGCCTGACCCCTACGATGTTTATTCAACCGGTAGGGGCGAGGCATGCCTCGCCCCTGGCCATCAGCCTTTGTAAGGTTTCAGTTCCAGCCCGTAAGCCACGCCGTTGACGTAGACCTTCAGATGCTTAGTCGATGCATTAAACTGGTCATTATTCAGCACCTTGCCGCGCATCAGCAGCTCATTGTCGTTATTAAAGCCGTAGCCCACTGCCGGGCGGCCCTGCCAGTGCTGGTGGAACGCCGTGTCCGGTGCGGCATCCAGCAGCGCAATCTCTTCGGCAGTTGCGGCACGATAGGCTTTATCAAACATAAAGTGTACCCCGGCGCTGAAGCGGTCGAGGGAGTTGGTCTCCAGAATGGCGCTACAGAACCCGGTATACACCGCAATCTTGACGAACAGCTTAGTTTTTTCACCCGAGGTTCCGGGCTGTAACAGCACGCGCGTCACCGGGCAGGAGCCCTGACCGGACCAGGTGGCAATGTAGCTTTTATCCCCGGTTTTTTGCAGGAAGATATCGGCTGCCCCTTCGGCGGTGCGTTCCGTGGCGTCAATCTGGGTGGTAGGCATCGCGCTGTAAAACGCCGAGCCGATAATACGAATGCGTGCCTGGGTGGTGTTATGGGAGAAGAACAGCTCCCCAACGTAGAACCACTTCTCCTTGTCACTGCGGTTATCCATACGCTCGGTGCCCGGCGTGGTGAGATAATCGTAATTTAGCGAGCCGGTGATTTTAATTCCGTGGTTTTCAATGTCGACATGACCCTGCTCATAAACGGACATCTCCGGCCACTCTTCGATACCGGTGGCATCGTCAAAATCGAAGCCCTTGCCTGCCTGCACGTTGAACTGCTGATTGACGATGCGCGCGCGGTAGCAGCGCATCGGGTTCGGGCACGTCTCCAGGTTAAAAGCTTCGATGCTCCACTGGCCGTAGGAGATATTACCGGGATATTCGGTGTGCTCGATCCAGCCGTTATAGATTGCCGACTGCCCGGCACGCTGCAGATCGATGGCGGGATTCGGGCCGGTGCTGCGCTGGATATTGAAGTTGCACAGCTCAATGGCGGTGATATGGTCCCATTTGCCCTGCACCTGCCCGGACCAGTGGCCGTAAACCACGGTGCCGGTACAGTCGCGGGCGTACCACTGGTCGATTTTACAGTCGAGGGTGTCGACCAGATCGAGCGAGCGGCCGCCCATGTTGTAAAACATCACGCTGGTGACGCGCACAAACTGGCCGCCGGGAATAATGTTTTTAAAGAAGCCTTTGGTGTTACGTGCGCCGTCTTTACTTTCGCCGTCGATAATCAGGCTGGAGACTTCCATATAGCGCGCTTTGACGGTAAACATCACGTCATCTTTTTTATCTGAGACTAATTCAGTGGAGGGGTAATAACCGAAGTTTACGTGTTCGCCCGCCACGCGAAACTTTGGTACCTCTGCGGCAGAGATATCGAATTTCGACAGCATAAACTTGCCGGCTGGGAATTTGATGCCGAGGGTCGGGTTGACGCGCTTCGACCAAGCCCACATCCACTCTACCGCCTGTTTACAGTCGGTCTTACCATCCGCCAGCGCGCCGAAATGGACTACGGTCACTTCGTTGTGATCGGTGAGTACGCGCTTCCAGATTTTTCCCTTCGGCGTCTTAATATTGACGCCGTGATCGTGCGGGGTGGTGGTATCAACCATATCGTAAACAAACAGCCCGCCGCCCATTTTATAGCCTTGTTTATACTCCAGTACCATCGCCATCTGGCCCATATCGGTGGGCTCAGTGGTGCGCAGATCTTCCATGGTTTTACAGGTGATGATAGAGGTAGGAATGGTGCCATTCGTATCGTTAGAGCGGGTCGTATTCTCTGACATAAGGTACCCCGGCAAAGTGGAAGGTGAACAGGTAAAAACCTTTAAAGTATATTCGTAGAAAATGTCACCGATACGTCAGGGCCAGGGTTAATGCAGTGGTAAAATCTGTATATTTGCCTTATGTCTTAAAATGAGACTGTTGTGTTTCATTATTTTTGTTGGGGCTGGAATATTTACCAGAATAACCTTAGTACGATTCTGCTCATAGCAGGGACTGCCGGGAAGGGTTGGAGTAGAGTGAAAAGGGATCGGGCATGCCCGACCCCTACGATTTATCCGTCTATATCAACGGTTTCAGCTCAAGGCCGTAAGCCACGCCGTTAACGTAGACCTTCAGCACCTTATTAGCCGTACCCGTCTGGGTGCTCGCCAGCGTCTTGCCCTGCAGCAGCAGCTCGTTGTCATGATTAAAACCAAAGCCCACGCTGTTATTACCCACCCAGTGCTGGTGATAGACATTGGTGTCGGTCAGCGCCGCTTCCAGCGTGGCGCTCTCCTCCGGGGTGGCGGCGCGGTAGCCTTTGTTAAACATAAAGTGCACGCCACCGGTATAGCGGTCGTTGGCGTTGGTATCCAACAGAGCGACCACGTTAGAGAGCTTGGCCAGCTTCACATACAGCTTCGTGTGCGAGCTGCTGCTGCCCGCCTGCAACATCACCCGCTTCACCGGGCTGGCTCCCTGACCGGACCAGCTGGAGATAAACCCGCGCGTGACCTTTTGGATAAAGATATCCGCAGCGCCCTCGGCGGTGTTTTCACTGAAGCCAAGCTGCGGGACATCCTGCTTGGTAAAGGTGGCAGAGCCGATGACGCGCAGATGCGCCTGGAAGGAGTTTTGCGTCAGCAGCAGCTCGCCGACATAAAACCATTTCTCATCGTTGCCGCTGTTAAACATCCGGTCGGGCGAGGTCAGATACTGATAATTCAGCGAGCCGTTAATTCTGACGCCGTGGTTTTCAATACGCACATCACCCTGCTCATAGAGCGATATTGCCTCCCAACGATCTCCGCTCTGAGAAAAATCCATAGCGGTGAAGGCCTTGCCCTCGGCATCCTTATTATTTTGTTCATTGTGCTGCAGGTTGATAATGCGGCTGTAATGGCACTTCAGCGGCGCTTTACAGGTTTCAATGTTCAGCCCGTTAATCGTCCAGTGGCCGTTGGCAATGGTGCCCGGATCGTCCGAGTGCTCAATCCAGCCATTCCAGATAAATGACTGCCCGGAGCGCTGCAGGTCGATCGCCGGTTTTTCTTTACTGCGCTGAATATTGAAGTTGGTCAGCTCAATGGCAGTGATGTGATCCCATTTCCCCTGGGGATTATCAGACCAGGTGGCGTGGATCACCGAGTCATAGCAGTCGCGGGCGTACCACTGGTCGATCTTACAGTCGAGCGTGTCGAGCATGCTGATGGATTTGCCGCCCATGTTATAGAACATCACGCAGGAGACGCGGACGAACTGGCCGGCTTCGACGATATTCTGATAGAACCCCTTAGTATTTTTAGCTTTGTTATTTTCGCCGTCGATAATCAGGCTGGAGATCTCGGTATAGCGCGCTTTAACCTTAAACATCACCTCGCCATCTTTTCTATCTGACAGCAGCGTGGTGGCAGGCAGATAGCCAAAGGTCACGGTCTGGCCCGATACGCGGAATTTAGGCGTTTCCGGGGTGACGTCAGAAATATCGAATTTTGACATCATAAATTTCCCGGCAGGGAATTTAATGCCGATTTCCGGGTTATATTTTTTTGACCAGGCCCACATATATTTTACAGCATCGATACAGTCAGTTTTACCGTCCGCCAGCGCGCCAAAATCCACCACGGTCAGGGCGTTGTGATCGGTCAGTGCACGCTTCCAGCGCGCCCCTTTGGCCGTGACGAAATTCACGCCGTTATCATCGGGCGTGGTGGTATCGCTGATATCATAAACAAACACCCCGCCGCCCATTTTATGATTTTCGCTGTACTCCAGAACCACCGCGAGCTCACCGACGGCGGTAGGTTCGGTCTGGCGCAGGTCGGCCACGGTGCGGCAGGTGGTGACGGCACTATTGCCGCCGGTGGCTGAAGTGAGTTCCATCACCACTTTGCCAAACTCTATCGCTTTGCCGCTGGTGTCATAAACCTTCAGACTGTTTCCGCTGGTGGCAGCAGTGACGGCTTCATTACTGGCAGGACTGGCAGGTTTTTTAGCTGGCATCTTATTTCCCAGTGAATATAACGTGAATGGATACAATCCACTAAAGTATATTCCGGGAAGTTTTTTGCATCATGGCAGGGCCAGCGTTAATAAAATAAATCAGCAGAATAAGACACCAGTCTGGCGTTATTCTTATTCTGCAAAAAATATTACCAGATTATCCTTAGTACGATTCTATTTACGCCAGGGACTGACGCCACGGCAGCGCTGAACGCGCTTCTTCCGCCCAGGCGCGCACGCCGTCGCGCTCCTGCTGAAGAAAGTCGGCTACCGCATCGTGCAGGCCGGGGTGGCGCAGCCGATGCCACGACTCGGTCAGGACCGGTTCAAACCCGCGGATCAGCTTATGCTCGCCCTGCGCCCCGGCATCAAAGCGCTGCAAACCGTGGGCGATGGCGTACTCCATCCCCTGCCAGAAGCAGGTTTCAAAGTGCAGGCGGTTGAACTCCTCCAGACAGCCCCAGTAGCGGCCGTAGAAGGTATCGCCATCCACCAGGCTGAAGGCCATCGCCACCGGGTCGCCGTGCTGGCTGGCAATGATGACGCGGATGGCCGCGGGCATGCTTTGCGCCAGCAGGCTGAAGAACAGCCGCGTGAGATAGGGCTGGCGACCGCGTACGAGGTAGGTGTTGGCGTAGCAGTCGTAGATAAAATCCCACTGCGCCTCGCTCAGCTGCGCGCCCTCATACCAGGCAAACTCCACGCCCTGGCTGGCGACCAGCTCGCGCTCTTTGCGCAGCTGTTTGCGCTTGCGTGAGGTCAGCAGATCGAGGAAGTCCTGAAAGTCGCGAAAACCGCGGTTGTGCCAGTGGTACTGGCAGCCCAGGCGCGGCAGCCAGCGTTCATCACCGGCTAAATGCTGATGCACGCGCGCATCGCTAAAGTTGATATGCGCGCTGAACAGCGCCTGCTGTTCAAGAAACTGCGGCAGCGCCTGCAGCAGAAGGGCGCCCGCGTGCTCATTCCCCAGCAGGCGCGCGCCGCTGACCGGGCTGAACGGCACCGCCGACAGCCACTTGGGATAATAAGGAATACGCGCCCGCTGGCTGGCTTCGGCCCACGCGTGGTCGAAGACGTATTCGCCCATCGAATGGGTTTTGGCATAGCCGGGCATCGCCGCCAGCACCTTATCCCCCTCGCACCACAGCAGATGCTGCGGCTGCCATCCCGTGGCACGGCTGACCGAGCCGCTCTCCTCCAGCGCCGATAAAAAGGCGTGGCGCATAAACGGCTGGGCATTCGGGGTCAGGGCATCCCACTGACTGGCCGGGATATCGGCCAGCTGCGTCAGAAGGGTCAGGGACATCGGCGTACTCCGCGTGCAGAACTCAAACCCCTAAACTGACGCTTTTTCCTGCGCGGATCAATCGCTTCTCTGCTTCTGCTGCATGTAAAGAACCTCATACTCATTCTCATTATCATTTGGCTTTGCTATTCTTGGGCAACTTATGCGCGCTGTGCCGCGCACGGCTTACCGGTTTAAGGGCGGATTTATGGCGGATGTTCAGGGTTATCGCTTGTTCAATGTAGTACTGGCACGCAAGCAGGTACTCTCTCCTTCGATGCTGCGCTGTGTGTTCAGCGGTGACGAGGTGCGCCAGATGAAGTTGGACGCGCCGGACCAGCGCATCAAGCTGCTGTTCCCGTCGATCAACGGCACGCCTGCCACGCTGACCGATGAGGGCGAGAAGACCTGGTGGGAAAAAGTGCGCGCGATGCCGCAGGAGACGCGCCCGATTGCCCGTACCTACACCCTTCGTCACCTCAATGCCGGGGCGGGTGAAGTTGAGGTGGAGTTTGTGATGCACGGCACCGAAGGCCCGGCGTCTGCCTGGGCGCTAAACGCCGAGCCGGGCGCGGCGCTGCAATTGGTGGCGCCCAACCGCGCTTGTCCAACCAGCAGCGGCGGCTATGAGTGGGACCCGCATCCGGAGGTGGAGCGCGCGCTGGTGGTGGCGGATGAAACCGCGCTGCCGGCGGCCAGGGCGATCCTCGAACAGCTTGCCGGGTGGCAGAACCCGCCGCAGCTGCAGCTGTTCCTTGAAATGCCGAAACGCGGCGACTGCGTCGATCTCAGCCACTATCGGTTTGCCGAGGTCCACTGGCTGCCGCGTGAAGAGAGTGGGGCATCGCACGGCGAAGCGCTGCTGAGCGCGGTAAAGCAGCAGGTTAAGCTGCCGGAAAGTGCGCTGGTGCGCGGCGAACTGCATGAGGAGCAGGATGGCGATATCCTCTGGGATCGCGCCGACAGCGGCGACAAGCGCTTCCACGGCTGGGTGGCCGCCGAATCCAGCGCCGTTAAGCAGCTGCGTCGCTATCTGATTGGCGAACGCGGCCTGTCACCGGAGTGCATTAGCTTTATGGCTTACTGGAGCCGTGGCCCGATGCGCCACGATTAACGCACCATCAGCTGCGGGCTGACGTTTTTCAGCAGGTCGTAGAACCAGGTTTTGGCGGTGATATCGCCAATCTCGGTATGGCCATACAGGTAAACTTCCAGATTTGGCAGCTCAAACGGCAGCTCGATAATGCGCCCGTTGCCGCGCGCGACGTAAATCTTCGCCGCGCTGGTCGGCAGCGTCACCAGCAGCTCGGTGGCGGCAATCACTTCGCCTAACGCCGCAAAATGCGGCACTTCCAGCGCGATTTTGCGTTCAAAACCGTACTCGCGGATGCGCTCCTCCACCATGTAATGCCCGCTGATGGTTGACACGATAATGTGCTGTTCTTCCAGATAGCGCTGCAGGGAGAGCGTGTTGCCGATGCGCGGATGCGCCGTGTTGAGCAGGCAGACATAGCGCTCATCCATAATGCGGTCGCGCTGCGCCAGCGAAATCGTCTCGTTGCGGCTGCACAGCGCCGCGTCGATTTTCCCGGTTAGCAGCCACTCATCCAGCTTACGCATCTCGACGGGGATCACTTCAAGGCGCACGTTGGGCGCAATTTCACGCAGGTGCTTTACCAGCCGTGGCAGCAGCAGCAGCTCCCCGAGATCGGACAGCGCGAGGGTGAATTTGTGAAAAGATGTTTCCGGGGTGAAGCTACGGGTATCCGCCACCGCTTTTTCTATCCCGCTTAGCGACTTCTTAAATACCGCATAGAGCTGGCTGGCGACCGGGGTGGGCAGCATCCCCTTGCGGCTGCGCTTAAACAGCTCATTTCCCGTTTCATCCCGCAGCCGGGCTAGCGCGTAGCTGGCCGAGGGCTGGGTGATAAACAGTCTGTTAGCGGCGGCGCTGACGCTTTGCGTTTCAAAGATGGCGATAAACACCCGCACCAGGTTGAGATCCATCATGGCTGACATATAGTTGAATCCTATAATTGGAGATTCATATTATCTATTTGAACTATTTTAATCCTTCACCTAATATCCCTTCCATAATTATTTGATATGTTCTTTCATTTTTTTCATATCGCTATAAAAACTATCTAAATCAATAAAATAACTAACTTGTTGTTCCGTTTTACCCAAAACAATTCGCGTGCAGGCAGGCGGCTGTAGCCAACGCACCTGCGGCTTGAAGTATGAGGGGTAAGGCAGGAGTGGGCGCTTTCTGTCGCCTATCATCGCGGAGTATCCATAATGAAACATGAAATTGTCGACGTCATCGTTGACTGGATTGACGATCACCTGGAAGAGGGCCTCAACATTGAGGCGGTCGCGGCGAAATCTGGCTACTCAAAGTGGCATTTGCAGCGGGCATTTAAAGAGCAGAAAGGCATTACCCTGGCGACGTTTATTCGCAGCCGCCGCCTCGACCAGGCCGCGCAGTGTCTGGTCAGCTCGACCAAAAGCATTATGACCATTTCGATGGATCTCGGTTTCTCATCCCAGCAGTGTTTCCAGCGGGTGTTTAAAAAGCACTTCAACGTGACCCCGCGCGATTACCGTATCCAGCACCGTCAGTACCATTAAGTTCGGGAAAATCATGCAACAGCTTGTTAAATCAGCCATCGTCGTCGCGCTGTTCAGCGCTTGTGCCACCGCTCAGGCCGCCGAAGGGATCAACCACTCAGCGGCCAGCACCCAGGCCGACACGCCTTTCAGCTACGAGCGCCAGCTGCAAAAGGTGATGCGCCCGATTAACGACCTGCTGCCCCCTGACGACGTGCAGGAAGGGCAGGAGTCACGCTCCTGAGAACGTAAAATCGCTTAAATTCCGCTGTTTATCAGCGCGCGTCTTGAAAAAGTTCATACTGCATCGGCTATACTGTGCGCCCTGTTGAATTGCGAACTGGATGCTATGGAACGTTTCGTCGAAAACCTGATTTACTCTGCGCGCTGGCTGCTGGCACCGATTTACCTCGGGCTGTCGCTGGGATTGGTGGCGCTCGCCATTAAGTTTTTCCAGGAGCTGTTCCACCTGCTGCCGCACGTGCTGGAGATGTCGGAAAATGACATGGTGCTGGTGCTGCTTTCGATGATCGACATGACGCTGGTCGGCGGCCTGCTGGTGATGGTGATGCTGTCCGGCTATGAGAACTTTGTCTCGAAGCTGGATATTGGCGAGCACAAAGAGAAGCTTAACTGGCTGGGCAAGATGGACTCCGGCTCGCTGAAGAACAAAGTGGCGGCCTCGATTGTGGCGATCTCATCCATTCACCTGCTGCGGGTGTTTATGGATGCGAAGAATATCCCGGATAACAAGCTGATGTGGTATGTGATTATCCACCTGACCTTCGTGCTGTCGGCGTTTGTGATGGGTTACCTGGACAGTATGTCGCGCAAAGAGAAAATTTAACGCTATTCGCCGATCGGCACCGGTCGCCCCGGCATTTGGGATCGGCACGGGTTGCCCTGGCATTTGTAGGGGCTGACCCTCTGTTTCGGTCAGCCCGCTAGCACAGTGCCAACCATCGGCACGGGTCGCCCCCTACGACATTGCCCGGCGTCGGTTGCTGACGGCGCCGAACGCCACAACCAGCAGGGCGCCCACCGCACCGGCAATCCAGTGGATATAAGGGATAGCCGCAGTATAGCGTAGCGCCGCCGGGTCACTCACCAGCATGGTGCCGGCTATCCAGCCAATCAGCGCGCCGCCGACGATGACGATAAACGGGAAGCGCCCCAGCAGCGTCAGCACCAGCTTACTGCCCATCACGATAATCGGGATGCTGATCAGCACGCCGAACGACACCAGCCAGACATTGCCCTTACCCGCTGCGGCCACCGCCAGCACGTTATCCAGCGACATCACCACATCGGCCATGGTAATGGTCAGCACGGTTTTCCACAGGCGGCTGTCGCTGGCGACGTGCGCTTCCTCTTCTTCGTTCGCCACCAGCTTAAAGCCAATCCACAGCAGCAGCAGCGCGCCGACAATCTTCAGCCACGGCACCGCCAGCAGCTGCACGGCAATCACTAGCAGAATCACCCTGGCAACAATCGCCCCCAGCGTGCCGAGGATAATCGCCTTCTTTTGCATCTGCGGCGGCAGCTTGCGGCAGGCCATGGCAATCACCACGGCATTATCGCCGCCCAGCAGCAGGTCAATTAGCACGATTTGCAGCAGGATGATGGCAATATCGAAATGTTCAAACCACATAAGCACTCAGTCAATTTACAGGGAAATATACCCTTCATACTTCAAGCTGCAGGTGCGTTGGCTACAGCCGTTCACCCCAGTCACATAGCTATCTATGCTCCTGGGGACTCACAGCTTTGCCGCCTTCCTGCAACCTGAATTATTTTGGGTATGATAAAGGTCAGCGGCGGAACTCATCGGCGCTAATCTGGTACTTCTTGAGTTTATTATATAATCCGGCACGTGACAGCCCCATTAACTGAGCCGCCTGGCGCAGGTTGCCGTTCAGCGAGTCGAGCATGGTGATGATATGCGCCCGCTCGTGGGCGTCGAGCCTGGCCGCCGGCTGCGGTTCATGACGGCTGGCACTGCCCGGCTGCGCGCGCTGCGTCACCTCATCCGGCAGGTCCTGCACGTCAATAAACAGCCCATTGTTCATATTGATCACCCGCTCAACAATATTTTCCAGCTCGCGCACGTTGCCTGGCCAGTCGTAGCGGGTCAGGGCGTCCATCGCCCCGGCGGTGAACTGCACGTTGACCTTTTTCAGCTGGGTGCAGACCTTCTCGCGGAACCACTCGGTCAGCGCCGGAATATCGCTGCTGCGCTCGCGCAGGGCCGGGATCGCAATCGAAATCACATTCAGCCGATAGTAAAGGTCGCGGCGGAACGCGCCGCTCTCCACCGCGTTGATCAGGTTGCAGTTGGTGGCGGCAATAATACGCACGTTGACCCCGATCGGCTGCGACGCGCCGATGCGCACCACTTCACTCTCCTGCAGCACGCGCAGCAGGCTGGTCTGAGCCTCCAGCGGCATATCGCCAATCTCATCGAGGAACAGCGTCCCGCCCTCCGCCAGTTCAAACTTGCCGGCGGCACCGCCGCGGCGCGAGCCGGTAAATGCACCGTCGGCATAGCCAAACAGCTCGCTCTGCACCAGGTCCCGCGGCAGCGCGCCGCAGTTAACGGCGATGAACGACTCACCGCTGCGCGGGCTGTCGTTGTGGATAGCCTGAGCAAACAGCTCTTTGCCGGTGCCGCTTTCGCCGGTCAGCAGTACCGTGCTGTCGCTGCGGCAGCAGCTGCGCGCTTTATCCATCGCCGCCTGTAGCGCCGGGGCGCTGCCGCACAGCATCTCGAAGGTGTAGCTGGCGCTGGTGCCCATCACCCGGCGGGTAATTGCCCGGATGCGCTGGTTCTCCCGCAGGGCGATCACCCTGCCGCCGCCCGGTGCAGGCATCACCGACACCAGGCAGGAGACGCGCTGATTGTCTGCCGGCACAAACACCACCTCGCGGTCATTGCAGAAGGTCATGCTGGCGAGGCGGGCGTTCTCCGGGTTAAGCACCTCATCCACCGGCTGCCCGGCGCGCACCCCGCGGTGGAAGATCTGGCGCGCATAGCGGTTAATGGTTTTGATCGTCCCGCGCCGATCCAGCACGATCACCCCTTCGTTAAGCGTTTCGAGGATCGACTTCTGCTCCGCCAGCAGCGCGCGCAGGATCAGCTGCTGTCCAACCGCTTCGGCGGCGGCCTGCACGGTGCCGAGGGTGTGATAGTGAAAGTTATCCTGGCTGGCGGTCAGCGTCAGCACTCCGATCATGCGGCCTTCGGCATCGCGGATCGGGGCGGCGGCGCACTGCAGATGGCGCTCGCGCAGGGCGATTTTCCAGTTTTCGCCGCTCAGCAGATAGACCAACCGCTGCTGCTCCAGGCAGCGGCCGGTGCAGTTAGTGCCAAGCTCAGACTCGCGCAGGATGCTGCCGACCGGGGTGAGATCGCGCCCGCAGCAGGAGAGCGTCACGCCCTGCGCATCGGTCAGATTAATGTGGCCGTCCGGGTTATACGCCAGCAGATTTTCCATAATGCTGCCCGCCACCGCGATCAGTTCCCCGTTCTCCGCCAGGATCTGCTTCAGCTTCGCCTCCGGGGGAGAGCGGTAGGCGAAGTGCGCGGGATGAATTCCAGCGGCGCGGCTGCTCTGCCAGGAGCGCAGCACCTCAGGGCGCAGGAATTCCGGCTGCTCACCGTGATTAAAATCCTGCCATGCCTGCTCCAGCAGGCTGTCCCAGCGGCTGGCCTCCTTTCCTTCCGGCAGGCTCATCTTGCCATCATATTCAGCCTGAATGACGCCGGCGAGTTCTGGTCGATTCATCGTGTTCTCCCCGCTATTGGAATGTCCATTTTATCGACATGTAAAGTTGACATGTTTTTTTTATGTTCATTCTGTGAGCGAGGCAGACAGAGAAACGCGCGCAGCGCGGGACTCTGCACTCTGGCATAGCGTTTGCTTATGTCTGTTAAAGCCGCATCAGCAGGCGAATCAACCAGAGGGAAATCACGATGTCAGCAACAGATAACAGCGTACGAGTGGGATTAATTGGCGCCGGGCGCATGGGGAGCTTCCATGCCGCTTCGCTGGCGCAGAAGGTGCCGGGAGCGGTACTGGCGGCGGTGGCGGACCCGGTTACGGGGGCGGCTCAACGCCTGGCAGAGCAGCTTGGCGCGGGCAAGTATTACAGTGAACCGCAGGCGATGCTCGACGACCCGGAGATTGATGCGGTTCTGATTGCCACTCCGGCACGGACCCACGCGCAGCTGGTCGCGGCGGCAGCGCGCGCCGGTAAACATGTGTTCTGCGAAAAGCCGATGGCTATCACGCTGGAAGAGGCTGACCACGGCATCAATGCGGCAAAACAGGCAGGTGTGGTGCTGCAGGTCGGCTTTAACCGCCGTTTTGCCCGCGGATTTGCTGCGGCGCTGGCCGAGATCAAGGCCGGAGATATCGGCTCCCCGCAGCTGATCCGCTCGCTGACCCGCGACCCGGCCCCGCTGCGCGACCCCAGCGGCATCCCGCCCTGGACCATTTATCTGGAAACGCTGATCCACGATTTTGACATGCTGCTGCACTGCAACCCCGGCGCGAAAGCGGTGGAAGTTTACGCCATCGCCGACGCGCTGGTGCGCCCGGATTTTAAAGATAAGGGGCTGCTGGATACCTCCGTGGTCACCATCCGCTTTGATAACGGGGCCATCGCGGTGGCCGACGCCAGCTTCCAGGCGGTTTACGGCTATGACGTACGCGCCGAGGTGTTCGGCAGCAGCGGCATGCTGCAGATGGGCAATATCAACGTGAATAACTGCGTGCGCTACGGCGCCGCGGGGATCTCCATCGACACCTCGCGCCAGGATACCGACCTGCTGGCCGAGGCCTATATCGCCGAGCTGACCGAGTTTGTGCGCTGTGCCGCCACGGGTGAGACCCCGCGTGCCAGCGGTGAAGACGCGCGTAACGCGCTGCAAGTGGCGCTGGCCTGCATCGCTTCAGTCCAGCAGGGTAAACCTGTGCAGCTAAGAGGGGTATGACAATGGCGGATTATCGTCTGTCAGTTTCGGCCGAAATGGTTTTTCTTAATTTGCCGTTTATTGAACGCGTGCAGCGCATTCACCAGCTGGGTTTCGCCGTGGAGATCTGGCACTGGAACAACAAAGACATTGACGCGCTGGCGGCAACGGGCGCGACCTTTACCTCGATGACCGGTTACCTGACGGGCAACCTGACGGACGATGCAGAGATCGAGGCACTGCTGAGCAGCGCTGAAGCGTCGCTGGCGGTGGCGGCGCGGCTCAACTGCCCGAGCCTCAACCTGCACGGCACCGGGCTGGATAACCGGGGCCTGCCGGTCAAGCCGGTGGCGGTGGTGACCGGGGAGATGTGGGTAAAAGCGGTGCGCACGCTGGAGAAGCTGGCGGCACTCGGCGAGAAAGCGGGCAGGGTGTTCACGCTGGAGAACCTCAATCTTGCCGTCGACCACCCGGGCACGCCGTTTGCCCGCGCCGCCGACACGCTGGCGCTGGTGGAAGCGGTCAACAGCCCGTATCTGAAGATGAATCTCGACCTGTATCACGCGCAGATCGGCGAAGGCAATCTGATCGCGCTGATACAGCGCAGCGGCCACTCCATTGGCGAAATTCAGGTGGCGGACGTGCCGGGGCGCTGTGAGCCGGGCAGCGGCGAGATTAACTATCGTGCCATCGCCAAAGCGCTACGGGCGATGAACTATCGGGGGGTGATTGCGCTGGAGGGATGGGCATCCGGGGAGAGTGAAGAGGCCCTGGCACGTTTTAAAGCTCACTTTGATGTCGGTTAATGCATAAAAAATAATAACTTACCTCTAGCTACAGGAGTTATATGATGAATATAAAAAAGAGCGGATTGTTGATTCTGGCGCTTGCCGTCGCCCCTGCTACCCAGGCGAAAGATCTGCGTATCGGCGTGGCGCTGGCCAACTTTGACCTTAACTTTATCTCCATCCTGCGTACCCAGATGGCGAAAGAGATGGAGAAAGAGCAGATTCAGGGGCAGTTTGAGGATGCCAAAGGCGATGTGGCCGTGCAGGTGCAGCAGGTCGAAAACTTCATCAACCAGGGCGTGGACGCGATTATCCTTAATCCGGTGGATACCCAGGGCGTTAAGCCAATGATGGACGCGGCAAAACGCGCCAATATTCCGCTGATCTTCGTCAACCGCAAGCCGGAAGTCGAACTGAGCGGTAAAATGGCCTACGTCGGCTCGGACTCGCTGCTCGGCGGGCGCATGGAGATGGAAGCGCTGGCAAAAAGAATGAACTACAAGGGCAATGTCGCAATTCTGATGGGCGCGCTGTCGGCGGAAGAGGCGCGCCAGCGTACTAAGGCGACCGAAGAGGTCATTGCCAAATACAAAGAGATGAAAGTGGTGGAAAAGCAGTCCGCCCAGTGGATGCGTAACGAAGCCGTTGATGTCACCTCCAGCTGGCTGCTGTCCGGCGATAAAATTGACGCGATAGCCGCCAATAACGACGAAATGGCCATCGGCGCGATTATGGCGCTTAACCAGAGCGGTAAAAAAGATATTCTTGTCGCCGGTATCGACGGCACCCCGGATGCGCTGCAGTTTATTAAGAGCGGCAAGCTGGCGTTAACCGTATTCCAGGATGCCGCCGGGCAGGGCAAAGGGGCGGTGACGATGGCGAAGCAGGTGCTGGACGGTAAAAACGCCGATAAGTTTATGTGGATCCCCTATCAGGTGGTCACGCAAGAAAACTACGCCGAGTTTAGTGCCAAAAACGTTAAGTAACGCCTGCGGGTCCCGATCCCAGGACCCGCAACTCTCGCATTCCGTTTTTTCTTCCCGTAACAGCTGAAAAAAGTGTGACGCCTGTAGCAATTTTTAGGCGTAGTGCATATTATTTCGCCACTGAGTGCGCCTGCTTGCCGCTCAACATCCATTACCCTGTTTTCTGTTGAGAATTCTGGACATGCCCGATGATTAGTCGCCGCCGGTTATTGCTGGGGAGTGGCGCGTTTATGCTTGCCATGAGCACCGATAAATTGTTTGCCCGCCAGGACTTCTATCCGCTGTGGCCCGATGAACCCCCGGGCGGTGGCGGTCCGAGCGGAGCATTGCGTATTTCCGCTAACGGCTCGTGGTCCAATATCGTCAGCCCGGGGATCCAGCGCTTTCTGCCGGAGAACCCCAATGGCAAAGCGGTACTGATTGCCGCGGGCGGCGGCTATCGCTGGATTGGCATGGGGCGCGAGGGCTGGCCGGTGGCGCGCTGGCTCACCAGCAAAGGCTTTACTGCTTATGTGCTGAGCTATCGGCTGCCCGGCGAACACTGGCAGGCCGGTAATCTGGCACCGTTGCAGGATGCGCAGCGTGCGATCCGCCTGGTGCGCTCAATGGAGCCGCACGTGCATCTGCTCGGCTTTTCTGCCGGCGGGCATCTGTTCGGCATGGCGGCCGCGCGGCCTGATTTCGCGTCCTATGCGCCGCAGGACAGCCTCGACCAGATCGTGCCGAAGGTCGACAGCGTCGGGCTTATCTATCCGGTGATCACCCTCGAACCGCCCTATACCCATACCAATACGCATCTGTCGATGGTGGGCAAAAATCCGTCCCCGGCGGAAGAAGCAAACTGGTCGGTGCAAAACTACGTTACGCGCGCCTATCCCCCCACTTTTCTCGCCCAGGCGGAGGATGACCGCACCTCGAACCCGGAAAATAGCGTGATCATGCACGATACCTGCCGCAAGGCCGGGGTTCCGGTGCAGATGATCCGTATTTCACAGGGCGGGCACGGTTTCGGTTTGGGTAAAGCGGGCACTCCGGCGGCGATCTGGGATGAAGCCTACGCGGTGTGGCTGGCGGCGCGTGCGGGTTGACCGAAAAAGAGGGTCAACCCCTACAAATCCCGTAGGGGGCGACCCTTTTTTCCGGTCGCCCCGTGACGTCAGATTAGATCTGTTGCAGGAACGCCAGCAGGTCCTGATTCAACTGCTCCTGGTGGGTAACGGCGAAGCCGTGCGGGGCGTTGTCATACACTTTCAGCTCGGCGCCTGTGATCATCTCTGCGGCCAGCTTGCCGGTGGCTTCGAACGGCACAATCTGGTCGTTGCTGCCGTGGATCACCAGCGTCGGCACGTTCACTTTTGCGATATCCGCGCGGAAATCGGTCTCGGCAAAGGCGGTCACGCAGTCGATGGTGCCTTTCAACGAGGCCAGCAGCGCGATATTCAGCGTCTGCGTTAGCACGCCATCGGAGACGGTTTGCCCGGCATTAATGCCGTAAAACGGCGTGGCGAAATCTTTGATAAACTGCGCCCGATCCTGCCGTAACCCGTCGCGAATACCGTCAAATACGGCCTTTTCCACCCCTTCCGGATGATCGGCGGTTTTACCGAAGATCGGCGTGACCGCCCCCAGCAGCACCAGCGCGGCAATGCGTTCGCTGCCGTAGTTGCCGATATAGCGCGACACGTCGCCGCCGCCCATTGAGAAACCGACCAGCGTGACGTCGTGCAGGTCGAGGTGGGTGATCAGGTCGTTGATATCCGAAGCAAAGGTATCGTAGTCATAGCCTTTCCACGGCTGATCCGAACGGCCAAAGCCACGGCGGTCAAAGGCGATAACGCGGTAGCCGCGCTCGGCAAGGAAATTCATCTGGCTGTCCCACATATCGGCATCCAGCGGCCAGCCGTGGCTGAACAGGACCGGCTGGCCCGTGCCCCAGTCTTTGAAATAAATTTGCGTGCCGTCAGCCGTGTTAAATGTGCTCATTCTGACTCCTCAAAGGGTGAATGTGGTGAAGTAGTCGCTATCGTGACTCCCCTAAAAAGTATAGTGACAAGGCAACAATTTTGAAGCACAGCCGGCCACACGGCATGGCCGCCAATTATGCCTACAGGCTGGTGCACAAAGCCCCGGCGGTCACAGGAGTTAACTACTGGCTTTATGCGTTCGTATAAGGCCTTTTTTTTATCTATTTATACATTTAAAGCTCATAAGTGACATATGGCACGCGCGATAGACTAATATTGAGATATATTATTAAGTCTTCAATTTTTAAGGGTCAAATATGAGCCATGAGAAACCCTTTGTTATCTCCTTGAAGCTGCAAACCATCGCCACGCAGCTCAATGAGCTTAAACAGGAGTTGCAGCAGGCAGAGCAGGATCAGCTTTCGCAGCTGGCTCAGCATAAAATTACATCGCTTGCGGCGCTGGGAGCGCAGCTGAATGAGAGGCGTAAAGCGCTGGGCCTGGATATTGCTACGCTGGAGTTGCAAACCGGGATCTCAGCCTCGACTCTCAAGCGCCTGTTCAAAGATCCTGAGCAAGTGAAGTTTGGCAGTGTCTATGCGGTAGCTGCTGCGCTGGGAGTGTCACTGTGCGCCGTCGTTTAACGGTGTGGCTGTACGATGAGGCCGTCGGCGTGCTTTCTCAGGAAGACAACGGCTACCTGTTTGCCTATCGTCCGGATTATTTTGGCCCGGCACTGTCACTCAGCCTGCCGGTAAGTAAAGGAAGATTCCCCAGCGCCACGCTGCACCCGTTTTTTGTTTCTTTGGCCCCGGAGGGCTGGCTGAAAATGCGCTACAGCCAGCTACAAAAAATTGATGAGCAGGATCTGCTCGGCATGCTGCTGCATAACGGTGAGAACCTGATTGGCGCGGTACGCATCAGCGCTGAGGAAACATCATGAATCGGTGTCGAATCCTGCTGACCCGGCTGGAGTCGGAGGCAGAACAGACCTCAGGCTATTCAACCAGGGGGATGAAAAAACTGACAGGGAGCGCGCGCGTTGAGCCCTATCTGGGCTTTACCCGGACGCAGTTCGTACAGCAGTTGCCGCAGCAGCAGCGGGGTATGAGTATCTCGGGTTACCAGCCGAAACTGCAGCTGGTATTGCGGCAGCGCGACTTTGCCGTGGTGGGCTATCAGGGCGACTACATCCTTAAGCCATCACCCGTTGAGTTTCCCCATCTGGCTGAAAATGAGCATGCCACCATGACCTTGATGGCACGCCTCGGATTCGACGTACCTGCGCACGGACTGCTGCCCTTCCGGCCTGAACACCCGGATTATGATATTGAATATGCTTTCGTTATCCGTCGTTTTGATCGCGACAGAGAGGGTCATGCACTGCATCAGGAGCCGCTGGATGCGGCGATGAACGTCGGTGAAAAGTACGGGAAATACCGCGATGACGGTCTTCCGTGGGTAAGCTATCAGCAGATCGCGCAGTTCCTCATTCAGCACGTCAACGATAACCTGGCGTTTAAAATCGACCTGCTGCGGCGCATTATTTATGCTTATCTACTGGGCAATAACGATATGCATCTGCGCAACTTTGGCCTGCTGCATCCGCGTGGCGCTGCGCCACAGTTGTCGCCTCTTTATGATTTTGTCTCGGTGGCGCCTTTCTCTGCTTATTTTCAAAGCAGCTATCTGGCACTGCCTCTGTTGGCCTGTGAAGAGGGCGGCAGAGAGCTGGCGGCTGGATTCACCACCCAGTATGGAGAGTATCTCGGGATGGATTTCCTGACGCTCGGGCTGATTATGGGGCTGAGCCGCAAGCTGGTGGTTGCACTGCTCGCTAACTTGCTGAAAGAGCAGCAGCAGGTGGAAACGACCTATAACCAATCATTTATGCAGCCAGAAGCGGTGGCCGCCGTGTTGCAGTGTTATCGCCAACGCCTGAGCCGCCTGCAAATAGTGGATGAGCCAGCGCTGTAAGTAGCGGGTCAGGCGTGCCTGACCCCTACACACCTTACTCAATACTCTTCAGGCTTTTGGCTCGATCCCACGGGCCTGAAGTTCCTTGCGCAACACGCGTTTAATCCACGTTGCCAGCGATGTATCCCCATCCTTCTTCATCTCATCCTCAAGCTGACGGCGCAATTCGTGCGATATGCGGATTTGGTACTGATCGGTTTTTGGTTTCTCGGTTGACATTGTAATTACATAATTTCATCATGGAGGTGTTGTAATTACAACGTATGTAATACCTGATTACAACCGGAGTTGTAAAAACAACGCCCCGGCAGTGCGCTAACACTGACGAGGCGTCTGACCAATACGTTAAGGAGCTAACGCTATGGCTGTGAACAAGTGTACCCAAACTCGTTTTGAATTGCAGATCCCCTTTTCATCAGCACAGGAGATCTCGCATGTTTGAACAGCTTGATATCAATGAAATTGAAACGCCGGAGCTGTGCGATCAGTGTTATGCATTGACCTGGGCAATCAGTGAACTGGTAGATCCCATCGTACGCGATACGCTCAACTGGATCCTGCTTGAGCGTTTGCAGGTGCTAAATAGCCGTTTCAATGATGTGCGGTTAAGTCGGCTGGAAGGGTAAGACCAGGCGGGTCAGGCGTGCCTGACCCCTACGCTTATTTGCGAGCTGCCTCGTTTAACTCAATGGCAGAACGGAGTTCAAACAGCGTCTGTGGCCTATAAGACACGACATAAACCCAGCCGTCGCTTTTGGGGCTTGACTGGCTAACTAAATCAGGATGATTAAAATTGAATCGTTTTATGAGGCATCTGTTATGGGGCAATCAAACACACGCGTCGTTACTGCGCATCTATCGATTGAAATGGCAGAAAAGCTGGACCTGCTGGCGACGAGCTATGATCGTTCCAGGGGGGGGGTGGTGAAGCAGGCAATACAAGCCATGATCGATCAGGAAGAGCGGCGCCATCAGATGACGCTGGAAGCGCTGGCTGCGGTAGATGAGGGGCGTGTCGTTGCCCATGATGACGTGATGAAATGGGCAAATAGCTTAAGTACGGACTCGCCGCTGGCGCTGCCAAAAGCTGGACGTAAGTAATGCATTTTGTCTGGACGGAACCAGCCATCGAAGATGTAGAACGCGTTTATCGCTTTCTGGCAAAGGTTGACCCGGTAGCTGCCGCCGCCGCGATACAAACCCTGGTCGCTGCGCCTGTAAACCTCATTACCTGGCCGCGTAGCGGTGCGGCGTTGACGGACTATGAGCCAAGAGAAGTACGGCATTTAATTCTGGGACATTATGAATTGCGCTATGAAATACAGGGCAGCACGATCCTGATTTTGCGGTTCTGGCAGGGAGCAGCGTTAACGTTTCGATGATGTGCTCGCTATCGGGTCGACCTGAACACAAGTCGACCCCTGGACCAGCTATCGTAGTCTATGTAGGGGCGGACCCTCTTTTTCGGTCCGCCCGCTGTGCGATCACACATCCGCCAGCACGCGCTACGACCGCGAGCTGGCGTACCAGGCGATGATGACCTATCTGAAACGTACGCGCGCTGCGAACTACAAATCGCCGAGGCGCTGAACCGCCTGCTGGACGATCGCGCCGATGAAAATGGCGCATGGAGTCAGGGCGAGCTCCAGGTTCGCCACTCGCACCTCAGCCGCGTGGCCCACGGTGCGCTGCATAAATGCGGCTGTGCCAGCCGCAGCTGAAGAGGCGCTGGGTCGCGATCAAAAAAGCCAGCAGGACCCTGCTGGCTTTTAGTATTTCAGCGTCTACTTAGCGCATCGTCACGAACTCTTCGGCACCGGTCGGGTGGATCGCCACGGTGTTGTCGAAGTCCTTCTTGGTAGCGCCCATCTTCAGCGCCACCGCGAAGCCCTGCAGCATCTCGTCCATGCCGTAGCCGATGCCGTGGATGCCGACAATCTTCTCATCGGCACCGACGCACACCAGCTTCATGCGGCACGGCTGGCGATGCTGGGTAACGGCGGTGTACATGGCGGTAAACGCCGATTTGTACACTTTCACCTGGTCATCACCAAACTTCTCACGCGCTTCCGGCTCGCTCAGGCCGACCGTGCCGATTGGCGGGTGGCTGAACACCACGGTGGGCACGTTGCTGTAGTCCAGATGCTCGTCCGGCTTGTTGTTAAACAGGCGCTCGGAGAGGCGACGACCGGCGGCGACCGCCACCGGGGTCAGCTCGACGGCGCCGGTGTTATCACCCACCGCGTAAATCCCTTTTACATTGGTGTTCTGGTATTTATCGACGCTGATGTAACCCTTTTCGTTCAGTTTCACGCCGGTCACATCAAGGTTCAGATTGTCGGTCATCGGCTCACGGCCAATCGCCCACACCAGGCAGTCCACGGTCTGCTCTTTACCGTTTTCCAGCTGTAAGGTCAGGCTGCCGTCGGCATTTTTCACTACCGCTTTCGGGATCGATTCGGTGTGCAGCGTCGGACCTTCGGTATTCATGACTTCCACCAGCGTGTCGACGATCAGCGGATCGAAGCTGCGCAGCGGCGCGTGTTTGCGCACGAACAGGTGCGTTTCAGACCCCAGCGCGTTGACCACGCCAGCAATTTCGACGGCGATATAGCCTGCACCGACGACGGCGGTACGTTTTGGCAGCGCCTGCAGCTCAAAGAAGCCGTCAGAGTTAATGCCGTATTCCGCGCCGGGAATGGTCGGCTGGCTCGGGCGGCCGCCGGTGGCGATCAGAATATGGTCGGCGGTAATCTTCTCGCCGTTCACTTCGACGGTGTGCGCATCGACAAAGCGCGCGTAGCCTTTGATCACGTCGACGTTATTTTTGCCCAGCACATTGTCGTACGAGCTGTGGATACGGTCGATATAGGCGCTGCGGTTTTTCACCAGCACGTCCCAGTTGAACTGGTTTACGGTGGTATCAAAGCCGTAGTCCGGGCCGTAGTTGTGGATAGCTTCGGCGATCTGCGCCGCGTGCCACATGACTTTCTTCGGAACGCAACCGACGTTCACGCAGGTGCCGCCGAGCTCTTTTGCTTCAATCAGTGCACACTTCTGTCCGTACATGGCCGCACGGTTAATGGAGGCGATACCGCCGCTGCCGCCGCCGATGGCAAGGTAGTCATAATGTTTGGTCATCGAGTCTTCCAGTTCAGTAAGTGAGTTAAATCAGCTGGCGTAGAGTGTAACGCTACAAGGTGAAAAGCCGCAAAGGTTGCGTCTATGATTGTGATAGCCTCATACCGATTATCATTGTCACTTTTCGCTTAAGGATGACAGTTATGCATTTGCAGTTTTTAGGCACCGGGGCCGGCACGCCGAGCCGCGAGCGCAACGTCACCAGCATCGCGCTGGATTTACAGGGGGTGCGTAACGCCACCTGGCTATTTGACTGTGGCGAGGGCACCCAGCATCAGATCCTGCGTACGCCAATCAAGCCCGGCAGGATCGAGAAGATCTTCATTACTCATCTGCACGGCGATCACATCTTCGGCCTGCCGGGACTGCTGACCAGCCGATCGATGAATGGCTCACTCGAACCGCTGACCCTATACGGCCCGGTGGGGATGAAAACCTTTGTTGAAACCACTCTGTCATTAAGCGGTTCGTGGGTCACCTTCCCGCTGGAGATCGTGGAAATAGGTGCGGGGGAGGTGTGCAATGACGCGCATTTTCGCGTGACGGCTTACCCGATGACGCATCCGGTGGAGTGCTACGGCTACCGTATCGACGAGCACGACAAGCCGGGCGCGCTGGATGCGGCCAGGCTGGCGGCGCACGGCGTGCCTGCCGGGCCATACTTCTATGACCTGAAGCATGGCCGCAGCGTAACGCTGGACGATGGCCGCACGATAAACGGCTGGGATTATGTCGGTGAGCCGATCAGGGGGCGCAGCCTGGCGATTTTCGGTGATACGGCACCCACGGCGGCGGCGCAGCAGCTGGCGGCGGATGTCGATGTGATGGTGCATGAGGCGACGCTGGAAATTGCAATGGAAGAGAAAGCCAACAGCCGTGGGCACTCCACCACCGCACAGGCGGCGAAAGTGGCGCAGGAGAGTGGCGCAAAGCGGCTGATTATCACGCACCTTAGCTCGCGCTATTTACGCCATGACTGCGAGCGCCTGCTGGCAGAGTGTCGGGCGGTATTTGCCGCCACCGAGATGGCGCATGATTTCGCGATATTTCCGCTGTAGGGGGCGGGCATGCCTCGCACTTCAGCTGTAGGGGGCGGGCATGCCCGACCCTGGGCGAGGCATGCCTCGCCCCTACGCGATCGGGTGGGAGATTAACCGCGGGCGATAACGTTATTCCGGCACAATCCAGCTGACTTTATGGTGGCCGGTGCCTGACGGTACCAGCACTTTCTGCAGCCACGGCAGCACGTTGTTCATCTGCTGCTCCAGCTTCCACGGTGGGTTAATCACCACCATCCCCGATGCGGTCATGCCGAAACGGTCGCTGTCCGGACGCACGCCCAGCTCGATCTGCAAAATACGGCGAATGCCGGTGGCCTGCAGCTCGTTAAACATACGTTTGATCTGCTGGCGCAGCACCACCGGATACCACAGCGCATAGACACCCGTGCCGAAACGCTTATAGCCTTCCTGAATCCCCTGCACCACGGCCTGATAGTCACTTTTCATTTCGTACGGTGGGTCGATCAGGATCAGACCACGGCGCGACAGCGGTGGCAGCTTGGATTTCAACTGCTGATAGCCGTCGGCACGCGCCAGGCGCGCCCGGTCATCCTTCTGGAACTCATTGCGCAGCATTGGGAAGTCGCTGGAGTGCAGCTCGGTCAGCTGCAGCTGGTCGTACTCGCGCAGCAGATGGCGGGCGATCAGCGGTGAGCCAGGGTAATAACGCAGCTTGCCGCCCGGGTTGTAGTTTTTCACCACGCTGATATACGGCTCCAGCTCGGTCGGCAGGTCGTCCTGCTGCCAGATACGCGCAATGCCCTCCAGATACTCTCCGGTACGTTCAGCGTGCTCGCCGCTCAGCAGATAGCGCCCGGCACCGGCGTGGGTGTCGAGGTAGAGATAGGGTTTATCCTTCTCATTCAGTGAGCTGAGGATCAGGCTCTGCACGGTGTGTTTGAGAACGTCGGCATGGTTGCCTGCATGGAAACTGTGGCGATAACTGAGCATGTATTAGGAAATCCGGGAAGGTAAAAGCGAGCGTGCCGCCAGTGGGCGGCACAGGTTGCGGTGATTATAGCGAAAACGGGTTAAAAAAGCGCGATCAGGCAGGGATTCGTTGCCACATTGGGTAAGTAAAGAACAGCAGGTGCAGCAGATTAAAGCTGAAATGCACCAGGGTAGAGACCCACAGCCGCCCGCTCCACAGCCAGGCCAGCCCGTAGATCAGCCCGGCCAGCGTGGCGAAGAACACCAGCAGCAGCCCGCCGGAGAAGTGCACCGAACCGAACAGCAGCGCGGCGATAAACAGCGCACGCTTGTCGCCCAGCAGCTGGCTTAGCCGCTGCTGGATATAACCGCGAAACAGCGCTTCTTCCGCCAGTGAGACAAAAAACAGATTGGCCAGCATAAAAGAACCCAGCCACTCGGGCAGGTGCGGTTCCACCTTCAGTCCCCCGGCAAAGGTGGCCAGCAGCAGCAGCAGCGGCATTGACATTAACAGCACCAGCCACCACAGCCCGTTGGCAGGTGGCTTCGAAGGCCGCTTAAGCAGGGTCGGCAGGCAGGCCAGCAGGATAAACGGCACCAGCGCCTTGTCGAGGTTGTAATAGAAGGTAAACGGTGCGCTCTGTGGCCCGGCGCGCACCCCGGATTCGATCAGCTGATTGTTGAAGCCCGGAATCGTATGCAGCATCAGCGCAAAGGCGCTGACCACCAGAATAATCTCCCCCGGTAGGGAGAACGCAGAAGGCTGCTTGTGCGTACCGGAATAGACAGCAACAAAGCCAATGACGATCAGCGCCACAATAGCCGGTGGCATTAACACCTGTTCAAAGATGGCAAGGCCCAGCGCGATGGCCAGCAGCACCAGTGCGCTGCGATGATAAAACGGCAGGAACAGTAGCGATGCTGCCAGTACGTACCACATAGAGACACTCCCTGTTTGTAACGAAGTAATACGGCGTATTAACGCCGGGGAGTATGCAATGTGTCACGCAGTGAGGCAAAGCGGAAAGTGCGGTCAGAAACAGGGCGTCTGCGTGGCCCGCCATTGATTTTCTCACCCGTTACCCTCATGTTAACCAGATTGCCCATACAACGATTAAAGGACTGCGCTATGACCAATCCGTTACTCTCTGCCTTTATGCTCCCCCCTTTCTCCGCCATCAAACCTGAACATGTGGTGCCCGCCGTGACTCAGGCGCTGGATGAGTGCCGCGCCGCGGTGGAAAAAGTGGTGGCGCAGGGCGCGCCGTACAGCTGGGATAATCTGGTGCAGCCGCTGGCGGAAGTCGACGACCGTTTAAGCCGCCTGTTCTCCCCGGTCAGCCACCTGAACTCGGTGAAAAACAGCCCGGAACTGCGTCAGGCCTATGAGCAGACGCTGCCGCTGCTGTCCGAGTACAGCACCTGGGTTGGCCAGCATGAAGGGCTGTATCAGGCGTATCGCGACCTGAAAGCGGGCGCAAACTTTGCCGCGCTGGATACTGCGCAAAAGAAAGCGGTGGATAACGCGCTGCGCGACTTCGAGCTGTCCGGCATTGGCCTGTCGAAAGAGAAGCAGCAGCGCTACGGTGAGATCGCCGCGCGCCTGTCCGAACTGGGTTCGACCTACAGCAACAACGTGCTCGACGCCACCATGGGCTGGAGCAAGTTGATTACCGATGAGAGCGAACTGTCCGGCATGCCGGAAAGCGCGCTGGCCGCGGCCAAAGCGCAGGCCGAAGCGAAAGAGCAGGAGGGCTGGCTGCTGACGCTGGATATCCCGAGCTACCTGCCGGTGATGACCTACTGCGATAACCAGGCGCTGCGCGAAGAGATGTATCGCGCCTACTCAACCCGCGCCTCCGACCAGGGGCCAAACGCCGGGAAGTGGGACAACAGCGAGGTGATGGCGGAAGAGCTGGCGCTGCGCCACGAACTCGCCCAGCTGCTGGGCTTCGACTCCTATGCCGATAAATCGCTGGCGACCAAAATGGCCGAAAGCCCGGCGCAGGTCACCGACTTCCTGACCGATCTGGCAAAGCGCGCCCGCCCGCAGGCGGAGCAGGAGCTGGCCCAGCTGCGCGCCTTTGCCAAAAAAGAGCACGGCGTCGACGACCTGCAGCCGTGGGACCTGACCTATTACGGCGAGAAGCAGAAGCAGCATCTCTACTCCATCAGCGACGAGCAGCTGCGCCCGTACTTCCCGGCACAGCGCGCGCTGAACGGCCTGTTTGAAGTGGTGAAGCGCATCTACGGCATTACCGCTAAAGAGCGCAGCGATGTGGACGTTTATCACCCGGACGTGCGCTTCTTCGACCTGTTTGACGAAAGCGGCGAGCTGCGCGGCAGCTTCTACCTCGACCTGTATGCGCGCGAGAACAAGCGCGGCGGGGCGTGGATGGATGACTGCGTGGGCCAGATGCGTAAAGCCGACGGTACCTTGCAGAAGCCGGTTGCCTACCTGACCTGTAACTTTAACCGTCCGGTGAGCGGCAAGCCTGCGCTGTTTACCCACAACGAAGTGACCACGCTGTTCCACGAGTTTGGCCACGGTCTGCACCATATGCTGACGCGCATTGAAACGCCGGGCGTCTCCGGCATCAGCGGCGTGCCGTGGGATGCGGTCGAGCTGCCAAGCCAGTTTATGGAAAACTGGTGCTGGGAGCCGGAAGCGCTGGCGTTTATCTCCGGCCATTACGAGACTAACGAGCCGCTGCCGCGCGAGCTGCTGGACAAAATGCTGGCGGCGAAGAACTACCAGGCGGCGCTGTTTATCCTGCGTCAGCTGGAGTTTGGCCTGTTCGACTTCCGCCTGCACGCCGAGTTTGACCCGGCGAAAGGCGCGCAGATCCTGCCGATGCTGAAAGAGATCAAAAAGCGGGTGGCGGTGATGCCTGGGCCAGAGTGGGGCCGCTTCCCGCACGCCTTCAGCCATATCTTCGCCGGCGGCTACGCGGCGGGTTACTACAGCTATCTGTGGGCCGACGTGCTGGCGGCAGACGCCTATTCACGCTTCGAAGAGGAGGGGATCTTCAACCGTGAAACCGGCCAGTCGTTCCTCGACAACATTCTGACGCGCGGCGGTTCCGAAGAGCCAATGGCGCTGTTCCGCCGCTTCCGCGGCCGCGAGCCGCAGCTGGATGCGATGCTGGCACACTACGGTATTACCGAGCAGGGCTGAGATTAGTGAACATCTGTTTGTTAGATGAAACGGGCGCCGGAGACGGCGCCTTATCTGTTTTAGCTGCCCGCTGGCAGCTGGTGCATGATGAAAACGCGCTGATGGCGCTGGTGATGACGGCCGGGCATCTGGAGCTGCGCAAGCGCGATGAGCCAAAGCTCGGCGGCATCTTTGTTGATTTCGTTGGCGGGGCGATGGCGCACCGCCGTAAGTTTGGCGGCGGGCGTGGTGAAGCGGTAGCGAAAGCCGTCGGCATCAAGAGCGGCTATCTGCCGGAGGTGGTGGATGCCACGGCGGGGCTGGGGCGCGATGCGTTTGTGCTGGCCGCCGTGGGCTGCCGCGTGCGCATGCTGGAGCGTAATCCGGTTGTGGCTGCCCTGCTGGATGATGGCCTGGCGCGCGGCTATGCCGATGCGGAGATTGGCCCATGGCTGCGCGAGCGGCTGACGCTGCTGCACGCCTCGAGCCTGACGGTGCTAACCGATATTACCCCGCGCCCGCAGGTGGTGTACCTCGACCCGATGTTTCCGCACAAGCAGAAAAGCGCGCTGGTCAAGAAAGAGATGCGGGTGTTTCAGTCGCTGGTGGGGCCGGACCTCGATGCCGATGGCCTGCTGGAGCCGGCGCGGATGCTGGCGACTAAGCGCGTGGTGGTGAAGCGCCCGGATTACGCGCCGCCGCTGGCGGACGTCGCCACGCCGAACGCGGTGGTGACCAAGGGGCACCGTTTCGATATTTATGCCCCCCTCATCCCAGGGGGATAAACAACGGGTCGACCGAAACAGAAGGTCGACCCCTACCACCCGGCGTTACTCTTCGTCGCGCAGCGGCACAATCAGCATATCGATGTGCACGGTGTTGATCAGCTGGCGCGCTGACGACATCAGCTTGCTCCAGAAATCCTGATGATGGCCGCAAACCACTAAATCCACCTGATACTGCTTAATCGCGTCGACCAGCACCTGGCCGAGGTCACCGCTGCCGCTCAGGGTTTCGGCAATCGGGTAGCCAGCCCCGTTTGACAGCTCGGTCAGCGCGCTGTGCGTCTCTTCAGAGATACGCTTCTGCATATCACCCAGATTGACGTCGATCAGCCCGGTATACAGGTCAGAGTAATTCACATCAACGTGGATAAGTGAAACTTTGGCGTCGTAAGGGCGAGCCATGGATACCGCTCTGTCGACCAGCAGTTTGCTTTCGGGGGACAGATCGACAGCAATCAAAATGTGTTTGTAAGCCATATGAATACTCCTTTTCGCGTAAGTGCCTGTCCCAGAGTATAGCGAAAATTGTTAATGAATGTTGTGGCAGCCGACGTGGTTTGGCTGGGCGATCAACATGAAATTTTGTCTGAATGCCCCGGCGAAATAAAACATCGCTGGAAAAAATTTAAGCAGATCTCCTACACTGATAAAAGACGGCAACGAAAGCAGCGCTGTTACGCCGTCCTGCTGCAGCAATCATCTCAATAATAAGGGTTGGCGAACCAGCGGGAGTTGATCCCGTTCTCGTCGCGTATCGCATTTCCTGATGAAAGTCCGGGAGGGGATCATGATCAGCACCATCGCGCTTTTCTGGGCTCTTTGTGTCGTTTGTGTGGTGAATATGGCGCGCTATTTCTCTTCGCTGCGTGCGCTGTTAGTGGTGCTGCGCGGCTGCGATCCGCTGCTGTATCAGTATGTGGATGGGGCGGGGTTCTTCACGTCTCACGGGCAGCCGGGCAAGCAGGTGCGGCTGATTGGCTATATCTGGTATCAGCGCTACCTTGACCACCACGATGATGAGTTTATTCGTCGCTGTCAGCGCCTGCGCGGGCAGTTTATTTTGACCAGCGCCCTGTGTGGGCTGGTGGTGATTAGCCTGATTGGCCTGGCCATCTGGCATTAAAAAAGGGCGACCATTAAACATGGTCGCCCTTTTCGGGTCGATCGGAAAAAATCATCGACTCTTACTGTAGGGGCGGACCCTCTTTTTCGGTCCGCCCGCAACACGATCAAATCAGCTTCAGCGCAATCCAGTACAACCCACCTGACAGCACAATCGAGACCGGCAGGGTGAACACCCACGCCAGCAGGATGTTCTTGATGGTTCGGCCCTGAACGCCACCGCCGTCAACCAGCATGGTGCCCGCCACGGAAGAGGAGAGCACGTGCGTGGTTGAAACCGGCATTCCGGTATAGCTCGCCACGCCAATAGAGACCGCCGCCGTCATCTGCGCCGACATCCCCTGAGCGTAAGTCATGCCCTTCTTACCGATCTTCTCACCGATCGTGGTGGCAACGCGACGCCAGCCGAACATGGTCCCCAGCGACAGCGCGAGCGCCACGGCCAGGATGATCCATACCGGCGCGTACTCAACGGTATTCAGCAGGTCGCTCTTCAGCTTATTAAGGAAACGTTTGTCGTCAGGCTTGGTTTCCGGCAGCTTGGCGGTTTTCTCAGCGGTATCCGAGATGCACATCAGCAGGCGGCGCAGCTGGCTGCGTTGCTCAACGTTCAGCGCATCGTAGCTGCTGAGATTGTTCAGCAGGCCCTGCACACGCTCGATAGCCGGCAGCGCACGGGCAGCGTCGCAGTGGAAATCATGCGGGCCGGAAGGCACCTGTTCCGGCGTCGGTAACGCTGGCGGCGCCATCTGGATGATGTGCGTCAGCGAGGCCGCGTGCTGCTGATAATACTGCTCCAGGTGGTTCACGGCATCACGCGTACGCGTAATGTCATAGCCGCTGGAGTTCATATTCACCACAAAGCCCGCCGGCGCCACGCCGATCAGCACCAGCATAATCAGGCCAATACCTTTCTGGCCGTCATTGGCACCGTGCGAATAGCTGACGCCAATCGCCGAGACAATCAGCGCGATACGCGTCCAGAACGGCGGCTTTTTCTTGCCGTCGATCTTCTCGCGCTCTGCCGGAGTCATATGGATACGCTGGCGCTTTTTATTCCCGCTCCAGTAACGGCGCAGGATAAATACCAGACCGCCGGCAATCACCAGGCCAACGATCGGCGAGATAATCAACGACATAAAGATGCCGATCATTTTGGGAATATTGAGCGCATCCACTACCGAGGTGCCAGTCAGCAACGCGTTAGTCAGGCCAATACCAATAATGGCACCGATCAGGGTATGGGAGCTGGAGGCCGGTAACCCGAAATACCAGGTGCCGAGGTTCCAGATAATCGCAGCCAGCAGCATGGAGAAGACCATGGCCAGGCCGTGAGCCGACCCGACATTAAGCAGGAGGTCGGTGGGTAGCAGATGGACAATCGCGTAAGCCACGCTTAAGCCGCCCAACAGTACACCAAAGAAGTTGAATACCCCGGCCATGACCACCGCTAACTGCGATCGCATTGCACGGGTATAAATCACGGTAGCTACCGCGTTGGCCGTATCGTGGAAGCCATTGATTGCTTCGTAAACCAGTACGAACAACAGAGCAAGAACCAGGAACAGGCCGGTATGTAAATCAAGACCAGCAAACAGATGCAGCATAAGCGTTACGCCATTTTGGAGGACATGAACGCGGCGCATTATCAGCGACAAACCGCGCCTGGGGAAAGGGAAATATAGACTTTTTTTGACATTAATGTGTCATTTGAGTGACTGTTACCCCTGAAACCACCGTGAAATCATAAGGTTACAAAATGTTTCAGCTACGATTTGGCGTCAGGCTGGTATCCCAGGCGCCAACTCTCTACAATCAGCGTTTTTGTGGTTTGGCGCGGAGTCTGTGGTGGAAAAATTTGACGTTATCGTAATTGGTGCGGGTGCAGCTGGCCTGTTCTGCGCGGCTCAGGCGGGCGCGAACGGGCGGCGCGTGCTGCTGATCGATAACGGCAAAAAAGCCGGGCGTAAAATCCTGATGTCCGGCGGCGGGCGCTGCAATTTCACCAACCTCTATACCGAGCCAGCGGCCTATCTGTCGCATAACCCGCATTTCTGTAAATCCGCTCTGGCGCGCTATACCCAGTGGGATTTTATCGATCTGATTAACCGTCACGGCATTGCCTGGCACGAGAAGACGCTCGGACAGCTGTTCTGCGACGACTCAGCGCAGCAGGTGGTCGACATGCTGCTGAAAGAGTGCGAAGCCGGCAGCGTCACGCTGCGCCTGCGTAGTGAAGTGCTTGCGGTCGCGCGTGATGACAGCGGCTACACGCTGCAGCTCAACGGCGCAGAGGTGCAGGCGGAAAAGCTGGTGATCGCCAGCGGCGGGCTGTCGATGCCAGGGCTTGGCGCATCGCCGTTTGGCTATAAGATTGCCGAACAGTTTGGCCTGAAGGTGTTCCCGACCCGCGCCGGGCTGGTGCCGTTCACCCTGCATAAGCCGCTGCTGGAGCAGCTACAGACGCTGTCCGGCGTCTCGGTGCCGTCGGTACTGACCGCCGAAGACGGCACGGTATTTAAAGAAGCGCTGCTGTTTACCCACCGCGGCCTCTCCGGCCCGGCGGTGTTGCAGCTCTCCAGCTACTGGCTGCCGGGCGAATTTGTCAGCGTTGATCTCTCACCGGCGCAGAATATCGATGCCTTTATTCATGAAGAGCGCCAGCAGCACCCCAATCAGAGCCTGAAAAACACCCTTGCCAAACTGCTGCCGAAGCGCCTGGTCGAGTGCCTGCAGCTGCTGGGGAGGGTGCCGGAATGCACGCTGAAGCAGCTCAATAGCCGCCAGCAGGCGGAACTGGCCAGCGCGCTGCACCAGTGGAAAATCCAGCCCAACGGCACCGAGGGCTACCGCACCGCCGAAGTCACGCTCGGCGGCGTCGATACCAGCCAGCTGTCGTCGAAAACCATGGAAGCGCGTGATGTACCGGGGCTGTACTTTATTGGCGAAGTGGTTGACGTCACCGGTTGGTTAGGCGGCTATAACTTCCAGTGGGCGTGGAGCTCAGCCTGGGCGTGTGCGCAGGCGCTATAATGAGAAATCTGATTTAACTGTTTCTCAGGCGGTAAAATGCAAAATTCTTCCAGCGGATATAAAAACACTACCGAAACCTTGCTTCAAAGTGGCCAGGCGTGGAATGGCCAGACTTTGCAAAATTACCCTTCGGGTGAGCTTGAAATTACGGTGATGAAAATGACCATCCCCGCGCATTCAGAGCTGCCCTGGCATACCCACCCCATTCCTAACACGGCGTATATTCTGTCAGGTTCCCTGACCATTGAGGATAAAGCGACGGGGGATACCAGGACATTCAGCGCGGGTGAGGCTTTCAACGAGTCCATCGATATTGCCCACCGGGGATTCACCACCGACCAAAGCACCGATGTCATCATCTTCTATGCAGGTGCAAAAGGGATGGCGCTGTCTGTACCACTGCCGGGAGAGGAATCTGAGTATTAACAGGTTCAGCTGACACAGTCTGTGGACCTCCGGCTCTTTGTGGGAGTAAGCTATAAACTCCCACAGCGCTGGGTTTGTGAGATTTTTGTAATGAGGGGCCGCATATAAACCAAACTTCATCAGCCCTGCTTTTTTTATTTCCCATGGGCAGTGAAAGACCATCCTGATACGGTTGAGAGTAGGAACAGAATCGTCGCCCCCTCAACCCTTAATCTCCTTCAAATATTTAAACACCGTTGCCCTTCCCAGCGACAGCACGTTCGCCACATAGTCGGCCGAGTGGCGCACGTTAAATATTCCCTGAGCGTAAAGCGCCGTCACCAGCGCTTTCTTGTCGCTGCGCGTCAGAATCGTCAGCGAGCTGTGGTTCTCGGCCAGCCACTGATGCACGGCGGTGTTAATTTTTTCCCGCCAGTCGTGCGCAAACAGCAGCGCAGGCTGGGGCTGCAGCGGGCTCATTGACAGGAACGTCTCCAGCGCATTGCGCGCATCTTCCAGCATCGCGGTACTGAAGTTGATGCAGAAAATGTAGCCCGCACTGCCCGGCACGCTGGCGCGAATGCTGACGGAGCGCATCTTCTTCCCGTCCCAGTTCAGCTGCTCGTAAGGCCCGGTCAGCGTGTCGAGCTCGTTGAGCGTCAGCTGCTCCAGCCCGGCATCGTCGCCGATGCTGCGCTTCGACAGGTTATTCGCCAGGTAAGCAATTTTACTGCTGGTGACATCGTGGATGGCCACTTCCACCATGGGGAAAAACAGCGCGGCAATACCGTCCGCTATCGCTGTCAGCGTGGCGAACTGCTGGCTTGCTGCTGTACTTTGCTGGTTCATCTCAGGCCCCCATCTGCGCGAGAATACTGGCGGAGATCTGCGCGTCCTGCACGCCCAGCCCGGTCAGATCGGCGACGGTGATCGCATCCGCTGCACGCTGATACTGCGTGCTATCGCTCAGCAGGCTGCCAATCTCAATGATTTTTCCCGTGCGCTGTGCAGCGGGCAGATGGCTGAGCTCGCCATAGCTGCTGCACTGGGTAAGCGAGTCGACCAGCACGCAGGCGGCAGCGCCAATGATGGCGGCATCCAGCTCCTGTTTGCCCGGCGAGTCGGCACCCACGGCGGTAATATGCGTCCCCGGCCGGATCCACTCCCGGCGCAGCAGCGGCACGGAGGAGGGGGTGGCGGTGACGATAATCGAGGCCGCGCGCGCCGCTTGTTCGGCTTCCAGCGTGGTAATGAGGTTGATGTCGCAGTCTGCCAGCTGCTGGCGCATGCGCACCAGCGCATCCTCACTGCGCCCCCAGATAATTACCTCGCGGCAGGCGGTCAGGTCCAGCAGCTGGCGCAGCTGCAGTTCGGCCTGTAGCCCGGTGCCGAAGATGGCGATCTGCTCAACCCGTTCCGGCAGCAGCAGTTCGGCGGCAATCCTTCCGGCCAGCGCGGTGCGCATCCCGGTCAGCCAGCCGTGGTCGTTTAGCAGGGCCAGCGGCTGCCCGGTTTGCGCGCTAAACAGCATATTCAGCCCGTCGTTGCCCGGCAGGCCGAGGTCGCCGTTGCGGTAAAAGCCGCTGGAGACTTTGACGCAGAAGCTCTCTGAACCCTCCACCCACGCGGATTTAATGCAGCAGTCGCCACCCGCCTGCGCAAACAGAAACTGCTGCGCTGGCGGCAGCTGCACGCGGCCGGCTGAAAAAGCGCGAAACCCCTCTTTGAGCTTTTCCAGCGCATCGGCCTCAAAGTAATGCGCCTCAATCACCGCCTGCTCAATAATCCTCATTTCACCGCCCCGCAGAACTTCTCCAGGGTGATGTTTTTGCCGCACAGGATCACCGCAACGCGCTTGCCGCGCCATTTTTCTGCCTGCTGCATAAACGCCGCCATCGCCACGCCCGCCGCACCTTCGACCATCCAGCGCTCATAGCGCGCCAGCGTCTTCATCGCGGCTTTGATCTCCTCCTCGCTGACCTGCACGCACTCATCGACCACCTGCTGACAGATCGGGAAGGTGATGGTGCCAGGCTCCAGGCCACCGGCGGTGCCGTCGGACAGCGTGTCGTGCTCGGGCGGCTCCACGATTTCGCCCGCCGCGAGGGAGGCGCACATGGCGACGGAGGCCGCAGGCCAGCAGCCGATAATGCGCGTCTCTGGCGACAGCGTTTTCATCACCGCGCCAATCCCGGAGATCAGCCCGCCGCCGCCCACCGCGACAAAAACGGCATCCAGCGGCGCTTCCTGCTCGAGCATTTCCAGCGCGATAGTGCCCTGTCCGGCAATCACCTGTGCGTCGTTATACGGGGAGACAAAGGTGATGCCCTCAGCGGCGGCTTTGCTGGCAGCGGCCAGCTCCACGCTGAGCGCGTCGCCCTCCAGCGTCACCACCTTAGCGCCATAGGAGGCAATGGCTTCCAGCTTGAGCGGAGAGGCGGTCGCCGCCGCAAACACCGTCACCGGTATGCCCGCCATCGCCCCGGCCAGCGCCATGCCCTGGCCGTGGTTGCCGGATGACGCGGTGATCACCCCCTGCACGCACTGCTGCGGCGAGAGCAGCCGCATCTTATTGCTCGCCCCTCTGAACTTGAACGAACCGGTGTGCTGCAGATGCTCGCCCTTCAGAAACAGCTCGCAATGATACTGCGCGGAGAGCGCGTGGCTGCGGTCGAGCGGCGTCACTTTTACCTGAGGACGCAGTGCGGTGTGCGCCTGCTGGCTGCTGGCGCAGAGTTGAGAGAGGGTCAGCATGATGGCATCCAGTAAGTGTATTTAAAGTCTACTATAGACATTTAGTACACATCGATCCAGCATTTATCCGCGCGTCAGGCGCCTCTGGCTGTAAGGGGGCAAGGGATATCGGCTTATTGTGTAATGCAGGGAAATCACACTTCTGCAGCCTGCCACAGGTGAATGCCGTCGCGGCCGGTGCGTTTAACGCTGTACAGCGCCTGGTCTGCATGGCGCAGCCACTGGTGGATGGAGTCGGCGTTACTGGCCGGGGCAATACCGATGCTGACGGAGAACTGGAATTCAGCAGAGGCGGGCAGGCGGATCCGGGCGATTTTCTCTTTCAGCGCCGCGGCCAGCATCACGATAGTGATATCGTCGGCATCGCGCACAATCACCCCTAACTCATCGCCACCGAAGCGCGCCGGAATATCGCGGGTGCCCACTTCGCTGCGCAGCAGGCGTGAGATCTCCGCCAGCAGATAATCCCCCGCTTCGTGGCCAAAACGGTCATTGACCTGCTTGAAATTATCCACGTCGATCAGCATCAGCCAGGCGCGGCCTTCGCCACGCTGGGTGCGCAGGTATTCGCTCTCCAGACGGCGGTCAAACAGGCGGCGGTTGGGGATCTTCAGGCTCGGGTCCATCAGCGAGATGCGTTCCAGCTCGCGGTTTTTCCGCCGCAGGCTAAGCGTGAGCTGATACGACACCGCACTCAGCACCAGCATATAGCAGGTTGCCAGTGGCAGCGTCAGCCACACCGTACGCGTGCTAAAGGTCGGCTGCAGCGGCAGGCCGAGCACTGCCCAGAGTGGGATAAAGGTCAGCATAAATGCCACGATCGCCGGTTTAAGCTGGGGCCAGCCGCCGGCCGCATAGCGGTCAGAGGCCAGCACAGCGATGATAATCAGCGAAGGCATCGGGCTGACGGCCATCAGCGCCACCCATGCGCCGCCAAACGCGGCATCAATGGTTAAGTTGTGGCGCTCAGTATTAGTCGGGTCAGGTGAGGAGTGCGCCAGTAGCCAGGCGACCGACGGCCAGATAAAGGCATTAATAAACAGCAAAATAGTGAACCACGTGCTGCGATCCAGTTCCGAAAGCACCGACTGAAAGGGGAAAAAACACAAAAAGGTGCCCAGCTGACGCATGGCGAACATGCGACGAATAAAACGCGTTGAGCGCAGTTTTAACTGGCTGTCATCGGGTGAGTAGTAGTGCATGAATCAGCAATGTGGGCGGGTCGATAAAGCAGTGTATCGGAAATTATCAGAACGTATCGGACTTTTCTTAATATGTAAAAAAAAACCAGCCGCAGGGGCGCGGCTGGCCGATTTTTAACGCAGATTAAAACGCGTAATGAGCGGAAACGGAGAAGTTACGCGGCGCGCCATACACCACATAGGTGCCCATATAGTCGTAGTACTCTTTGTCGAACAGGTTGTTGACGTTGGCCTGTACGGAAACCTGTTTCGTCACCTGGTAGCGACCGAACAGATTGACCAGCGTCACCGGGCTTTGATCGATGTAGTCGCTGCCAGCCGGGCCACCGGCGACGTTATTAAAGGTCTTGTTCTGCCAGTTGACGCCGCCGCCCACGGTCAGGTCCTGCAGCATCGGCAGGCGATAGCGGGTGAACAGTTTGGCGGTAGTGCGCGGGATCTCCGGCATCACGGCGGTGCCATCGCGCTGCTCGGCAATATAGCGCGAGGCGCCGAAAGTCATCTGCCAGTTGTCGGTCAGGGCACCGTTAACTTCAAATTCCACGCCGCGGCTGACCGCATCGACAGCGTCGTAAGCGTATTCGGTGCTGCCCGGGATGTAGGTGTAGCTGTTGACGCCCAGGCCGTTCTGCTCGGTGCGGAACAGCGACAGCGTGGCGGTCAGACGGCTGTTGGCCCAGTCGCCTTTGATGCCGGTTTCATAGCTTTTTCCGCTGACCGGATCGAGGTACTTCGCTTCGCTGTTACGTGACGTCTGCGGCTGGAAGATGCTGGTATAGCTGGCGTAGACGGAGTAGGTGTCGTTGAGATCGTACGTCAGGCCCGCATACGGCGCGATTTTATCGCTGTCGTTGGTGCCGGAGGTGCCGTTGGCGCTCCAGTCGGTATAGCGAGCGCCGACCAGCAGTGACAGCGGGTCAGCCAGCGAGAAGCGTGCGGCGGTATACACCGATTTCTGGCGAATGGTGTCCTCCAGATAGGGACTAAAGGCTGACCAGTCGGTCGCGCCGGTAGAGCCGTTCCAGCTGCTGTAGTCACCAATATTGACGCCGGACAGGTCTGCAAAGCTGTTGAAGAAGGTGTTGTCCTGCTTGCTGTAGCTGCCGCCAATCATCAGCTCATGGCTGCGGCCCAGCAGCTCAAACGGACCGTTAGCGTAGAGGTCTACGCTGTCGGTGGTGCGGCGGCCTTTGTTCCAGCCGCTGTAAAGAGTAATGCCCTGGCCGGTAGCTTTATCCGGGTAACCGTCCGGGTACATCAGGCGGGTGTCGAAGGTGGTTTTGCTGTGGCTGCCGGTGACCTGCGCCTGCCAGCCGCTATCAAACCTCTGCTTCAGCGTGGCAAAGATCTTATTCGACTGTTTATCGCTATAGGCCCAGTCCGCACCGGTATTAAAGCTGCGGTCGAAGTGAGTGCGCTCGCCGTTGCTGTAGAAGGTCGGGATACCGCCCCAGCTTGGGTCTTCGCTGCTGGTGTCCTGGTAATCCCAGCCCAGCGACAGGGTGGTGGTGTCGCTCAGGTCGGCATCGATCAGCGTAGAGAGGAATTTCTTGCGCGCGTGGTAGCGATCCAGCCAGCTGTCATTTTCCTGATAGCCGCCGATGACGCGGCCGCGCACGCTGCCGGACTCGTTCAACGGCACGGTGACATCGCCCACATAGCGCTGCTTGTCCCAGCTGCCGGTTTCAGCAGACAGGCTGCCAGTGACCACTTTGCTGTCGGCGTGCTTGCGCACCATGTTAACCGAGGCGGAAGGATTGCCGGAACCGAGCGACAGGGCGTTAGCGCCGCGCACGATCTCAATACGGTCGTAAATGGCGGTGTCGGATTGGGCGTCGCCGAGGTCCCACACATCCTGCACCACCGTCGGAACGCCGTCGAACAGGTAGTTGTTGATCAGAAAGCCGCGCGAATAGTAGTTCGCACGGTCGGAGTCGATATTCGAGGCGGAGATGCCGGTGGTGTTATTCAGCACTTCGCCGATGCTGTGCAGCGCCTGGTCCTGAATTCGCTGTTTGCTGATGATGCTGACCGACTGCGGGATATCGCGCAGCGCCAGCGTCATTTTGGTACCGGCGGTCGTCACCGGCACGCTGTAGTCCGCTGCGGCCTGTGCTGCGGGGCTGCTGGCGGAGTTGGCTTCTACGGTCAGCGTTTCACTCTGCGCGGTTTCCGCTGCCAGTGCCGGATGCAGTGCAGAAATCACCAGTAACGCGGCGACGGAGGGGGTGAAAATGCGCTGAGCGGATAATAGCGTAGCGGGTGTTTTATCAGTGAATTCAGGACGAGAAAACAGCACGGTAATTCCTCGGATAACTCGATAGTTTTAATTAATTTCCTGCACCGGACATGAAAAATTTACCGAATATCCCTGAGCGGTAGCGTCTTGTCACTGAATCCCTGATGACGCGGTGAGGTCCACTGGCGTGCAATCCAGACCACGGTTGGCCTGTAATGTTAAAGCAAATGAGAACTATATGTATTTAGCATTGCGATGTAAATAAATATTACAGAAGGCGGGAACTTATTCAGGGGGAAGGAGCCAGGGGGATAAAAAAGGTCGGGTATGCCCGACCTCTACGTAGGGGCGAGGCATGCCTCGCCCACCGCCATCACCGTCTTAAAAATCCGCTTTCAGCACCACGCGGAAATTGGCTTTCCCGGCGCGGACGTGGTCCAGCGCGTCGTTGATTTTCGACATCGGGAAGAACTCGACGTGCGGCGCAATATCGCGGCGTGCCGCCAGCTTCAGCAGCGAACGCAGCTGGCCCGGGGAGCCGGTGGAAGAGCCGGTTACGGCTTTATCACCCATGATCAGGTCAAACGCGCCCACTTCGATCGGCTTCATCACGGCACCCACGGTGTGGAACTTGCCTTTTGGCGCCAGCGCGGTGAAGTACGGCTTCCAGTCGAGGTCAACGGCAACGGTGCTGAGGATCAGGTCGAAGCGGCCCGCCTGGGACTTCAGCGCTTCCGGATCGCGGCTGTTGACCACTTCGTCGGCGCCCATATCGAGAATCGACTGCTTTTTATTCGGCGTGGAGCTGAACGCCACCACTTCGGCACCCATGGCGCGCAGGATCTTAATCGCGATGTGGCCGAGGCCACCAATGCCGATAACACCGACGCGGCTGGTGGCGGTGATGTTGCTCATCAGCAGCGGTTTAAACACGGTGATACCGCCGCACAGCAGCGGACCGGCGCTGGCCGCATCCAGGCTTTCCGGTAATGGGATCACCCACTGCCAGTCGGCGCGCAGCTTCTCGGCAAAACCGCCGTGGTTGAGGATGGTTGGCGTGCTGCCGTTCTGGCAGTTGACCTGCTCGCCGTTGATGCAGGCATCGCAGTGCTGGCAGCTTTTTGCCGTCCAGCCAATGCCAACGCGCTGGCCGATCTTCAGGCCTTTGTCTTGCGCCGCATCACCGAGCGCGGAAACGCGGCCGATCACTTCGTGGCCGGCAATGGTGGGGTACTGGGAAATACCCCATTCGTTGTCGATCATCGACAGGTCAGAATGGCAGACGCCGCAGTATTCCACTTCGACTTCAACTTCCTCTGCGCTCAGCGCAGCCGCGTCATACTCATACAGTTCCAGAGCCTGGCCTGCTTTCATTGCCGCGTAGCTTTTAATTTTCACGTTATTACCTCAGATTCAGTTTTCCATCAGGGGAGAAGTGTAGCTGCTCTGGTCGGGAAAGTGGGCGTTTCGCCGCACGTAAGGTTTATCTGAAGGGCTGACTGCGGGGAAAGTGGGCAAATGCAGTATCACAGCGTTAATTTCCGGCCAGACCGTCCCAGAAATCATCAATGATATTTTCTACCTTTAGCGCTTCGACGCTTTCATTTTGACGAACAATGGTATCGGTTAAGCGCGCTTTATCTAATGCCAATAACTCCTGACATGTTTCTGCTGATGCGATCGCGGCCGTATCACTGCCTGCCAGTAGCGCCCCGAGTCTTTCCGGGACCCAGTCGACACGCTCGCACCAGGCATCATTGTCATAAAGGCGCTCGTCTTCGATGCGCGAATACTCCGTCAGGATGTTGAAAATATCGACAGCATCCCGGCTGTCTCTATTGCCTCTGTCACGCCATGCGAATAGTTTCAACAGCAGCAGTCCCGGCAGGGAAGTGAAGTGGATGCTGTTGCCAGCGGCAATCTCAACCCGCCCGGCATGCTGCCATACCTCCTGGAAACCCTCGACGTGCAGGATAATGTCCCGGTCGGGCGGCCATGCGACCTTATTGTTTTGGGCAACAGGGCCAAAGGGGATGATGTCTATTTCGGTGCCGTGCCATATCATCCGATGCACATTATGCCTGACTTCTTTAGCATCCTGCTCAATCATCGCCTGCTTAAGGGCGGTGAACTGCTCCCAGTTTTTCAGGTATACCGCAATATCGATATCATTGGTCTGACGGCCACTTTTCCGACCGTGAACGTGCAGCAACATCACCTCGCGCGCCGTCGCACCGGCAACAAAAAACTCGATCTTCAGCGTGCGGCAGACGTGATTGATGCGGAGGAGCAGCGCCTCAGTTTCCGAAGAGATGGGTTTGGCTAATGTGTAGGTGTTTTTCATTAATCCGCCCTGCGGTTTCGATATTGCGGTCGTCCCGGCTGGCGATAAGTTCAGCCACGCATAGCACTGTTTTTGCGCGCTCTGTGAGCGAAAAATCTTTGCCCCAGAAGGCCTGGGTTAAGATGAATTTCCCGCTCGGATGAGGCTTAAGCCGTAAGCTTTTTCTCCGCTCTGTCAGAGGAGAATGGGTAAAAAGTTGCAGGATTTCAGGCTTGAGATAGCGGTCGGAAAGAAGATAACCGGCGGGCTCTCCTCCCCAGCACTCGCCCTCTTCAAGTTCAATACTGCGCCAGTTGATATCACATTCCAGCTGAAGTGTTTTCAATTTGGGCCGCAGTACTGATGCGTATTCACGTATCCATTCCGCCATCAGCCAGTCCGGATCGGTCAGGCGACGGCCTTGCTTGCCCGAGCGGTAGTGGCGCTCAGTTTCGAGATAATCAAATGCTTTGCTGACCATACCCAGGGAGATCCCTGCATAGCTTGCCAGCTGGCGATAATTTTCATTTATCGAACCCGGCTGTGTTAGCAGAACAAACAGCAGTTTCATTACCCCCTCTGATATCCGGGGGCGCTCCCTGATAACGGGGGGGAGTTTACGCCCGCTGATGCGCAAGAATAGTGCGGGTAAAGCTATGCAGGCATTACCACCGCTATCGATAAAATTGATATGATTTTCTTCGCAATACTGCGTCATCGCCGGGCTAAGGCGTTCACAAATCAGCAGTGCCGGGTGAGTGCTGTTCTGCCTGAAAATGCTGTGCATTTTCTGCAGTATCTCTTTGCGCGGCCTTAGCTTGATAGTGAACAGAAAAGTGAAGGCGGCGCCATCGGGTGTTCGCAGCGTAAGACGACCATCGTGAAAATCGAGGTTGCGGCTCCAGCGAATATCCTCGATTTTAAGTGCTTCTGGCAAATTAGTTAGCACTTTTTCCAGTAGTTGAGCTTCATCATGCATGTTCACATCCCATAATTTGTTCACGCAGCATGAACAAAATTATTCTATGAACAATGTTCTTTTTATGCAACCACAATGGGTTGATTTCTAACCGCAGCAGGGAGGCATTCATGCTCACATCGGTTGCTGAAAATAAGCAGGGTCGTGACTTCGCGATAGGTGATTTACATGGCTGCTATTCAGCTTTACAGCGGTTGTTGTCAGAGGTCAATTTCGATGTGTCCAGCGACCGGTTGTTTGCCGTGGGCGACTTAATCGATCGCGGGGATGAAAGCCCATGCTGTATTGAGTTGTTAAGGCAACCCTGGTTTTATGCTGTGCGAGGCAACCATGAAGAGATGATGCTGGCCTGGTATCATGCGCAGGGTGATGAACGCTTGGCGCGACAGCAAAGCTGGAGCCGGGAGGGTGGAGCCTGGTTTTTCGAGTTGCCAGCGGCCTTACAAAATGCGTATTGCCAGCTCGTTGAGCCGTTACCTTATGCCATGCTTATCCGATCTCAGGGGCAACTTTATTGTGTCATTCACGCCGAGGTTCCGCCTGAAATCTCCCTGATTGAGGTTTTTTTTGCGCGACTCATTGCCGGGGAGCAGGAGGTGATCAATGCCTGCTTGTACGGGCGACGTCGACAACGCAGTGATTTTCAGCAACGTATCGGCGGTATTGATTTCATTCTGAGTGGACATACACCAGGGCGCTTGCCACGTATCTGGTCGGGGAATTCGTTGCGGCTGGATTTTGGCGCGGGGCATAGGGGAAAGTTTAACGGACTGGGAATGTTGGAGCTGGGGAAAAACAATCTTCTGATTGGCTACCCGCACCAGCTGAGCCGCTCTGATGCTTTATCGTTTAGGGTGGAAACTGAAAAAAGATGATGTTCACGATCGGATTCTGTTCATGCGGTATGAACTTCCATAAATCGTGAACAGTGCTGGGACCGGGCATGCCAGGCTCGTAAGGGGTCGACCGAAAAAGAAGGTCGACTCCTGGAGTTGATTAATACTCGGGGTCTGTTGCAAGGGGCGACCGCTTTCTGGTCGCCCCGCGACAATTACTCGTTAATACGCGGATGCTGATCCACCAGGCGGGAGCGCTTGGCTTCCAGCTCGGCGATCTGCTCGCTGATATCTTCGATTTTGTGCTCGATGTTGTCGTGATGCTCCTGCAGGATCTCTTTGGCTTCTGCCATATCAGAGGCTGCCGGAGTGGCACCGCGCAGCGGCATATTGGCCGTTTCCTTCATCATGATGCCGGTGATTAAACCAATCACCGCCACCACCATCAGGTAGTAAGCCGGCATATACAGGTTGCTGGTCGCTTCTACCAGCCATGCTGCAGCGGTTGGCGTCAGGCCGGCAATCAGCACCGAGATGTTGAAGGCACTGGCCAGCGCGCTGTAGCGGATATGCGTTGGGAACATCGCCGGCAGTGAGGAAGCCATTACCCCGGTGAAGCAGTTGAGGATCACCGCCAGAATCAGCAGACCGGCAAAAATCAGCCCCATCACGCCGCTGTTAATCAGCATAAAGCAAGGCACAGCCAGCAGCAGCAGCGCGACACTGCCGATAATCACGAACGGACGACGGCCAAACTTATCGCTCATCAGGCCCATAACCGGCTGGACAAACAGCATCCCCAGCATGATGGCGATGATGATCATCACGCCATGGTCTTCCGAGTAGTGCAGATTATGCGACAGGTAGCTCGGCATGTAGGTCAGCAGCATGTAGTAGGTGACGTTGGTGGCAATCACCAGGCCAATACAGGCCAGCAGGCTTTTCCAGTGTTTAGTAGCAATCTCTTTGAACGAGACTTTCGGGCCGTCGGCCAGGCCTTCACGGTCGCCCTGTTCCAGTTTATCCACGTGCTGCTGGAACGCCGGGGTCTCTTCCAGCGCATGGCGCAGGTAAAGGCCGATGATGCCCAGCGGCAGCGCAACGAAGAACGGAATACGCCAGCCCCAGTCGAGGAAGTTCGCTTCACCGATAACGGCTGAAATCAGCACCACCAGCCCGGCACCGAGCACGAAACCGGCAATTGAACCGAAGTCCAGCCAGCTGCCCATAAATCCACGCTTACGGTCCGGTGAGTATTCGGCAACGAAGATTGACGCCCCGGTGTATTCACCGCCGACCGAGAAGCCCTGTGCCATTTTGCACAGCAGCAGCAGGATCGGTGCCCAGATGCCTATGGAGGCATAGGACGGGATCAGCCCGATACAGAAGGTACTGACTGACATAATGATGATGGTGATCGACAGGATTTTCTGACGACCATACTTATCGCCCAGTGCGCCAAAGAACAGGCCGCCTAATGGACGGATGAGGAAGGGAACGGAGAAGGTCGCCAGGGCGGCAATCATCTGTGTGCCCGGGTCAGCTCCCGGGAAGAATACCTGGCCCAATGCATAGGCCACAAAGCCGTAAACGCCGAAATCAAACCACTCCATCGCGTTGCCGAGTGAGGCCGCAGTAATGGCTTTACGTAATTTGGTGTCATCAATAATGGTGACGTCTTTAATCCCAATAGGCTTAACACGCTTCCTACGTAGCTTCATATAAAACACCCTGTAATTATCTGTTTCACAAATAAAAATTCACACGACAAAGGTCAGGCCCGTGCTGTCTGCCTGACCGGTCACGGGTGAAAAACCTACAGCAAAATGCGCCATCGTCAGCCATGCAGAAACGTTGCATGTAGCACGTCCGCGCACTTTGCCCGCATACAGTATATCTGTTCCTGGCGAGGTCACATAATTTCGCTCAGAAACAGCGGGGGGAGGAATGACGACTAACGGCATTTTCACCCCGGGAACTGGGGTGAACCTTCCGCGGCTGGCGTCAGTAGAGGTTATCGCGGCTTATTATCCTGCTGCTTAACCCAGTTGAGCAGCGCGGCATTGTCCAGCGGGCGGGCGTAGTAAAAGCCCTGGATAAACGCCACCCCCTGTTTTTTCAGGTATTCGAGCTGCATCGCAGTTTCCACGCCTTCTGCCACCACCTCCAGCGCCAGACGGTGCGACAGCTGAATAATGGCGTCCAGCACCGGCGTTTCCCCATCAACCGCTTCAATCGCATTGACGAACCCTTTATCAATCTTCAGATAGTCGATAGGGAAGGTTTGCAGATAGCTCAGCGAGCAGTGACCGGTGCCGAAATCATCGATCGCCACGTGCATCCCTTCCTGTCGCAGCTCGGCCAGCTTGCGCGCCACCTCGGCGCCGTCGACGATCAGGCTGCGCTCGGTCAACTCCAGCGTAATCGCCAGTTGCAGATGCGCGACGCTGGCAGCGAACTGGCGAATGTCGCTGACGAACGCCTCATGCTGTAAATGCTCTGCCGCCACGTTAATACCGATATGAAATCCTGGCGACACTTGCCAGCTGGCGCAGTCTTTACTCACTAACGCCAACAGATGGCGGGTGAGCGGAACGATCATCCCTTCCTGTTCGGCGGCGGCGATAAAGATATCCGGGCGCACCCAGCTGCCGTCGGAGCGCTGCCAGCGCATCAGCGCTTCGGCTCCGGCCAGCGATTCAGTTTGCAGATTCATCACCGGCTGATAATTCACCGAGAACTCACCGCGGCTAATGGCGCGGCGAATTTCATCACCCCACGAGCTTTTACGCTTCAGCCAGCTGCTGGTCAGAGCGATAAACAGCAGCGAGAGGATAATGGCCATCGGCAGGAAGGTGAACAACACCTGCCGCCAGCTTAGCAGCGCTTCAGAGCGCGGGGCGGTAATGCTGATGGCGATCGGGTAACGCTCAGAGCTACGGCGGTAGATGCTGTTACCGAGGATACCGGGCCGATCGTTCTGCATTTCACCGCTAATAATGCGGTAGCCCCCGCCAAACCGCATGGCGATATGGTAGCCGTGACGGGTACCGGCAGCCTGCATAACATCAATCAGATACTGACCATCCACCACGGCGTACGTACCGAAGCCGCCAGGGATTTCACGCATAAACACCACTGCCGGACGATCCTGCACGCCGTAAGTCCCCGCCACCGACAGGCTCCACCAGGCTTTACGCAGCGGCGGTAGCGGTTGGCGCATCATGGTTTCCAGCGAGCCCAGAGTGTCGCCGTAGGCCGAGGAGCAGAAGACGATCTCATCCTGGGCCAGGCCAATGGAGCGGAAATAAGGGTATAACGAGCCAAGCTGCTGAAGGTCAAATTTAATATCATCGCAGCTGCGATGATTAAACTGGCGCAGGCGGTCAGACATATTCCACGCCATATCGCTGATGTGCTCTGCCTGGCTCAGCAGCATCGAGGCGGTGACCTCCTGCTGGCGTTTCACCGCCTGGCGCGCCTCAATAAAGGTGAAGATCAGGCACAGGATCAGCGGCAGCAGCCCGGCGATGACCAGCCATAAACGCGCATACTTTGGCTTTATGATTGCTTGCAAGCTGATCCCCTGTGGGCGCGGAAGGGCGCACGAATAGTCCGCAATGGCGGGAAATGGTCGGTTTTACACCGCATGTTATCAAGTAATTATCGACACCCTGCAGTAAACAATTAAAAAATTTGCATAACAAATATGAATACTGCCAGTAAATGCCAGAAACAGGCGAGAAGCCTTGTCGCCGCCGACAGGCAGGCGTAGTTTGGTTTTTTCGCGAGATGAAAGGGCAAGATAATGAAGATGAGCGACATTCCTTTTGGCACCACGGCCTGGTCGGCACTGGAAGCGACGGAACATCCGGGGGAGAAGGGAACGGCATGGTGGCGCACCCAGCAGTTTGGCGCGGTTCGCGTGAGGATGGTGGAGTACAGCGCAGGTTACCTGGCCGACCACTGGTGCAGTAAAGGCCATATCCTGCTGTGCCTGTCCGGCGAGCTGCATACCGAGCTGAAAGATGGCCGCGTTTTTACCCTCACGGCGGGCATGAGTTACCAGGTGGCGGATAATGCGGAAGCGCACCGCTCGTGGACTGACACCGGTGCGCATCTTTTCATTGTGGACTGACTCGTCATACTTCAAGCCGCAGATGCGTTGGCTGCATTACTCAGCCCATCCGTGGGCTTCGCCCCTTCGGGGCCGCTGTGAACAGCGTTCAAATCTGCTCCGGGCAGATTTGTCACTTACCCCGGTCACATAGTTATCTATGCTCCCGAGGATGCGTGAACTTGCCGCCTTCCTGCAGCTCGAATTATTTAGAGTCAGAATTAAAGAAGATCTGCTTTAACGCCAGCTCGACGCCGCGAATTTCCGCCAGCCCTTTCAGACGACCAATCGCCGAATAGCCCGGGTTGGTTTTTTTATGCAGGTCGTCGAGCATCTGGTGGCCGTGGTCCGGGCGCAGCGGAATAGCACGCTGATTACCGCTGCGGCGGCGCCTCTGCTCCTCGGCCAGAATCACCTTGATCACCCCCACCATATCGACATCCCCCGCCAGGTGCGCGGCCTCATGGAAGCTGTTGGGGTTCTCTTCGCGTTTGGTCGAGCGCAGATGAGCAAAGTGGATGCGGTCGGCAAAGGTCTCCGCCATCTTCACCAAGTCGTTATCCGCGCGCACGCCGTAAGAGCCGGTGCAGAAGGTAAAGCCGTTGTTTACGCTGTCAACGGTCTCTTTCAGCCACTGCATATCCTCAATGGTGGAGACAATGCGCGGCAGGCCGAGAATGGGGCGCGGTGGATCGTCCGGGTGCACCGCCAGGACAATGCCCGCTTCCGTCGCTACCGGCACGATAGCGCGTAAAAACTCCGCCATATGCTCGCGCAGTTTGGCGTGGTCGATACCGTCATACTGCGACAGCTGCGCCTGGAACTGCTCCAGCGTGTAACCCTCTTCGGCGCCCGGCAGCCCGGCAATAATGTTGCGCGTCAGGGTCTCGACCTGCTGCGCGCTCATCGCCTTAAAGTACGCTGCGGCCTGCTGCTGCTCGTCCACGCTGTAATCCTGCGCCGCGTTCGGGCGCTGCAGGATATGCAGCTCGAAGGCGGCAAAGGCGATATGGTCGAAGCGCAGCGCTTTCGCCCCATCCGGCAGCGCCCAGCCGAGGTCGGTGCGCGTCCAGTCCAGCACCGGCATAAAGTTGTAGCACACGGTGTCGATGCCGCAGGCGCCAAGGTTGCGCAGCGACTGCTGATAGTTGGCGATGTACTGTTTGTAGTCGCCGCGCTGGGTTTTGATCGACTCGTGGATCGGCACGCTCTCGACCACGGACCACACCAGGCCCTTCTCCGCCAGCAGCGCCTGACGCGCTTTGATCTCCTCCACTGGCCACACTTCGCCGTTAGGGATATGGTGCAGAGCGGTGACGATGCCCGTGGCTCCCGCCTGGCGGGCATCATCCAGCGATACCGGGTCTTTAGGGCCGTACCAGCGCCATGTATGTTCCATGCGTTCTCCTTAATTAGTCTGTAATCGGATCTTTTACGATAAAGAAATAGGCCAGCGCCCCGGCAAAGGTCACGCAGGAGCAGATCACCAGCGCCATATTGAACGAGCCGGTGGTGTCGACCACCCAGCCGGTGACAATCGGCGCGAATGAGGCGCAGATAAAGCTGCCGAAGTTCTGAATACTGCTGACCGAGGCCACCATGCGCGACGGCGCCATCACCTGCACCAGCCCCCAGGCTGAGGTGCCGGCAAAGTGGACAAAGAACAGCGCCAGGCTGATAAAGCCCACGGCCATGGCGGTGGAGGTGGACTGCACGACCAGCAGGGTACAGGCGGCGGAGCAGACCAGCCCGAAGCAGATCAGCGCTTTACGGGTTTTCGCCAGCGCATAGCCGCGCCGCGCCAGGCGGTCGGCGACGGTGCCGTTGACCAGCATGCCGATGGAGCCAAACAGGAATGGGATTGCCGCCACCCAGCCGGTGCTCGCCAGGCTCAGCCCGCGCTCCGCCTGCAGATAGCCCGGCAGCCACGAGAGATAGAGCCAGCCGGTATAGTTGACGCCGCTGAAGCCGAGGATCATCCCCCACACCGTGCGCTTCTTAAACAGCGTACCCCACTCCTTTAGCGACACGCGGGTTTTCTGCGACGGCTGCGTGTCCTGGTCAAGATACTGCTGCTCTTCGCGGGTCAGGGCAAAGCGGTCGCGGTTGCGATACCAGGCCACCCAGCACAGCGCTACCGCCACGCCCGCCACGCCGATAATCACAAACATCATCCGCCAGCCGAACGCCAGCATCAGCGCCACGAGGATCGGCGGGGCAAAGGCCTGGCCGAAGGTGGTGGAGGAGTTAAAAATGCCCATCGGCAGGCCGCGCTCGCGGGCGCTGAACCAGTCGTTGACCACTTTAACGCCGCTCGGCATAAACGGCGCTTCGCCGATGCCGAGGCCAATACGCAGCATAATAAAGTGGCTGAAGCTGTTCACTGCCCCGGCCATCGCCTGCATCACCGACCAGAACAGCAGGCCGCCGCCCAGCACGATGCGCGGACCAAAGCGGTCCAGCAGCAGGCCGCTCGGCAACTGCGAGATGCCGTAAGAGAGCGAGAAGGCGGAGAGCAGCACGCCGAATTCGGTGGCGGACAGCCCGAGATCGTTGCGGATCGCCGCGTTGGCGATCGACAGCGATCCGCGATCGAGAAAGTTAATGATCCCGGCGGTGAACAGCAGTATCAGCGATACGGTTTGTATCCGTTTGATACGGATGGTTTTTTGTAGAGGTGTTGCAAAGGTAGAAACCGTCATCGGTAATCCTTGCCGGCTCAGCGGCCGTTTATCGGTGTCGTTATCGAATTTTCCGGCCCAGTGGTCAGGCCGCTGGACCAGAGAATAAACGCTAACCCCGTTACGGTACCGTGATGGCGATCGCAGCACGGTAAATTTGGCGTGGGTCGGGTAGGGCACACCCCTTCGGGCGTCACCTGAGTTTGTCGCAGCGAGGCATGCCTCGCCCGGCTGTGATAAGCTCAGCGCATCACTTTCCCCGCCAGGAACAGGTATGGATTTACCGACACTAAAAGTAGAGCGCCTATACCGGCAGATTTCTAACCTGCTGATTAACTGCATTAAGCAGGGACAGTTTCCGGCGGGCGCTATCCTGCCGCCGGAGCGGGAGCTGGCGAAGCAGCTCGGCGTCAGCCGCTCGTCGATCCGCGAAGCGCTGATTGCGCTGGAGATTACCGGCTGGGTGGAGATCCGCACCGGCAACGGCGTTTACGTCATGAACCCGCTGCCGCAGAGCGAGAGCGCCCCGGCAGAGGAGGAGTTCAGCCTCAAGGCGCTGATACAGGCGCGCCAGGTGTATGAAGCGATGACCGCGGAACTGGCGGCGCGCAACGGCAGTGATGACCAGCGCGCAGAGTTGCAGGAGATCACCCAGGATCTCATCCAGCTGCACGTCAATGACGACAAGTTTCTGCGCGAAGATAAGCGTTTCCACCTGCTGATTGCCGAGATGACCGGCAACGAGGTGCTGCGCGATATGATGGAATACCTGTGGAACAAGCGTAAAAGCTCGCGCTTTGTGCGCCTGGAGAGCCACTACGCCGAAAGTGATTTCCCGCGCGAGATGAATCAGGATCACGCCGATATTGCCGCGGCGATTATCGCCCGCGATGCCCCGCAGGCGCGCGCCTGCATGGAGCGCCATTTACAGCACGTGTATGACCGGCTGTTTATTGAGTAACAGATGATGATATGCCGGGCGGACCGAAAAGAGGGTCCGCCCCTACGCCAATCGGGTAGGAGGCGATTTGACGGTTTGTCCCAGCGCGATCTGTGTAGGGGGCGACCTTCTTTTTCGGTCGCCCCATGTGTTAAAGCGATTTCCGCCCGTTACCCAGTAAAATTGCCAGCCTTCCGCCGCCCGGCGTGGTCTCCATCAGGATCTTACACACGCTGGTTAGCGGCACCGACAGCAGCATGCCGATGGGGCCAAGCAGCCAGCCCCAGAAGATCAGCGACAGAAACACAATCAGGCTCGACAGCCCCAGCCCGCGCCCCATCACGCGCGGCTCCAGCAGATTCCCCAGCAGCATATGAATGGCGATAAACAGCCCCGCCACCAGCCCGGCATCCAGCGGCGTATTGAGCAGCAGCGCCTGGAGCACCGGCGGAACGCCGGCTATCACCGGGCCGATATTAGGAATGAAGTTGAGCACAAAGGCCACCACGCCCCACAGCAGCGCAAACTTTACGCCGAGCGCCAGCAGCGCCAGCCACACCAGCACCCCGGTAAACAGGCTGATCAGGGTTTTCAGCGCCAGATAGTGCGTCACGCCTTTTAGCGCCTTGTGCAGCCCGGCGATGCGGATCTGCGGATTGACCAGGGCATAGCGCAGCTTGTACGGCAGGTGGTGCACCTCAAACAGCATGAAAATCACCGTCATCACCACCAGAATAACCTGCGCCATCGCTCCGGAGAACTGCCCAAGCATGGTCGTGGCGACGTCGACGATGGCGTTTGGATCCAGCCGCTGCGCCAGCGACTGCGCCGAAATATTAATGTGGAAGCGCCCGGCCAGATGCTGCACCACGGCCAGCTTCTGTTCCGCCTGCGCCTGCAGCTGCGGGTAAACCTCGCTGAACTCCTGCGCCGACCCGGCAATCATCAGACCGAGCAGCCCCAGCACAATAATAATCGCCACCGTCACCAGGCCTATCGCCAGCCCGCGCCGCACGCCGCGCCGCATCAGCCAGCTGACCATTGGGTTAAGCACGATGGCAAAGAACAACGCCAGTAAAAACGGCACGACGATCTCTGCGGACAGCTTAATCGCGCCGAGGATCACCATCAGCGTCGCCAGCTTCAGCAGGATATTCTGCCCGATTTTCTCCTGGGGTAAGGGTTTCATTGATTCTCCGTTTTTGGCGTATGCGTCAGCCATTGTAGTGCCTGAAACAGCGCCTCTGACGACTTTCGGAATGATCACCCCTGGCGGGCGCGGCATGCCGCGCCCCGACATTACCCGCAGGGGCCGATCTTTTTTCCGATCGGCCCGGATTGTCATTAATCCTGCAGTAACGCAATGCTCTGGCGGATCTCACGCTCAATGTCCGCCGCGCTCCAGCTGTCCATCACCGAGGCAAACGGCTCGAAGGCGTAAACCCCCTGGTAACCCAGCGCTTCCAGGCGCTGCACCTGCCACGCGCTTTTCAGCAGGTCGTCTTCACTCAGCATCAGGCGCTCTTCATCGGTCAGCTCATTCACCGGGCGGCCATCAATCACTCCGGAGAGGTGCACCAGGCCAATCTGCGACACAGCAATACCGGCGGCGAAATCCTGCTCCGCGCCCTCAAACAGATGGTGATGGAAGGTATCCAGCACGATTTTAAACGGCACCTCGGCCTGTTGGATCAGGCTAATAGCCTGGCCGGCAGAGCGCAGTGAACTGACCGGGAACCCCAGCGGCTCAACCAGGCCATTGACGCCGTAGCGTGCAAACAGCGGCGCCAGCTCGCGCAGCGCGGCTGCGGTATCCTCGGCCGAAATTCGCGTCCCGTCGTTGAGCGGGCACATCACCAGCGCTTTAGCACCAATCCCGCTGGCATCTTTCAGCAGCGATTCCGCCCGCGTCAGCAGGTCAGCGCTGATTTGGTTAAACGGATACAGCGCGTTGATGGTGACGATCTCGATGCCATATTTTTCGGCCAGGTTGCGCACCTGCTGATGGCTCATATTGTCGGTAACGCTGCCGCCCTTCATATCATTGCGCAGCTCAACCTTATGCAGGCCGAGTTTTTGCACCAGCTGGAAAAACGCTTCAATGCTGAGCGCGGGGGCGATTTTACGGTTAATGCAAAAGCGGGTTGGATCAATAGCCATGAGATGGCTCCTGTTAAGTAGGGCGTATTCAAAAGGTTACCGCGCCAGCGCTATTGTCATGCCGGAGCCAGTCGCAGGTGCTGCATGGCCTACAAGAGAACATTTATTTCATGTTTAGTTAATAATGAAATTTAAATTTTTAGATCCGTCTCGCAAAATTTCAATAATAGCGGTGTTCAGCAGCCTGTAACCCAGGGGAGTGCAGCTGTTTTAGCGCACAATTATCCCGGGCTAACCGGGCGGTTCGAAAAACGGCGGTTCCGCACCGGGCGTGCGCTGCGGCGTTTTTTACTCAGGACAATGAAGTGGGCGATCGATGCACATCGGTTGGGCGTAAAAAATGCGATCCAGGCCGCTAAAAACGAATTTTCTAAAGTGAAATATTTGAAAAATTTATTTCAATATTATACTGTCTCAACACGAATCAGGGTTTTGCCCGGCGCGGCAGCGGAAAGACGTCAGACTGCCAGCAAGGGAACTTACTTCATCAAAGAGGCCAGCACATGACTATCGTAGGAAACTTTATTGGCGGTAAAACTTCTCTGAGCGCCAGCAATGAAACTATCCCAATTTACAACCCGGCCACCGGCAAAGCGGTGCGTGAACTGACGCAGAGCACCAGCGACGAAGTGGCGCATGCCATTGCGGTTGCTCATGAAGCGTTCGATAGCTGGTCCCGCACCTCGCCGCTGCGTCGTGCCCGCGTGATGTTTAACTTCAAAGCCCTGATGGAACAGCACCGCGACGAGCTGGCCGAGCTTATCGTCAGCGAGCACGGCAAAGTGTGGTCGGATGCGCTGGGTGAACTGACCCGTGGTCTGGAAGTGGTGGAATTTGCCTGCGGGATCCCGCACCTGATCAAAGGTGAGAACTCGGCGGATGTGGCGAGCGGGGTTGACAGCTACTCGCTGATGCAGCCGCTGGGCGTGGTCGCGGGCATCACCCCGTTTAACTTCCCGGCAATGGTGCCGCTGTGGATGTTCCCCATCGCGCTGGCGTGCGGTAACACCTTTGTGCTGAAGCCACCGGCCCTTGACCCGTCTGCCTCCGTGCGGATGGCGGAGCTGCTGACCGAAGCCGGTCTGCCGGACGGCGTGTTTAACGTGGTACACAGCTCGAACGAAAACGCCGAGCAGCTGTATAAAGATCCGCGCGTGCAGGCGGTGAGCTTCGTCGGCTCTTCCGGCGTGGCCGAGCATATTTACACCACCGCCAGCGCCCACGGCAAGCGCGTGCAGGCGTTTGGCGCGGCGAAGAACCACGCTATCGTGATGCCGGATGCCGACCTTGATGCCACCGTGAACGCCATTATGGGCGGCGCGTTCGGCTCTGCCGGTGAGCGCTGCATGGCGCTGCCGGTGGTGGTTGCCGTGGGTGATGACACCGCCGACAAGCTGATTGCTGCACTGACGCCGCTGGTAAAAGCCCTGCGCGTTGGCCCTGGCATTCACAAAGGTAAAGACGAGAATGAAATGGGGCCGGTGGTTTCCGCTGCGCACCAGAAAAAAGTGCTTGGCTACATCGACAAAGGCGTGGCGGAAGGCGCGAAGCTGGTGGTTGATGGCCGCGGTATCCAGGTGGAAGGCAACCCGGAAGGCTACTACGTTGGCGGTACGTTGTTCGATAACGTCACCAATGAGATGGTGATCTGGCGTGAAGAGATCTTCGGGCCAGTGCTAAGCATTATGCGCGCGCCAGACTACAAAACCGCGCTGGATCTGGTTAACAGCCATGAGTTCGGCAACGGCAGCGCTATCTTTACCAGCAATGGCCACACCGGCCGCGACTTCGTGCGTGAAGTACAGGCGGGGATGGTTGGCGTTAACGTGCCGGTGCCGGTGCCGATGGCGTTCCACAGCTTCGGCGGCTGGAAGCGTTCGGTGTTTGGTGCGCTGAACGTACACGGGCCGGACGGCGTGCGCTTCTACACCCGTATGAAAACCGCCACCGTGCGCTGGCCGAGCGGCCAGAAAACCGTGTCTGAATTCAGTATGCCGACTCTGGGCTGATAAAACGGGCGAGGCGTGCCTCGCCCCTACGCTTGCCCACAGAACAAGGAGACAGAATGTCATTGCTATCCAAAGTAAAACAGCCGGATGCGCAGGGCCGTATCCAGCACGTTACCCCGGAAAGTGCAGGCTGGCGCTATGTCGGTTTCGACGCTTATCAGTTGAAAAAAGGACAGACGCTGACGCTTGAGAGCGGCAGCAAAGAGCTGTGCCTGGTGCTGGTTGCCGGGCTGGCTTCGGTGAAAACCCGCCATGCGGAGTTCCCGAACATCGGTAAGCGCATGTCGCCGTTTGAACGCACGCCGCCCTATTCGGTGTACGTGCCGCACAATGAGCAGGTTGAAGTTGTAGCAGAGTCCGATCTTGAGCTGGCGGTATGCAGTGCGCCAGCGACGGAAGGCAAGCTGCCCGCCCGCCTGATTGCGCCGCAGGACGTCGGCGTTGAGCAGCGCGGCAAGGGCAATAACAAGCGCCTGGTGCACAATATTCTGCCGGACGATAAGCCTGCCGACAGTCTGCTGGTGGTGGAGGTATATACCGACGAGGGTAACACCAGCTCTTACCCAAGCCATAAGCATGACCAGGAAGATTCACCGGATGAAACCTACCTGGAAGAGACCTATTACCACCGCTTTAACCCGGATCGCGGCTTCGCGATGCAGCGTGTTTATACCGACGACCGTTCGCTGGATGTCTGTATGGCGCCGTACAATCATGACGTCGTCACCGTGCCGCGCGGCTATCACCCGATGTCGACCGTTGCCGGGTACGACAACTACTACCTCAACGTGATGGCCGGGCCGGTGCGCCTGTGGAAATTTACCTGGGAGAAAGACCACGCCTGGGTGAACAGCGACGACTATCCGCGTAAAAAATAACCGCCAGAGATGATTAGCTGCGGGCTGACCGAAAAAGAGGGTCAGCCCCTACAGCATTTCAGAGAGCCTCACCGTACGGTCGACCCGTGGTGATGATTGACTGCGGGCTGACCGAAAAAGAGGGTCAGCCCCTACAGCATTTCAGTGAGCCTCACCGTACGGTCGACCCGTGGTGATGATTGACGCCGGGCTGACCGAAAAAGAGGGTCAGTCCCTGCAGCATTTCAGTGAACCTCACCGTACGGTCGACCTTTTTTCCGGTCGACCCGTGGTGATGATTTACACCGGGCTGACCGAAAAAGAGGGGCAGCCCTACACCAATTCAGTGAATCTGTGCGGTAGGGGGCGACCTTTTTTCCGGTCGCCCCGTGGTGATAATTTACACCGGGCTGACCAAAAAAGAGGGTCAGCCCCTACACCAATTCAGTGAGCCTGTGCGGTAGGGGGCGACCTTTTTTCCGGTCGCCCCGTGGTGATAATTTACACCGGGCTGACCGAAAAAGAGGGTCAGCCCCTACACTAATTCAGTGAATCTGTGCGGTAGGGGGCGACCTTTTTTCCGGTCGCCCTTTTTTATGGGCGCGGTTTATTCGGGTCGGCGTTGGTCAGCGCCAGTGATACCGCCAGCGTCTGCGCCAGGCAGAGTGAGGCGACCTGCGAACGGAAGCCATCGACCTGCGCTTCACGCACCACAAAGCAGACGTCGCTAAACGCCGCCAGCGGGCTGACCTGACTGTCGGTAATCGCAATCTGATGCGCACCGCGTTTGGCACCCAGCTCCACCAGCTCCACCGCTTCACGTGCATACGGCGAGTAGCTGATGGCGATCACCACATCTTTCGGATTGACCATGCTCAGCTGTTCGGCAAACATCCCGCCGAGGCCGTCAATCAGGAAGGCGCGGCGCTCAAGGTGGCGCAGCGCGTAGGTCAGATAAGAGGCGACGCTAAAGGAGCGGCGCAGGCCAATCACGTAGATGTTATCGGCCTCGTCCAGCAGCTTCACGGCTTTATTTAGCTGTTCCGGATTAACCTGCATCGCCAGCTGCTGCAGCGCCTGCGAATTTACCATGGTGAAGACGTTAAGGATTTCTGCCGGGCTTTCCGGCGCGCCCTGCGCCTCATCGGTGGCGGTCTGGCGGAACAGACGTGCTCGCTCGGTATAGTTAACGGTCTCTTCCATCAGGTGCTGACGAAACACCTGCTTCATTTCATTAAAGCCGCTAAAGCCAAAGGCGTTAGAGAAGCGGATCAGGGTGGAAGGCGGCACGTCGGCCTGCTGGGCGATCGAAGCGACCGTATCGAAAGCGATGCTGTTGCTGTTATCCAGAATATAGCGAGCCACCTGCTTCAGGCGTTTACTCAGGGTATCGTAACGGCGACGGATATCGTCCTGTAACAGGGAAAGCTGGGTGGGGTTGTTATTCATTGCTCGGCTCGCTAAGGAAAATGTTGTTCTTCTGTGCGTTATTCTACCAGATGAACAAAAAATTTCACTTTAAGGTGAAAGCGGCGGCTTTTATTTCATCAGGATGGGAATGGGGTCACATAAATGCGGTTTACCCCCTGCCAGCAGCGGAAATGCGACGGTTTATTCTGAAATGGGCGAGCGTGGCGCTCACCCTTGCAGGGTTCTCCGTTACTGAAATGCCACCAGCAGCGTCGCCGATGCCTGGAAGTCCCCGGCAGCCGGCTTCACCTGCGGGTCGGCTATCGGCGAGGCGGTCAGCACCAGGCCACTGGCGGGTTTTGGCAGGCTGAACCACTCCTTCAGCGTCACTGCTTCTCCATTGCGATAAAAGCGCACGCCGAGGCCGTCGATTGAAGTGGCCAGTACGTCGGCGGCAAACCCTTGCGTACCGGCTAACTGCATCTTTAACGACTTGCCTCCGTCGCTGCCGCTGCACTTCAGGTTATAGTTGAGGGGTTTAACCACTTGACGGCCATCCGCCTGGCGGATGCCAACGGTGCCAAACTGCACTTCAATCAACTCGTTGTTATTCAGTATGCAGTTGGGCGGGTTGACCACTGTGCCGCTGAACTTTACCGCAGTAGCCCCCTTAATTACTGCCCTGCAGCTAAAACTGATGCCAACGATGGCCAGCACCCATACCATTTTCCTTAAACACATATGCACTCCTTATCAGCCGCGCGGCACGCGGTTAGCGGTGACCGTGCAGCGTGTCTCAGCACAGCCGAAGATAACCTCGGGGCGGCCGCCGTAGTCGTTGAGATAGGTCAGTACTGGCGTACGGCCATAGTTGCCGATAACTCCGGGCAGCGGTGCACTGGCACCCGGTGCCAGCATAAGCGGGCTAAAGCCGCTGAAGCCGCGAGCCTCCACCAGAGTGACGTAGTAGGCGGAGGGGTTACTGATGCGCCAGCTCTGTCCCTGTTTTTCCAGCACCAGCTGCGACAGCCAGGAGCTGGCCAGCTCGCCCGGCGGGGCCTTCAGCGCGGCCGGGCGGTAAAACAGCTTGATGCGGTTTTGCAGCGCAATATTGAAGGTGTTGGGGTGGTCGTTGCGCGGCGGGATTTCGCGCAGGTTTATGTAGAACAGCGTTTCGCGGTCCTGGCGCAGCAGGTTAGCATCGGGCAGCGCCTGGATTTTCACCTGGCTGCTAGCACCCGGCTCGATGCGCTGCAGCGGCGGCAGCACCAGCAGCGGGCGGCGGACTTTTCTCCCCGCCTCGTCCTCAATCCAGCCCTGGGCGAGGTAGGGTGCGCTGATGTTCTGGTTGTTAACCAGCAGGCTGGCGGAGGATTTATCCCCGTTGAAAATAACCCGGCTCTGCTGCAGCGCCAGCGCCGCCCGCGCATGCAGCGGGCTGGCGAGCATCGAGATGATGGCTATTAAGAGGGCGGTGCGCCAGTCGAATTTCACGTTAACCACCTCCATGCTACAGGCTGCTGACAATCAGGGTGCCGGAGCCGGTAAACGGCCCGGTGGCGGGGCTTGTGCCGCCGCGCTTGACCACGTTAAAGCTGACGGCGTCGCTGCCTGTCCCGTTAACCAGCGTGGTGGTGTAGCTGCCGTTGGGAGGAACCGGCTGGTTTTTGTACAGCATCACCACGCCAATATCCTTATTGCTGGTTTTCACCGCGTCGCTGAAGCCCGCCGGGGCAGCGGCGAGCACCACCTTGATATCCTGGCTGAGGCTGGTGTTGCACTTGTAGCTGAGGGCGCGCTCGACGTGATAGGGTGAGGTTGACGCACTGCTGGTCAGCAGCGAGCTGTCGACGTTGCCAAAGGGCACGTTAATCAGGGTGCCGTTATTGATCCGGCACTCTACCGGAACGGGGACGACAAACTCTTCGGTATAGAGTCGGTAAATGGGTTCTGGTGCCGGGAAGTAGATGTAACGGTACAAATTACCGATCTCAATGCCGCCGGGTAAAATAAATGCCCCGCCGATAAGATTTTTGCGTAATTTAAACTCAATGGTTCCTGTAGAACCTATTGCAGGTGAGCCTACGATGAGCTTGCTTACGCCAGCGGTAGTTGGCCCTGCTAAAGTACCGCCTGGATTTGTTCCTAGCTGATAACTGAATGGTGCCAGGACTGGTGGTATATGGGCCCAGCTCAGTATTATTTCTAATTTATAATCGATTTCATCCGTTAGTTTACGGTAGCCAGGATTTAAATAAGATAGGGGTAAACTTATCTCCGAATCAAATCTATTGGCGATAACTTTTTTGTTTACAGTTGAATAGCACCATGCATTGTAGTTAGTTGGCGTCGTCTTATAGTTAACCTTGGCAGTACTGCCTGCGGTATTTGAGCTGAAGCTGGCACTGGTTAGCTTAATGGTTAAATTATTCATCGGGTCAGCCCAGCAGGCGCCATCCGGTGTACCTGCCGGAAGCTCGGGCACTGCCTTGGCAGCATGTGCGAAGAGAAGTAGCGCAGCCAGCATGGCCGCCCCGCACGCAGAAGTTCTGATTCCATTCAGTAACATTTCCATCTATTAACCTTTAATCAGCAAGTTAAATCGCGCCTTATGTTATTTATTAACAAATTAAAATGACAGGTATTTTTTGAAATTATTAAATTGCGATTTTTTATGCTGCTTAACGGTATTGTGTGTCTCCTTGTTCTGTCTTGGTGTCGCTAACTTTTTTTTGGTGGTTAAATATGTCGCAGTAATTGTATTTTTGGGTGAAAGCTTCGCGAGTTTTTATTTCCTAGATCAAAATACCTGCGGGCTGTTAACGGAACTGAGTGAGTGGAGTGACGGGAGAAAATAGAGATAAATATAACGCGGAGGGAATAGGAGTGATTAACAGCCTGATGGCACAGGCTCTGACAAAGAAGATCGGCCAGGGGATATCGACAGCCCGAGCTGAATTGGCCGAGCCTGGCGCTCTCCCCTGCAGGTTTCTCTGTCACTGAAGCGTCACCATCAGCGTGGCCAAAGCCTGGAAATCCCCGGCAGCCGGCTTCACCTTCGGATCGGCTATCGGGGAGGCAGTGAGCACCAGGCCAGTGAACTTACCTCAGTAGCACCCTTGTCTACTGCCCGACAGCTAAAGCTGACGCCGGCAATGGCCAGAAGCCACGCCATTTTCCTGAAACGCACATGTGCTCTTTATCAGCCGCGCAGCGTACCGCAACAGCCGAAGGTAACTTCGGGGCGGCCGCCGTAGTCGTTGAGATAGGTCAGTGGCGAGGGTGATGCGCAAGGCGGCTTTCACATTAACCACCTCCATGCTACAGGCTGCTGATAATCAGCGTGCCGGAGCCGGTAAACGGCCCGGTGGCGGGGCTTGTGCCGCCGCGCTTGACCACGCTAAAGCTGACGGCGTCGCTGCCTGTCCCGTTGACCAGCGTGGTGGCGTAGCTGCCGTTGGGGGGCACCGGCTGGTTTTTGTACAGCATCACCACGCCGATATCCTTATTGCTGGTTTTCACCGCGTCGCTGAAGCCCGCCGGGGCAGCGGCGAGCACCACCTTGATATCCTGGCTGAGGCTGGTGTTGCACTTGTAGCTGAGGGCGCGCTCGACGTGATAGGGTGAGGTTGACGCACTGCTGGTCAGCAGCGAGCTGTCGACGTTGCCAAAGGGCACGTTAATCAGGGTGCCGTTATTGATCCGGCACTCTACCGGAACGGGGACGACAAACTCTTCGGTATAGAGTCGGTAAATGGGTTCTGGTGCCGGGAAGTAGATGTAACGGTACAAATTACCGATCTCAATGCCGCCGGGTAAAATAAATGCCCCGCCGATAAGATTTTTGCGTAATTTAAACTCAATGGTTCCTGTAGAACCTATTGCAGGTGAGCCTACGATGAGCTTGCTTACGCCGGCGGTAGTTGGCCCTGCTAATATACCGCCTGGATTTGTTCCTAGCTGATAACTGAACGGTGCTGCGACTAATGGGAGAGCGGCTAAGCTTAGTTTTATACTTAATTTATAATCGATTTCATCCGTTAGTTTATGGTAGCCAGGATTTAAGTAAGATAGGGGTAAACTTATCTCCGAATCAAATCTAGTGGCCTGAAGTCTTTTGTTTACAGTTGAATAGCACCATGCATTGTAGTTAGTTGGCGTCGTCTTATAGTTAACCTTGGCAGTACTGCCTGCGGTATTTGAGCTGAAGTTGGCACTGGTTAGCTTAATGGTTAAATTATTCATCGGGTCAGCCCAGCAGGCGCCATCCGGTGTACCTGCCGGAAGCTCGGGCACTGCCTTGGCAGCATGTGCGCAGAGAAGTAGCGCAGCCAGCATGGCCGCCCCGCACGCAGAAGTTCTGATTCCATTCAGTAACATTTCCATCTATTAACCTTTAATCAGCAAGTTAAATCGCTCCTTATGGTATTTATTCACAAAATAAAAAGACAGTGACTTTTAAAAATTAATGAAATGCGATCTTTTATGCTGTTTATAATAATTATTTATTTCATTTCCCCCTCCTGATGTCGCCAACTGTTTTTTGAGTGGTTAAATATGTCGCAAATATTATTTTCACAGATCAAAAGATCGCATGTTTTAATTTTTTAGATCAAAACCCCTGCGGGCTGTTATCGGAGTTGAGTGAGTGGAAAGACAAAAGAAAATAGTGATAAATATAACGCGGAGGGAATAGGAGTGAGTAACAGCCTGATGGCACAGGCTTTGATAAAGAAGACCGGAAATAAACCCAAATTTACCCCCGGCCAGAGAGCATCTTAACTTTCCGGGCGCGCTTCCCGCCAGTAGCCAATCAGCGTCAGATAATTACTTTTCACTTTCTCAATCAGCGCAGCGTTATCCAGCTCACCCTGCAGCCACTGGCGTGACGGCTGGCCGAAGATGGTGCGGCCGACGGCGAAACCCTTCACCCACGGCGATTTCGCGGCGGCGGCGAAACCGGCTTTCAGTTCGACCTCCGGCGCGTCCAGGCCCAGCAGCAGGATGCCGCGGCAGTGCGGGTCGTGCTGCTCAATCAGTTTGCCGATCGCCTGCCAGGCGTCATGGGAGAGCGGCGGCAGCTTCCACCAGTCCGGCTGGATCCCTAAGCTGTAGAAGTGGCTGAGGATTTCCAGATAGTGCTTCTCATCCTTATCCGGGTTGCTGTCGGGCAGGATCACTTCCAGCAGCAGCTCGTGGCCGGATTTGTTACAGCCGTTCCACACGTCGAGGATCAGCTCATCCTGCTGCTGGCGCATTTCTGCGCTGTCATGCGGATGGTAGAAGGTCAGGCACTTGACCACGTGCTCCTGCGGCCAGTCGATCAGCTGCGAGCCGATGTTGCCGTGCTCCAGGCGCAGCGGGCGCGAGCCTGGCAGCTCGATCGGGCGCCCAATCCACCAGCCCTTGCCGGTGATGGCGTTCAGCGCCGGCTGGCCATAGGTGGTGTCGGCCAGAATGCCGCTGCGGCCATCGTCGAGGCCCGCCTCTTGCGCCGCCTGCTGCGCACCCTGCAGCAGCAGCAGCTTAAGCTCAGGAATGCGTGAGTCATCAACCCCCGCTTCCGTGGCCATATCGGCCAGCTGTTTGCGGTGGTCGAAGGCGAAGACGTTCAGCTCCTGCCACTGCTGTTTGCGGGTGGTGACGCGGTGCAGATGGTTGAGGCGCGGGTCGAGATCCGGACGGGTGACCTCTTTGTCGCGGCTGAGGAAGTCGTCCAGTTCCTGTTTGGTGGGCATCGCCGGGGCGCAGCCATGGCGCGACACCACCAGCGCACCGCAGGCGTTGGCGTAGCGGCAGGCCTGTTCCCAGCTTTCATCGTTCAGCCAGCCGCGCAGCAGGCCGGACATAAAGGCATCGCCCGCGCCGAGCACGTTGAGCACCTCCACGCGCACGCCGGTTTGCAGTTTGGTCTGTTCCCAGCTGTCCGGGATCTCGCCTTCAAATACCACGCAGCCCAGCGGGCCGCGTTTGCACACCAGCGTCGCCTGGGTTGCTTTGCGCACGTTTTTCAGCGCGGTCAGGCTGTCGGTGCTGCCGCCCGCGATGTGGAACTCCTCTTCGGTGCCCACCACCAGATCAAAGTAGTGCAGCACTTCCTGCAGCTGCCGGGTGACGCGTTCGGATTCGACAAAGCGCGTTTCGCCATCGCCCAGCGAGGTCAGGCCCCACAGTACCGGGCGGTAGTCGATATCGAGCGCGGTGCGCAGGCCATTTTTACGCGCAATTTCCAGCGCTTTCAGCACGGCGGCGCGGGTATCGGGGTGCGACAGATGCGTGCCGGTCACGGCCACGGCGCGGGCAGAGGAAATGTAATCTTCCTGAATATCGTCCGGCACCAGGCCCATATCAGCGCAGTTGTCGCGGTAGAACACCAGCGGGAAGGTTTCCTGATCTTTGATCCCTAAGATCACCAGCCCGGTCAGGCGGGTTTTATCGGTAATCAGGCTCTGGGTATCACAGCCAACGCGCTGCAGCTCTTCGCGCAGGAAGCGGCCCATATGTTCGTCGCCCACGCGGGCCAGCATCGCTGATTTCAGACCCTGGATTGCCGTGCCGTAAGCCACATTGCCGGAGGAACCGCCAAGGTATTTCGCGAAGGTGGTTTCATCTTCAAGGCGCGCACCGATCTGCTGGCCATAAAGGTCGACGGCGATGCGTCCGATACAAATCACATCAAGCCGCTTCTGTTGTGTAGTCATACCTGTTTTTTCCTCTTTAGCTGATCCTGTTGAGCTTCTCCAGCAGATCAGTGGCTTGAATGCCCGATCGATTCCGGATCTTACATAAGCAAAGTATGAGGAATAAAAATTTCAATTTCAATATGAAATGAAATTATTACCCCAAAAGTGTGAAGTGGTTAAAACTCTTGTATCGCTGATTTCAACGTGCGGCTGGCGGGGGGTGTTTCGCGCTATGACAGAGATGTGAGCGGCCTCGCAACTTTGTCCTGACCGATCTGCGAACATATTGAAGTGAAACGGTTTTTCTCATTTATGACTGAAGATCCTGTTATCGTTTCATTTACTCGCTGGCGATCCCCCCTTGCATCCCCGTTTCACCGCAGAATTTGATCTCTCTCGCAAAATGAAATGTTTCTTCTGTAATTGTGTTTGGTGAAAAAAATATTTGTTTATAATCGTCCCACGTTTCACTTACAGCTGTCGCCGTTTTGCGCATAAGGCGACCATAAATGCGAACCCCGGCCGACCTAAAGATGCGGCCGTCGAACCACAAAGGAAGAGCAAATGGGCAAGACGAGATTAACCACGGCACAGGCTCTGGTCAGATTCCTGGATAATCAGTATCTGTCGGTAGACGGCGTTGAAACCAAGTTTGTGAAGGGCATTTTCGCCATCTTTGGTCACGGCAACGTGCTGGGCTTAGGCCAGGCGCTGGAGCAGGACAGCGGTGACCTTGTGGTGCATCAGGGCCGAAACGAGCAGGGTATGGCGCATGCGGCTATCGGTTTTGCCAAGCAGAAACTGCGCCGCGAAATCATCGCCTGTACCTCTTCCGTTGGCCCGGGCGCGGCCAATATGGTCACCGCAGCGGCCACCGCCACCGCTAACCGCATTCCGCTGCTGCTGCTGCCGGGCGACGTGTTCGCCACGCGCCAGCCGGACCCGGTGCTGCAACAGATTGAGCAGAGCCACGACCTCAGCATCAGCACCAACGATGCCTTCCGCGCCGTCAGCAAATACTGGGACCGCGTCAGCCGCCCTGAGCAGCTGATGACCGCCTGCATTAACGCCATGCGCGTGCTGACCGACCCGGCGGAGACCGGCGCGGTGACGATTTCACTGCCGCAGGACGTGCAGGGTGAAGCCTATGATTTCCCGGATTACTTTTTCCAGAAGCGCGTCCATCGCCTGGAGCGTCGCCTGCCGACCGAAGGCCAGCTTGCCGATGCGTTAGCGCTGATTGCCGGTAAGAAGAAGCCGATGATTATCTGCGGCGGTGGGGTGAAATACTCCGGCGCGGGCGAGGCGCTGGTGGCGTTTGCCGAGCGCTACAATATTCCGTTTGCCGAAACTCAGGCCGGGAAAGGCACCGTGATTTCCGATCACCCGCTGAACGTGGGCGGCGTGGGTGAAACCGGCTGCCTGGCGGCCAACCTGCTGGCGAAAGAGGCCGATCTGGTGATCGGTATCGGGACGCGTTACACCGACTTTACCACCGCCTCGAAATGGATTTTCCAGAACCCGGACGTCAGCTACATCAACATTAACGTCAGTAATTTTGATGCCTATAAGCTCGATGCCGTTCAGGTGGTGGCCGATGCCCAGGAAGCTCTGATCGCGCTGGAGAGCCGCCTGGCGACGACCGGCTTCAGCAGCGGCTGGGGTGAAAAAGTGTCGCAGGCGCAGAGCAAACTGCTGAAAGAGACCCAGCGCGTTTACTCCTCCGTCTACAGCGGTGCCGACTACGTGCCGGAGATCGATGACCACATGGACCGTGACGCGGTGTGGGCCGAGTTTAACCGCCTGACCGGTTCCTGGCTGACTCAGAGCAGCGTGCTGGGCACGCTCAATGAGCATCTCCCAAAGGATGCAGTGATTGTGGCGGCCGCAGGCAGCCTGCCGGGCGACCTGCAGCGCATGTGGCGCAACAAAGATTACAACAGCTATCACGTCGAGTATGGCTACTCCTGCATGGGCTACGAGGTCAACGCTTCACTGGGCGTAAAGCTGGCTGAGCCACAGCGCGAGGTTTACACCTTCGTCGGCGACGGCTCATTTATGATGCTGCACTCCGAGCTGGTGACCTCGATCCAGGAGCGCGCCAAGATCAACGTGATCCTGTTCGACAACATGACCAACGGCTGTATCAACAATCTGCAGATGGAACACGGCATGGACAGCTTTACCACCGAGTTCCGCTTCCGCGAAGGCGGCAGGCTGGACGGCGGCTTCGTGCCGGTCGACTTCGCGGCGATTGCGGCCGGTTACGGCTGTAAAACCTATCGCGTGACCACGCTGGAGCAGCTGGAAGCGGCGCTGGCGGATGCCCAGAAGCAGACGGTATCCACCCTGATCGACATTAAAGTGCTGCCGAAAACCATGATCCACAAATACTTCAGCTGGTGGCGCGTGGGCGGTGCCCAGGTATCCAACTCAGAGCGCGTAGACGCCGTGGCGCGCATGCTGAACCAACATATCGACCAGGCTCGGGAATACTAATTTTACTTTTTGCTGTGCTTTTACCTTGCGGGCGTTAACGCGCCCGCTATATACCCAAAATAATTCGAGTTGCAGCCAACGCACTTGCAGCTTGAAGTATGACGGGGATAAACCCTACAAGTAAGGACCTGTTATGACATTGAAATTAGGTGTAATCGGAACGGGCGCCATTGGCCAGGAACACATTCGCCGCTGTAGCAAAGTGCTGCAGGGTGCCCAGGTGGTGGCCGTTTCTGATATCAACATCGACGGGGCGAAAGCCGCTCTGACGCGCATCGGTATTGAAGCCGAGGTGTTTGCTAACGGTCATGACGTGGTGAACTCCCCGAATGTTGATGCGCTGCTGGTGACCTCCTGGGACCCCACGCACGAAGAGTTTACCCTGGCGGCGATTGCTGCCGGTAAGCCGGTGTTCTGCGAGAAGCCGCTGGCAATGAGCGCCGAAGGTTGCCGCCGTATCGTCGATGCCGAAATCAAATTTGGTAAGCGCCTGGTGCAGGTAGGCTTTATGCGCCCGTACGACAGCGGCTATCGTGCGCTGAAGAAGGTGATTAAGCAGGGTGAAATCGGCGAGCCGCTGATGCTGCACTGCGCGCACCGCAACCCGACCGTGCCGGAAAACTACACCACGGATATGGCGATCACCAACACGCTGATCCACGAGCTGGACGTGCTGCGCTGGCTGACCGAAGACGATTACAAATCGGTGCAGGTGGTGTTCCCGCGCTCCACGTCAAAAACGCACGGCAAGCTGCGCGATCCGCAGGTGGTGCTGTTTGAAACCCGTAAAGGTATCCGCATTGACGTTGAGATCTTCGTCAACTGTGCTTACGGCTACGACATCCAGTGTGAAGTGGTGGGGGAAGAGGGGATCGCTAAGCTGCCTGAGCCATCCGCCGTGCAGATGCGCAAGAGTGCCAATCTCTCAACCGCGATCCTGACCGACTGGAAAGACCGCTTTATCGATGCCTATGACGTTGAGCTGCAGGCATTTATTAATGATGCCAGCGCGGGCAAGCTGACCGGGCCATCCGCCTGGGACGGCTATGCCGCTTCCGTTGCCGCAGATGCCTGCCTGAAGGCGCAGGAAAGTGGCGCGATTGAGCCGGTGGAACTGCCGCAGCGCCCCTCTTTCTATCACTGATTAGGGCGCGTCACCCCCGTTTGTAAGCGGGGGAACACCGTTAAACAGCGTACTGATTTAGCACGGAGAGTCTGATGAAAATTGCCTTTGATGTGGATGTCATTCGAGATTTAGGCATCACAAAAATGGTTCACCAGGTGGCCGACTGGGGCTATAAATATATTGAACAGTCCCCGCATCCGCAGATCAACCCGTTCTATAAGCATCCAAAAGCCAGCCGCGAAATTATTACCGAGTACAAGAACGCGCTGCGCGAGACCGGGTTAGAAATCTCCTCGTACATCGTGGTGTATCGCTGGTCAGGCCCGGACGAAGCGCGGCGTCAGGCTGCCGTGCGTAACTGGAAGCGGATGATTGAAATTGCGGTGGAAACCGGCGTGCAGGTGATCAACACCGAGCTGTCGGGAACCCCGAACGAACCCGAAATTTGTGAAGAGATGTTCTATCGCTCGATGGAAGAAATTCTGCCGATCGTCGAACGTGAAGGCATCCGCATCGAAATCCAGTCGCACCCGTGGGATTTCTGCGAAGAGAACAACGAAACCGCCGACCTGGTGAAATCGTTCCGCAGTGAAAACGTCAAATACCTGTACAGCGTGCCGCACACCTTCTTCTACGACAAAGGAAAAGGCGACGTGAAGAGCATGCTGGAGTACGCAGGCGGTGACCTGTCGCACGTGCTGATCGCTGACACCATGAACCACACCAAACACTGCCGCTATATTGTGAACCCGCCTGGCGTTGACGCCACGATTCACCAGCATGTGGGTGTGGGCGAAGGGGAGGTGGATTTCCCGACGCTGTTCCAGACGCTGCGCGAAATGGACTTTGCTAACCGCACTTATAAAGTCGGTGGCGAGTCGATTATTGCCTCTTCCCTGTTTGGTTACCCGGAAAAAATGCCTGTTCAGGCGGTCGCCACGCGCGAGCTGATCGAGCGTGAACTGCTGAGCAAATGAGCCAGGCGGCTGCGGCCGTCTTTAGAGGTATTAACATGCAGATGAATAAAGATAACGTGAAGCTGGCGATCGCCCCGATTGGCTGGACCAACGATGATATGCCGGAGCTGGGTAGCGAGAACACCTTCCAGCAGACCGTCAGTGAAATGGCGCTGGCTGGCTTTACCGGCAGCGAAGTGGGCAGCAAATATCCGCGCGATCCGGCGGTGCTGAAGCCGATGCTCGATATTCGCGGCGTGCAGATCGTTAACGCGTGGTTCAGTACCTTTTTCGCCAACGGCGACAAAGCGAAAACCATTGATGAGTTCATCAATCACCGCGATTTCCTGTACGCAATGGGCGCAAAGGTGATTGGTTGTTCAGAGCAGAGCCTGAGCATTCAGGGCACCACTAAAGCGGTGCTGGAAGAGAAACCGCTGTTTAACGACGAGCAGTGGCGCCTGACGGCAGAGGGCTATAACGAGCTGGCGAAGCTGGCGGCGGAGAAAGGCATGACGGTTGGCCTGCATCACCACATGGGCACCGGCATCCAGACCACGGCAGAGATTGAGCGCTTTATGGCGGCAACCCATGATGACGTCTATCTGCTGTTCGACACCGGCCATGCGTACTACTCGGAAGGCAGCCAGCAGGCGATGCTGGAGATCCTGACGAAATATCTGCCGCGCATTAACCATGTGCATCTGAAAGACGTGCGTGATGAGGTGGTGGCGCAGGTGAAGAGCCAGAAGCTGTCGTTTTTAGATGGCGTGAAGAAAGGCACCTTTACCGTACCGGGTGATGGCGTCATTGATTTCAAACCGGTGTTTAAAATCCTCGACGATTTCGGCTACAAAGGCTGGATGGTGGTGGAAGCAGAGCAGGACCCGGCGCTGGCGAACCCGTTTGAATATGCAGTGAAAGCGCGCAAATATATCCGCGAAAATACCGGTTTGTAAATTAACCCCGTAATCTGTAGAGGTCGACCGCTTTTCTGGTCGACCTTTAGTGGGCTGACCAGGGGGCTGACCGTAAAAGAGGGTCAGCCCCTACAGAACATTATCTATTTCAACGTAATGGTATTGATAATGCTTTCCGCTTCGGTCTGCGCCTGCTGCTGATTATCCGCAGGCAGGGTGATTTGCAGCGTCAACAGTTTGCCATCAACTTTGCCCAGCACCACGGAAGACCATGAAGACTGGTTGTTGGCAGAGATTACGGTATCCAGCTGCTGAAGTGGCTGACCCTTGACGGTGATCGCTTTGTTCGTCACCACCTGCAGTTGGGCATCGCGGTTGCGCTGCTGCGCTTCCAGACGGCCTGCCAGCACGTCCAGCCCTTCATTGGTGCTCTCACCATCAATCACAATAATGGCTCTCTGGCCGGATTCATCGGCGTAGACGTGCATATTATTGGCCTGAGTCCCGAGCTTGCCGCTCTTGTCCGACATGCCCGGCGGCAGGGTAAAGCTTAGCTTACCGTCCATCAGAGTGACGTTCTGGGTAGACTGGCTGCTGCTGGTGCCATTGTCATCGGCAGCGTCTTTGTCTTTTTTGCCATCGCAGGCGGCCAGGCCAGCCACCAGAACTGCTATTCCGGCATATTTTAGTAAGTTACGCATCAGGGTCCCTTTTCTACAGTAGTCGCGTCTTTATCAGGCACTTATACAAGCGTATTCAGCGGCTAAAAGCAACTTAACAACTATTGCAGATCGCGTCCTAACCAAAGTTTACATGGGTACGTGCGGGCGTCCTGGCCAGTCGTTTGAGCGCGGTGTTGAGCAGCACCCCGTAGGCAGGCAGGAAGAACACCATGCAGATCAGCACTTTGAAGCTGTAATCCACCAGGGCGATCTCCACCCAGTGCGTGGCCATAAACGGGTCCGGGCTTTTATAGAAGGCGATAAAGAAGAATGCCAGCGTGTCGCTGATATTGCCGAGGAACATCGCGGCCGCCGGGGCCATCCACCATGCTGCTTTCTGACGCAGGCGGTTGAAGACGTGCACGTCTAAGATCTGGCCCAGCGCGTAAGCCATAAAGCTGGCGCAGGCGATGCGGGCAACAAACAGGTTCATCTGAGACAGCGCGGCTAAGCCCTGCCATTCGCCCTGATAGAACAGTGCGGAGATAACGTAAGAGATCGCCAGCGCCGGGATCATCACCGCCAGAATAATGCGGCGTGCCAGCGGAGCGCCAAAAATACGCACGGTCAGGTCGGTAGCGAGGAAGATAAACGGGAAGCTGAAGGCACCCCAGGTGGTGTGCAGGCCAAAAATGGCCACCGGCAGCTGGACCAGGTAGTTACTGGAGGTGATCACCAGCAGGTGAAACAGGGAGAGCCAGACCAGCGCGTGGGTGCGCTGACGCGCAGTGAAAGCGATCATATTGAGCCTTTTTAGAAAACGTTGGGGTGAGGGAACCCAATTAAATTTTTTATCGTTGGGACGATTTCGCGGCATCTTACCGTTTTAGCCTGCTATTGCAATGGTTAATTTTAGCGCAAACGTTATCGTTGGATTGATCCCTTGCACGCGGTGCGGCTGGCGCTAAAATAGACGGCAGTTTGTCATCCCAGATTGAGAATATCATGAGCGACCTCTTCGCTAATCCCGACCAGACCCTTGATGCGCTGGGCCTGCGCTGCCCGGAACCGGTAATGATGGTGCGCAAAACCGTGCGCCATATGCAGGAGGGTGAAACCCTGCTGATCATCGCCGATGACCCGGCCACCAAACGCGATATCCCCGGCTTCTGCCGTTTTATGGAACACACGCTGGTGGCCGAGAACACCGAGGCGATGCCGTATCAGTTTTTGTTGAAGAAAGGGTTATAGCCCGTACGCCGATCTGCGTACGGGTCGACCATTTTTTCCGGTCGACCCATGGCGGGCTGACCGAAAAAGAGGGTCAGCCCCTACAGGATAGTGAAGTTGACAGCCTGTTATTTCTTGCGCAACAGTCGCAATGCGTTAGCGGTTACTAACGCGGTAGCCCCCGAATCTGCCAGAACCGCCAGCCACAGGCCGGTGATCCCCAGCAGCGTGGTCAGCAGAAAAATCCCCTTAAGCCCCAGCGCCAGCGCCACGTTCTGGCGGATATTGGCGTGGGTGGCGCGCGACAGGCGGATCATCGCCGCCAGCCCGCTAAGGCGGTTATGGGTCAGCGCCGCGTCGGCGGTCTCCAGCGCCACATCGCTGCCGCTGCCCATCGCAATGCCGATGGTCGCGGCCTTCATCGCTGGCGCATCGTTAATGCCGTCACCGACCATCGCCACCGGCTGTTTAGCGTTCAGCGCGCTGACCGCCGCCACCTTGTCTGCCGGCAGCAGCCCGGCGCGGTAGTCAATCCCCAGCTCGGCGGCAATCGCGGCGGCAGCTCGCGGGTTGTCCCCGGTCAGCATCACGCCATTAATCCCCAGCGCTTGCAGCTCTGCCAGCGCGCCCCGGGCATCGGCGCGCAGCGTATCGCGCAGGGCGATAATCCCCAGCAGCTGCGCGGCGTCATGCAGCAGCACCACGGTATTGCCGGCGCTTTCCAGCTCTTCCACCACCTGCTGCTGGGGGGCGAGCAGCGTTGAAGGCAGTTTAGTCGGGGAGCTAATGGAAAGTAAGCGCCCGCTAACTTTTGCCTCCACGCCGCTGCCTGCCAGAGCGCGCCGATCGGTGGCTTCAGGCAATATCAGCGAGCGCCCGGCGGCGGCGGCAACAATCGCCTGCGCCAGCGGGTGCGAAGAACCCTGTTCAATCGCGGCGGCGGTGGCCAGCAGCTGCTCCTCATCACTGCCCGCCAGCGGCAGCAGCGCGGTGACCTGCGGCTTGCCCTCGGTCAGCGTGCCGGTTTTATCAAAAGCGATGGTGCGCACGCTGCCGAGGCTTTCCAGCGCGGCGCCGCCTTTAATCAGCGCACCACGGCGCGCAGCGGCGGCCAGCCCGGAAGTGATCGCGGCGGGGGTGGAGATCACCAGCGCGCAAGGGCAGCCGATCAGCAGCAGGGTCAGCCCTTTATAGATCCACGGCTGCCACGCGGCGGCAAACAGCAGCGGCGGCACGATGGCGACCAGCAGCGCCATCAGCATAATCACCGGGGTGTAGATGCGGCTAAAGCGGTCAAGGAAGCGCTCAATCGGCGCGCGGCGCTCTTCGGCCTCTTCAATCAGATGCAGAATGCGGTCAATCGCGCTGTTGCCCGGCTCGGAAACCACCTGCAGCTGCACCAAACGGTCAACGCTCAGGCAACCGGCGCGGATTTTCTCGCCCTGCTGGCGCTCAACCGGGATCGACTCGCCGGTCAGGGCGCTTTCGTCGAAGCTGGCAAATGGGCTAAGCAGGCTGGCATCGGCGGGCAGGCGCGCTCCGGCGGCCACTTCAATCACATCGCCCGGGCGCAGCGCGCTGACCGCCACGCTCTCGCGCTGGCCGTTGCTAATGCGCAGGGCAACGTCCGGCTTCAGCGCCATCAGAGCCGTGACGCCTTTGCGCGCGCGACCGGCGGCGAAGGACTCCAGCCGCTCGCCGAGCATAAACAGCAGCAGCACCATCGCCGCTTCTGCGGTGGCACCGATAAACAGCGCACCAATAGCGGCCACGCTCATCAGGGTTTCAATCGAGAACGGTGACCCGCTGCGCATCAGGCGCAGCGCGCTGCGGGCAATGGGCCAGACGCCCACCAGCGTGGTGGCGATAAAGGCGAGGTTGCCGGCCGGGTGGTTGACGCTGTTAAGCAGCCAGCTGATGGCCATCAGCCCCACCAGGGCTATCAGGCTGAGATTTTCCCGCCAGAAGCTGACTTCGGCTTTTGCTGCTGGCGCAGCGTCGCTGCGCTGCAGCTGGAACCCGGCGCGGGACACGGCCTGCTCGACGTCGCTGCGCCTGTCGTCTGAGCAGTCGACCAGCAGCTTTTCACTGGCGAACACCACGCGCGCCTGGTGAATCCCGGGCAGCTGCCTGACGGCGGTTTCGACTTTACGCGCGCAGCTTGGGCAGTCCATCCCGCTGACCTGCCAGCTGAAGCGCGTGCCGGAGCCGGGCCTGTCGCCCTCATCAAGGGGGTCAGCCCCGGTGGGACTGCAGGATGATTCGGCGCAGCAGGGCGCCTCAACGCTGGCCGCGCTGACGGAAGTAATTTTGCTGATAACGGGACGCGGGCGGGTGCTGCATCCGTGTTGTTTGCTGGCGTGGCAGTGACCACAACCGCAAGAAGAGTGCTGGTGCATAACGCCTCCTGACCGGTGACGGCGGGCTTCAGTGCCCGCCAGTCACCCATCTTACACTCTGGAGTCCACTCCAGAGTCAAGCGTCAACTCAGCTTACAGCCACAGGGAGCGCACGATCATAAAGTGACCGGCAAAGTAGCAGGCGGCAACAATCGCCCGGTCGGCGTTAAAGCGGCGACGGTAGTGGCTGATTAACCAGACAATATTGGCTAACAGCAGCAGTCCGGCACCGGCGACCAGGGTAAAGCTGTAATCGGTCGGGCGGAAGAAATACTGCTCTGCTGCCAGCCACACCATCAGTATCGTCATGCCGATAAAGGTGCAGATGGGCCAGCGCAGCTCCTCCAGCCTGCTCCACACGGTGGCGATCAGCGCCGCACCGATAATCAGCAAAGTGAGCGGGATCGGCCAGAAGAAGCTCAGCGTCATCTGGCTGGCGAAGCACAGGGTATACAGCAGATGCGAGAGGAAAAATGCGCCAATGGCGTACAGCATGCGCTTATTGGGCAGCAGCGTCAGGGCATCACCGATCAGCGTCGCCAGCAGGCCAAGCAGGATCAGATAGTCCGTGGTTTTCAGTACCGGCGCCTGCCAGGCCCACGCCAGCAGCAGTAGTAGGGTGACGGGCTTAAACACCCAGCGCTGCCACTGCGGGCCGCGGTAAGAGGCGTCGACATACAGCCAGCCGGAAAAAAGAACCGCAAGGAAAGACCAAATCATATTGTTATCCTTAGATTAAAAACTTCACAACTGGCAATCAGTTTAGGTTACGCGGGCGCGATGTGACAATGAGAGGGCTCCGGTTGTATGCTTAGCCGCACTGCCGACTTTCCCTCCAGGAGGATGAACAAAACATGAAGCCACCTCTGATCTTTTTTATCGTGCTGGCCATTATTGCCATCTTAGCCACGCGTCAGTTTATCAAACAGCGGCGTGAAGTCGCGGTTAACGATGCTTCGCCGGTGCGCAGCCTGATTGTGGAAGTGAAAACCAAACGCGAATTTCCGGCGCCGAACCGCCGCTCGCGCCAGCGTGAAAATATTCCGGTGGAGGATATGCGCTACGAGGCGTGGTTTCATCCGCTCAATGGCGCAGGGGATTTCAAGCTGGAGCTGAACGCCGGCGATTATCATCAGATTGATAAGGGCGTGAAGGGAGAGCTGAAGGTCAAAGGCACACGATTCGTTTCGTTCAGCACCAACGCCTCTCGCTGATACGGCGTTAAAACTGCGCCGAAAAATGCGCATTTACGTTGTGTAAACTCCGCTTTTTCGGCTTGTTTCGCCTTGTCTCAGCGTCGTGCGTTGATGCTTTTAAGCCAGGGTCGGCACTTACTGCTTCGGATAATTCTTCTTTTGCCACGCCAGCAGTTCGAACACGCCAAAGAAAAACACTTTGGCCTGGGTTACGCCGCTGAGCTTTTCCGCGCCGGGTGGCTGGGTTGAGCGCATCAGCACCAGCTGTAGCCCGTGCATGATCACCATGAAAAACAGCGCGACGTTGACGAAGTACGTCAGCGGTTTGGGAAAAGGGTGAACCAGGTTGAGCAGTAAAAATGCCCAGACGAACAGCATCAGTACGCGGCCAGCATTAATCAACATTTGACGTTTCCTTATCATGAGCGTGGCGAATATACAGGCGGTAAGCCACCTGCCCGGCAATTTTTTCCCGGTGCAGCTGCCAGTTTACCGGCACTGGCGGCAGGCCGTGTTCCACTTCGCTCTCAACATACACCAGCGCATCATCGCTCAGCCAGCCGTTGCTTTCCAGCAGCGTGCTGGTCTGCTCCAGTAATCCCTTGCGAAACGGCGGGTCGATAAACACCAGCTGATGTGGCTCCCCTTTCTGGGCAAGGAACTGCAACGTGTTAGTGTTCACGACGCGCGCGTTCTTTGCCCCCAGCGTGGCGAGATTTTTTTCCAGCTGCTGCGCCACCGGGCGCTCCAGCTCCAGCAGGGTGGCGCTGCCCGCATGACGCGACAGCGCTTCCAGCCCGAGAGCACCGCTTCCGGCGAAGCAGTCGAGGCACTTGGCCTGCTGAATATCGGCCGCCAGCCAGTTAAACAGGGTTTCGCGCACGCGGTCGGTGGTCGGGCGCAGCCCTTCGCTGTCCGGGACCGGCAGCTTACGGCCGCGCCAAAGGCCGCCAATGATACGTATTTGCCCGGCTGCGCCGCTGCGGGGTTTCTTTGTCATCTCACTGAACTCTTAATAATTTGTTGCACAGTTTAACGGGCTAACCGGGCGGAGGAAACGTAAAAAGGGTGCTGTGATGCTCTCTGCAGAAAGTGTTAGACTAAGGGATTAATCAGGCTGTGTCCCGTAATTGGTCGTGGCCCCGTCGCAGCGCCAAAATTTCGTTATCAAGGCGGAGGGTGCAGGCCATAGTAAACTATGGCCAAACCTGACAACGCGGGGAACGAATTTTTGGAGCGCGACCCGCAGGGCTGGGGCCAAATTCGCTTGTAACCGCGTTGTTCGCCGCTGATTGGGTTTACCCAATGGCGCGACTCTCGCCTTGCTACAAGCGAATTTGACCGCCAGCGGGGCTCACGCACAATTGCGGACACAGCCTGTAAGTCTCTTTATACACCAGAATGGTTTTCCCCACGAGGAGTGTGGTTGCAACATGGCAAAGAATAAAAAACGTGGCTTTTTTTCCTGGCTGGGCCTGGGGCGTGACGAGAAAGCGCCTGAGGAAGAGGTAAAAGAAACGTTAGAACAGCAGCCCTCTGCCGATACCCCCGTTGCTAAAGACACACCGGCTGCTGAAGCAACCCCTGCCTCTGACGCGCCATCAACATCGCTAGCCGAGCCGGAACCTGCCCCTGAAAAAGTGGCAGAAGAGATTGTGGCGGTCACGCAGAGCGTGGCGGAACAGCAGGCGGAAGAAGCGCGTGTGGTTGCAGCACCGGTAGCGGCTGAACCTGAGCCTGTCGTGGTGACCCCAGAACCCGAGGTGATTACCGCTGTAGAAGAAGAGATCCTGCCGGAAGAGATTGCCGCTGAAGAAGAGGTGATTGACGACGCGTCGCTTGAAGCCGCCGCGCTGGCAGCGGAGTCGGTTGACGCAGCGCTGGCCGCCGAAATCATCGAAGAGAGCGCTGAAGAGGCTGAAGAGCCTGAAGAAGCTGAAGAGGTTGCAGCGGCGGTGGTCGAGCAGGAGCGCCCAGGTAAAGAGGGCTTCTTTGCCCGCCTGAAGCGCAGCCTGGTGAAGACCCGTCAAAACCTCGGTTCCGGCTTTATCAGCCTGTTCCGCGGTAAGAAAATTGACGACGACCTGTTTGAAGAGCTGGAAGAGCAGCTGCTGATTGCCGACGTCGGGATGGAAACCACCCGCCGTATTATCAGCAACCTCACCGCTCAGGCCAGCCGCAAAGAGCTGCGCGATGCCGAAGCGCTGTACGGCCTGCTGAAAACCGATATGGCCGCCATCCTCTCTAAAGTGGAACAGCCACTGGATGTGAGCGGTAAAACCCCGTTTGTTATCCTGATGGTTGGCGTGAACGGCGTGGGTAAAACCACCACCATCGGCAAGCTGGCGCGTCAGTTCCAGGCCGAAGGGAAGTCGGTGATGCTGGCGGCGGGCGACACTTTCCGCGCCGCAGCGGTTGAACAGCTGCAGGTGTGGGGCCAGCGCAACAATATTCCGGTGGTCGCGCAGCATACCGGTGCGGATTCCGCGTCGGTGATTTTTGATGCCATCCAGGCCGCCAAAGCGCGCCACGTGGACGTGCTGATCGCCGATACCGCCGGGCGTTTGCAGAATAAAGCGCACCTGATGGAAGAGCTGAAAAAAATCACCCGCGTGATGAAGAAGCTCGACGACCAGGCGCCGCACGAGGTGATGCTGACGATTGATGCCAGCACCGGCCAGAATGCTATCAGCCAGACTAAACTGTTCCACGAGGCTGTGGGCCTGACCGGGATCACCCTCACCAAGCTGGACGGTACGGCGAAAGGTGGCGTGATCTTCTCGGTGGCGGACCAGTTCAACATTCCTATTCGCTATATCGGCGTTGGCGAAGGTATTGAAGATTTGCGATCGTTTAAGGCTGACGATTTTATTGAGGCACTTTTTGCCCGAGAGGACTAATTAGGATGATTCGCTTTGAACAAGTCAGTAAGGCTTATCTCGGCGGTCGGCAAGCGCTGCAGGGGGTAGATTTTCATCTGCGTCCCGGTGAAATGGCGTTTCTGACCGGACATTCCGGGGCAGGTAAAAGTACCTTGCTGAAGCTGATCTGTGGCATTGAGCGCCCGAGCGCCGGGCATATCTGGTTTGGCGGCCACGACATCAGCCGTCTGAAAAGCCGTGAAGTGCCGTTTTTGCGCCGCCAGATCGGGATGATCTTCCAGGATCACCATCTGCTGATGGACCGCTCAGTGTATGACAATGTGGCTATCCCGCTGATCATCGCCGGGGCGAGCGGGGAAGATATCCGCCGCCGCGTGTCGGCCGCGCTGGATAAAGTGGGCCTGCTCGACAAAGCGAAAAGTTTTCCTATCCAGCTGTCCGGCGGTGAGCAGCAGCGCGTGGGCATTGCCCGTGCGGTGGTGAACAAACCGGCGGTGCTGCTGGCGGATGAACCGACCGGTAACCTTGATGAAGCGCTGTCGGCAGGCATTCTGCGCCTGTTCGAAGAGTTTAACCGCGTCGGCGTTACCGTGCTGATGGCGACCCATGATATGGGGCTGATCGGCAGCCGTAACTATCGACTGATGACGCTCAACCAGGGACGTCTGCACGGAGGTCATCGTGGTGAATAAACGTAATCCGCGCCCGGCGGCAGCCAAAGCGGTGAAGCAGAAGCAGCCGTCAAAAAGCAAAGCGCTGAAGGGCGGCTGGCAGGAGCAGTGGCGCTATGCGATGCACGGTTCGCTGTCTGATATGTGGCGCCAGCCGCTGGCGACGCTGCTGACGGTGATGGTTATCGCTATCTCTCTGACGCTGCCGAGCGTCTGCTACATGGTCTGGAAGAACGTCAGCCAGGCCGCAGAGCAGTGGTACCCGGCCCCGCAGCTGACGGTTTACCTCAGCAAAACGCTGGATGACGACGCCGCCGAAAGCGTGGTCGCGCAGCTGAAGAAAGAAGAGGGCGTGGAAAAAGTTAACTATCTGTCGCGTGAAGAGGCGCAGGGCGAGTTCCGTAACTGGTCCGGCTTTGGCGGCGCGATGGATATGCTGGAGCAGAACCCGCTGCCGGCGGTGGCGATTATCACACCGAAGCTCAATTTCCAGAATTCCGACACCATGAACAGCCTGCGCGACCGCGTGTCGAAAGTGCAGGGCATTGATGAAGTGAAGATGGATGACAGCTGGTTTGCCCGCCTTGCGGCGCTGACCGGGCTGGTAGGCCAGGTGGCAGCGATGATTGGCGTCCTGATGATTATCGCGGTGTTCCTGGTGATCGGTAACAGCGTGCGCCTGAGCATCTTTGCGCGGCGCGACACTATCAACGTGCAGAAGCTGATCGGCGCCACCGACGGCTTTATCCTGCGGCCGTTCCTGTACGGCGGCGCGATGCTCGGCTTTGCCGGTGCGCTGCTGTCGCTGGTGCTGTCGCAGGTGCTGGTGCTGCGTCTTGAATCGGTGGTGACGCAGGTGGCTTCGGTGTTTGGCACCACCTTCGCGCTGCATGGCCTGGCGTGGGATGAGAGCCTGCTGCTGCTGTTGATTGCCGCGATGATTGGCTGGATAGCCGCGTGGCTGGCCACGGTGCAACATTTACGTCGATTTACGCCGCAGTAACCCATGTACACGTTTTTTTGATATAATCTTCCTCTGCTGCGTGAACGTTAGCCGCAGAGGAAGTTCATCAAACTGTCACTTCCCCCTGCAATTCTGGCCTCTTGTCCGCACAGCATGCTGTTTGTAAAATATCCACTGCCTGAATTGAACTTGTGGATAACTTTAGCGTCTTAATCAGTAATCGGTAACATCGTTAGCACAGATTGCGTTTGCTTCTGCTGTCCGTTCACGTAGTCTTATGGGCGGTTCACGGAATGACGCGGTAATTTGCTTAACACAGAGAGGGTTTGAATGACCAAAGATATGCAAACTTTAGCTATTGCTCCTTTAGGCAACCTGGATTCTTACATCCGGGCGGCTAATGCCTGGCCTATGCTGACGGCAGAAGAGGAAAAAGCGTTGGCTGAACGGCTGCATTACCAGGGCGATCTGGAAGCAGCAAAAACGCTGATCCTGTCTCACCTGCGCTTTGTTGTTCATGTCGCTCGTAACTATTCCGGTTACGGACTGCCGCAGGCAGACCTTATTCAGGAAGGTAACATCGGCCTGATGAAAGCCGTGCGCCGTTTCAACCCGGAAGTGGGTGTGCGCCTGGTGTCATTCGCCGTTCACTGGATCAAAGCCGAAATTCACGAGTACGTGCTGCGTAACTGGCGCATCGTGAAAGTCGCCACCACCAAAGCACAGCGTAAGCTGTTCTTTAACCTGCGTAAAACCAAGCAGCGTTTAGGCTGGTTTAACCAGGACGAAGTGGAAATGGTGGCGCGTGAGCTGGGCGTCAGCAGTAAAGACGTGCGTGAAATGGAGTCGCGTATGGCGGCCCAGGACATGACCTTTGACCCAACGCCGGATGACGAAGGCGAAGGCCGCTCCATGGCGCCAATGCTTTATCTGCAGGATAAATCTTCTGACTTTGCTAACGGCATTGAAGAGGATAACTGGGAAGATCACGCCGCCGATAAGCTGAGCGATGCGATGCAGGGGCTGGATGAACGTAGCCAGCACATCATCCGCGCCCGCTGGCTGGACGATGATAACAAAACCACGCTGCAGGAGCTGGCTGACCAGTATGGCGTTTCCGCCGAGCGCGTGCGCCAGCTGGAAAAGAACGCGATGAAGAAATTGCGTCTGGCTATCGAAGCGTAACCGCAGTCGTTCAGTATTTTCTTCAGCACATTGATCAACACCGCCTGTCAGGCGGTGTTTTTGTTTGTATGGCGTTTGTGTCGTGCTGGCTTTGCGGTGCGATACTGCCTAAAATAAAACATAAATATTTTTCAACTATCAGCAATTTTGTTCCAGGTTCTGACAGGGAGTAAGAACGTATGGTGGAGGAGAAAGAGCCAAAAGAGCAGGCCACAATGCATCATCTGGATGAATTTGATGGTCTCGATATGCTTGAAGCCAGGTACTATCGTCGGCGCTTTCCGCGACACGTACATGAAACGTTCTGTATCGGCGTGATCGAAGAAGGCGCCCAACGCTTCTGGCGTGGGGGAGGGGAGCACGTTGCACCCACAGGCGATATCATTCTGGTCAATGCCGATGAAGTGCATACGGGATGTGCTGAAGTCGAGAATGGCTGGGCATATCGGGCAATATATCCTCACCCCGAACTGCTGCGCCAGATCACTGGCGATCTGAGGCATGAGCAAGGGATCATTCCGTGGTTTCCTGATGCGGTAGTGCACGATCCCGGGTTGTCCGCCCAGCTACAACTCGTCTTTAATATGTTGCCTGTTGCGGGCAATAGTCTGCTGAAAGAGTCATTACTACTCACGGCCGTCTGCTGGCTGATCATGCGCTACAGCCGTACGCCCACGTCTCCAGGTCAGTTACCCTGCGCAAAATCGATGATCCTTCAGGTCAAGGACCTGATGACTGCCTGCCCGGAGCAAAACTGGTCGTTGAAACAGCTTTCAGATCTTGTGCAGCTTAGTCCCTGGCATTTTCTGCGCCAGTTTAAGCAGGTTGTGGGAATGCCTCCGCATGGCTGGTTAATCCAGGCCAGACTTCGAAAAGCGCGTGAGCTGTTGGTTAAGGGTGAGACGATCCCCGCTGTTGCGGCACGCTGTGGTTTCTCCGATCAGAGCCATTTCACCCGTCATTTCAAAAATTCGATGGGCGTCACTCCCGGAGAGTTTATCCGCTCATTACGCTTTCCTGGCTAGTTTGGTCTCTCTCCTCCCGGCAATTTTGTTCAATATTTTAATTACCCGTTTCTCTAACCTGACGCCACGTAATTCGTAGAGAGCGGAATGGGTAAAAATGGAGACATCGCCCTGCAAATCATTTGCTGATACCAGCATGCGGAGCAACAGCGGATTCTTTCGTGGCGTGGTTAACATGCTGCCACTTTGCCTTTCCGTGGTCCCATGGGGAGTCCTGGCGGGATCGATGGCGGTGCAGTCAGGGCTGACAATGCCGCAAAGTATTGCTATGTCAGCGGTTGTTTTTGCTGGCGCGGCACAGCTCGTCACACTGGGGCTACTGCTTTCCGGGGCGAGCATTCCTACCATTATCCTCTCCGTATTTTTTATCACCTCACAGCATTTTCTTTACGGTCTGACGTTACGAGAAACGGTGTCATTTTTTCTGAAACGTTATCGATTACCGATAGGTTTCTTATTAACTGACGAGCTGTTCGCGTTGAGCTGCGCTGAAAAACAGCAGGTGGCGTTAACGCCGGGCTATCTGATCGGTGCTGGGCTGACCTTTTACCTCTGCTGGAATCTTTTTAGCCTGCTGGGCATTTTCATGGCTTCGTCTGTTCCTGATTTACAGCGTTATCACCTCGACTTCTCCATCGTGGCCACTTTTATTACCATTGTCGTGCCGATGATTAAAAATCTCAGCGTGTTATGCGGGGTGCTGGTTTCCCTGCTGTTATCGATGATACTTAGCGTGTTTCAGATTGAAGGGGCAATTGTCATTGCCGGGCTGAGCGGCATGTTGTGCTCAGTAATATATGCCCGCCTGACGAGAGGAGAAGCATGAGCTGGATACTGTTATTCACTCTGGCTGCCGTGGTGTTTTTTAACCGCTACGTCTTTTTGGAACCGAGGGTGCCTGTGCGCTTGCCCTCGTTAGTACGTGAAGCATTGAAATATTCAGCGCCCTGCCTGCTAACGGCAATATGTGGGCCGATTATTCTGCTTAACGATGGCGAAATAAGGGCGCTCACCTCCAATCCTTATTTATATGGAGCGATGGCAGGAATTGTCATTGCCCTCTTTGTGCGAAATATGATTTTGTCAGTCCTGCTATGTCTTTCCGTATTTTATCTCATTTCTTGGAGCATCGTATGACACTCAATAAAAGGAATTTTTGTCGTTCTACGCACTCTGTACAGATGCGAGATTCTTACCGCATCCTTCCTTTTCAGGGCGTCTGGACTTGGTTGACGGGGAAAGAGATTGATGGCCGTCCACAGCTATGGCAATCCCATTCTGTTGAGATGATCTGTTGGTCCCTGTCGTGGATGATAGTGGGGAGTATCATGACGTCACTGGCCTGGTTTGGCAGCCTGTCGCTGCTTGTGAAGAGCGTCATCTACATGACGGGCATCTTATTTGCAGCTTCGGGTGCCAGATATATTGTGGCAACGATTATCCACCATGGGGTGCATGGGCATCTGTTTAACAGCCAGCGGGCCAACAGGATCCTGTGTGAAATATTATCAACGATTTTGATCGTTCAGCCTTATGATTCCTATCGTCAGTTTCATGTTTATGAGCATCATGGGGCGGCATTCTCAACGTTTGAGGACCGCGACTTAGCGGCAATTTATCAGTTGGGTTTCAAACCGGGTATAAAAGTCAGGCAGCAATATATCAATCTGTTGTTGACTTTGCTGAGCCCGAAATTTTATCTGACGTTTCTTTATGGTCGGCTGAAATCCAACCTGGTAAATTTGCCGATCTGGCGACGAGCAATGTCCCTTTGCTGGTGGGGAGTGCTAATCTGGCTGGCGTTAACTTATGGGTACGGGTTCTTCTTGTTGAATATTGTTATTCCCTACGTGTTGGTTTATCAAATTGCTTCTCTGCTGCATCTTTTAACTGAACATACCTGGTGTTTACGTCAACAGGGCGAAAGCGTGCGCGACAGTCATATTAAAAATTGTCTGGGCAGATTTTGCGGGAGTGCCTGTCCGCCAGATTTTTCCTTACGCTTTACCGCAGACTGGATACGTTGGACATTCACCCATCTGTTTTTCCATTTGCCGTGCCGGATGCTTATCGTTCAGGGCTCTCTGGTATGCCACGACTGGCATCATCGTTTTGGCAGCGTGCGGCAATGGTATGACTATGCCCGGCTACGGGAAAAACATCAGCTGAAGTTAGCAGCAGAAGATCGTAATGACTACATCGATATTTGGGGTACTCAGCACGCGTTGCATTACGTTTTTATTAAATTGAGCGAGATGGGTTCAGTTAAAACCGTAAATCTGGCGTACCGGCTTAATTAATGGATATCGAAAGGCTGCATAACCCGTTCCGGGCCGAGATGGCGCAGGAGGATGTCCGGCGATTTGCTCATCTTCACCCTCAACCGATGCGCAAAGAGAAAGAGTCTGCGCCTGAAGAGCGGGCGGAAATGCCTGAGAGGGAATAACCCTCTTTCCTTTCCCTGGCGTTGTATTGTTTTGGGCCCTTGCAGGGCCCCTTTTTTACATCTTTATCCATCTATTAGCTTGTCGATTAAATCCCGCTGCCTGCATAAACGCGGCTATCACCTGCTGCGCTGAACTGCCATCCTGACTCATTACCCACTGCGTAACCTGCGGGTTCTGCGCCATCACTTCCTGCACCAGATAGAGACCCACCCCGCGCCGCCGCGTCACCTCGCGTACCTCAAGCTGCTGCATCTCTCCTGCGCTGCCGCTGAGGGTCACGCGCACTGCCGCCAGCAGACGATCGTTAAAACGCGCCGCGTACAGCTGCTTTACCTCATTCAGTTCGCTTTCCAGCGCCGCGATATTCGCCTGCGGCCAGATTTTTTTTATGTCGCTGCGATCCTGCTCAGACAACTGTTGCAGGCGGATGATAGTCAGTTTCATCAGAATAACCCGGTCATGAGAAAGGCATATTGTAGCGAAGTTGACCATACTATAGCGTGTTAGTTTTTCTGTACGAAAACGAGGCGATGTGCGGGCGTTTCAAATGGTTTACCGAGTAAACCGTTATTCTCTGCGCAGAAAGCCAGCATAATGCGCTGGCTAGTTGGCGAATTTGCCACCGTTGCTGTTAGTGGATTGTCCTGCGGCACCCGCTATTTACTGAATCTGTCAGTTGATTTACAGCAGAATATTCCTGTTTAATAACCTGAAAATTAAAGCCTTATTGATAAAAACTGTCGGGAATTATGCTAACTCGTTCAAAGGCAAAGCGTTTATCGCTATTCACCGACAAATAAATAGCAAGCAATCACAACAGATGGGGTAGTCAGGATGAAGATCAGTAAAGGTAAAGCGCTGTTAGCTGGCTGTATGGCTCTGGCAATGAGCGGTGCAGCAGTAGCAAAAGATATTAAAGTCGCGGTAGTTGGCGCCATGTCCGGCCCGGTTGCCCAGTACGGTGATATGCAGTGGACCGGCGCTCAGCAGGCGATCGCAGACATTAACGCCAAAGGCGGCATTAACGGCGACAAGCTGGTCGCGGTGAAATATGACGACGTGTGCGATCCAAAACAGGCGGTTGCGGTTGCTAACAAAGTGATCAACGACGGCATCCGTTACGTGATCGGCCACCTGTGCTCCTCTTCGACTCAGCCCGCTTCCGACATCTATGAAGATGAAGGCGTGCTGATGATTACGCCAGCAGCAACGGCTCCTGACCTGACTTCCCGCGGCTACAAGCTGATTATGCGCACCACTGGCCTCGACTCTGACCAGGGCCCGACTGCGGCAAAATACATTCTGAATGAAGTGAAACCCCAGCGCATCGCCGTGATCCACGACAAGCAGCAGTACGGTGAAGGCCTGGCGCGCTCCGTGCAGGAGAGCCTGAAAAAAGGCGGCGGCAACGTGGTGATGTTTGAAGGGATCACCGCGGGTGATAAAGACTTCTCTACCCTGGTGGCTCGCCTGAAGAAAGAGAACGTCGACTTTGTCTACTTCGGTGGCTACCACCCGGAAATGGGCCAGATCCTGCGCCAGGCGCGTGCGGCCGGTCTGAAAACGCAGTTCATGGGTCCTGAAGGCGTAGGCAACGCTTCTCTGTCTAATATTGCCGGTGCAGCCTCTGAAGGCATGCTGGTGACGCTGCCAAAACGCTACGACCAGGTCCCGGCTAACAAACCGGTGGTTGACGCGCTGAAAGCGAAAAAACAGGATGCAACCGGTCCCTTCGTCTGGACTACCTATGCCGCACTGCAATCCCTGGCCGCGGGCATGGAGCGCAGCAAAAGTGAAGAGCCAGACGCTATCGTTAAAAACCTGAAAGAGGGTGCGCCGGTGCCAACCGTAATGGGTGACCTGAGCTGGGATCAGAAGGGCGACCTGAAAGGCTTCGAGTTCGGCGTATTTAAATGGCACGCTGATGGTTCATCAACCGCCGTTAAATAAATCGGGCTTTTGGGATAATGACGCCTGGTGATGTATGCCAGGCGTCATTGTCTTCAGTGTGGGTTGATTCGTAAGGTATTAAGGTATGTCCGAGCAGTTTCTCTACTTCCTGCAGCAAATGTTCAACGGCGTCACGTTGGGCAGCACTTATGCGCTGATCGCCATCGGTTACACTATGGTGTACGGCATCATCGGCATGATCAACTTCGCCCACGGTGAAGTGTATATGATCGGCAGCTACGTCTCGTTTATCGTTATTGCGGCGCTGATGATGATGGGCATTGATACCAGCTGGCTGCTGATTGGCTGCGGCTTCGTGGTCGCGGTGGTGATCGCCTCCTGCTACGGCTGGAGCATTGAACGCGTGGCGTATAAGCCCGTGCGTTCCTCTAAACGGCTGATTGCCCTGATCTCGGCGATCGGCATGTCGATATTCCTGCAAAACTACGTCAGCCTGACCCAGGGATCGCGTGACGTGGCGCTGCCAAACCTGGTCACCGGCCAGTGGACGCTGGGCGTCAGCAATGGCTTCGCGGCGACCATCTCCACCATGCAGATTGTGATCTGGGTCGTGACGTTCCTGTCGATGCTGGCCCTGACGCTGTTTATCCGCTATTCACGTATGGGCCGCGCCTGCCGCGCCTGTGCGGAAGATCTGAAAATGGCCAGCCTGCTGGGGATTAACACCGACCGCGTTATCTCGCTGACTTTCGTCATTGGTGCAGCGATGGCGGCAGTGGCAGGCGTGCTGCTGGGCCAGTTCTACGGCGTGATCAACCCGTACATCGGCTTTATGGCCGGGATGAAAGCCTTCACCGCGGCCGTTCTCGGCGGTATCGGCAGTATTCCGGGTGCAATGCTGGGCGGTCTGATCCTCGGTATTGCTGAAGCGCTGACCTCGGCGTATCTCAGCACCGAATACAAAGACGTGGTGTCGTTTGCGCTGCTGATTGTGGTGCTGCTGGTGATGCCAACCGGCATTCTCGGCCGCCCGGAGGTTGAGAAAGTATGAAGAAGCTCAACCTGCTTAACGCCCTCGTTTCCTCGCTGATGTTGCTGGTGCTGGCGGCGTTCTTTATGGGGATGCGCCTGAATCTCGACGGCACGCATCTGGTGGTGAACAACGCCGGAAGCGTGCGCTGGAACTGGATTGCGCTCGGCTGCGGCGTGGTGTTCCTGTTCCAGCTGCTGCGCCCGCTGCTGACCAGCGGCCTGAAAAAAGTCTCCGGCCCGGCATTTGTGCTGCCGGGCATTGATGGCTCAACCGTTAAGCAGAAGCTGTTCCTGCTGGTGCTGATCGTCGCCGCGGCGGTGTGGCCATTTCTGGTTTCACGCGGCACGGTGGATATCGCTACCCTGACGCTGATCTACGTGATGCTGGGCCTCGGCCTCAACGTGGTCGTCGGCCTGTCCGGCCTGCTGGTGCTGGGTTACGGCGGCTTCTACGCCATCGGCGCCTATACCTTCGCGCTGCTCAACCACTATTACGGCCTCGGCTTCTGGCAGAGCCTGCCGCTGGCGGGCCTGGTGGCGGCGGCGTTTGGCCTGCTGCTCGGCTTCCCGGTGCTGCGCCTGCGCGGAGACTACCTGGCGATTGTCACGCTCGGCTTCGGCGAGATCGTGCGTATCCTGCTGCTGAACAACACCGAAATCACCGGTGGCCCGAACGGTATCAGCCAGATCCCAAAACCGACCTTCTTTGGCCTGGAGTTTGGCCGCAGCGTGCGCGACGGCGGTTGGGGCACCTTCCACGACTTCTTCGGGCTGAAGTATGACCCAAGCGACCGTATTATTTTCCTCTACCTGGTGGCGCTGCTGCTGGTGGTGATCACCCTGTTTGTGATTAACCGCCTGCTGCGCATGCCGCTGGGCCGCGCGTGGGAAGCGCTGCGTGAAGATGAGATCGCCTGCCGCTCGCTGGGCCTCAGCCCGACGCGCATCAAGCTGACCGCTTTCACCATCAGCGCCGCGTTTGCCGGTTTTGCCGGCTGCCTGTTCGCCGCGCGCCAGGGCTTTGTCAGCCCGGAATCCTTCACCTTTGCCGAATCGGCGTTTGTGCTGGCGATTGTGGTGCTGGGCGGAATGGGGTCGCAGTTTGCAGTGATCCTCGCCGCTATCCTGCTGGTGGTGTCGCGTGAGCTGATGCGCGATTTGAACGAATACAGCATGCTGGTGCTCGGTGGCTTAATGGTATTGATGATGATCTGGCGCCCGCAGGGCTTACTGCCGATGAAGCGCCCGCATCTGAAGTTGAAAAGCGTAGAAAAAGGAGAGCAGGCATGACTCAGCCTTTGTTAGCAGTCAATGGCCTGATGATGCGCTTCGGCGGCCTGCTGGCGGTCAACAATGTTGAACTGGAGCTGCGCCCGCAGGAGATTGTCTCCCTGATTGGCCCTAACGGTGCCGGGAAAACCACGGTGTTTAACTGCCTGACCGGCTTCTACCGCCCGACGGGCGGTTCGATCAAGCTGGGTGACCAGCAGCTGGCGGGCCTGCCGGGGCAGAAGATTGCGCGTATGGGCATTGTGCGTACTTTCCAGCACGTGCGCCTGTTCCGCGAAATGACGGTGATTGAGAACCTGCTGGTGGCCCAGCATCAGCACCTGAAAAGCGGCGTCTTCTCCGGCCTGCTGAAAACCCCGGCCTTCCGTAAAGCGGAAAGCGAAGCGCTGGATCGTGCGGCAACCTGGCTGGAACGCGTCGGCCTGCTCTCCCTGGCCAATCGCCAGGCGGGTAATCTTGCCTATGGCCAGCAGCGCCGCCTGGAGATCGCCCGCTGCATGGTGACCCGCCCGGAAATCCTGATGCTGGATGAACCGGCAGCCGGTCTGAACCCGAAAGAGACGCACGAGCTGGATGAACTGATCGCCGAGCTGCGCAGTCAGCACAACGTCTCGGTACTGTTGATTGAGCACGATATGAAACTGGTAATGGGCATTTCCGACCGCATTTACGTGGTCAATCAGGGTACGCCGTTGGCAAACGGCACGCCAGACGAGATCCGCAACAACCCGGATGTGATCCGCGCTTACCTGGGGGAGGCGTAACATGACTCAGGCTATGCTATCCCTGAATAACGTCAGTGCGCACTACGGTAAAATCCAGGCGCTGCACAACGTCAGTCTGCACATCAATCAGGGCGAAATCGTTACGCTGATTGGTGCCAACGGCGCGGGTAAAACCACCATCCTCGGCACGCTGTGCGGTGAACCTCGCGCCAGCGAAGGCTCGATTGTCTTCGACGGCAAGGCGATCACCGACTGGCAGACGGCGCGTATTATGCGTGAAGCGATTGCCATCGTGCCGGAGGGCCGCCGCGTCTTCTCGCGCATGTCGGTAGAGGAGAACCTGGCGATGGGCGGCTTCTTTGCCGAGCGCCAGCAGTATCAGCAGCGTATCAAGCGCGTGTACGAGCTGTTCCCGCGCCTGTATGAGCGCCGCGTGCAGCGCGCCGGCACCATGTCCGGTGGCGAGCAGCAGATGCTGGCGATTGGCCGTGCGCTGATGAGCCAGCCGCGCCTGCTGCTGCTGGATGAGCCGTCGCTCGGCCTGGCCCCGATTATCATCCAGCAGATCTTCGACACCATTGAGCAGCTGCGTCAGGAAGGCATGACGATTTTCCTCGTCGAGCAGAATGCCAACCAGGCGCTCAAGCTGGCCGACCGTGGCTATGTGCTCGAAAACGGTCACGTGGTGCTGGAAGATAGCGGTGCTGCGCTGCTGGCGAATGAAGCGGTAAGAAGCGCCTATCTGGGCGGATGATGTCACGTAGGGGCCGACCATTTTTTTCGGTCGGCCCGCGTAGGATATAACGGGCGGACCGAAACAGAGGGTCCGCCCCTACAATGATCGGGTCGTCACGATTCTGTCACCCCTTCGTCATAACGCCGTTATTTTTCTGTCATTTTTGCGTGTCATGTTACCTCCCGACTACAACAATGCGCGATAGCGCGCTTTACAACACCGGGCACAGGTAATCGACATGTCATCATTCGTATTTCGCCGTAACGCAGTAAGCGTGGTACTGGGACTGACTCTGAGCGCCAATGCGCTGGCCGTCACCGAAATCCCTTTCTGGCACTCCATGGAAGGCGAGCTGGGGGTGGAAGTGAACTCGCTGGCGACGCGCTTCAACGCTGAACACCCCGATTACAAAATCGTGCCGACCTATAAAGGCAACTACGAGCAGAGCCTGGCCGCCGGGATTGCTGCGGTGCGCACCGGTAAAGCGCCGGCGATTTTGCAGGTGTATGAAGTCGGTACGGCAACCATGATGGCGTCAAAGGCGATCGTGCCGGTGAATGAAGTGTTTAAAACGGCCGGGATCGCGATGGATGCGCAGCAGTTCGTTCCGGCAGTGGCAGGTTACTACAGCGACGCAAAAGGTCAGCTGATCTCCCAGCCGTTTAACAGCTCCACCCCGGTGCTGTACTACAACAAAGATGCGTTTAAAAAAGCCGGACTGGACCCGGAGCAGCCGCCAAAAACCTGGCAGGAGCTGGCGAAAGATACCGCCGCCCTGCGTAAAGCGGGCATGAGCTGCGGCTATGCCAGCGGCTGGCAGGGCTGGATCCAGATTGAGAACTTCAGCGCCTGGCACGGCCTGCCGGTCGCCAGCAAAAATAACGGCTTCGACGGCACCGACGCGGTACTGGAGTTCAATAAGCCGGTGCAGGTGCGCCACATCCAGATGCTGGAAGATCTCAACAAAAAGGGCGATTTCACCTACTTCGGGCGTAAAGATGAGCCAACCGCCAAGTTCTATAACGGCGACTGCGGCATCACCACCGCCTCTTCCGGCTCGCTGGCCGACATTCGCAAATACGCCAAATTCAACTTCGGCGTTGGCATGATGCCGTATGACGAGACCGTGCCGAACGCGCCGCAGAACGCCATCATCGGCGGTGCCAGCCTGTGGGTGATGAAAGGCAAAGATGCCGATACCTACAAGGGCGTGGCTGAGTTTATGCAGTTCCTGGCAAAACCAGACATTGCCGCCGAATGGCACCAGAAAACCGGTTACCTGCCTATCACCACTGCCGCTTATGAGCTGACCAAACAGCAGGGCTTCTACGACAAAAACCCGGGCGCGGATATCGCCACCCGCCAGATGCTGAACAAAGATCCGCTGCCGTTTACCAAAGGAATGCGCCTCGGCAATATGCCGCAGATCCGTACCATCGTCGACGAAGAGCTGGAAGGCGTATGGACCGGGAAGCAGTCACCGCAGGCGGCACTGGATAGCGCCGTGAAGCGCGGTAACGAACTGCTGCGCCGTTTCGAACAGCAAACCCGTTAGGGTATGCCGTAGGGGCGGATTAACAATCCGCCCGCCATGAGAAAAGTGAGGAGGGGCGGATCGACGATGCGCCCGCCCGGGCCGACCAGAACCACGGTCGGCCGCTACGCATTGAGATGAGATGGTTGCCATGTCCCAACCCCGCCCCGTATTCCGCACCAGCGCGCTGCCCTATCTGCTCATGCTGCCGCAGCTGCTGATCACCGCAATCTTCTTTATCTGGCCCGCTGGCGAAGCGCTCTGGTACTCGTTGCAGAGTATCGACCCGTTTGGCATCTCCAGCACTTTCGTCGGGCTGGATAACTTTAAACGGCTGTTTGCCGATAGCTACTACCTCGACTCTTTCTGGACCACGCTGCAGTTCAGCGGTCTGGTCACCGTTTTTGGCATGACGTTCTCGCTGCTGCTGGCGGCGCTGGTGGACTATGTTGTCCGCCTGAAAAAGCTCTATCAGACGCTGCTGCTGCTGCCCTACGCAGTCGCCCCGGTGGTGGCTGCCGTGCTGTGGATGTTCCTGTTTAACCCGGGCCTTGGCCTGTTCAGCCACCTGCTGAACCAGTGGGGCTACAGCTGGAACTACGCGCAGAACAGCGGCCAGGCGATGTTTCTCATCGTACTGGCCTCAATCTGGCAGCAGATGAGCTACAACTTCCTGTTCTTCTTTGCCGCGCTACAGTCGATCCCGAAATCGCTGGTGGAAGCCGCCGCCATTGACGGGGCCGGTCCGGTGCGCCGCTTCTTCAGCCTGGCGCTGCCGCTGATCACCCCGGTCAGCTTCTTCCTGCTGGTGGTGAACCTGGTGTATGCCTTCTTCGATACCTTCCCGGTGATCGACGCTGCCACCGGCGGCGGCCCAGTGCAGGCCACCACAACGCTTATCTATAAAATCTATCGCGAAGGCTTTGCCGGTCTGGATCTCTCCTCCTCGGCTGCACAGTCGGTGGTACTGATGCTGCTGGTGATTGGCCTGACCGTGATCCAGTTCCGCTTCGTCGAACGCAAGGTGCGCTACCAATGATTGAAAACCGACGCGGGCTGGATATCTTCAGCCATACGCTACTGATCCTCGGCATCCTGACCATTCTGTTCCCGCTGTACGTGGCGTTTGTCGCCGCGACGCTGGATAACAAGGCGGTGTATCAGGTGCCGATGACGCTAATCCCCGGCAGCCATCTGTGGGAGAACGTGCGCAATATCTGGCTCAACGGAGTGAACGGCAGCGGCCCGGCCTTCAGCCTGATGATGCTTAACAGCCTGATTATGGCGCTGTGCATTACGGTGGGGAAAATCAGCGTGTCGATGCTGTCGGCGTTCGCGCTGGTGTGGTACCGCTTCCCGCTGCGCAATCTGTTCTTCTGGATGATCTTTATCACCCTGATGCTGCCGGTTGAGGTGCGTATTTTCCCCACGGTGCAGGTGATTGCCGACCTGAACCTGCTCGACAGCTACAGCGGGTTAACCCTGCCGCTGATGGCTTCCGCCACCGCCACCTTCCTGTTTCGCCAGTTCTTTATGTCGCTGCCGGATGAGCTGATGGAGGCGGCGCGCATTGACGGTGCCAGCCCAATGCGCTTCTTCCGCGATATCGTGCTGCCGCTGTCGAAGACCAATCTGGCGGCGCTGTTCGTGATTACCTTTATCTATGGCTGGAACCAGTACCTGTGGCCGCTGCTCATCATCAATGATGCTTCGCTCGGTACGGCGGTCGCGGGGATCAAAAGCATGATCTCCACCAGCGGATCCCCCACCCAGTGGAATGAAGTGATGGCGGCGATGCTGCTGACGCTGATCCCGCCGGTGGTGATTGTTTTAGTGATGCAGCGCGCCTTTGTGCGCGGTCTGGTTGAGAGCGAGAAATAGTGATGGCAGGTGTACGACTTCAGGCAGTAACCAAATCCTACGACGGTAAAAACCAGATTATTCAGCCGCTGGACGTGTCGATCCGCGATGGTGAGTTTATGGTAATGGTCGGGCCATCCGGCTGTGGAAAATCCACGCTGCTGCGCATGGTGGCCGGGCTGGAGCGGGTCACCAGCGGCGATATCTGGATTGATACGCGGCGCGTGACCGAAGAGGAGCCGAAGGATCGCGGCATTGCCATGGTGTTCCAGAACTATGCCCTCTACCCGCATATGAGCGTGGAGGAGAACATGGCGTGGGGCCTGAAAATTCGCGGCATGGGCAAAGAGCAGATCCGCCAGCGGGTGCTGGAGGCGGCGCGCAGCCTGGAACTGGAAGCGCTGCTTAAGCGCCGCCCGCGTGAACTGTCCGGCGGCCAGCGTCAGCGCGTGGCGATGGGGCGCGCCATTGTGCGTGAGCCCGCGCTGTTCCTGTTCGATGAGCCACTGTCGAACCTTGATGCCCGCCTGCGCGTGCAGATGCGCCTTGAGCTGCAGCAGTTACACCGCCGCCTGAACACCACCAGCCTGTACGTAACGCACGATCAGGTCGAGGCGATGACGCTGGCGCAGCGCGTGATGGTGATGAACAAAGGCGTGCTGGAGCAGCTCGGCACCCCGGAGGAGATTTACCAGCGCCCGGCCACGCGTTTCGTCGCCAGCTTTATTGGCGCCCCGGCGATGAACCTGCTGGACGGCCAGCTCAATGATGACGGCTCGCGCTTTATCCTCGCGGATACCCTGCCGCTGCCGCTGAGGGCGCCGAAGGCAAAATGGGCCGCGCGCACGTTGACGCTGGGCATCCGTCCGGAGCATATTGAGCTCTCCTCTCAGCAGGACGGCGGCATTCCGCTGGTGGTGGAGACACTGGAGATGCTGGGGGCCGACAATCTCGCCCACGGGCACTGGGGAAAAAATAAGCTGGTGGTGCGCCTGCCGCACTCGGTGCGCCCGCAGATGGGCAGCACGCTGTGGTTGCAGCTTCCCGCTGCCGCGCTACACTTTTTTGACCATAACGGACAACGGACCGAATAATGACCCACAGCTGGCCATATCCGCCGATCGTCGCCCATCGCGGCGGCGGGAAACTGGCACCGGAAAATACCCTTGCCGCCATTGATGTTGGCGCGCAGCACGGGCATCGCATGATTGAGTTTGACGCCAAACTGTCGCAGGACGGCGCCATCTTCCTGCTGCACGATGACACCCTGGACCGCACCAGCAACGGCTGGGGCGTGGCGGGCGATCAGCCGTGGGACAAGCTGGTCACGCTGGATGCCGGCGGCTGGTTTGGCAGCGCCTTCAGCGATGAACGCCTGCCGCTGCTGGCGGAAGTCGCCGCCCGCTGTCGCCAGCATCGCCTGATGGCCAATATCGAAATTAAGCCGACTCACGGAGCGGAGGTGGCAACCGGGCGCGCTATCGCGCTGGCCGCCCGCGTGATGTGGCAGGGCCAGGTCGCGCCGCTGCTGTCGTCGTTCTCGTACTCTGCGCTGGAAGCGGCACAGCAGGCGGCCCCGGAGCTGCCGCGCGGGCTGCTGCTCGACAGCTGGGATGAGAACTGGCAGGCTATGACGCGCGCGTTAGGCTGCGTGTCGATCCATCTGAATCACAAAGTGCTCGACCCGGAGCGCGTGGCGCTGCTGAAGCAGGCCGGGCTGCGTATTCTGGTGTATACGGTGAATAAGCCGGAGCGGGCGCGGGAGTTACTACAGTGGGGCGTGGATGCGATCTGCACCGACCGCATTGATATTATCGGGCCGGACTTTCGTTAATTAAACCGCGATCGCCTGGTGATAACGGGCGGACCCAAACTGCGGTCCGCCCCTACTGTAGGGGCCGACCTTTTTTCCCGGTTGGCCCCTAGGTTGGCCGGATTAATTCTGCTGGGTCTGCTGCAGCTGACCGTTGTTATTGGTGCGCTGCGTGGCACTGTCGCGCTGCTCCTGAATTTTTCGCTGCAAATCCTGCTGCTGACGCTGCTGATCCTGTTGCAGCTTCAGCTTCTGCTGCGACTGCTGATTCTGCATGTTTTGCTGTAAGCGCTGCGTGCTCGGATTGTAGTTTGAAGACTGCGGGTTATTCGGATTATTGTTGTTGCTGTTATTCAACATGTTTGCCATGCCGCTCAGCGGCAGCAGGGCAGCAAAAACAACCAGCCATTTGGTTTTCATTTTCATGTTACGTCCTCCGTGTTCCTGCCATAAGTCTATGTTATCTGCCAGGCCTGTACCCCAGGAGTGCTCCTGATTTGCGCTATCGTTCGCCTTTTGCGCAATTTTGTGCATATTTATCAATGGCAAACACAACGTAAATAAACTTAAAGGATGTAACAATGATAACAAAAGGTACTGTGCAGCGCCTGTCGTGGTCGCTGTTAGCCGCTTTACTGGTGTGGCAGGGGGCGGGTGCCGCTCCAGCCGCACCGCCGGTCTCCTATGGCGTAGGCGCTGATACTTTCCATCCGGTCACGGCTCAGCACGGCATGGTCGCCTCGGTGGATGCCACCGCAACGGAAGTGGGGGTGAAAATTCTTCAGCAGGGCGGTAACGCGGTGGATGCCGCGGTCGCCGTGGGTTACGCGCTGGCGGTGACGCATCCACAGGCCGGTAATCTCGGCGGCGGCGGCTTTATGCTGTTGCGCACCGCCTCCGGCCAGACTACCTCGATTGATTTTCGCGAAATGGCCCCGGTGCGCGCCAGCCGCGATATGTTCCTCGACGCTGCAGGTAATGCCGACAGCAAAAAATCGCTGATCTCCCACCTGGCGTCCGGCGTTCCCGGAACCGTGGCGGGCTTTGCGCTGGCGAATAAAAAGTACGGCACGCTGCCGCTCAGCACGCTGATCCAACCGGCGCTGGAGCTGGCGCGCAAGGGCATTGTGGTTAACGAAGCGCTGGCCGATGACCTGAAGATCTACGGCAGTGAGGTTTTGCCAGCCCACCCGAACAGTAAAGCGATCTTCTATAAAGCCGACGGTAAGCCGTACCAGCAGGGCGATAAGCTGGTGCAGCGCAACCTGGCGCACAGCCTGGAGCTGATTGCGAAGCAGGGGCCGGATGCGTTCTACAAAGGGCAGATTGCCGATGAGATCGCCTCTGAGATGGCGCAGCACGGCGGGTTGATCGACAAGCGCGACCTCGCCAACTATCGGGCGATTGAGCGTAAGCCGGTGAGCGGCAGCTACCGCGGCTATGAGGTCTTCTCCATGCCACCGCCATCCTCCGGCGGTATTCATATCGTGCAGATCCTCAATATCCTGGAAAACTTCGATCTGGCAAAAATGGGCTTTGGCAGCGCTGATGCCATGCAGGTGATGGCCGAGGCGGAGAAATATGCCTATGCCGACCGCTCGGAATATCTCGGCGATCCAGATTTCGTTAAGGTGCCGTGGCAGGCGCTGACCAGCAAAGCCTACGCCAAATCACTGGCCGAACAGATCGATGTGGCCAAAGCGCGGCCGTCATCCGAGATCAAACCGGGCAAGCTGGCGCCCTATGAAAGTAATCAAACCACGCATTTCTCGGTGGTGGATAAAGACGGCAATGCGGTCGCGGTGACCTACACGCTGAACACCACCTTTGGCAGCGGTATTGTGGCCGGCAACAGCGGCATTCTGATGAATAACGAGATGGATGACTTCTCCGCCAAGCCGGGCACGCCCAACGTTTACGGTCTGGTCGGCGGGGAAGCGAATGCGGTGCAGCCGTATAAGCGCCCACTGTCGTCAATGTCGCCGACTATCGTTGCGAAAGACGGTAAAACCTGGCTGGTGACGGGTAGCCCGGGCGGCAGCCGTATTATCACTACCGTACTGCAAATGGTGGTGAACAGTGTTGATTTCGGGATGAACGTGGCTGAAGCCACTAACGCGCCGCGCTTCCACCATCAGTGGCTGCCCGACCAGCTGCGCGTCGAGAAGGGCTTCAGCCCGGATACGCTGAAGCTGCTGGGTGAGAAGGGGCAGAATGTGAAGGTGATGCCTGCGATGGGTAGCACCCAGAGCATTATGCTGGGGCCGGACGGTATGCGTTACGGTGCGTCCGATCCGCGCACCATCGATGATTTAACCGCCGGGTATTGATGCGATGCGGGCGAGGCCGATCTGAGGTAGGGGGCGACCCTTTTTTCCAGTCGCCCCGTGCCGGTGATTTCCCACAAGGGCATTACGCTTCCCGTTTCTGCTGGTGCTCTTGCAGCCGTTGATTAAACAGCTTCGGAGCCCAACTCTCGCGCAGTGCCTGCAGCAGCAGCGACTGCTGAGTCTGAGGTACCAGCCCCCCCACCGGCGGGTCGGTATCCAGATTGGTTGGGAACGAATAGCCCTCCGCCGCCGCGGCAATCACCGCATTGATCCGCTCCTCAGACATTCTGCGCAGGCGCAGCGCCGGGTAAATATGCTGTAGCACCTTAATATGGTTCACTTTCTCCATCGTTTTGCCAAAGGATGAAGAGACCTGCAGCAGGTTTGCGGTGCGGATATGGTCGTGGGTATGGTTACTGCCCGCCGCATGGAACAGCGCCGGATTGAAGAACAGCCCGTCCCCCTTCTCCAGCGGCAGCTGGATGGCATTGCGCTGGAAATAGTCGATAAACTTCTCATCGGGCCAGGCCAGATAGCCCGCCTGATACTGATGCGACCACGGCAGCAGCTGCGTCGGGCCGGACTCCACCGGCATATCGCTGTGTGCCACCGCGCCCTGAAGCGTCAGGTACTGCGAGAGGATCTGCAGCGGCAGCGGGAAGCGTTCCACCACCTCATTGCTTTGAAAGCCGAGATGATAATCACGGTGCGGCTGCTGGGCTTTGCCGCCGGGGCGCACCTGATTGACCTGCGCGGTCATCTCATAACCCGGGCCGACCCAGCTTTCGCAGATCAGCGCCAGCAGCGGGTTACAGTAGTAGTCAATAAACGCATCGGCATCGCGCTCGGCGACTTTCTGCAGAGCATTCCAGATGCGCCCGTTATTGCCTGCCGCCGCAAAATGGTCCCCGCCGCTGCCGCTTTCAGACTCACTGAGCAGGATCTGCTCGAACAGCGCGCTGTTGCGATCCACCGTCGGGAGATCGCTGAACAGACCTTTAACCACGAAGACGCCCGGCCCAGAGGACAGGGCGCGGTGCAGTTCGCTCAGCACCGTTTGCCGGTGCTCGGCGGCGGCTTTGGTCAAATCCTCGCGCTGGTAGATCAGCACATCCAGCTCGGCCTTCCGCGCCAGCGGGAAATCTTTCAGCGGGGTGGTCTGCTCGCAGACAATGGCAAAATCATCAACCGATAACTGTTCTTTAGTCAGATAGAGACTGTTCATCACAGGTTCCTCACAGGGCCAGTTTATTCTGGGGTTTTGCCGCGCCGTCATCGCTACAGCCAACGACGTTTTGATCGAAGTCGACGATCGCACCGGTCATCATTCCCGACTCTTCGGACAGCAGGAATGCCACGCTGCGCGCCACCTCCTGCGGTTTGAGAAGGCGACCAAACGGCTGTTCACGCTCGGCTTTCTCCAGCCAGTCCTCGCTGGCGTTGTGATACTGCTTCTGGATCTGATCTTCGTGCGGCGTATCCATCCAGCCGATGTTCAGGCCGTTGACGCGAATGCGGTTGCGCATCGCGCTGAAGGCGACGTTTTTCGTCAGGGTAACCAGCGCACCTTTGGAGGCCGCATAAGGCGTGAGGAAGCTCTGCCCACCGTGGGAGCTCATAGTGATGATATTGACGATGCTGCCTGCAACGTGGTTGGCAATCATCAACCTGATGGCCGCCTGCATCAGAAAGAACGGCGCGCGGACGTTAACGGCAAAGATGGCGTCAAAAAGCTGCGGCGTGGTGTCGAGTATGGTGCCGCGGTCGGACATCCCCGCGCAGTTAACCAGCCCGTGCAGCGTGCCAAAACGGCTCTCCGCTTCGGCGATCACCCGTTCACAGGAGGCCGGGTCGCTAAAATCGGCGGCGACAAACCAGGCTTCACAGCCCGCAGCGCGCAGCTTATCGACCTGCGCGGCACCGGCCTGCTGGTTGCGCCCGCAGATCACCAGACCGCGTGCGCCGCGCTCGGCCAGTAATAAAGAGACGGCTGCGCCCAGCCCCTGATTACCGCCGGTGACCACGAAAACCTTGTCACGAAACTGCTCGTTGAATTTTATGCTCATGATGATGCCTTGCTGGTCTGTTTAAGGGTGTAGGGTATGTGTGAATTGCCTTGACTCATCCCCACCTTAGCACCAACATTTTGTTAACAATATGCGCAGGTGACCTCAAAAAGACCTCAAAAAGAGCCGTTCAGACGTTTGGCCAACGTCCTGTGCCCCTTTGCGATTTTCCCGACATATCACCGCCATTAGCACGATTGAATTTCGTAACTTCCCCTTTTTCACGTAAATTACAGCATTCAGAAACCCTTCTGATCCTGCACGATGGATGTGCAGAGAGACTTATCGCGACAAGGATCGTAATGAAATATCTCTCACACTTCTGGGGCATTGCAGCCGCGCTGCTGTTGCAGGCTTCATCCGTATCGGCTGACAGCATTTATGCACCGTCGCCCGTTCCTCTGCTGACGGTGAGAGTTCGATCTGATGCGCTGATCGTGCCCGTGACTATTGCTGGCAAGCAGTACTCTTTTTTACTGGATACCGGCGCCGCGATGATGGTGATTGATAACCGTCTCGCCAGCGATATCACCAGCAAAACGCCGGACGACCTCCTGCCGGAGCTGGCTAAAAAAATCCTGAGCACCGGCATCAATACTTCAGGCGGCATGCTGAGAGGCGAGTCAATACGTTTCTGGCAGCCGCTGGCGCTGGCGATTGGCAATGAGGTGGTGCCCGCCAGCGATCCCTGGGTGGGTGCCGATCTCAGCGCGTTCACCCAGAACAGCGGGATGCAGATTGATGGCATCATTGGGCAGGACCTCTACCGCCAGTTCAACTGGGCAGTGGATAACCGCAATCATCAGCTGACGGTCTGGAAGCACCCGCTCACTGTCCGCAATTACCAGGCCTGCGTACCCTATCGCGATGCCTGGGATTTTGGCCCCGAACTGATGCTGGACTATCACGATCGCCCGCTGTATATGGCGTTGAACACCGGGGCGGCCTGGAGCACGATTGGTGAGGAGATCGTCCACGCCAGCCGCGGCCATTTCGGCAGCGCGATCCTGACCGGCATTACCCAGCCGGTTATCACGCTGAACGGAATAGAACGCAGCGATGCTTATCTGCTGGGCGGGATTCAGTTTGATCGGCTGCCGCTGGGGAAGCTGCTGGCGATTGAAGATAAACGGGGCAACTACGGGCTGGGCATGAACTTTCTGCAGCGCTTTGATGACTATCTGTTGGCCCCGGACAAAATGCTGTTGTGCTATAACCAGCAGCACTTTACCCGTGATGAGGCGGCCCCGCTGCGCACCCTGGCCGTTCGGTACTTTGCCAGGCGAGTGGAAATTTATGCCAACTCCCCCGGGGCACTCTCCTCGTCCGTGCTGCACAACGGCGACGTCCTGCTGCAGATTAACGGCAGCAAAGTGTTGCCTGAAAAGATGGAGTGGATCCGTGGCACGCTGGCTGATACGCCGCTCGGGGAACTAAATCTGCGCATTGAGCGGCGGGGAAAGGTCAGGAACGTCACGCTGTGAGTAAGGGGAGGGCGGCTGCGCTCCCCTTTCAATGGCCCGAATACCGTTACGAAAACGGTTTACGCGCGAAAGCGCGCCATGTAGAGCGCATCCACCAGCTGACCGTTGCGCAGCGCAAAGCGGCGGGCGCGTCCCTCGGTTTCAAAGCCAAACTGTTCATACAGTGCGATGGCATGCTGATTATCGGCAAACACCGTCAGCTCAATACGTTCGACGCTGAGCCAGTTGTCACACAGGTCGATCAGCGTGCGCATCATCGCTTTGCCCACGCCTTTTCCGCGCTGGTGAGCATCCACCGCGATGCCAAAGGTTGCCGTATGACGGCGGCGGGCACGCCCGTTGACCTCCAGCGTCAGCTGGCCTGCAATCTCATTATCGATACAGGCCACCAGCATCTGCACGCCGTCAGGCACCGACGCAATCCGCTCCTGCCACTTTTTGAGAGAGGGATGGGGGAGCTGTAGCGTATCGGCATAGGTTTCAGGCTGGCTGTACAGCTGATGGATGGCAACAGCATCTTCGGCAACCACATGACGGACGACAATCTCACTCATCTTACCTCTCCTTGTTTGCGGGAATCCCCTTTAAATTCAGGGTTTTTACCAGCAAGATCAAGTAAAAAATAATCGGCAAAGCGCTTTACAAGTGCGAATGATAATGATTATTATTGTCATGCGTTTTCAGGAGAGCCTACGGTGCTCGCTGGGAAGGCACGACATTGCTCACATTGCTTCCAAGTATTATTTAGCCAGCTCGGGTGCTGGCTTTTTTTTGCCTGCGATTTGCCATCTGCTCCGGTAGTTTCTTTGAAGTTCTCCCTCCTACCCCATCGAATATTTTGAACAGAGAAGACAATTTTCTCCGCTATCATCCCCCTCCTTTCAGGTTCAGACTGTGTCAAAACGTTGAGGAGAATTGAATATGATTTACTTACGCAAAGCACAAGATCGCGGTCATGCTAACCATGGCTGGCTGGACAGCTACCACACCTTCTCTTTCGCTGATTACTACGATGCCAACTTTATGGGCTTCTCCGCGCTGCGGGTGATTAATGAAGATGTGATCGACGGCGGCCAGGGTTTTGGTACCCATCCGCATAAAGATATGGAGATCCTCACCTATGTCCTGTCCGGGACCGTTGAGCACCAGGACAGCATGGGCAACAAGGAGCAGATCCCGGCGGGTGAGTTCCAGATTATGAGCGCCGGGACCGGCGTACGTCACTCTGAGTACAACGCCAGCAAAGAGGTGCCGCTGCACCTGTACCAGATCTGGATTATCCCGGAAAGCACCGGTATTGAACCGCGCTATGCACAGCGCCGTTTTGACGATGTGCAGGGCCGCCAGCTGGTGCTGTCGCCGGATGCGCGTGACGGTTCACTTAAGGTGTTCCAGGATATGACCCTGTCGCGCTGGGCGCTGAAAGCGGCGGAAGAGGGCGTGGTTGAGGTCGAAGAGGGCCGCCGCATCTGGATCCAGGTGGTGAAAGGCGATGTGACCGTCAACGGCGAAGCGGCAACCACCTCTGACGCGTTCGCTATCTGGGATGAAAAATCCCTGGCGATTAACGCCAGCAGCGATGCAGAGATCCTGCTGTTCGACCTGCCGCCGGTTTAACTACAACCTGTGTCACACTTTAAGGGGCGAGACCCTCGCCCCTTTGTCGTTTTTGCCCACGCTTTTGTTACACTCAGCATAATTCTGTCCGCATAGCTGAAGCCCAATGAAGAAAAAAAGACCGGTACTACAGGACGTTGCCGATCGCGTAGGCATCACCAAAATGACCGTTAGCCGCTATCTGCGTAACCCCGATCAGGTTTCTGCCGCGCTGCAGGGCAAGATCGCCGCCGCGCTGGATGAGCTGGGTTATATCCCCAATCGCGCCCCCGATATGCTTTCCAACGCCACCAGCCGCGCCATTGGCGTACTGCTGCCCTCACTGACCAACCAGGTGTTTGCCGACGTGCTGCGCGGCATTGAAGCGGTGACCGACGCCGCAGGCTACCAGACGCTGCTCGGGCACTTTGGCTACAGCGCCGAAAAGGAAGAGTTGCAGCTGCGCTCCCTGCTTGGCTGGAATATCGACGGCCTGATCCTCACCGAGCGCACCCACACCGCCGCCAGCTTGCGCATGATCGAAACCGCAGGCATTCCGGTGATTGAGATGATGGACAGCGTATCGCCATGCCTGGATATGGCGGTCGGTTTTGACAACGTTGAGGCGGCGCGCCAGATGACCCACGCCATTCTGCAAAAAGGCCATCGTCACCCGGTTTACCTCGGGGCGCGGCTAGATGAGCGTACCTTGCAGAAAGAGCAGGGCTACGCGCTGGCGATGCGTGAAGCAGGGCTGGAGCCGCAAACGGTGATGATGGAGGCGGCCTCGTCGTTCTCCGCCGGGGCGATGCTGATGCGCGAGGCGCAACAGCGCTATCCGCTGACCGACAGCCTGTTCTGTACCAATGATGACCTGGCGGTCGGGGCGATGTTTGAGTGCCAGCGCCAGGGGCTGCAGATCCCGCAGCAGATGGCGATTGCCGGTTTCCACGGCCACGATATTGCTGATGTGGTCAACCCGACGCTGGCGACGGTGCAGACCCCGCGTGAACGCATGGGGCACGAGTCTGCGGCGCTGCTGCTGGCGCGCATTCGTGGCGAGAATGTTGATATGCGCCCGGTGGATGTCGGCTTTACCATCTCAGCCGGGGGCAGCATTTAATAACTTGTTTAGCTATTCGGGGCGGATATGTCCGACCCCGACTCTGATTCTTCCGTTTTTATGACCCCCCTCACATTTACCAGCTTTTTCCTGGCCAGCTGTTGCCATAATCAATGCACATCCAGACAATGTTACCGATAACAACTGGACGAACACACCTGCACCTTCTCTGCCGGAGCGATAAAAATGAACACAACTTCAACGCCAAATCACGTATTTGTCCTGATGGGCGTATCCGGCAGCGGCAAGTCCGCCGTTGCCAATGCGGTCGCGCACCAGCTGCAAGCGGCATTCCTCGATGGCGATTTCCTGCATCCGCGCGCCAATATCGAAAAAATGTCCGAAGGCCATCCGCTGAATGATGATGACCGCCGCCCGTGGCTGCAGTCGATCAACGATGCGGCCTTTGCCATGCAGCGCACCAACAGCGTGTCGCTGATTGTCTGCTCGGCGTTGAAAAAAAGTTATCGCGACATCCTGCGCAAAGGGAATCAGAACCTCTCCTTCGTCTATCTGCAGGGCGATTTCGATACCATTGAATCCCGCCTGCGCGCGCGCAAAGGCCACTTCTTCAAGCCACAGATGCTGGTGACGCAGTTCGCCACCCTGGAAGAGCCGGGCAGTGATGAGCATGACGTGCTGGTCGTCGATATTAATCAGACGCTGGATGAGGTTGTTGCGGCAACGCTCAAAACCATTGATGGTGCGATCGCCAAAACTAAGTAGGGTGTCATGAGTACTGCAACGCTGGTGTTAACCGCAGCCGGATCGGTCCTGCTGCTGCTGTTTTTAGTGATGAAGGCGCGAATGCACGCCTTTGTGGCGCTGATGCTGGTCTCGATCGGCGCCGGGCTGTTCTCCGGGATGCCGCTGGATAAAATCGCCGATACCATGCAGAAAGGCATGGGCGGCACGCTCGGATTCCTCGCTATTGTCGTCGCGCTGGGCGCGATGTTCGGTAAAATCCTGCACGAAACCGGCGCGGTCGATCAGATCGCCATCCGCATGCTGAAAACCTTTGGCGAAAGCCGGGCGCACTACGCCATGGGCATTGCCGGTCTGATCTGCGCACTGCCGCTGTTCTTCGAAGTAGCGGTGGTGCTGCTGATCAGCATCGCGTTTGCCGTGGCGCGCCGCACCGGGGATAACCTGGTGAAGCTGGTGATTCCGCTGTTCGCCGGGGTGGCTGCCGCCGCGGCATTTCTGCTGCCGGGGCCTGCGCCGATGCTGCTGGCTTCCCAGATGCACGCGGACTTTGGCTGGATGATCCTGCTGGGGCTGTGCGCCGCTATTCCGGGGATGCTGATTGCCGGGCCGCTGTTTGGTCGCTTTATCAGCCAGCACGTTGAGTTCGGCGTGCCCGAAGAGGGCGAGCACCCGGAGTTTGACGAGAGCAAGCTGCCCTCATTTGGCTTCAGCCTGTCGCTGATCCTGTTCCCGCTGATCCTGGTCGGGCTGAAAACCATCGGTGCGCGCTTTACCGCGCCGGGCACCAGCCTGTACGAGTGGCTGGAGTTTATCGGCCACCCGTTTACGGCGATCCTGCTGGCCTGCCTGGTGGCGATTTATGGCCTGGCTTATCGTCAGGGTATGGATAAAGAGCGCGTGATGCAGATTTGCGGCGCGGCGCTGCAGCCGGCGGGCATTATCCTGCTGGTGATCGGTGCGGGTGGCGTGTTCAAGCAGGTGCTGGTGGATTCCGGCGTGGGTCCGGCGCTGGGGAATGCGCTGACCGGAGCCGGTCTGCCAGTAGCGCTGGCGTGCTTTGTGCTGTCCGGTGCGGTGCGCATTATTCAGGGCTCGGCGACCGTAGCCTGCCTGACCGCCGTGGGCCTGATTATGCCGGTGATCGAACCGCTGCACTACTCGGGCGCGCAGCTTGCCGCGCTGTCGATCTGTATTGCCGGGGGCTCGATTATCTGTAGCCACGTCAACGATGCCGGTTTCTGGCTGTTTGGCCGCTTTACCGGCGCCACCGAAGCACAGACGTTGAAAACCTGGACGCTGATGGAAACTATCCTCGGTACCGTCGGCGCGATTATCGGCATGATTGCCTTTGAACTGTTGTCGTAATTGATGTTGCGGGTCGGGCATGCCCGCCCCCTACAAAACCGCAGGGGCGAGGCATACCCGACCCGTACAAAACCGCTGGGGCGAGGCATGCCCGACCCGTACAAAACCGCAGGGGCGAGGCATACCCGACCCGTACAAAACCGCTGGGGCGAGGCATGCCCGACCCGGACAAAACCGTAGGGGCGAGGCATGCCCGACCCGGACAAAACCGCAGGGGCGAGGCATGCCCGACCCGGACAAAACCGCAGGGGCGAGGCATGCCCGACCCGGACAAAACCGTAGGGGCGAGGCATGCCTCGCCCGCGATCGTCACAGTTTCAAATACGCGCGTATCCCATCCATAAACATCTGCGTCGCCAGCATAATCAAAATCAACCCCATCAGCCTCTCCAGCGCGTTCACGCCTTTATCCCCCAGCAGGCGCAGGAACAGCCCCGACAGCAGCAGGATCGCCACCGTAGCGCCCCAGGCTATCAGCAGCGCGCCCACCAGATGACCCATCTGATGCGGATACTGGTGCGACAGCAGCATCAGCGTCGCCAGCAGGGACGGCCCGGCCACCAGCGGGATCGCCAGCGGTACCAGGAACGGCTCTTCACCTGCGGATAATCCGCTGCTGCTGCTCTCCTGACCGGGGAAGATCATCTTAATCGCAATCAGAAACAGAATTATCCCCCCGGAGATCGACACCGTTTCCGTACGCAGGTTGAGGAAGCTAAGTATTTTTTCCCCGGCGAACAGGAACAGCAGCATAATCAGCAGCGCAATCAGCATTTCGCGCATCAGCACCATGCGTCGACGTTTCGGCTCCAGATGCTTTAATACCGACATAAAAATCGGCAAATTGCCCAGCGGGTCCATAATCAGCAACAATAATATCGTCGCCGAGATCATTTCGGTCATCGTCGTTGTTCTCTTTAATTATCAATGCTCACGCGTTATAAGCGTAGCTGCTAAAAAAACCGGCTTAATCGATTTAATTCACTTGCCACTTTTGCTGCACCTTGTAAGGTTTAACCCTATTTCTTTTATTAACTCTAACAGGTCAGGCGTTACTGGCGCAGCCAGTTTGCTTACCGCCAGCGCACAGCAACCGCAGCGTACTGTAGTACGTGAGGATTGCGCGCACTGCCGGGAGGCAAAATGGCAAGTAAAGTAGCCTGAAGCAGGTGCATGATGAAGACAGTTGGACTGGTAGGTTGGCGTGGCATGGTTGGCTCGGTACTGATGCAGCGCATGAGTGAAGAGCGCGATTTTGATGTGATCCGCCCGGTATTCTTTTCTACTTCTCAGCACGGCCAGGCCGCGCCGGAGTTTGGCGGGCGCCCGGCAGGCACGCTGCAGGATGCGTTTGATATTGAAGCGCTGAAGGCGCTGGATATCATCATCACCTGCCAGGGTGGCGATTACACCAGCGACATCTACCCTAAGCTGCGCGCGGCGGGCTGGAATGGCTACTGGATTGATGCGGCTTCCACTCTGCGCATGAAAGATGATGCCATTATCATCCTCGACCCGGTCAACCATAAGGTGATCCACGACGGCCTCGATAAAGGGATTAAAACCTTCGTCGGCGGCAACTGCACCGTCAGCCTGATGCTGATGTCGCTGGGCGGCCTGTTTGAAAACAATCTGATTGAGTGGGCGTCAGTGGCGACCTATCAGGCGGCTTCCGGCGGCGGCGCGCGCCATATGCGCGAGCTGTTGACCCAGATGGGCATGCTGCACAATCACGTGGCGAAAGAGCTGCAGGACCCGGCTTCTGCCATCCTCGATATTGAACGCAAAGTCACCGAGCTGAGCCGCACCGGCGTGCTGCCAACCGATAACTTCGGCGTGCCGCTGGCGGGCAGCCTGATCCCATGGATCGACAAGCAGCTGGATAACGGCCAGACGCGTGAAGAGTGGAAAGGGCAGGCGGAAACCAACAAAATTCTGCGTACCAGCAGCGTGATCCCAGTGGATGGCCTTTGCGTCCGCGTCGGTGCGCTGCGCTGCCACAGCCAGGCCTTTACGCTGAAGCTGAAAAAAGATGTGCCGCTGGGCGAAATTGAGCAGATGCTGGCTTCGCACAACGAATGGGTGAAAGTGGTGCCGAACGACCGTGAGATCTCCATGCGTGAACTGACCCCAGCCGCCGTGACCGGCACGCTGAACACCCCGGTTGGCCGCTTGCGTAAGCTGAACATGGGGCCGGAGTATCTCTCTGCCTTCACCGTCGGCGATCAGCTGCTGTGGGGCGCGGCCGAGCCGCTGCGCCGCATGTTACGCCTGTTGGTCGGTTAAAAGTTGTGACGCTTCCCCCGTTTTGACGCGGGGGAAGATGTCACCCTGTATCTTAGTGCTCCAGCGTTTTCACTAAAACCAGATCCACCCGTAATCTCTTTTCTGACGATCCTCTGCGTCAGATTTCAGCATCTTAACCGTGCCACGGGCGCTGCCCTCCGGCCTTTTTAAGAATGCACTTAGCTTCCTGCTTCTCGCCTCTACAACAACAAACGTGGATCTGAAAGAAATATATTTACGCTTTCAGGCAGGGTTATTGTTGTGCCCTGGCTATGCTTAAAACGTCACTCTCCCAGAATAATTTTGCTTTATGAACGGTTAGTTTGTTGCGCGCGGCGGCGGTTTTTTCCAAGGGAAGGTCCGGTCCTGCCAGCGTGATTTAGGCTCAATGAAGAGCAGTGCATGGGTTATGCCTTCCCTGGCTTAATTTTCGCCTGCCGACCATCACGGGAAGAAAGTCATGTCAGAGCTTGTAGATCGCAATGTTATCAATGCATTAGTTTCTGGTCATTTTGCTGACCCCTTTTCCCTGCTGGGTATGCACCAGACCGCAAGCGGTCTTGAAGTGCGCGCCCTGTTGCCGGATGCCACTGAAGTTTGGGTGATCGATACCCGTACCGGGCAAAAGTGCGTGCAGCTGGAGTGCCAGGACGCACGCGGTTTCTTTCATGGCGTGGTACCGCGCCGGAAAAATCCCTTTCGCTATCAGCTTGCCGTCACCTGGCACGGCGAGCAAAACCTGATTGATGATGCCTACCGCTTTGGCCCACTGCTGCCGGAAATGGACAGCTGGCTGCTGGCGGAAGGCACGCACCTGCGTCCCTACGAAACCATGGGGGCACATGCCGACGTCATTGATGGGGTGATCGGCACGCGCTTTGCGGTGTGGGCGCCGAACGCGCAGCGCGTCTCGGTGGTCGGCGAGTTTAACTTTTGGGACGGCCGCCGCCATCCGATGCGCCTGCGGCGGGAAATTGGCGTCTGGGAACTGTTTGTCCCCGCCGCCCGCACCGGGCAGCTGTATAAATTTGAGATCATCGACAAAGACGGCCAGCTGCGGCTGAAGGCTGACCCGTATGCCTTTGAAGCGCAGATGCGCCCGCAAACGGCCTCGATGATCTGCGGTATTCCGGAAAAAACCACGCTCTCGCCGGAGCGTCAGCGCGCCAACGGCTTTGATGCACCCATCTCGATATACGAGGTTCACCTCGGCTCCTGGCGTCGTCACACCGATAACCACTTCTGGCTCAGCTACAAAGAGCTGGCTGAGCAGCTGGTGCCCTATGTTAAAGAGATGGGCTTCACCCACCTTGAACTACTGCCGATCAATGAGCATCCGTTCGACGGCAGCTGGGGCTACCAGCCGCTGGGAATGTATGCGCCGACGCGCCGCTTTGGCACCCGCGACGAGTTCCGTGAGTTTATTACCGCCGCGCACCAGGCCGGGCTGAACGTGCTGCTCGACTGGGTGCCGGGCCACTTTCCATCCGATGATTTTGGCCTGGCGAAGTTTGACGGCACCGAGCTGTACGAGCACGGCGACCCGCGTGAAGGCTTTCACCAGGACTGGAACACGCTGATCTATAACTTTGGGCGCCGCGAGGTCAGCAACTATCTGGCGGGCAATGCACTCTACTGGGTGGAGCGTTTCGGCATCGACGGGCTGCGCGTGGATGCCGTGGCATCGATGATCTATCGCGACTACAGCCGCGCCGAAGGTGAGTGGGTGCCAAACCACCTTGGCGGGCGCGAGAATCTTGAAGCAATCTCTTTCCTGCGCTACACCAACCGCACGCTGGGCCACGCCGCGCCCGGCTCAATTACCGTGGCGGAGGAGTCGACCGATTTTGGCGGCGTGTCGCGACCGCAGGAGATGGGTGGGCTGGGCTTCTGGTTTAAGTGGAACCTCGGCTGGATGCACGACACTCTCGACTATATGTCGCTCGACCCGATTTATCGCCGCCATCATCACGACCTGATGACCTTCGGCATGCTCTACAACTACACCGAAAACTTTGTGCTGCCGCTGTCGCACGATGAAGTGGTCCACGGCAAGCGCTCGATCCTCGACCGCATGCCGGGCGATGCCTGGCAGAAGTTCGCTAACCTGCGCGCCTATTACGGCTGGATGTTCGGCTTCCCCGGCAAAAAGCTGCTGTTTATGGGCAACGAGTTCGCCCAGGGGAAAGAGTGGAACCACGACACCAGCCTGGACTGGCATCTGCTGGAGGGCGAGGACGGCTGGCACAACGGCGTGCAGCGGCTGGTGCGCGACCTCAACCACACCTATCAGGCTAACCCGCCGCTCTATCAGCTGGATTTCGACCCGGCCGGTTTTGAGTGGCTGGTGGTGGATGATTTTGATAACTCGGTATTTGTCTTTGTGCGCCGCGACCGCGACGGCAATGAGCTGATCGTCGCCAGCAACTTTACTCCCGTGCCGCGTTACGACTACCGCTTCGGGGTGTCTGGTGCCGGGCGCTGGCGTGAAGTGCTGAATACCGATTCCGGCCACTATCACGGCAGTAACAATGGCAATCTAGGCACCCTCATCACCGACGACTGGGGCAGCCATAACCGCAGCCACTCGCTGAGCATAACGCTGCCGCCGCTCGCTACGCTGTGGCTGGTGCGGGAGGCTGAATGACGCCCATCCGCAGCGGTGAGCCCTTTCCGCAGGGGGCCAGCTATGATGGCAGAGGGGTGAACTTCACCCTGTTTTCGCAGCACGCCGAGCGCGTGGAGCTGTGCCTGTTTGATGCTGCCGGTAGCGAAACCCGCGTTGATCTGCCGGCGCGCAGCGGGGATATCTGGCACGGCTATCTGCCCGCCGTGCGCCCCGGTCAGCGCTACGGCTACCGGGTACACGGCCCCTGGCAGCCGCAGATCGGCCAGCGCTTTAACCCGGCTAAGCTGCTGCTCGATCCGCGAGCGTGCGAAGTGGTGGGCGAGGTGACTGACCACCCGTGTTTCCAGTGTGGCGTGCAGCAGCCAGACCCGACTGACAGCGGGCCGCTGGCACCGAAAAGCGTGGTGCTGGCGAATGATTTCGACTGGGAAGATGATGTCGCGCCACGCATACCCTGGGGCAGCACGGTGATTTATGAGGCGCACGTGCGTGGGCTGACTAAACTCCATCCTGAGCTGCCGGAAGCGATCCGCGGCACCTACGCTGCGCTGGGTCATCCGGTGATGATTGACTATTTCAAGCGCCTCGGCATTACCACCCTCGAACTGCTGCCCGTCGCCAGCTTCGCCAGCGAGCCGCGCCTGCTGCGCCAGGGCTTAAGCAACTACTGGGGCTACAACCCGCTGGCCTGCTATGCGCTGGAGGCGCGCTACGCTTCCGGGCGTAATGAGCTGCACCCCAGGCGTGAATTTCAGCAGGCGGTGAAAGCGCTGCACAAAGCGGGGATTGAAGTGATCCTCGACGTGGTGTTCAACCATACCGCCGAGCTGGAAGAGACCGGCCCGACCCTGTCAATGCGCGGCATCGATAACCAGAGCTATTACTGGCTGGACGAGCAGGGCGAGTACCGCAACTGGACCGGCTGCGGCAACACGCAGAACCTCAGCCACCCTGCGGTGATGGCGTGGGCGCTCGACTGCCTGCGCTATTGGGTGGAGGAGTGCCATATCGACGGTTTTCGGTTCGACCTCGCCACCGTGCTGGGGCGCACGCCGGACTACCGGGCGGATGCGCCGCTGTTCCAGGCGATCGTCGCCGATCCGCTGCTCTCGGCCTGCAAGCTGATTGCCGAACCGTGGGACATCGGCCCCGGCGGCTACCAGGTGGGTAATTTCCCGCCACCGTTTGCCGAGTGGAACGACCATTTTCGCGATGCGGCGCGGCGCTACTGGCTGCACGGCGACCTCTCCAACGGCGATTTCGCCCGCCGCTTTGCCGGGTCCAGCGATGTGTTCCAGCGCGCCCAGCGCCAGCCCTCCAGCAGCATCAATCTGATCACCGCGCACGACGGCTTTACGCTGCGTGATGTGGTCAGCTACGGGCAAAAGCATAACGAGGCCAACGGCGAGGATAACCGCGACGGCAGTAACAGCAATTTCAGCCACAACCACGGCGTGGAAGGCTTGCATGCACCGTTGCTGGTTACCGAGCATCGGCGGCGCAGCGTGCATGCGCTGCTGACCACCCTGCTGCTGGCGCAGGGAACGCCGATGCTGCTGGCCGGGGACGAACACGGCCACAGCCAGCACGGAAATAATAATGCCTATTGCCAGGACAACCCACTGACGTGGCTGGACTGGCAGCGGCAAGACCGCGGTTTATTTGCCTTCACTGCCGCTTTGATCCATCTGCGTCGCCGCATCCCGGCGCTGCAGCAGGATAGCTGGTGGCAGGAGGGAGATGGCAACGTTGAGTGGCTGAACAGCCAGGGGCTGCCGCTCAGCGCTGCGGAGTGGGAGCAGGGTGTGCACCGTTTGCAGATCCGGCTTTCACAGCATTGGTTGATAACCTGCAACGCCACCGAAGAAGTGTGCGACCTGGTGTTACCTCAGGGGCAATGGCATGCCATTCCTCCCTTCGCCGGGGATGATAACCCGATTCTGTTAACTGTCTGGCATGGAGCCGCGCACGGTGTGTGCGTGTTCCAGAAACAATCATAAATAGGAGTCAGACATGAGCAAATTAGATAAGAACGACCCTGTCATGCTGGCAAGACAATTGCCAACCCAAACTGTCGCCCTGATCCTCGCTGGCGGTCGCGGAACGCGCTTAAGAGACCTGACTGCCAAACGCGCTAAGCCCGCCGTTCACTTCGGCGGTAAATTCCGCATCATCGACTTTGCGCTCTCCAACTGCCTGAACTCCGGCATCCGGCGCATCGCGGTGATCACCCAATATCAGTCGCATACGCTGGTGCAGCATATCCAGCGCGGCTGGTCTTTCCTCAATGAAGAGATGAATGAGTTTGTCGACCTGCTGCCCGCCCAGCAGCGCCTGTCGACGGAACACTGGTATCGCGGCACGGCGGATGCGGTGACGCAGAACCTCGATATCATCCGCCGCTATCGCGCCAAGTACATCGTGATCCTCGCCGGGGACCACATCTACAAGATGGACTACTCGCGCATGCTGATCGACCACGTCGACAGCGGCGCGCGCTGCACCATCGCCTGCCTGCCGGTGCCGCTGCATGAGGCCAGCGCCTTTGGCGTGATGAAGGTGGATGACGACAACAAAGTGGTCGAATTCCTTGAGAAACCGGACAGCCCGCCGTCGATGCCCGGCGATGACAGCAAAGCCTTAGCCAGCATGGGCATCTACGTCTTTGATGCCGACTACCTTTACGGGCTGCTGGAAGATGACATGGAGCTGCCGGAGTCGAATCACGATTTTGGCAAAGATCTGCTGCCGAAAATCGTTGCCAGCGGTGAGGCGTTCGCACACTCCTTCAGCCTCTCCTGCGTGCAGCAGGATGAGACGGCAGAACCTTACTGGCGCGACGTCGGCACGCTGGAGGCCTACTGGAAAGCTAACCTCGATCTTGCCTCGGTAATGCCTGAGCTGGACATGTACGACAGCAGCTGGCCTATCCGTACCCATATGGAGCCGCTGCCGCCGGCCAAGTTTGTGCAGGACCGCTCGGGCAGTCACGGTATGACGATGAATTCACTGGTATCGGGGGGCTGCATTATCTCCGGTTCGGTGGTAGTGAACTCGGTGCTGTTCTCACGGGTTCGGATTAACTCCTTCTGCAATATTGAGTCGTCGGTATTACTGCCGGACGTGGTGGTGGGTCGCTCCTGCCGCCTGCGCCGCTGCGTGATTGACCGCGCCTGCGAGCTGCCAGAAGGGACGGTGATTGGCGAAAACCCGGACGATGATGCCCGACGTTTCCACCGGTCTGAAGAAGGAATAGTGCTGGTCACCCGGACGATGCTGGCGAAGCTCGGATGGCGTTAGTCAGGTATGTGCTTGAATAAAGGAGCCGATAATGCAGGTGTTACATGTCTGTTCAGAAATTTTCCCGCTGCTGAAAACCGGCGGGCTTGCTGATGTTGTTGGGGCATTACCGGCGGCGCAAATTGCGGAAGGCACCGATACCCGGGTATTAATTCCAGCGTTTCCGGCGCTGAAAAAAGGCATCCCCAACACCGAGGTGGTGGCGAAGATGCAAACTTTTGCGGGCGAAGTTGAGCTGCTGTTTGGGCACTTCAATGGGGTGGGGATCTACCTGATCGATGCGCCGGGCCTGTACGAGCGGCCCGGCAGCCCGTATCACGATGAGTCGCAGTTTGCCTATACCGATAACTACCTGCGCTTTGCGCTGTTAGGGTGGGTGGGGTGTGAACTGGGCTGCGGGCTGGATAGCCACTGGCGGCCCGATGTGGTGCACGCGCATGACTGGCATGCTGGCCTGACCTGTGCCTATCTGGCCGCTCGCGGGCGCCCGGCGAAGTCGGTGTTTACCGTGCACAACCTCGCCTATCAGGGGCTGTTTAAAGCGCACCACCTGGAAGAAATTCAGCTGCCGCAGTCGTTCTTCAATATGCACGGGCTGGAGTTCTTTGGTCAGATCTCCTACCTGAAAGCCGGGCTGTTTTACGCCGATCACATTACCGCCGTCAGCCCGACCTACGCGCGCGAGATAACCCTGCCGGAGTTCGGTTACGGCATGGAAGATCTGCTCAAACAGCGTCAGCTGGAGGGCAGGCTGACGGGGATCCTGAACGGTGTCGACCCGGAAATCTGGGACCCGCAGCAGGATTTATTGTTAAGCGCACGTTATAACCGTGACGTACTGGAAGCGAAGCAGGAGAATAAGCGCCAGCTGCAGGTGACGATGGGGTTGAAGACCGACGATAAAGTGCCGGTCTTCGCCGTGGTCAGCCGCCTGACCAAGCAGAAAGGTCTCGACCTGGTGCTGGAAGCGCTGCCCGGACTGCTGGAGCAGGGTGGACAACTGGTGCTGCTGGGGGCGGGGGATGCGGATATCCAGCAGGGATTCCTCGCCGCTGCCGCCGAGTATCCCGGCCAGGTGGGGGTGCAGATTGGCTATCACGAAGCGTTCTCGCACCGCATCATGGGCGGTGCCGATGTGATAATGGTGCCGAGCCGTTTTGAACCGTGCGGGCTAACGCAGCTCTATGGCCTGAAATACGGCACGCTTCCGCTGGTGCGGCGCACCGGGGGGCTGGCCGACACGGTCAATGACAGTTCGCTGGAAAATTTAGCCGATGGCATCGCCAGCGGCTTTGTATTTGAAGACAGTAACGCCTGGTCATTACTGCGTGCTATCCGACGTGCTTTTGTACTCTGGTCCCGTCCTTCATTGTGGCGCTACGTTCAGCGTCAGGCGATGGGGATGGATTTTAGCTGGCAGGTGGCTGCGGTGGCCTACCGCGATCTCTATCAACGTTTGTTGTAACCAGTAAATGGGAAAATTGATATGAACGCACCTTTCTCCTACGCCTCCCCGACGCTCAGCGTAGATGCACTTAAGCACTCGATTGCCTATAAACTGATGTTCACCATCGGTAAAGATCCCTCAATCGCCAACAAGCATGAGTGGCTTAACGCCACGCTGCTGGCGGTGCGAGACCGCATGGTGGAGCGCTGGCTGCGATCAAACCGTGCGCAGCTGTCGCAGGACGTGCGCCAGGTATACTACCTGTCGATGGAGTTTCTGGTCGGGCGCACGCTGTCGAATGCGCTGCTGGCGATGGGTATCTATGACGATGCCAAAGCGGCGCTTGATGAGATGGGGTTTGACCTCGAAGAGCTGATTGAAGAAGAGAGCGACCCCGGCCTGGGCAACGGCGGTTTGGGCCGCCTGGCGGCCTGCTTCCTCGACTCGCTGGCAACCCTCGGCCTGCCGGGGCGCGGCTACGGCATCCGCTACGAATACGGCATGTTTAAGCAGAATATCGTCGACGGCCGCCAGGCCGAGTCGCCGGACTACTGGCTGGAGTACGGTAATCCGTGGGAGTTCGAGCGCTTTAACACCCGCTACAAAGTGCGCTTCGGCGGGCGTATCCAGCAGGAGGGCAGCCGCGCCCGCTGGGTGGAAACCGAAGAGGTGCTGGCGACCGCGTATGACCAGATTATCCCCGGCTACGACACCGATGCTACCAACACGCTGCGGCTGTGGGGCGCGCAGGCGAGTAATGAAATTAACCTCGGTAAGTTTAACCAGGGGGATTACTTCGCGGCGGTGGAAGATAAAAACCACTCTGAGAACGTGTCGCGCGTGCTCTACCCGGATGACTCCACCTACTCAGGCCGCGAGCTGCGCCTGCGCCAGGAGTATTTCCTGGTGTCTGCCACGGTGCAGGATATCCTCCACCGCCACTGGGCGATGCACCAGACCTTTGACAACCTCGCGGACAAAATCGCGCTGCACCTCAACGATACTCACCCGGTGCTGGCGATCCCCGAGCTGATGCGCTTATTGATCGACGAGAACAAATTTACCTGGGACGATGCGTTCGAAGTCACCTGTCAGGTGTTCTCCTACACCAACCACACGCTGATGCAGGAAGCGCTGGAAACCTGGCCGGTGGATATGATCGGCAAGATCCTGCCGCGCCATCTGCAAATCATCTTTGATATTAACGACTACTTCCTGAAGACCATTCAGGAGTATTACCCGGATGACTGGGCGCTGCTGTCGCGGATTTCGATCATCGACGAGAACAACGGCCGCCGCATTCGCATGGCGTGGCTGGCGGTGGTGGTCAGCCACAAGGTCAACGGCGTCTCCGAGCTGCACTCCAACCTGATGGTGCAGTCACTGTTTGCCGACTTCGCCACCCTGTTCCCCGGCCGCTTCTGCAACAAAACCAACGGCGTGACGCCGCGCCGCTGGCTGGCGCTGGCCAACCCGGCGCTCTCCGACGTGCTGGATGACACCATTGGCCGCAACTGGCGTACCGAGCTGAGCCAGCTCGCCGAGCTGGAGCAGCACATCGACTACCCGGAGTTTATTCAGCAGGTCAGCGCCGCCAAGCTGGCGAATAAAAAGCGCCTTGCCGCCTGGGTGAGTCAGAAGATGGATATCGTTATCGATCCGCGCGCGATGTTCGATGTGCAGATCAAGCGTATCCACGAGTACAAGCGCCAGTTGCTCAACGTGCTGCATGTCATCACCCGCTATAACCGCATCAAAGCGGACCCGACCGCCGACTGGGTGCCGCGCGTGAACATCTTCGCCGGGAAAGCCGCCTCGGCTTACTTTATGGCGAAGCATATTATTCATTTGATCAACGACGTGGCGCAGGTGATCAATAACGATCCGCAGGTGAAGAACAAGCTGAAGGTGGTGTTTATTCCCAACTACGGCGTCAGTATCGCGCAGATCATTATTCCGGCGGCCGATCTCTCCGAGCAGATTTCGCTGGCGGGCACCGAGGCTTCCGGCACCAGTAACATGAAGTTTGCGCTTAACGGCGCGCTCACTATCGGTACGCTGGACGGGGCTAATGTCGAAATGCAGGAGCACGTCGGTGAGGAGAATATCTTTATCTTCGGTAACACCACGCCGCAGGTGGAGGCGCTGCGCGCCAGCGGCTACAACGGGCGTGATTTTTATGAGAAAGATGCCGAGCTGCATCAGGCGCTGACGCAGATCGCTACCGGGCTATTCAGCCCGCAGGAGCCGGGGCGCTACCACAATATCTTTGATTCGCTGGTCAGTCTTGGCGACCACTATCAGCTGCTGGCCGACTACCGTAGCTATGTGGATATGCAGGATGAGGTGGATAAGCTGTATCGCAATCAGGAGGAGTGGACGCGTCGTGCGGTGCACAACATCGCCAATATGGGCTACTTCTCGTCGGATCGTACCATCCAGGAGTATGCGGATGAGATCTGGGCGATTAAGCCGGTGCGGCTGTAAAGCGTGATTGACGGGTCGACCGGAAAAAAAGGTCGACCCCTACACGGAATATAGGTAGAGGGCGACCTTTTTCGGTCGCCCTCTCTTTTATGACGCCAGCGACAGTACCGTGGGTTTTTTTCCGTGCTGCGCCAGCCATTCGGTGACGCGCGCCTGCTGTTGATCGTTCAGCCACATCCCCTCTTTGGTACGGCGCCAGATAGCATCATCGGTAGCACGCACCCACTCATGATCCACCAGGTAACGCAGCTCCGCCTCGTAGAAGTGGTGACCAAACAGCTCGCCGAGATCTTCCAGGCTGGTGGTATCCTTCAGCAGCACTTCGCTATTGCTGCCGTAGGTGCGCGCATAGTGACGTGCCATCGCTTCCGTAATGAACGGGAAGCGGCGACGCAGGCTGGCGGCGTAATCTTCACGCGTACCGGCGAAGTTTCCGCCCGGCAGCACGCAGCTTTTGGTCCAGGCCGCTCCGATATTCGGATAATACTTGCTGAGTTTTTCCATCGCATGCTCGGCCAGCTTACGATAGGTGGTCAGCTTGCCGCCAAACACCGAGAGCAGCGGCGCCTGACCGGCATCGTCGTGCACGTCGAGCGTGTAGTCACGGGTAATGGCCTGCGGAGAATCGGATTCATCATCACACAGCGGACGCACGCCGGAGTAGGTCCAGACGATATCGTCTTTCACCAGGTCCTGTTTGAAGTGCGCGTTAAACACTTTGAGCAGATAGTCGATCTCGTTATCGTCAATCTTCACGCTCTGCGGATCGCCCTTATACTCCACGTCGGTGGTGCCGATAATCGAGAACTCGTCCATCCACGGGATAACAAACACAATACGGTTATCTTCATTTTGCAGAATGTACGCCTGCTTCTGGGTATGCACGCGCGGCACCACAATGTGGCTGCCTTTGATCAGGCGGATACCGTAAGGGGATTTCAGCTTCAGGCTGTCATCAAACAGCTGCTTCACCCACGGGCCGGCGGCATTCACCAGGCCTTTTGCCTGCCAGGTGAAGGTTTTGCCGCTGTCGACGTCTTCGGCTTCCACCTTCCACAGGCCGTTTTCACGCCATGCGCGCGTCACGCGGGTGCGGGTACGCACTTCGCCGCCGCGCTTTTCAATTTCCTGCGCGTTGAGCACCACCAGGCGCGCATCATCCACCCAGCAGTCGGAATATTCGAAACCGCGCACGATTTCCGGTTTTAATACCGAATCTGAGCCAAAGCGCAAACTTTTACTGCCCGGCAGGCTGGTGCGTTTGCCCAGATGATCGTACATAAACAGACCCACGCGGATCATCCACGCCGGGCGCAGGTGCGGGCGGTGCGGCAGGCGGAAACGCATCGGGAAAGCAATATGCGGCGCCATTTTCAGCAGTACTTCACGTTCGGCCAGCGCTTCGCTCACCAGACGGAATTCGTAATGTTCCAGATAGCGCAGGCCACCGTGGATCAGTTTAGAACTGGCGGAAGAGGTGGCGCAGGCGAGGTCATGCGCCTCCAGCATCAGCACCGACAGTCCGCGCCCGGCAGCATCAGCCGCAATACCGGCACCGTTAATGCCGCCGCCGATTACGATCAGATCTTTGGTTTCCACGTCATCTCCTCCGATGTTCGGAATCTTTCAATAATGTTCGTTTTCGAGCATTATATTAGTCGGAAACCAACATTGATGCCAGCGTTAACCTAATAAAAACATTTATGCGTGATGCAGGTAACATAATTAACCCAAGAAAAAGGCTTTCTCCCCGATCACTGCCGGGTTATTGTGCGCTGCCTTCGGGCTACAATGGGAACTTATTCGCTCCCTTTTTTAGCTTGTTACGAGAACCCACCATGGAACAATTTGAGTGCATCAGCGTGCAGCAGGCACAGCAGAAACTGGCTGACGGCAGCGCGCTGCTGGTCGATATTCGTGACCCACAAAGTTACGCAGCCGGGCATGCTAGCGGCGCATTTCACCTGACGAATGACTCCCTTCCCGCCTTCCTTGCCCGGGCTGAATCTACCCCGGCAGTGCTGGTGATGTGCTACCACGGCAACAGCAGCAAAGGGGCCGCGCAGTACCTGCTGACCCAGGGTTTTGCCGAGGCTTACAGCATTGACGGCGGTTTCGATGCCTGGCGCAGCGCCTTCCCCAGCCAGGTAGACGCGCAATAACGCGCATTTTTGCTCGCGGCGTTACCCCTGCAACTTGTCGGGTGAAAAAGCTATACTGCCGCCTTTGTTTGCTCAGGATTAAAGGAAGCCGTCCTAACTATGCGCATTACTCACTTTACGCATCTGCGCCCGGCACAGGCGTTCGTTGACTATATGGCCACGCGCGGCGTTACGCTGCGCATCGAGCACGACAGCGGTTATACGCTGTGGCTGGATGACGAATCGCAGCTGAATGTGGTCGAAAACGAACTTAACCTGTTTATCCGCGACCCTAACCATGTGCGCTACCAGGCGGCGAGCTGGCAGAGCGGCACCACTGACAGCGGCATTCAGTATCAGCATACCTCCCTGATGGCCAACGTGCGCGACCGCGCCGGGCCGTTAACCCTGCTGATCATGGCCGCCTGTATTCTGGTGTTTATCCTGATGCAGGTTTTTGGCGACCAGCCGGTGATGCTGGTGCTGTCCTGGCCGGATGCCGATCAGCATCTGGAGCTGTGGCGCTGGTTCAGCCACGCGCTGCTGCACTTCTCTATGCTGCATATTCTGTTTAACCTGATGTGGTTCTGGTATCTCGGCGGCGCGGTGGAAAAACGCCTCGGCAGCGGTAAGCTGTTGGTGATCGCCCTGATTTCGGCGCTGCTGAGCGGCTGGATGCAGGCGAAGTTCAGCGGCGTGTTGTTTGGCGGCCTCTCCGGCGTGGTGTATGCGCTCATGAGCTACAGCTGGCTGCGCGGCGAGCGCGACCCGCAAAGTGGGATAGAGCTGCAGCGCGGACTGATGGCGTTTGCCGTCCTCTGGCTGCTGGTGGGCTACTTCGGTTGGTTTGGCCTGTCGATTGCCAATGCCGCACATGTGACTGGCCTGCTGGTCGGGCTGGCAATGGCGTTTGTCGATACGCGACAGTTAACAAATAGGGGACGCGAGTGAAGCAGACACAACGACACGACGCCATTATCGAACTGGTGCGTCGTCAGGGCTATGTCAGTACCGAGGAGCTGGTGGAGCACTTTGTAGTCAGCCCGCAGACTATTCGCCGTGACCTGAACGACCTGGCGGAGCAGAATAAGATCCAGCGTCATCACGGCGGTGCGGCGCTGCCTTCCAGCTCGGAAAACAGCGCGTGGCAGGATCGTAAGATGATGTGGTCAGCGGAAAAAGCGCGCATCGCTCAGCGCGTTGCCAGCCAGATCCCGGACGGTGCCTCGCTGTTCATTGATATCGGCACCACGCCGGAAGCCGTGGCGCACGCGCTGATGAACCATAACAATCTGCGCATTGTGACCAATAATCTCAACGTGGCGGTACTGCTGATGGCGAAGCCGGATTTCCGGCTGATCCTCGCGGGCGGAGAAGTGCGCACCCGCGACGGGGGAATTATGGGGGAAGCGACGCTCGACTATATCTCTCAGTTCCGCCTCGACTACGGCATTCTTGGCATCAGCGGCATCGACCTTGACGGCTCGCTACTCGACTTCGACTATCATGAAGTGCGCACCAAGCGCGCCATTATCGAAAACTCGCGCTGCGTGATGCTGGTCGCCGACCATTCAAAGTTTGGCCGCAATGCCATGGTTAACCTCGGAAATATGAGCTTGATCGACTATCTGTTTACCGATGAAGCACCGCCGCCGAGCGTGATGAAAACCATCGAGCAGCACGAAGTGCATCTGGAGCTGTGTTAACCCGTTATGATGCGTTACGCGTAGGGGCTGACCCTCTGTTTTGGTCAGCCCGACGGGTCGACCAGAAAAGCGGTCGACCCCTACAAATGTGGTCGACCGTTCAATTCACACCCATCCCCATCAAATGCAGCAGCTGCTGCGCCTGCTGTACCGCTTGCTGACGGTGAACCACGCCCAGCTTCTGATACAGGTTACGAATATGCGTTTTGATCGTGGTGGCCGCCACGTCCAGCTCGCCAGCGATCTGATCGTTGCTGTAGCCGGAATAAATCAGCCCCAGCACCTGCCACTCGCGCAGCGTCAGCGGGCTGGTACGGATCAGCTCCGGCACCTGCGGATGCGTCAGCAGTCGGGTGACAAAGGTTTCGTCAAAGTGGGCAAACTTGTGGCGATGATGCTGGTTGATGTCGCGCAGGATGCGCTGCGCCCGGCGCTGCTCCATCTCCGGCAGCGTGTTCAGCTGGATAAGCTGGCGCAGCTGCTGCGCCATCGCTTCGCCCTCCACCACAAAATGGCTGATAAAGCCGGTGCGGTTCGCCAGCGTCAGCGCCTCAATCAGCGCCTGCTGAGCCTCGCTTTTGCGCCCGGCCTGCCAGTAAAGCGCATTGGCCAGCAGCAGGTTGCGGTTGAGGTCGCTGGTAAGCTGAAGGCGGCGCGCATTGTCATTCAGCTCGTCCAGCACCACTTCCGCCTCGTCAAGCTGCCCCAGCATAATCTGGGCGCGGGCGATATTGCGCCACTGCCCCTGCAGGAAATGGTTATCGGCGTCCGCCGGTTTCTGCGTCAGCCGCAGCCAGTTGGCGGCGGCGCTGCGGTCCTCGTTCATCTGCCAGTAAATCACCCGCGCTTCATCGGCGTTGGTTACCCAGTCGCTGTGATAGTGGCCGTTGCTGAGCAGATTTTCACAGCGCGTCAGGTAGCGGCGGGCATTATCGAGATCGCCACGTGCCAGCGCGCATTTCGCCAGCACCGAAAGGCACTGCAGCTGCTGCTGCGGGTGGAAGTTTTCCAGCACCTTCAGCCCGGCGCGCGCGGATTTCTCCGCCTCGTCAAGATTGGCCCACGACAGCAGCAGCTGGGCGCGGATGCGCAGCAAAAACTCGTGCATCGGCAGCTGCTCCAGACCTTCCTCGGCGATCAGCCGGAAAGCCTGCTCCTGGGTATCCCAGGCGGTTTGCAGATAGCCCTGAGCAATAAGGATTTCGCTCTGCTGCAGCAGTGCCCACAAAGCATAATGGCAGACGCCCTGCTGACGGGCCATCTGCGCGGTCTGCTGCATCATCGCCAGCGCCTGCGCCAGCTCGCCGCGGCAGTGCAGCACTTCGCCGCGCACCGAGGTCGCCACTATGCGGCTGAAGTCGCAGGAGAGCGGCAGCGTATCGAGCGCCAGCGTGGCGAGGCGGTCGGCCTCATCCGGGCGCCCGGCGTTGATCGCCACCTGGGCGCGCAGGGCATTGAACTCGGCGCTGAGTAGCGCATCGACCGTCACCTTTTCCAGCGCCATCTCCTGTTCGGCGCGCGCCAGCAGCAGGTCAACTTCATCGTAGCGATGCTGGCTTTGCGCCAGCCAGGCCTGCAGCAGGATCAGGCGCGGATGGTCGACCAGCTGACGCCACGGCAGCGCCTTCAGCCCTTTTTCCAGCAGCGTCAGTTCGCTGTGGTTGAACAGCGTCCAGGCGTGACGCAGCAGGATATCGCGCAGCAGGGCGGTATCTTCCGCCGCCAGCGCGTGGTGAATCGCTTCGCCGGCATAGCCCAGCGCCATCCAGCCCTCGGCGGCGGCGCGGTGAATGGTGTGCAGTTCGCTGCCCAACTCCCACTGGCAGCGCTGACGCAGGAAGGAGGCAAACAGCGGGTGGAAGTTAAACCACTCGCCGCTCTCATCCATGCGCTGTAAAAATAGCCCCTGGCGCTCCGTCTCTTCCAGCCGCCGCTGGCCGTTCTCTTCGCCGGTCAGGCGGGCGATCAGCGCATCGTTCATTGAGCGCAGCACCGAGCTGCGCAGCAGGAAATTACGCGTGCCTTCGTCAACGCAGTCCAGCACCTCGTCGACCAGATAGTCGGAAAGGTGGCTGGCGTTAATCCCGGCCAGCCGCTGTGCCGACTGATGCGCCGGGGTGTTTGACTGGCGTGCCGACAGCGCAATCAGCTGCAGGGCGGTCGCCCAGCCAGCCACTTCATCGCACAGGCGCTGCGAATCAACGTCAGCAATGGGCTGCTGCAGGCGAGCGGCAAAAAAGGCGCCGGTTTCCTGATGCGTAAACGCCAGCGACTGGCTGTTGATCTCCAGCAGCTGATCGCGCACGCGCAGGTTGGCAATACCCAGCGAGGGCAGGTTGCGCGACAGGATCACCAGCGTCAGGTTCTCGGGCTGATGACGGATAAAGAAGCGCATCGCCTGGTGAATGGCGTCATTGGTCAGCAGGTGGTAGTCGTCAATCACGATCGACAGCGGGCGCTGCCATTCGGACAGCTCAATAAACAGCTGAGCGAACAGCCCGTTGAGGCTGGCGTACTGACGTTTTTGCGCCAGCGCTTCGCTGCGCACGCAGTGGCCGTCCGTTGCCTGCTGCACCGCAGCCATAAAATAGCTGGCGAAGCGCTCAGGATAGTTGTCGCTGTCGTCGAGGGAGTACCAGCCCAGGCCACTCTTTTCTGCCGCCCACTGGGCGATGAGTGTGGTTTTGCCATAGCCAGCCGGGCTGGTCACCAGTACCAGCCGATAAAGGTTGCTGTTGGACAGCCGGGCGATCAGGCGATCGCGCAGCAGCGTGTTCTCTAACCTTAGGGGTCTGCTTAGTTTTGCTGGTATCAACATGAGTTACACTTCATTGTGTGATGATACATCGTGAAATAATGGGAATTATTTTACAGCGCGTAATTAAGACACCATTGACCATCAACCCGGTTATTGCAAGACAGAGCGATCGCGGATGCTCGGTAAGTTGCACCTCATCACATTTCCTGACGTAATTTTTACTGCGCGCGACGCTGGCGCGATCAATTGAATCACCCATAATTACATCAGCAGCACGCTTCCTCCCCCATCTTGCTATCCGGGCGTGCAGTCACACCTGCACCCCCTGACCGTGCGCTTTTCCGGGCTGCCCGCCCGGCAGGTTGAGTCCCTCTAGTTGCTTTTTTTGATTTATTTTTGGCTCATCGCATGATGCGGTGAGCTTTTTTTCGTTTTGCCGTCTTAACTCTATTCTGGGGCTAAATTTTCAGCTACGCCCTGTCACTCCTCCCTGATAAAAAATGCCGGAGGAGGATGTTCTGTCATTCCGCAACGTTAGCATGTGCGCATAAGTAACTAATTTAAGAGGGACGGTATGTCGCAACAGAAATTCAATAAGGCACGTTTCGACGCTGCCTTGACGCGTCAATGGCAGCATTTAGGGTACTCCTCTGCCAGTGAGATGACCTCCCACCAGTGGTGGCAGGCGATAAGCGGGGCGCTGGCGGAACTGCTGGCCGCGCAGCCGGTGGTGAAAAGCGCCAGGACACAGCGCCATGTGAACTACATCTCCATGGAGTTTCTGATTGGCCGTCTGACCGGTAATAACCTGCTGAACCTCGGCTGGTATGACGAAGTGAAGGCGGCACTGGCAGAGCATCAGCGCGACCTGAGCGAACTGCTGGAAGAGGAAGTGGATCCGGCGCTGGGCAATGGCGGTCTGGGGCGCCTTGCCGCCTGCTATCTCGACTCGATGGCGACCGTCGGCCAGTCGGCAACCGGCTACGGTCTTAACTATCAGTACGGTCTGTTCCGCCAGTCGTTCAACGACGGCAAGCAGATTGAAGCCCCCGATGACTGGCATCGTGCCAGCTATCCGTGGTTCCGCCATAACGCGGCGCTGGATGTGAACGTCGGTATCGGCGGTAAAGTGGTGAAAACCGGCAATGGCGGCTTGCGCTGGGAGCCGGACTTCACCCTGCGCGGTGAAGCCTGGGATCTGCCGGTTACCGGCTATCGCAACGGCGTGGTGCAGCCGCTGCGCCTGTGGCAGGCGGTGCATGCTCATCCTTTCGACCTGACGCTGTTTAACGAGGGGAAATTCCTGAAGGCGGAGCAGCAGGGCATTGATGCGGCGAAGCTGACTAAAGTGCTGTATCCCAACGACAACCATCAGGAAGGCAAGCGCCTGCGCCTGATGCAGCAGTATTTCCAGTGCGCCTGCTCAGTGGCGGATATTCTGCGCCGTCACCACCTGGCCGGGCGCAGCATCCATCAGCTGCCCGACTTTGAAGTTATCCAGCTGAATGATACTCACCCGACCATCGCCATCCCGGAAATGCTGCGCGTGCTGCTCGATGAGCATCAGCTGAGCTGGGATGACGCCTGGGCCATTACCAGCCGCACCTTTGCTTACACCAACCACACGCTGATGCCGGAAGCGCTGGAGCGCTGGGATGAGAAGCTGGTACGCAGCCTGCTGCCGCGCCACTTTACGCTGATCAAAGAGATCGACCGCCGCTTTAAAAAGTTGGTCGATAAGCAGTGGCCGGGCGATGAGAAAGTGTGGGCGAAGCTGGCGATTGTGCATCACAAACAGGTGCGCATGGCCAACCTCTGCGTGGTCAGCGGCTTTGCCGTTAACGGCGTGGCGGCACTGCACTCGCAGCTGGTGGTGAAAGATCTGTTCCCGGAATATCACCAGCTGTGGCCGCAAAAATTCCACAACGTCACCAACGGCATTACGCCGCGCCGCTGGCTGAAGCAGTGTAATCCGGCGCTGGCCGGGCTGATTGACGACACGCTGAAGGTAGAGTGGGCCAACGATCTTGCTGCCCTGCAGGGGCTGGAGAAGTTTGCCGACGATAAGGCATTTCGGAAAAAATATCGCCAGATTAAACACGATAACAAACTGCGGCTGGCGGCTTACATCGAGCAGCGTACCGGCATTGTAGTCAATCCCAACGCGCTGTTTGATGTGCAGATCAAGCGCCTGCATGAGTACAAACGCCAGCACCTCGGGCTGATGCATATCCTCTCGCTGTATAAGCGGCTGCGCGACAATCCCCAGCTCGACGTGGTGCCGCGCGTGTTCCTGTTCGGTGCCAAAGCTGCGCCGGGCTACTACCTGGCGAAAAATATTATCTACGCCATCAACAAAGTGGCGGAGAAGATTAACCAGGATCCGCTGATCGGCGACAAGCTGAAAGTGGTGTTTATCCCCGATTACCGCATCACCGCCGCTGAGCTGATGATCCCGGCAGCGGACCTGTCGGAGCAGATCTCGACCGCCGGTTATGAAGCCTCCGGTACCGGCAATATGAAGCTGGCGCTGAACGGTGCGCTGACCGTGGGAACGCTGGACGGCGCCAACGTCGAGATCGCCGAGCAGGTGGGTGAAGAGAATATCTTTATCTTCGGCAACACCGTCGATGAGGTGAAGGCGCTGAAAGCGGGCGGCTATGACCCGATCAAGCTGCGTAAAAAAGATAAGCACCTCGACAGCCTGCTGAAAGAGCTGGAGAAAGGCTTCTTTAGCGATGGCGACAAGCACGCCTTCGATATGATGCTGCACAGCCTCGGCAAGGGGGGCGATCCCTGGCTGGTGCTGGCCGATTTTGCTGAATACTGTGCGGCGCAGCTGCAGGTGGAAGCGCTGTATCGTGACCAGGAAGCCTGGACGCGTGCGGCCATTCTTAACACAGCCCGTACCGGGATGTTCAGCTCGGACCGTTCGGTACGCGACTACCAGCAGCGTATCTGGCAGGCAAAACGCTAAGGAGCGGCTTATGGATGCAAAGAAGTTTGAGCAGGCCGCTGCGGCGGCCGGTATTTCAGCCAAATATATTAACGCCTTCGGCCAGCCGGAAGCGGTCAGCCGGGAGACGCGTGAGAAGCTGCTGGCGGCGATGAGTGAGCCGCTGAAGAGTGAGGATGCGCCGCTGCCGCCCTGCAAAGTTTTGTTGAAAAAGCGCGAGCAGCGGATGGAGATTGGCGGCAAAGGGCGCTTTCAGTGGTGTTTTACCAGTGAAAAAGGACGCGAGTTTTACGGCGAGGTGAACGGCGGCGAGCAGATTCGCCTGCCGCAGAATCTGCCCAACGGCTACCATCAGCTGCTGCTGCGTCAGGGCAAAAAACAGTGGCCGTGCCGGATTATTATCGCACCCAGGCGCTGTTATGAGCCGGCAGAACTCAAGCGCGGGCAGAAACTGTGGGGCGCCACCGTGCAGCTCTACACCCTGCGCTCGCAGCACAACTGGGGGATGGGGGATTTCAGCGATCTGAAACGCATGGTGACAGATATTGCGCAGCGCGGGGGGGCATTTATCGGCCTCAACCCGGTGCATGCGCTCTATCCGGCGATGCCGGAAAACGCCAGCCCTTACAGCCCCTCATCACGGCGCTGGCTTAACGTGATGTATATCGACGTCGCGGCAGTGCCTGATTTCCAGCACAGCGCTGCCGCCCAGCGCTGGTGGCAGCAGAAAAATACCCAGCAGGCGTTAAAAAAGGCGCGCGACACCGAGTGGGTGGATTACGCCACGGTGGGCGAGCTGAAGCTGCAAGGGCTGCGTCACGCCTGGCAATCTTTCCGCCAGCGCGATGAGCAGGATGCCACCCGCCAGCACTTCGCGCAGTTTGTTGCCGACGGCGGCGAGAGCCTGTTTTCGCAGGCGACCTACGATGCTTTGCACGCGGCGATGCTGAAGGAAGATGCCAGCCGCTGGGGCTGGCCGGTGTGGCCCGCCGACTATCAGCACGGCCAGAGTGAGGCTGTGCAGCAGTTCAGCCGCGATAACCCTGATGAGGTGCAGTTCTGGCTGTGGCTGCAGTGGCTGGCGAATCGCCAGTTCGATGAGTGCTGGCAGCAGTGCCAGCAGCAGCAGATGCCGATTGGCCTGTATCGCGATTTAGCGGTCGGCGTGGCGGAGGGGGGCGCGGAGACCTGGAGCGATCGCGAGCTCTATCGCCTGAAGGCTTCGGTCGGTGCACCGCCGGATATCCTCGGTCCGCTGGGTCAGAACTGGGGCTTGCCGCCGATGGATCCGCACGTGATGACGGCACGCGGCTATCAGCCGTTTATCGATCTGCTGCGCGCCAATATGGCAAGCTGCGGCGCGCTGCGTATCGATCATGTGATGTCGCTGCTGCGCCTGTGGTGGATCCCCTACGGCGAGACCGCTAACTTCGGCGCCTACGTCTACTACCCGGTTGACGATCTGATGGCGATCCTCGCGCTGGAAAGCGAGCGCCATCAGTGCATGGTGATCGGCGAAGATCTCGGCACGGTGCCGGTGGAAATTGTCAGCAAGCTGCGCGATAACGGGGTTTATTCGTGGAAGGTGCTCTATTTCGAGCAGGAGGGGATGGACCGCTACCGTTCTCCAGCGGCGTGGCCACGTCAGTCGATGGCGAGTGCGACCACGCACGACCTGCCGACGCTGCGCGGCTTCTGGAGCGCCGGGGATCTCACTCTCGGCGAAACCCTGGGCCTCTATCCGGATAAGGTGGTGCTGAGCAAGCTGTACGCTGACCGTACGCGGCAGAAGCAGGCGTTGTTAAACGCGCTGCACCGCTATGGCTGCGTGCCGAAAAGCTGCGGTAGCCAGGCGGCGAAAATGGCGATGACGGCAACGCTTAATCGCGGCATGCAGCGCTTTATCGCCGACAGCAATAGCGCCTTACTGGGGTTACAGCCGGAGGACTGGCTGGATATGGAAAAACCGGTCAATGTGCCGGGCACCACCGATCAATACCCGAACTGGCGGCGCAAGCTGAGCGTGACGCAGGAGGCGATGTTTGCCGACCCGAGAGTCAACCGCTTGATTAAGGATTTGGATAAGCGGCGTAAAAGCTGAACACGGGACGACCGGAACAGAAGGTCGTCCCCTACAGCGGACCTTCTGTTTCGGTCCGCCCTGGTTTAAGGCGTAAAGGCTTTAAATATCACCGAGCCATTCACCCCGCCGAAGCCAAACCCGTTCACCAGCGTGCTGCCGATCGGCATCCGGCGCGCCTCATTCTGCACCACGTTTAACCCTTCAGCACCGCTGTCGAGCTGGGAAATATTCAGCGATGGCGGGGCAATACCGTCGCGCATTGCCAGCAGTGAGAAGATGGCGCCCACTGCACCCGCCGCACCCAGCAGGTGACCTGTGGCGGATTTGGTGGAGGAGATTGCGGTTTTCGCCCCGTCACCGAGCACGCGGCGTAACGCATTCATCTCCGCGAGGTCGCCGACCGGGGTGGAGGTCGAGTGCGCATTGATATAATCGATATCGCTGCCCGTCATCCCCGCCTGCTGCAGCGCAATGCTCATTGCCCTGGCTGCGCCTTCACCATCTTCCGGCCCGGCAGTGATATGGTATGCATCCGACGTGGTGCCGTAGCCGACCACTTCCGCCAGAATAGTGGCGCCGCGCTGCTGTGCGCTGCTCAGCTCTTCCAGCACCAGCATCCCGGCGCCTTCACCCATCACAAAACCGTCGCGGCGCTGATCGAACGGTCGTGAGGCCTGCTCTGGATGGTGGTTAAAGGCGGTTGAGAGGGCGCGTGCCGCCTGGAAGCCGCCGAGCGATACCGGGTTAATGCAGGACTCACTGCCGCCAACCACGGCGATATCCGCCTCATCATAGCGAATAGCGCGGAAACCATCGCCGATGCTCTGAATGCTGGCCGCACAGGCAGAAACTGGCGTGCCTAAGATGCCTTTAAAGCCGTATTTGATCGCCACATGCGACGAGGCAAGGTTGGCGATAAATGAGGGAATGGTAAACGGTGACAGCCTGCGACTGCCTTTCTCCGCCACGGTTTTCACCGCATTATTGATGGCGTGAAAGCCACCAATGCCGGTGGCAATAATCGTCGCGGTGCGCAGTTTTGCCGCTTCCGTCAGAGTGTGCAGCCCCGCCTGGCTTATCGCTTCTTCAGCGGCGGCCAGCGCCAGATGGATAAAGCGGTCAGCTTTACGCTGCTCCTTTGGGGGAATTAACGCATCGATATCAAAGCCGTACTCGGGGTCCTGAGCGACAGACTGAACCTGCCCGCCCACGCGAATGGCGGTGTCACCGTGCGCCTCTTCATCGAGATGACGAATGCCGGACTGCCCGGCGATCAGCCGCTGCCAGCTGCCTGCCACGCCGTTGCCCAATGGGCCAATCAGACCCATGCCGGTGATAACAACTCTTCTGCCAGTAGTATTCAACATGATGACCTGTAGGTTAGGGAAACTGATTTCAGTGTACACGTGTAAGCTGAAAGATCCACACTCAATCGCAGCGGGGGTAGGCGCGCTGAGACGGGAAAAGGGCCAGGATGAGGGGAATGGAGTGTAGGGGATGGGCAGGCCCATCCCGCTAGATAACGAGGTCAATCAGTAGAAGGAGTGCTCGCCGCGCTGGTGCTCGGTGAGGTCACGCACGCCCTTCAGCTCAGGGAAGGCGGCCAGCATCTCTTTTTCGATGCCCTCTTTCAGGGTCACGTCGACCATGGAACAGCCGTTACAGCCGCCGCCAAACTGCAGGATGGCGAAGCCTTCATCGGTGATTTCCATCAGCGAGACTTTGCCGCCGTGGCTGGCGAGCTGCGGGTTAATCTGGGCCTGCAGCAGGTACTCAACGCGCTCGACCAACGGCGCGTCGTCGTTCACTTTACGCATTTTGGCGTTTGGCGCTTTCAGCGTCAGCTGTGAACCCAGGTTATCGGTGACGAAGTCGATTTCCGCGTCTTCCAGATAAGGGGCGCTGAGCGCGTCAACGAAGGCGGACAGCTTCTCGAACTTTAGTTCGGTATCCGTCGCTTCTACTGCATCGGGCGGGCAGTAGGAGACGCCGCACTCTGCGGTCGGCGTACCCGGATTAATCACGAATACGCGAATTTGGGTGCCATCTTCCTGCTTTGACAGCAATTTTGAGAAGTGCTCTTGTGCAGAGTCGGTAATTAGGATCATGGCGATTGCTCAATAGTTGACTAATTTCGTTGGTTATAATACGCCCATCACCGACGCTCTACAAGGTTCGGCACAGGCACCATATCTGTATGCTGGCCGCGCCCTGGGCCAGCAAAATGCGGCTGATCTCAGCCACGGTACTGCCGGTGGTGACCACATCGTCCAGTAAGGCGATATGGTGACCGCGCACCTGCGTTTCAAGCCGAAACGCACCGCGCAGGTTTTTTCGCCGGGCGAGAGCCCCCAGGCGATGCTGCACTTTTCCAGCGCGCACCCGCGTTAGCGCATGCGGCAGATATTGGCACGGCGTCCAGCGCGCCAGCGCGCGGGCGATATCCTCTAACTGATTATAGCCACGCCGCCATGCCCGGTGATGATGCAGCGGCACGCTCAGCAGCAGGGAGGGGCGCATCAGCCCGTGGTCCCGCCGCCGCATTAACCAGCTTAGCAGTATTAGCCGCGCCAGCATTACCGCCTGTGCGGTGCCGTGATAAAACTTCAGGCGATTCACCAGCTGGCTGAGTGGCGGTTGCCAGGGCGTGACCGCAAGCAGCGCTCCCCAGGGCGGCGGGCGGCGCAGGCAGCGGCCACACTCGTGCAGGCCGCCATGGTGGCCTAATCCGCAGCGCGGGCAGCAGTGGCGGCGCAGCGGTAACCCCCGCAGACAAATGCTGCAGATCCCGTGGGCGGCCACAGCGAGCGGCATCTGGCATAGCCAACAGACAGCCGGCATTGGTAGCATAGCGACCTCATAAGCAAAAACAGGACCCTAACTCATGACGGCACTGCACTGGGAGACAATTGGACAGGGAGATCGCCATCTTGTGCTGCTGCACGGATGGGGGCTGAATGCGGGCGTGTGGCATTGCATCAGCGAGCGGCTCAGCGCACATTTTTGCCTGCACCTCGTTGACCTGCCGGGCTATGGCCGCAGCCGGAATTTTCCGGCGATGACGCTGGATGAGATGGTCGCGACGATTCTGCCGCAGGCACCTGAACGCGCTATGTGGCTCGGCTGGTCACTGGGTGGACTGGTGGCGAGCCAGCTGGCGCTGAGCCACCCTGAGCGCGTCAGCGGATTGATTAGCGTGGCTTCCTCCCCCTGCTTCAGCGCACAACCGCAGTGGCCGGGCATCAGGCCGGAAACCCTGAGCGGCTTCCAGCAGCAGCTCAGCGAAGATTTCCAGCGCACCGTGGAGCGTTTTCTGGCGCTGCAAACCCTGGGCACCGAGAGCGCGCGCCAGGATGCACGCCTGCTGAAAGGCGTGGTGCTGGAACAGCCGATGCCGACGCCGCAGGTGTTAAACGGCGGGCTGGAGATCCTGCGTACCGCCGATCTGCGCGCAGCGATGATCGTGCTGCAAATGCCGCTGCTCAGGCTGTACGGCGCACTCGATGGCCTGGTGCCGCGTAAGATTGCCGCGCTGCTGGATGAGCGCTGGCCGCACAGCCGCAGTCACATTATCGCCAAAGCTGCTCATGCACCCTTTATCTCCCATCCGGATGATTTTTGTCGTGAAGTGCTGGAGTTTGCGTCGCCAATACGTTGATAAACGTTGCAATAGTTACTACTTGCAACAATTTTGTCAGTTGCCGCACTTCGCGACAGCAACAATACTGTTTAACGGCAGCGCACGGCGCTGTCAGACAAACCGAAGTTTTGGCCTAAGGAGAGGATCCAGGATGAAAAAGATTATTGCTGTTACCACTCTGCTCGTCACCGCCGCATTCACCTTCAACGCCAGCGCTGCGCAAGAGATTTCGCGCGAAAAAGCGGCTGAGATGAAGCTGGAAAAAGTCGGCACCGTGACCACCAACTCAACGCTCGATCCGATGGATGCGAAAAAACACCTGTCAAAAAAGGCCGATGAGAAGGGCGGCAAGTATTTCGTGATTATCGCCGCAGATGAAGGCGACCATACTCACGCCCTGGCTGAAGTGTACAAGTAATCGATCTCCTGCCCACCGCGGGTGGGCAGTATTTTAGATTTTCAGCCAGCGAAAGCTCCACGGCGCCAGTTCCAGCCCCTGATGCCCATCCACCCGCTCATCATTCGCCACATCGCGATACCAGCGCGCTTCCGGCAGGGTATAGCTTACCGTTTTGCCACTCAGGTTGTAGACACACCACAGGCTCTCTTTTTCGTCCCGCGCCTGGCGCTGCATCACCAGCAGTGAATTATCGCTGTCGGCGATATGCATCGGGTTATCCGGATGGAACGCGGGCTGGCGTTTACGCACCTGCACCAGCTGGCTGAGCGCATACCACACCCGGTAGCGCAGGGAATCGGTCTCGCTCAGCGCCTGCTCAATGTCGCTGACGGCGTATTTCTGCCGGTTAATCGCCCGGTTATGCCCCGCTGCTTTTACCCCCTCCATATCATTGCGCGAGCCGAGAATGCTCTGGATATAAATCGCCGGCACGCCGGGGAAGGCCAGCAGCAGGGCATGCGCCAGCAGAAAGCGCTGCAGGCGGGTATCGTCATCGTCATCCCGTTGGTTCAGCGCATCCATATAGGTGACGTTGATTTCATACGGGCTGGTGCTGCCGTCAGGATTATTTTTATAGGAGATCAGCGCGCCTTCCATCGCCAGATCGCGCACCAGCGAGACAATTTCGGTTTCCGGCAGGATGCCGCGCAGCGGGTTCAGGCCGATGCCGTCGTGCGAAGCGAGGAAGTTGAAAAAGGTGGTGCTGCCACCGCTGCTGTCGAGCGAGGCCGCCCACTGGCGCAGTGCGCGCGCGGAACCGTAGTGAATAGCGTGCAGCACCAGCGGCGGCAGGGAAAACTGGTACACCATCTGCGCTTCATCGCGGCCGTTGCCGAAGTAGCTGATATTGTCTTTGTGCGGCACGTTGGTTTCCGTTACCACCACGGTGCCTGGGGCGACTTCGTTGGCAATGGCGCGGAACAGTTTCACCAGCTGGTGGGTTTTCTCCAGATGGATGCAGGAGGTGCCGGGGGTTTTCCACATATAGCCCACGGCATCCAGCCGCACATAGTCGGCACCTTTTTTCAGGTAGTCGAGCAGCACGTTAACCATAGCGATCAGCACTTGTGGATTGGCGAAGTTCAGGTCGATCTGGTCCGCGCTAAAGGTGGTCCAGATATAACGCGTTTCGCCGTCGGCCATGGTAAACGGCGTCAGCAGCGGCGAGGTGCGTGGGCGGGTCACGGCTGTTAAATCGGTGGCGGGGGGTATGCTGATAAAGAAGTCATCCCAGCCGGGATCCTGCGCCAGATAGTGCGCGAACCAGGCGCTGTGCGCGGACATATGATTGCAGACAAAATCGAACATCAGGCGCGTGTGCTGGTGCAGCTCGGCGATCTCCTGCCAGCTGCCGCACCGGGGATTAACCTGGTGATAATCTATCACCGAGAAGCCGTCGTCGGATGAATACGGGAAAAAGGGCAGCAGGTGAACCAGGTTAAAACTGGACTGTAAATGCTGCTGATAGAAGCGTGAGAAGGTGGTCAGGGTAGGGGTATCGTCCTGATGAAACTGGTCGGCATAGGCGATCAGCACCACATCGTTTTCATCCCAGTGGGCTTTTCGCTGCTGATGAATCTGCGCCCGCGCCTCGTCAATCAGCGTATGCAGGCGCTGCAGGTACGATGGCGGAAATGCGTATTCGTAGATCTTATCTATTAAGTTATTGATAATATCCATTTTTATTTCGGCTGCCACCGCAGGTGAAAAATCAGGCGTTATTTTTCACTGTAGACGCTGGTCACAAAATCGCAACTTACATCAGTGGCAATTGTCGCTTTTTGCGCAACCAGAGCAGCCGCTCACCCCATTTTTTACCGGGATTAGCCCCGGCCGGATGCGGATGCGTCGCAGGACTAGCAGCAGTAACGCATTAATCAGTATCACGCTGGCGATGATCAGCAGGCTGCTACGCGGGTGCTGGTCAAAACGGGCAAGTTGATAGAACAGGGCAGAGAGTGAGTACGCCAGATCGATGCCCCACACGACAGAGAAGAGCATCCAGCGGGCGCTGCTTTCGCGCGCGATGGCTCCCATCACCGAGACGCAAGGGACATACAGCAGCACAAAGATCAGGTAGCTGTAGGCGGCGGCATCGCTGGCAAATTTACTGTGCATGGTACCCATCGCACCGCTGGCCATTTCGGCATCGCCTTTACTGGCTTCAATCGGGTTCGCCAGCACGCTGAGGCTGAACGTCGCCCGCACGCTTTGCCAGGTTTGCACGGCGGCCTCCTTGAGCTGATCGATCAGGCTAAACTGCGCCGCGTCAAACGGCTGCCGCTGCAGCGCTTCTGCGGTGTAGAGCGTGTTGAGCGTGCCGACCACCACCTCCTTCGCCATTGCCCCGGTCAGCAGCCCGACGGTCGCCTGCCAGTTATCGCGTTGCACGCCAATCGGCGACAGCAGCGGGGTCAGCGTGCGGCTGACGCTGGCGAGGGCCGAGTCGTTGAGGTTACTGACCGGCTGACCGCTGAAGGTAAAACTGTTCAGCCCGCCAATCACGACGCTGACCAGCACAATCACTTTGCCCGCGCGCAGCGCAAAGCCGCGCAGACGCTGCCACGTCTGTAACAGCAGACTTTTAAGGTGCGGAACGTGCCATGTGGGCAGCTCCATCACAAACGGGCTGGCCGCGCCGCGCATCAGCGTATGCTTGAGCAGCAGGCCGGTCGCGATAGCGGCACCCATGCCGAGCAGATAAAGGCTGAATACCACCAGCGCCCCGCGCTGACCAAAGAACGCTGCCGCAAACACCGCGAAGATAGCCAGGCGTGCCCCGCAGGAGATAAACGGCGCCATCAGCACGGTAATCAGGCGCTCACGCGGGGCATCAAGCGTACGCGCACCCATGACTGACGGGACATTGCAGCCAAAGCCGACAATCAGCGGCACGAAAGATTTCCCCGGCAGGCCAAGCGCCTGCATCAAGCGGTCCATCACAAAGGCGGCACGCGCCATATAGCCAGAATCTTCCAGCAGTGAGAGAAACAGGTACATCATGCCGATCTGGGGGATAAGCGGCATCACCGTATTGATACCACCGCCAATCCCCTGCGCCAGAAACAGCGTCAGCCATTCTGGCAGGTGCAGCGTGATGCCCAGCCACTGCGTACCCTGAATAAACAGCGCCGCCGACCCGAGGTCGAACAGCGGCTGTAGCGCACCGCCGAGATTAATGGCGAGGAAAAACATCAGGTACATCACCAGCAGGAAGAAGGGCAGACCAAGCCAGCGGTTCATCGTCAGGCGGTCGAGATGCTGTGACACCCCCTTGCGCGTTCCCTGCTGCTGAATGGCCTGGCAGCACAGGGTTTCAATCGTCTGATAGCGGCTGCTGACGATGCTTTGCGCCACGTCTGCTCCTGCCTGCCGGGATACGGCGGGCAGCAGCCGGGCGGCATCCACGGCCTGCTGCTGGCTCCAGATATCCCCTTCCAGCATTTGCAGCGCCAGCCACTTTTTTTGCGCCGGCGAGAGGGGGGCCGCCATGGCCGCAGCCAGCTGTGCTACCGCCTGTTGCACCGCAGCAGGGTAGGCGACACCGATCTGCGCGCCGCGAGGTGGGTAATGGTCAATCGCCTGTTTCAGCCGATCAATCCCGCGGCCCCGAGTGGAAACCAGCGGCACTACCGGGCATCCCAGCGCCTGCTCCAGCGCCGCAATGTCTATTGTGATCTGCTGGCTTTCGGCCATGTCCAGCATGTTCAGCGCGATGATACAGGGCAGGCCCATCTCCAGCAGCTGCAGCGTAAGGTAGAGATTGCGCTCCAGATTGCTGGCATCCACCACGTTGATCACCAGCGAAGCCTCCATGCTCAGCAGGTACTGACAGGCGATCTGCTCATCCAGCGATGCCTGCTCCGAGAGAGTGGTCAGCGAGTAACAGCCGGGCAGATCGACCAGCTTCACCTGATGCCGGGCGGTGGTAAAGCGTCCCTCTTTACGCTCAACCGTGACGCCCGCCCAGTTGCCGACGCGCTGGCGCGCCCCGGTCAGCTGATTAAACAGGGTGGTTTTGCCAACGTTTGGGTTACCGGTCAGGGCGAGAGTCGTGTTTTTCATTAAGCTCCCTCCCCGGCTTCAATGGCTTCAAGCAGCAGCAGGGAAAGCTCTTTGCGGCGCAGCATCAGGCTGGTACGGCGGGTTTCGATATGCAGCGGGTCGCCGAGCGGCGCTACGCGCACCAGGGTAAAGCAGGTGCCGGGCAGCAGGCCCTGCGCCATCAGTTTCTGACGAAAAGCCGCGCTGAGCGTGGGAGAAAAACCGGTAATCCGGTAGCTGTGCTGGGGGATCAGTTGCATTGTCCTGGCCTGCTGAGATGTTGGACGGGAGAGTGAAACAATGAATTTTAATGAGAATGATTATTGCTCACATTGATATTGAGCAAGGTTATAGCGGAGAACGGGAGCGGTTTTTTGCAAAAAAGGGCGGGCCTGGCAGCCCGCCCTGAGGTTTAGCTCTTTTTACCAAACGCGGCGGCGAGGGCATCGCCCATCGCGCTGTTACCGGCGGGCTGCGCGGCCGGGCGTGGCTTGCTGCCTTTTGCCGGGCGCGCATTGTCACGGCCGTTAGCCGCGCTGCTACCGCCGCCACGACGCGCGTTGGTTTCACCCGGCTGCTCGTCCAGGCGCATGGTCAGGGCGATACGCTTGCGCTGCAGATCCACTTCCATCACCTTCACTTTGACGATATCCCCGGCTTTCACCACTTTATGCGGATCATCAACAAACTTGTCGGAGAGGGAGGAGATATGTACCAGGCCGTCCTGATGCACGCCGACATCGACGAACGCGCCGAAGTTGGTGACGTTGGTGACGGAGCCTTCCAGCACCATGCCCGGCAGCAGATCGTTCATGGTATCAATGCCGTCGGCAAACTGGGCGGTTTTGAACTCTGGACGCGGATCGCGCCCCGGTTTTTCCAGCTCTTTGATGATATCGCTGACGGTTGGCACGCCGAAACGCTCGTCGGTGAAATCGACCGCGCGCAGGTCGCGCAGCACGGACGGGTTCCCCATCAGCTCATTCAGCGCCTGTTCGGTGGCGGCGAGAATGCGCTCCACCACCGGGTACGCTTCCGGGTGCACCGTGGAGGCATCCAGCGGGTTATCGCCCTGTGAGATGCGCAGGAAGCCCGCGCACTGCTCAAAGGCTTTCGGTCCAAGGCGGCCCACTTTTAGCAGCTGCTGACGGTTCTGGAAGCGGCCGTTCTCATCACGCCAGCTGACAATATTCTGCGCGATCATTTTGCTCAGGCCGGCCACGCGGGTCAGCAGCGGCACTGAAGCGGTGTTCAGATCCACGCCTACGCCGTTTACGCAGTCTTCCACTACCGCATCCAGCTTCTTCGCCAGCTGGCTCTGACTCACGTCATGCTGGTACTGGCCCACGCCGATGGATTTAGGGTCGATCTTCACCAGCTCGGAGAGCGGATCCTGCAGACGGCGGGCAATGGATACCGCACCACGAATCGAAACGTCCAGGTCCGGGAACTCCAGCGCCGCCAGTTCAGAGGCGGAATAGACTGACGCGCCCGCCTCGCTGACGATCACTTTCTCGCCTTTCACCTGCGGGAACTGCTTCTGCACCTCAATGTAGAAACGCTCGGTTTCGCGTGAGGCGGTGCCGTTACCGATGGCCACCAGCTCAACGTTATGTTTGGTGCACAGCGCGGCCACTGTCGCCGCCGCTTTGGCGGTCTGCCCGGTGTGCGGGTAGATGGTATCGGTGGCAACCAGCTTGCCGGTCGCATCCACTACCGCTACTTTCACGCCGGTACGCAGGCCCGGATCGAGACCCATAGTGGCGCGCATCCCGGCCGGGGCCGCCATCAGCAGGTCATGCAGGTTGCGGGCAAACACGTTAATCGCTTCGTCTTCCGCCCGCTCGCGCACCGTGCCCATCAGCTCGGTTTCGAGGTGCAGCAGCACTTTGATGCGCCAGGTCCAGCTCACCACGGCTTTACGCCAGGCATCGGCCGGAGCGTTGTTGAGACGCAGGTTGAGGTGCTCGGTAATAATCTGTTCGCCGTGGCTTTCACGCGGCGGCTCGTCAAACTGCGGGTCGGCATTCAGCGACAGCTGCAGGATGCCTTCGTTGCGGCCACGGAACATGGCCAGTGCGCGGTGGGAAGGCACGCCGGACAGGGCTTCGTGATGGTCAAAGTAGTCGCGGAATTTCGCGCCTTCTTCCTGCTTGCCGTCAACCACGCGGGAGACGAGGTGAGCATTTTTCCACAGGTATTCACGCACTTTTGCCAGCAGGCTGGCGTCTTCGGCAAAGCGCTCCATCAGGATATAGCGCGCGCCATCCAGCGCCGCTTTGCTGTCGGCAACGCCTTTATCGGCGTCAACATAGCCCACAGCCAGCTGCTCAGGATCGTGTTTTGGCTCCTGCCACAGCGTGTTGGCCAGCGGTTCCAGACCGGCTTCAATGGCGATCTGCCCGCGCGTGCGGCGCTTCTGTTTATACGGCAGGTAGAGATCTTCGAGTTCGGTTTTGCTCAGCGTGGCGTTAATCGCCGCGGCCAGCTCGTCGGTCAGTTTGCCCTGATCGGCGATGGATTTCAGAATGGACTGGCGGCGGTCAGCGAGTTCGCGCAGGTAGCCAAGGCGGGTTTCCAGCTGGCGCAGCTGGGTGTCGTCCAGCCCGCCGGTCACTTCCTTACGATAACGTGCGATAAACGGCACGGTATTACCTTCGTCCAGCAGGCGAACAGCGGCTTCAACCTGTTCAGCTCGGGCCTGCAGTTCACTTGCAATCAGGCGGCTCAGCGAATCTTTCATCATTGGGATACTTTAATGGCTTAAGAAATTGGCAACAGTTATACGGATTGCAGCGGCAGAATGCTACTTTACCCTTCATACTTCAAGCCGCAGGCGCGTTGGCTACATTCGTTCACCCGAATCACTTACTTATGTAAGCTCATCGGGATTAGTGAGCCTCATCCCTGAGGCTCAGCCTCCGGCCAGCGTTGCTCAAATCGGTTCCCGACCGATTTGTCGCTCATTTGCCGCCTTCCTGCACCTCGAATTATTTTGGGTAAAAACAGGCCGCCGCGGTGCGGATTAGGATTCTTTAACGTAGCGGATGTCGTTGACGTACCACAGCGCTTCACCGACCGGCGTTTGCACGGTGGCGGCATCGCCGACCTCCTTCTTTAGCAGGGCGCGCGCCATCGGTGAGTCGATGGAGATGTAATCGTTACGGCCAAAAATTTCGTCATAGCCGACGATGCGAAAACGCTTGATCTCCCCGTCGTCATTCTCCACTTCCACCCAGGCGCCAAAGAACACTTTGCCATCCTGCTGCGGACTGTAATCGACGATGCGCAGCTGCTCCAGGCACTTGGTCAGGTAGCGCACCCGGCGGTCAATTTCCCGCAGGCGCTTCTTGTTGTACTGATAGTCGGCGTTTTCACTGCGGTCGCCAAGGCTGGCCGCCCAGGTCACCTTCTTCGTCACTTCCGGGCGCTCTTCGCGCCAGAGAAAATCCAGCTCTTTCTTTAGCAGATTGTAGCCTTCACGGGTAATCAGTTTTGTTTTCATCGTTCAGCCATCATCGTCGCGGTTTGCCCGCTATTTTGTGATGCCCGGCGTGCGGATGCAAATCACGCATTGCGAATTATCCCCGAACGTTACTGCTTGTTTGTTCTGACAAATACCGCGCGTGAACTTTGTGCTTCAGCCGTGGTTTTTTGCCAGAATTTCAAGATAAGCTGCTGTTTAATATGCTTTGTAACAATTTCGGCTACAATATAAACCATTATTGACTGTTACATTCAGGCATCTTTTTTGAAAATACCAGCTCAGGCAATAGCGCCTTTGGGAGTCACTCAATGCAAGAAAATTACAAAATCCTGGTGGTCGATGATGACATGCGTTTACGTGCGCTACTGGAACGCTATCTGACCGAACAGGGTTTCCAGGTGCGTAGCGTGGCAAATGCCGAGCAGATGGACCGTCTGCTGACGCGTGAATCCTTCCATCTGATGGTGCTGGACCTGATGTTGCCGGGCGAAGATGGCCTGTCGATCTGCCGCCGTCTGCGCAGCCAGAGTAACCCGATGCCGATCATTATGGTGACCGCGAAAGGTGAAGAAGTGGACCGTATCGTCGGGCTGGAAATCGGCGCGGATGACTACATTCCGAAGCCTTTCAACCCGCGTGAGCTGCTGGCGCGTATCCGTGCCGTGCTGCGCCGTCAGGCCAATGAGCTGCCGGGCGCCCCTTCGCAGGAAGAGGCGGTGATTGCCTTTGGTAAGTTCAAGCTGAACCTCGGCACGCGTGAGATGTTCCGTGAAGATGAGCCTATGCCACTGACCAGCGGTGAGTTTGCGGTACTGAAAGCGCTGGTCAGCCACCCGCGTGAACCGCTGTCGCGTGACAAGCTGATGAACCTGGCGCGTGGCCGCGAGTACAGTGCGATGGAGCGTTCTATCGACGTGCAGATCTCCCGCCTGCGCCGCATGGTGGAAGAAGATCCGGCCCATCCGCGCTACATCCAGACCGTCTGGGGCCTGGGTTATGTCTTCGTGCCGGACGGCAGTAAGGCATGAGGCGACTCCGCTTCTCTCCCCGCAGTTCATTTGCCCGCACGCTACTGTTGATCGTTACCTTGCTGTTTGTCAGCCTGGTAACGACCTATCTGGTGGTGCTTAACTTTGCCATACTGCCCAGCCTGCAGCAGTTTAACAAAGTGCTGGCGTATGAAGTGCGCATGTTGATGACCGACCGGCTGCAGCTGGAAGATGGCACGCAGCTGGAAGTGCCGCCGGCATTTCGCCGTGAGATATACCGCGAGTTGGGCATTTCGCTGTATACCAATGCGGCGGCGGAAGAGAGCGGATTACGCTGGGCGCAACACTACGAATTCCTCAGCCAGCAGATGGCGCAGCAGCTCGGTGGCCCGACCGATGTGCGCGTCGAGGTGAATAAAAACTCACCGGTGGTCTGGCTGAAAACCTGGCTGTCGCCCGATATCTGGGTGCGCGTGCCGCTGACTGAAATCCATCAGGGCGATTTCTCGCCGCTGTTCCGCTACACGCTGGCGATCATGCTGCTGGCGATTGGCGGTGCGTGGCTGTTTATCCGCATCCAGAACCGACCCCTTGTGGAGCTGGAGCATGCTGCGCTGCAGGTGGGTAAAGGGATTATTCCGCCGCCGCTGCGCGAGTATGGCGCGTCCGAGGTGCGTTCAGTTACCCGGGCTTTTAACCAGATGGCTTCCGGCGTTAAGCAGCTGGCCGATGACCGTACCCTGCTGATGGCCGGGGTCAGTCACGATCTGCGCACGCCGCTGACGCGTATCCGTCTGGCGACCGAGATGATGTCGGAGCAGGACGGCTACCTTGCGGAGTCGATTAACAAAGATATCGAAGAGTGTAATGCGATTATCGAACAGTTTATCGACTATCTGCGCACCGGCCAGGAGATGCAGTTTGAGCGTGCCGACCTCAACAGCGTGCTGGGCGAAGTGGTGGCCGCAGAGAGCGGCTACGAGCGTGAAATTGAAAATGCGGTGATGTCCGCCGAGCTGATGCTGGATATCAACCCGCTGGCCATCAAACGTGCCGTGGCGAATATGGTGGTTAACGCTGCCCGTTACGGTAACGGTTGGATTAAAGTCAGCTCCGGACGCGAGTTGCAGCGCGGTTGGTTCCAGGTGGAAGATGACGGCCCGGGCATTGAGCCGGACCAGCTGAAGCATCTGTTCCAGCCGTTTGTGCGCGGCGATAGCGCGCGCAGTACCAGCGGCACCGGCCTCGGCCTGGCGATTGTGCAACGCATTATCGATGCGCATCAGGGAACGCTGGAGATCGGCAAGAGCGATAAAGGCGGTCTGCGCATTCGTGCTTACCTGCCGCTGCCTCCGGCCAGCCTGCCCGGCCCGGTGGCGTAATCGGAGACCGGGTAGGGGCGTGGCATGCCGCGCCCGGTTAATCCGTGTTAACGTGACCAAAAAACAGCTCGGCAATCTTCGCATTGTCGATCGTCTCCCCGCTTAACGTCCGCACCAGGAACTCACTGCCCAGCAGCTGCAAAGAGATCACAATATCGGGCTGCACGCGCTTAATCTTCTGCAGATGCTGACTGTCGTTCACCAGGCAGATGGTGCGCGTTGCGCTACCGCCCGCCTCTTTTGCCGCCAGCACGATAAACGCATTCTCCGAATCATCGTTGCGCAGAGCGAGGATAAACTTCGCGTGTGCCGATCCCGCCTCCGTTAACACTTCCGAGCTGGAAGGATCGCCGATGACCAGGTCAGTATCCGGCGGATACTGGTGCGCCAGCCCTTCCGGTACAATCACCGTTAACGCTTCCCCGCGCTGCTTCAGGCCGAGATAGACGCTGTGCGCCAGCGGCGTAGCACCGGCGATAATAAAATGATTTTTACGCATCACGCGGGTAAACCTCCCTTTGATAATTCTTTTCATATTGCCGCCCAGCACCGGGCCGATAATTACGCTGACCGACGTGGCAAACACCGTGATGCCCAGCAGAATAATGGAGACGGTAAACAGGCGCGCATGGGGGGTGAGCGGCACGATATCGCCAAAGCCTGCCGTCGACATACTGACGATTGAATAGTAGAACGCCATGGTGAGATCGCTGATGTGTGGCCGGAACTCTTCGCCGAGGTACAGCGAGCCTAGTACGCCATACAGCAGCAGCGAGGTGATGCTGAGCAGGGCAAACAGGCTGCCTGCGGCCAGGCTGGCATGATGAAAGCGCCGCCAGAACCACAGCAGCAGCAGGGTGTTGCCGAGCGTGGCGTACAGCAGCAGGTGCCGCGTATGCGGGTTGTTAAGTTCAAACAGCATCATCGCCAGCAGCAGCAGCAGTGAGAAAGCCCAGGCGATGCGCGCGCGCAGCAGTAAACCACAGCCGATAATCATCAGGCTCAGGCCGAGCATAAAGCGCGGGATCTCCAGCAGGCCAAACACCAGCAGGGCATTTTTCCAGGTGGTAAAACCGTCAATCACACCGGGCACGGAGTGCCATGCGTGGTGCAGGGAAGGGTGCAGAAAAAGATAGCCATTTATCGTCACCAGGCAGGCCAGCAGGTGAACGGGGTTAAACAGATAAAGCGTGTGGTGCAGCAGGCGTTTCACGTCACTGTGTTTCCAGAGCCAAGTCGGGATCCTATTTTAGCAGTTTGTCAGGTCGGACAATGAGTAATGTGCGATAGAAGGCTGCTGGGTTTAAGCCAAAATGGGTCGACCGGAAAAAAGGGTCGACCCATGAGGGATCCCCACAAAAATTGATCTGGATTTTATCGCGGTATGAGAGGTGACAGGTTTCAGGAGGGAGGGCTGCTTTCCGCACCGGCATGAATACATCCCTGTAGCCTGGCTCACGGCCATCCCTGGCCGTGGGCCTGCTGCAATCAGCCCTCCCTCCTTGCACCCAAAGCCGCAGCGTCGCGGTTTGAAACCCACAGCGAGCACGATGCGAGTGGGGGATGAGCTTGGCCTGAGGTAAGCCGGACGTCACGCGGCAGGGATGCCGCGTGCCGAGGCCCGCAGGGAGCGTCTTTTGCCGTTCCGGCGTGCTCAGACTGAGCTCAGACCGGTTAGCGGACGTTTAGCGAGGGATGTCATTTCTGGGAATACCTCAGGGGTCGACCCCTACGGCATTCTTGCAGTTGTAGGGGCAGACCTCTTTTTCGGTCGCCCCGTGATTATTTTCAGAGAGCAGGTCCGGCCTTCACCAGCGCCTCACCGGCATGCGTGTCGGTGAACTTATCGAAGTTGGTGATAAAGCGCTGCGCCAGGTCGCGGGCTTTCACTTCCCAGTCGGCGGTGCTGGCGTAGGTGTTGCGCGGATCGAGCAGGTGGCTGTCGACGCCCGGCAGCGCCAGCGGTATCTCAAGGTTGAAAATCGGCAACGTTGCCGTCTCCGAATCGGCGATTTCACCGCTGAGGATCGCGTTGATGATGGCGCGGGTATCCTTCAGCGAGATGCGCTTGCCGCTGCCGTTCCAGCCGGTATTCACCAGCCAGGCTTCCGCTCCCGCGGCCTGCATGCGCTTCACCAGCACTTCAGCGTACCGGGTAGGGTGCAGCGTCAGGAACGCGGCGCCAAAGCAGGCGGAGAAGGTTGGGGTGGGCTCGGTTACGCCGCGCTCGGTGCCCGCCAGTTTGGCGGTAAAGCCGGACAGGAAGTGATACTGCGTCTGTTCTGGCGTCAGGCGCGACACCGGCGGCAGCACGCCAAAGGCATCGGCGGTCAGGAAGATCACTTTCTTCGCATGGCCTGCTTTTGATACCGGTTTAACAATGTTGTCGATGTGGTAGAGCGGGTAGGAAACGCGGGTGTTTTCGGTTTTGCTGCCGTCGTCGTAATCCACCGTTCCATCGGCGCGCACCACCACATTTTCCAGCAGCGCGTCGCGGCGGATAGCGTGATAGATCTCGGGTTCAGCCTGCTCGGACAGTTTGATGGTTTTGGCGTAGCAGCCGCCTTCAAAGTTAAACACGCCGTCGTCGTCCCAGCCATGCTCGTCATCACCAATCAGCTGGCGCTGCGGGTCGGTCGACAGGGTGGTTTTGCCAGTGCCGGACAGGCCAAAGAACACCGCCACATCGCCTTTTTCACCGACGTTGGCCGAACAGTGCATCGCGGCAATGCCCTTAAGCGGCAGCAGGTAGTTCATGATGGCGAACAGCCCCTTTTTCATCTCGCCGCCGTACCAGGTACCGCCAATCAGCTGGATTTTCTCCGTCAGGTTAAACGCCACAAAGTTCTCTGAATGCAGCCCCTGAGCCTGCCAGTCCGGGTTGGTGCATTTCGCCCCGTTCATCACCACAAAGTCAGGCTTAAAGTCAGCCAGACCCTGCGCATCCGGGCGGATAAACATGTTTTTGACGAAGTGGGCCTGCCAGGCGACTTCGGTAATAAAGCGCACGCTCAGGCGGCTGTCCGGGTTGGCGCCGCACCAGGTATCGACCACAAATAAGCGCTTACCAGAGAGCTGGGTGGTGACGAGGTTTTTCAGCGACTGCCAGTTCTCCTGCGACAGCGGCTGATTGTCATTCTTGCCTTTACCCTGGTCATTCCACCACAGCGTGTCGCGCGTGACGTCATCGCGCACGATATATTTATCTTTTGGCGAGCGGCCGGTAAAAATACCGGTATCGACGGCAACCGCGCCTGATTGGGTCACTATTCCGCGTTCAAAACCCTGTAAACCGGGCTGGGTTTCTTCCTTAAACAGCGTGTCATAATCGGGGTTATGAACTACCTCAACCGTATCAGTGATGCCATAAGCAACGAGGTCCTGCTTGGTCAGGTCGTTAGCGCGCATGTTACTGCTCCTTTGTCGGTTTTTTGTACTGCTGCAGATGTAGGGGTGTTTCGACGATTTTGCCGTAATGCCTGGCACATTCGGGCGGCTGGCACCGTGACGATCGCGCGCAGTTTACACCTGTCAGACGACAGAGAAAGAGGCAAAAGGAAGAAATGAGAGGCGACACGCGATTCGCTGTAAAGCGGCGTGATTTGTTTCATTTATTAACTAAAGTAAGTGCGATAAGCCAGTGATAAATATCGTGGAATTGCGCATGAAATGGTTGAAAACTCGGCATATTGGCGATAGAAAGTATCGCATTTTTTTGCTACGAGAAGTTTGTTATGCACAGCAGGAGAGTGCAGGGCCAGGAAGACCTGGCCCGAAGGGATCAGTGAACCTGTTGGTCACCGGCAGCTGAATCATTACGGATGGCCGCGATGTCTACGCTGTCAAAGACGTAGTGGTTGCCGCAGTAGTCACAGTGCATGTCGATCTCACCGTCTTCCTGCAGGATCTGATCCACTTCTTCCGGCGGCAGCGTGCTCAGCACATCACCACAGCGCTCGCGCGAGCAGGTGCATTTAAAGCAGACGTTTTGCGGCTCGAACAGCGTGACTTCTTCCTCGTGGAACAGGCGCCACAGCACCTCGTTCGCCGGCAGGTCCAGCAGCTCTTCGGTCTTGATGGTTTCTGTCAGCGTCGCCAGATGGTTGAACTCATCCAGGCTGGCATCCTGCGCGGGCAGCACCTGCAGCAGAATGCCGCCTGCGCCCGCTTTGCCTTCACTTTCGCCGGTGCGGATAAACAGACGGGTTGGCAGCTGCTCAGAGCGCATGAAGTAGTCCTCAAGACACTCTGCCAGCGTTTCGCCTTCCAGCCCAACCACGCCCTGATAGCGCTCACCCTCTTTTGGCGAGATGGTGATCACCAGGTAGCCGTTACCGACCATCTCTTTCAGGCTGCTGCCGTCAGCAATCTCGCCCTGCATACGGGCCACGCCGCGCATCTCCTGCTGATTATTACCGTTAATAACCGCCATATTCAGTGCGCCATCACCCTGCAGCTGGACCGTGATGTCGCCGTCAAACTTCAGGGTGGCGGTCAGCAGGCTGGTCGCTACCAGCAGTTCGCCAAGCACCTGCTGCACCGGCTGTGGGTAGTCGTGGCCGTCGATAATCTCGCGCCAGGTCTGGGAAATACCTACCAGTTCGCCACGCACGGCGTGATTTTCAAACAGGAAGCGGTGCATCTGGTCTTGCTGGGACATAAGTTTTTCTCTCTTTAATGGCGCGTTATTCGTCGCCAGAATTTTTAAATTTCATCAGGTCGCGACGCTCCTTTTTATCCGGGCGTCGGTCCGGGTGCGGCATACTGAGCGCATTCATTTTGCGTGCCTGCGCGACCTTTTCCCGTTTTTCAATACTTTCTGCCGTCTCGCGATACAGCTGCTGGGCAATCGCTGCCGGACCGCGCTTATCACTGATGCCTTCGATCACCACGGTGCGCTGGTCATTACCCTGGCGCAGCACCAGCTCAGCATCGACTTCAACCAGCTTGCTGGGTTTACTGCGCTGGCCGTTGTAATGCACCTTGCCGCCTTCAATCATCTCGCGTGCCGCAGCACGGGTTTTATAAAAGCGGGCGGCCCAGAGCCATTTATCAAGCCGCACCCCTTCTGTGGGTTTCTCTTTCATCGCTGGGTTCCTTTTTGGATTCACCTTATATATGGGGCTAACGCCATAAATCAAGGCGCGCTGCGGCGGATACTCACGCGCAACGTGTTCAGGCAGGTAAAGCGGAGAGTCTCAGCCTTAAAAATAGCACAGATGCGGCGATGCTCAGAACATCGGCCGCACGGTCTGGATGTCGCTGAGCGAGTGGTTAAAGCACTTCTCATAATACTGATGAATTTCCATCAGGCGCACGCGGTGGCGATGCATGCGGCGCAGCGCCAGCAGGCTGTTAATCACCAGGCTCAGCGCCAGCACCAGCAGTAACAGACTGCTGGCAAGATAGCGCCACAGGGTGAGGCTATCCGGTTCACTGTGCAGAGCGATGTGGCGCGTGCCGTTGGCATCGGTGGTGATGCTGGTAATAATGCCGCTGGCGCTAAACGGAGTGTGCAGCAGCATGCCGGAGAGCCGCTGCAGTTCCGGCCACTGGTCCGGCGCGTTGTAATCAAACAGTGAGACCGCCGGTGCTGGCTGATTGACGAACTGACGGCCCTCATCGCTGAGGATCAGGAAGCCACCCGGGGGAGGGCTGTTCAGCGCTTCTGCCGCACGGCGCGTTTCGCGGTAGAAGAAGGAAGAGGTGGCGGTATTGACCAGATTTTCCAGCGCTTCTGCACTGACCGGGCGCAGCAGCACGTTCATGCCGTTCAGCGCGCCGGAGTTAGCGCGGTGCACCAGCGTTTGCCAGTCTTTCGCGTTCCCCAGGTTGACCAGCGCATTTTTCAGGCGCACACAGTCCTGCTCCTGGCTGCACAGATCCTGGGTTTTCTGCACGATATCGGAGAAGTCATCCAGCAGGATCATGCCCGACTTCTGAATGGCGGTCGCCAGCTGCGGGTTAAGTTTCGGGTCGGTACTGGACTGCGGGTGCAGCTGCATGCTGGTGGTGTCCAGCAGCGCCGTTGCCTTATCGATAATATCGGACTGCGGCAGCGGCAGCGGTTCCGCATTGTTCCAGTACATGGCCGAACAGTCGAACGGCATAAACGCATAGCTACGGTTGCCCTGGTAGGTCGCCGGGATCGAACACATTCCGCTGCCGTTTACCTTCAGGCTGTCACCGACGTGCAGCGGGGCTTTTTCCAACTCGCTGACCTGGGTAACCTGCAAACTTTCCGTGCCTTTGATCCACGCCAGGCTAAGTTTCAGCGGCATGCTGAGCGGGATCCAGCTTATCAGCAGCGCCAGCAGGATCAGCGAACCCACCGCCAGCACGACGTTTTTACGCCAGCGCTGGACAGGGAAGTTGCGCACCTCATCCTGTAGCGAGAGGAAGCGCCCCTGGCGCACCACCTGACGGTTGAGGTAGATATCAATTTCGGTGGTCTGGCCAAGGTCCTGGGCGACATAGGGTTGCCAGTGCGGCGGGTAGATTAAGTCGATAATGCCGAGCGAGATATTGCTGGCCTGCCCCTGATTAGATTCGCCAAACAGTCCCCAGCGCTTCGGCGCGCCGCGCAGGCAGTGAATTTCGCGCAGATCATTTTCGCCTGGGCGGCGATAGATAAACCAGGCACTGACCGCGATGATGGCAACGCCCGCCAGCATCAGCCAGGGCATCAACACTATCGGCCCGACCAGGCTGATAAAGAACAGCAGCAGCGCGATACAGATAGCGACCGCTTCACGCGTGCCGTCAGGTCGGCTCAGCGCGTACTCTTCTGCACTCTCTTTGCGCACGCTTAGCAGCTCAATATTTTCGCCCTCTTCCTTACGGATAGAGGCATTCTGCCCGGTGGCGCGCACCATTGGCGTCAGCGCGGGCGCTTCCCAGCTGTACTGCGTCAGCGAGTGACCATTGAGTGAGATCACCAACGGAATGGTTTGCGTTTTGATCAGCTCAACATAGTTCTCTTCCGCGATATGTTGTTCCCACAGCGGCGGCAAATGCACTTCGACGGCATCAAGGTAGTAGCGCCATTTGTGGGGTTCATCGGTAGAGAGGCCGTAGCGGGTAATCGAGCGGGTGACGGGGTAGACATTGTTGCTTTGCGAGGTGAGCACCAGCTGATCGGGCGAACTGCTGGCTCCGCTGGGCAGAGTCTGATTTTGGCTGCCCAACTGCGCCACGTAGCGTTCAACCGCCGCGCGCTCTTCGTTGCTCAGCTTGCGATAGGGGGGACTTATGAATGGCAGTGGTTTCGCCAACGGCGGGCGATGCCGCATAGCGTACCAAAAGAAACAACCTGCCGTTACCGAGCAGGCCAGCATTACAGCCAATATGATGACTATTGTGCTCATGCTTCCCTCATTCCTGCCACAATGCTCCTGTCGACGTTCTCGCGTAAGACTGTGTCATATCTAACCCAATTGTGGCGAGTTTAAACAGTGCTGGCTGTCAGCTGTGTGATTAAAAATAGCGCTAAAAATCATAAAATTAGAATAATTGTATACCATGGCCGATGTAGATGTTACCAGGCATTTGGCCACTTAAGTATCGGCATATTCCTATTTATTAGTCTGATAATTGACATTCTTTAAAAGATTTTTCTCATGTTTACAATGATTTGTTATAAATAAGTAAAATGATTCATGCGATGATTGGTTTCCTGCGGCGGCTACCGCACAATGGACAATAACACGGTCAGCACCTGAATTCGCCGGGTGGATGACGCTCACTTTTTGGCTTTTCGCTGGGGCCCTTATGACCAGACAATTACAAAAACCTGCCATCCTTAATGTTGAGGTCGCAGCGCGATCGAAACTGTTCACGGTGGAATCGGTCGACCTTGAGTTCAGCAACGGCCAGCGCCGGGTCTATGAGCGCATGCGATCTTCAGGCCGGGAAGCGGTGCTCATCGTGCCGATCATTGATGATCATCTGATCCTGATCCAGGAGTACGCGGTCGGGCTGGAGAGCTACGAACTGGGCTTCCCGAAAGGGTTGATCGACCCGGGTGAAACACCCTTTGACGCTGCTAACCGCGAGCTGAAAGAGGAGGCGGGCTTTGGCGCGCATCAGCTGGAGCAGCTGGGTAAACTGACCATGGCGCCGTCTTATTTCTCCAGTCAGATGAATATCGTGGTGGCGGAAGGGCTTTATCCGGAAAAGCTGGAGGGTGACGAGCCTGAACCGCTGCCGCAGATGCGCTGGCCGCTGAACAATCTGCTGGCGCTGCTGGAGGAGCCGGATTTCCGCGAGGCGCGCAACGTCAGCGCGCTGTTCCTGGTGCGCGAGTGGCTGGTGAAGCAGGGCAGGGTAACGTATTAAAAAAAATGCCGGGCGATTGCCCGGCATTTTTGTATCAGAACAGCTCGTGGCTTTCGCCGTTATCCATCAGCGTGGTGCCGACGTCATGCACTGAATACTCCGTCGGCTGGGTGCCGTTGATAAAGTATTCGTCGCGGGTATTGCCGCCGCCGTTCGCCAGCTTGCCGGTGCTGCGGTCAATCTTCACCGTCACCACCCCTTCCGGCGGCGTCAGCGGCTGCAGCGGAACGCCGTCCAGCGCCGCTTTCATGTAATCATCCCAGGCTGGCTGTGCGCTCTTGGCGCCGCCTTCATAGCCGGAGATCTGATCTTTAATCGCTCCGGAAGCCGTGGTGCGCCCCAGATCGCGGCGGTGATCGTCAAAGCCGATCCACACGGATGTCACCACCCCAGGACCGTATCCGGAGAACCAGGCATCCTTCGAGCTGTTAGTGGTACCGGTTTTACCGCCGATATCATTACGCTTAAGGTCACGCCCGGCGCGCCACCCGGTACCCATCCAGCCCGGTTCGCCGAAGATGTTGGAGTTCATCGCGCTCTTGATCAGGAACGACAGCGGCGTGTTAATCACGTGCGGCGCATACTCCGGCTGTTCGTCCTGCTTATGCTGAGGAACCTGCTCCAGCTCCGGTTTCGGCACGACAGGGTTAGTGCCTTCCTGCGAAACTGCGACGTTTTCCACGCTGTCTTCACTCAGCGCCACCGCTTTTTTGGTTTCGCCGTAGATCACCGGCAAATTGCACTCCGGGCAGGCCACTTTTGGCTTCGCTTCAAAGACTTTATTCCCCTCTTCATCCTCGATGCGGGTAATAAAGTACGGGTCTACCAGGAAGCCGCCGTTAGCCATCACCGAGTACCCGCGCACCATCTGCAGCGGCGTAAAGGCCGCCGAGCCGAGCGCCAGCGATTCGGTGTGCACGATGTTCTGAGCCGGGAAGCCAAAGCGCTGTAAATATTCCGCGGCGTAGTCGACGCCCATGGCGCGCATGGCGCGCACCATCACCACGTTCTTCGACTCACCCAGCCCCTGACGCAGGCGAATCGGGCCGGCATAGCTATTAGGCGAGTTTTTTGGGCGCCAGTCGGCACCGGCACCGGCATCCCAGCGGGAAATCGGCACATCGTTGAGGATCGACGCCAGCGTCAGGCCACGATCCATGGCGGCGGTGTAGAGGAACGGTTTGATATTTGAACCGACCTGGCGCAGCGCCTGGGTTGCGCGGTTGAACTTGCTCAGATTGAAGTCGAAACCGCCAACCAGCGCGCGTACTGCGCCGTCATGCGGGTCGAGCGATACCAGCGAAGAGTTGACGTCCGGCACCTGAGCCAGCTGCCAGTCGTTGTCGACCTTGCGTACCCAGATCTGCTGGCCCGGCTGCAGTACCTGGCTAACCGAGCGCGGAGTGGCGCCCTGTAAGGTGTCGGACTTGTATGGACGCGCCCAGCGCACCGCAGCCAGATTGAGCGCGATGTTGCTGCCGTCACGCATCGCCACGGTAGCTTCATCACTGCTGCTGGCGGTCACTACCGCCGGGAACAGCGGGCCGTAAACCGGCAGCGCTTTCAGCGTTTTCAGGATTTGAGCGTGATCCCACGCTGGCTGGCCGGCTTTCCACAGTTCGCTGGACGGGCCGCGATAGCCGTGGCGCATATCATAGGCAATGACGTTGTCCTGCACCGAGTCCTGCGCCGCCAGCTGCAGCTTGCGGGTCACGGTGGTGTAAACCTTGTAGCCGTCGTTATAGGCGTTTTCGCCATAACGTTTAATCATCTCCTGGCGCACCATTTCGGTCAGGTACGGTGCGGAGAAAGCGATTTCCGGCGCGTGATAGTTCGCCACCAGCGGCGTGTTGCGCGCTTCTGTGTACTGCGCCTGGCTGATGTAATGCTGGTCAAGCATGCGCGCCAGCACGGTGTTGCGGCGCTGTACGGCACGATCGTGCGAGTAAAGTGGGTTAAAGGTCGACGGCGCTTTAGGCAGGCCGGCGATCATCGCCATTTCACTCAACGACAGCTGATCAACATTCTTACCAAAGTAAACCTGGGCTGCAGCCCCCACGCCGTAAGCGCGATAGCCGAGGTAGATTTTGTTCAGATACAGCTCAAGGATCTCGTCTTTACTCATCATCTGCTCAATGCGGATGGCGAGGAAAGCCTCCTTGATCTTACGCATCAGCGTGCGTTCGGGGCTGAGGAAGAAGTTACGCGCCAGCTGCTGAGTGATGGTACTGGCACCCTGCGAAGCATGGCCGGAAACCAGTGCAATACTGGCGGCACGGAAGATGCCGATCGGATCGACGCCGTGATGCTCGTAGAAGCGGCTATCTTCGGTCGCGATGAAGGCTTTCACCATCTGCGGCGGGATTTCCTGCAGGGTCAGGGGAATACGGCGTTTCTCACCGTACTGCGCGATAAGCTCGTTATCGGCACTGTAAACCTGCATAGGCGTCTGCAGACGCACATCTTTCAGCGTGGCGACATCGGGCAGCTGCGGCTCTATATATTTGTATAAACCATAGATCGAGCCTGCTCCCAGCAAAATGCAACACACTGCAAGGATCAATAAATACTTTACGAACTTCACCTGATATTTCCCATTTAAAGTCGATTGGGCAGTTTATAAACAATCGCGCGGTAGTATAAAGGCAAGCCAGTACCTTGGATACGTCCTTTTGTAACTGACGATAAGGAGATCGCGTCAATGGCTTTTCAGACATGGCAAGTTGGGTTGGATATTCAAAACGGGCAGTTGTGCGCCCTCGGCATCCAGCGCCGTCGAAACGGCTGGCAGCTGCGCCACTGGTGGCAGCATACGTTGCCGCAAGATACGTTAAGTCATGGCCTGGTGCAACGGCAGGACATTCTGGTCGCACTGCTGCAGCGCTGGCGCAGGCAGCTCCCTTCCCGTATCTCACTGCGCGTCGGTTTCCCGCCACAGCTGGTGATGCAGCGCCAGCTGGCTCTTCCCACCACGCAATTACGCGAGCCAGAGCGTAGCAGCTACATCACGGCGGCGGCGAGGCGATTTTTCCCAATTGCACCGGAGGCGCTGGCGCTCGATTACCGCCGCGGGTGGGGAACCGATGCGCCTGTCTACCTGACGGCGGCGCGCCAGGAGGCGCTGCACAGCTGGCAAAACTGCCTGCAGCTGGCGGGCCTGACTCCGCAGGTGCTGGAGCTGACCCCGGCCGCCCTGTTCGCCCTGGCGGACAATTTACGGCTCGATCCTGCCGCCGCGCTGGTACATCGCCTCAGCGACCACTGGCTGTGGTTCGCACCGCAGCATCGCGAGCAGCCCTGGGGCTGGTGCCCGCTGGACGATGCCCCGGACTTCGCCATCCTGCAGCAGCGTTATCTGCAGGAGAGCAGCACGCTGTGGTACAGCTCGGCGCTGGCGGAGAGCTGCCCGCCCGGCACTCAGCTACTTACCCCTTTAAGCGTGCTGCAGAGCTATCAGCCCCCGATGCCGGCGTGTGAAGGCGCGTTTGCTCTGGCGACCGGGCTGGCGCTGCGCCCGGAGGATCGCTGATGGTATGGGTAAATCTGCTGCCGTGGCGACAGGCGGCGCTGCGACAGCGCAAGCGGTTGTGGGGCCTGCTGGCCCTGGGGGCCGTGCTGATGCTGGTGGGGTTACTGCTGGGCGGAGTGGCGCAGCGCCGCCTCAACCAGCAGCAGATGGAGGGGCTGGCGATAGGGCGAACCGGGCTTAATCTGGCCACGCAGCTGAAGGCCCGCAGCGTGGCGGCACAGCAGCAGCTTGCCCTGCTACAAAGTCGGCAGGCTGAGCGGCAGCAGCGTCTGCAGCGGCTGGCGCGCTGGCAGCAGTTTGCCAATGCGCTCGGCGCGGCATTCCCTGCCGATCTCTGGCTGCAGCAGATGGTGAAAGGCGAGCATAGCCTTGAGATTAACGGCTTCGGTCGCCGCATCGAAAGCCTGCATCAGCTGCGCCAGCAGCTGGAGAATATGCCGATCTTTCGCCAGGTGACGCTGGGGCAGATACAGCGTAGCCGCGAACGTGCACTGGAATTCACCCTGCAGGCGCAGCTTCCTGGCGCGAAGGAACGCGCGGATGACTAACCGCTGGCTGACCGGCTGGCTGCAGGCCGAGCCCTGGCTGCGGGTGGTGAGCTTTACGCTCGCGGCACTGCTGCTGGCAGGCCTGCTGTGGCTGTGCTGGCTGCATCCGGCGCAGCGGCAGCAGCAGACGCTGGAGCAGCAGCAGCGTCTGCAGGCGCGGCGTTACTCCAGTCAGATCTCCGCGCTGCGTTTGCAACCCGCGTTGCGCACAGTGCAGCAGCAGATTGCCCAACTCCAGCAGCAGAGCGAACCCGCTAAGGCGCATCTCTTTTCACTCCCCAGGCTGCTGGCGCACAGCGGGGCGGTGCTTGAGCACTGGCACCCCACGGCGCACGGCGGAGAGCTGGCCCTGACGCTAAGCTGGGCGCAGTTTGGCGCTCTGCTGGGCTATCTCACCACCCTGCAACCGAGCGTAGAAATACCCCGCTTTCGCCTGAAGCGGGCGGGGGCGCAGCTGCATCTGGTGCTGGAGCTAAACGATGCTTCCTAAGCTAGCGCTGCTGCTGTTACTGCTGGCGTGCGGCAGCCACGCGCGCGACCCTTTCTTTTTGCAGGAGAGCCGCTGCCAGCCAGCGACCGGTGATGCGCCCGCGGGCTGGCGTCTGCTCGGCATCGTTGGCCGACCGGGCCACTACCACGCCTGGCTGCGTTCACCGCAGGGCAGCACGCTGCACGGCCAGATCGGCGACGCGCTGCCAGCGACCGCGTGGCAGCTTGCCGCTATCGACTGGCTCAGCGCCTCGCTTTCCCCCTCACAGGATTGCCCGCCCGTCATAAAGCTGACGTTAAAAGGACAACAAAATGCACAGGATGCTCTTCCTCTGGCTGGTGCTGATCAGCCCGCTCTCACTGGCGCAGGCGCCGCTGTCACTGGCGTTCGATGACGCGCCCATCGGCCAGGTGTTACAGGCGCTGGCGGACTATCAGCAGCTGAATCTGGTGGTGGCCCCCGGCGTGGAGGGCAACCTCTCGCTGCGGTTGCAAGGGGTGCCGTGGCAGCAGGCGCTCTCTCTGGTGATGAAAATGGGGCGGCTGACCACGCAGCAGCAGGGCAACGTGCTGCTGGTGTATCCCGAAAGCTGGCAGCAGGAGGAGCAGCGCAAAGCCGATGCCCGCCGTGAGGAACAACAGCAAAATCTGCCGCTGCACAACCTGACGCTGACGTTGCAGCACGCGGATGCGGCAGCGGTCAACGCCAGCCTGCAAAATGAGCGCGCCCGGCTGATGACGGCGCGCGGCAGCATTACGCTGGATAGCCGCACCAACAGCCTGCTGCTGCGCGATACCGATCGCGCACTGCAAGAGGCTGAACGCTGGGTGCGCCAGCTGGATGTGCCGCTAGAGCAGATTGAGCTGGCGGCGCAGATTGTCACCATCAGCGAAGAGAACCTGCGCGAGCTGGGCGTGAACTGGGGGCTGAGCGGAGAAGAGCAGGTAGCGAACGCGCTGCGCACCAGCCAGCTGCGGGTCGATCTCGGGGTGCCTCATCCGGCCGGGCGCGTGGGCTTCACGCTGGCCAGGCTCGACGGTCGCCTGCTGGATCTTGAGCTGAGTGCGCTGGAGAGTGAACATCAGGCGGATATTATTGCCAGCCCGCGCTTATTTACTTCGCATCAGCAGACGGCCAGCATTAAGCAGGGCACGGAGATCCCCTATGAGGTGGCGACCGGCAACAGCGGCTCTACCACCATGGAATTTAAAGAAGCGATGCTGGGAATGGAAGTGACGCCGGTGGTGCAGGCCAATGGTCGGATTTTGCTGAAACTGCACATTTCGCAAAATATGCCGGGGCGCAACATGCGCAGCGGCGTTAATGAAGTACTCACCATCGATAAACAGGAGATCGACACGCAGGTGATCCTGAAGGATGGTCAGACGCTGGCGCTGGGCGGCATATTCCAGCAGCAGAGCGCGACAGGGCGCAGTAAAGTGCCGGTACTTGGCGATATTCCGCTGCTCGGAGGCCTTTTTCGCCATGACGTGCGTGAGCAAAAAAGGCGCGAACTGGTGATCTTTATCACGCCGAGATTAGTGCGTAGTGACTAATGCGCTTTTGGCGGCAAACGACAGAACCTGCATGTTTTTTCCCGAATTGGTCACAGTTGCGTTTGACGCAAGGGCGGAATTAGCTTACAAGGTTTAGCGATTTTGAATTATGGGCCAGGTGCCCACAGCAGCGAATGCTTTTTAACCGTTTTTTATCGTGCGCAAGCGGCGTAGCCGATGCAACCACATCCGGCTGATAAATGAAGCGGACTGAAACGCGCCAAAATATTGCGTGCAATGGGCAAGGTAAATTTAATCGGTTGCCAAAACACCTTCAGTGTTGAGATAATTTTTAGTCTGACTCTCGCACTATCGCTCATGAGGTTTCAGTTCATGTCCTGCCTGGTTTAAGGCGGGGTATCATCAACGAATTGTCTTAGTAATACCGAAAAAATGGCAGAGAAACGCAATATCTTTCTGGTTGGGCCTATGGGTGCCGGCAAAAGCACTATTGGGCGTCAGTTAGCTCAACAACTCAATATGGAATTTTTCGATTCCGATCAAGAAATTGAGCGACGTACCGGAGCGGATGTGGGCTGGGTTTTTGACGTCGAAGGCGAAGAAGGCTTCCGCGATCGCGAAGAAAAAATCATCAATGAACTCACTGAAAAGCAGGGCATTGTGCTGGCGACTGGTGGCGGTTCCGTCAAGTCGCGCGAAACGCGCAATCGTCTCTCCGCCCGTGGCGTAGTGGTGTATCTTGAAACGACTATCGAAAAGCAACTGGCACGTACCCAGCGCGACAAAAAACGTCCGCTGCTGCAGGTGGATTCTCCACCACGCGAAGTGCTGGAAGCATTAGCTGATGAACGCAATCCGATGTATGAAGAGATTGCCGACGTCACCATTCGCACTGACGATCAGAGTGCGAAAGTGGTCGCTAATCAGATTATCAATATGTTGGAAAAGAGCTGAGTAACGCTCTGATGGCCCCGCGTGGGCGCAGCAAAAAAGGTGATACAGCGTCATGGAGAGGATTACCGTAACTCTTGGGGAGCGCAGTTACCCCATTACTATCGCCGCCGGGTTGTTTGCAGATCCGGCTTCTTTTTGGCCGCTTAAAGCGGGCGATCAGGCCATGCTGGTGACCAACCAGACGCTGGCTCCTCTCTATCTTGACGCGCTGCGTTCCCGCCTCGAAAGCGTGGGCGTGGTGGTAGACCAGGTGATTTTACCGGACGGCGAGCAGTTTAAGACGCTGGCGGTAATGGACCAGGTATTTACTGCACTTCTGGCAAAGCCACACGGCCGTGATACCACCCTGATTGCTTTAGGTGGCGGTGTGATCGGCGATTTAACCGGCTTTGCCGCGGCCAGCTACCAGCGTGGCGTACGCTTTATTCAGGTGCCCACTACGCTGCTGTCGCAGGTCGACTCTTCCGTTGGTGGCAAAACTGCCGTCAACCATCCGCTCGGCAAAAATATGATTGGCGCGTTTTATCAGCCAGCGTCGGTGGTGGTCGATCTCGACTGCCTCAATACGCTGCCTGCACGCGAACTCTCTTCAGGCCTGGCGGAAGTGATCAAATACGGCATTATTCTTGACGGTGAGTTCTTCAACTGGCTGGAGCAGAATCTTGATGCTCTGCTGGCGCTGGACGGCGCAGCGATGGCGTACTGTATTCGCCGCTGCTGCGAACTGAAAGCCGAAGTCGTGGCTGCCGATGAACATGAACAGGGTCTGCGTGCGCTGCTTAATCTTGGCCATACTTACGGCCATGCGATTGAAGCACACATGGGCTACGGTAACTGGCTGCACGGTGAAGCGGTTGCCGCCGGGATGGTGATGGCAGCACGCAACGCCGAGCGTCTTGGGCAGTTCAGCTCACAGGATACCGACCGTATTATCGCGCTGCTGCAGCGTGCCGGTTTACCGGTGAACGGACCAGAAAGCATGGCGGCGGAAGATTATCTGCCGCACATGATGCGCGATAAAAAGGTGCTGGCTGGAAAACTGCGCCTGGTACTGCCACTGGCAATCGGCAAAGCCGAAGTGCGTAGCGGTGTGCCACATGATATGGTGCTGGCATCCATTCAGGATTGCCAAAAGTCCTGATAACAATGTGCAAGCCAGCCACTGGCAACACTGACAGATGTATCACCGTCCACAGGGTTTGGACGGCAACGCCGCTCTATGGGAGGAGGTTAAATGGACGAGTTTAAACCGGAAGACGAGTTAAAACCTGACACCAGCGACCGCCGCCCTACGCGGCCGCGCAAAGCGTCTTCTGCGACTAAAGTGCCAGTTTCCCGCCAGCATATGATGATGGGCATCGGGATCCTGGTGCTGCTGCTGTTAGTGCTGGGCATCGGCTCGGCGCTGAAATCACCGGACAGCGGCAGTGAGAAGAGTGCGCAGCAGCCTGCGGCTCCGGCCACCAGCGGCGGCAGCGGCGGCGGCGAGAAAAATATCGATCTGTCTGGCTCCTCTTCCATGAGCGGGCAATCCGGTCAGCCGGCCACGACGGAGAACAGTGCGTCAGCCGCGGGCCAGCCTGCTGCACCGCAGGACGTCAGCGTGCCACCTATCTCCCCAACGCCAACCGATGCGCCGCAGATGCAGACGCCTGCCAACCAGCAGCGTGTCGAATTGCCTGGCGATCTGAACAACGCGCTGAGCAATCAGCAGGGTCAGGTCGATGCAGCGGCGCAGGCCGGGCAGGGCGGTTCGTCTCTGCCTACCGGTGCTGCAACGGTGGCACCCGGTGGTGAAACCCCGCGCCAGGTAACCAACAAACCGTCAGCGGCGAGCCATCAGCCTGCACGCCAGACAACGCATGCCGCCGCGGCCCATGACAGCAAAGCGGCAACGGCGCACAAACCGACCGCCAGCAAGCCCGCAGTGAAAGAGAACAAGCCAGCGGCAACGGCCAGCCACAGTGGCGGCACGCCAGGCGGCAACTTCACGCTGCAGCTGAGCAGTGCTTCACGCTCAGACACGCTGAATGCGTGGGCGAAAAAACAGAATTTATCCGGCTACCATGTGTACCAGACAACGCGCAACGGTCAGCCGTGGTACGTGCTGGTCAGTGGCTCTTATGGCACCTCGGCCGAGGCTAAGCGTGCTGTTGCTTCGCTGCCCGCTGAAGTTCGCGCCCAGAATCCATGGGTGAAACCGGTCAGTCAGGTTAAAAAAGAAGCCGGTAAGTAATATTTTGCCGGGGTAACCCGGCATTTCCTCAAGTGTGTGAGCGTGCCAAAAGCACGTCGATCATTTAAAGCGCAGATATGCTGTCGGTGTAACCACAGCCTGATGAGTAAAGTAATAAACGACGGCATGAAAAAAAATCGCGCTTTTTTGAAGTGGGCTGGTGGCAAGTACCCGTTACTCGATGATATTCGACGCCATCTCCCGGAGGGGGATTGCCTGATCGAGCCGTTTGTCGGTGCCGGCTCAGTCTTCCTCAATACCCAATATTCCCGCTACATTCTGGCTGACATTAACAGCGACCTGATCAACCTCTATAACATCGTTAAAGAGCGTGCGGATGAGTTCGTTGCCGATGCGCGCGTGCTGTTTACGCCGCAGGGGAATGACTCCGAGGTCTATTATGCCTGTCGCCAGGAGTTCAATCAGTGCACTGATGCCTATCGCCGCGCGGTGCTGTTTCTCTACCTCAACCGCCACTGCTATAACGGGCTGTGCCGCTACAACCTGAGCGGTGAGTTCAACGTGCCGTTTGGCCGCTACCGCAAGCCCTACTTCCCGGAAGATGAGCTTTACTGGTTTGCCGAGCGTGCACAACATGCGACCTTTGTCTGCGAATCTTACGATGTTACGCTGGGGAAAGCGCGGCAGGGGGCGGTGGTGTATTGCGACCCACCCTATGCGCCTCTGTCGGCCACGGCCAACTTTACCGCGTACCACACCAACAGTTTCACCATGCGCGAGCAGCAGCATCTGGCCGAACTGGCCACTATGCTGGCGCAGGAGAACAGCATTACCGTGCTGATCTCCAACCATGACACTCCGCTAACGCGCGAGTGGTATCAGGCGGCGACCAAGCTGCACGAAATCAAAGTGCGCCGCTCAATCAGCAGTATTGGCGGAAGTCGCCTAAAGGTTAATGAACTGCTGGCGCTGTATACTGGCCGGTGATGAGAGCCTGACGTCAGGCACAACCAGGGAGAAACGGATGAAACAGTTTTTAATTGCCCCATCAATTCTTTCCGCAGACTTTGCCCGCCTGGGCGAAGACACCGCTAAAGCACTGGCTGCCGGTGGTGATGTGGTGCATTTCGATGTGATGGATAATCATTACGTTCCGAACCTTACGATGGGCCCGATGGTCCTGAAAGCCCTGCGCGATTACGGCGTGACTGCCCCTATTGACGTGCATCTGATGGTGAAACCCGTCGATCGCCTGGTGCCTGACTTTGCTAAAGCCGGTGCCAGCTATATCACCTTCCATCCTGAAGCCTCCGAACACGTTGACCGCACGTTACAGCTGATCAAAGAACACGGCTGTAAAGCAGGCCTGGTGCTGAATCCGGCCACGCCGCTCAGCATTCTGGATTATGTGATGGATAAGCTTGATGTGATCCTGCTGATGTCGGTTAACCCCGGGTTTGGCGGCCAGTCGTTTATTCCCGGCACGCTGAACAAACTGCGTCAGGTGCGTAAACTTATCGACCAGAGCGGCTACGACATTCGTCTGGAAGTGGACGGCGGCGTCAAAGTCGACAACATTGGCGCGATCGCAGAAGCGGGCGCCGATATGTTTGTCGCCGGTTCGGCGATTTTTGGTCATCCCGATTACAAAAAAGTGATCGACGATATGCGGACAGAACTGGAGAAATCTCGTCATGGGGCATTTCACTAATATCCGGGCGCTGGCCTTCGATCTCGATGGCACGCTGACCGACAGCGCACCGGGGCTGACCAGCGCGGTGGATGGGGCGCTCAGCGCACTGAACCTGCCGGCAGCCGGGATTGCGCGCGTTTCGACCTGGATTGGCAACGGTGCCGATATTCTGATTGAGCGGGCGTTGACCTGGGCGCTGGGCCACGCGCCTTCGCCTGCGCTGATCGGTGACGCACGCGTGCTGCTGGACCAGCACTACGCCTCGCACGTTGACGGGGGCAGTTTGCTTTATCCTCAGGTTAAAGAGACGCTGGCCGCTCTGGCTAAACACAATCTGCCTATGGCGCTGGTGACCAACAAGCCGACCCCGTTTGTCGCGCCGCTGCTGGCTTCACTGGGCATTGCTGACTATTTTTCGCTGATTATCGGCGGCGACGATGTCGTGGCTAAGAAGCCGCATCCGGCACCGCTGTTCCTGGTGCTGGGCACGTTTGGCCTGCTGCCGGGCGAGTTAGTGTTTGTCGGTGACTCGCGCAATGATATTCTGGCGGCGCAGGCGGCAGGATGTCCCTGCATCGGCCTGACCTACGGCTACAACTATGGCGAGCCCATCGCCACCAGCCAGCCTGACGTCACGCTCGATCACTTTAACGATTTGTTGCCCGCACTCGGGCTGTAATTATTCAGGACGGAAACATGAGCAAACCCATCGTATTTAGCGGCGCACAGCCTTCAGGTGAACTGACCATCGGTAACTATATGGGTGCGCTGCGTCAGTGGGTCCAGATGCAGGATGACTATCACTGTATCTACTGCATCGTTGATTTGCATGCCATCACCGTGCGCCAGGATCCGGTCGCGCTGCGCAAAGCGACGCTGGATACGCTGGCACTCTACCTCGCCTGCGGGATTGACCCGCAGAAGAGCACCATCTTCGTTCAGTCGCATGTGCCGGAACACACCCAGCTGGGTTGGATCCTCAACTGCTACACCTACTTCGGTGAGCTGAGCCGCATGACTCAGTTCAAGGATAAGTCCGCGCGCTATGAAGAGAATATCAACGCCGGCCTGTTTGATTACCCGGTGCTGATGGCGGCCGATATCCTGCTGTACCAGACCACGCAGGTACCGGTCGGTGAAGACCAGAAGCAGCATCTGGAGCTAAGCCGCGATGTCGCTTCGCGCTTCAACGCGCTGTACGGCGAAATCTTCAAAGTGCCTGAGCCGTTTATTCCGAAATCTGGCGCGCGCGTGATGTCGCTGCTGGAGCCGACCAAGAAGATGTCCAAGTCTGACGATAACCGCAATAACGTTATCGGCCTGCTGGAAGATCCGAAGTCGGTGGTGAAGAAGATTAAACGTGCGATGACCGACGGCGATGAGCCACCGGTGGTGCGCTACGATGTGAAAGAGAAGCCGGGCGTGTCAAACCTGCTGGATATCCTGTCAGGCGTCACCGGTAAGCCGGTTGCCGAGCTGGAAGCTGAATTCGCGGGCCAGATGTATGGTCACCTGAAGGGTGCCGTGGCGGATGCGGTATCGCAGATGCTGGGCGAGCTGCAGGAGCGCTATCACCGCTTCCGCAACGATGAAGCGTTCCTCGACCAGGTGATGCGTGACGGTGCGGCAAAAGCCCGTGCTCAGGCGCAGGAAACGCTGAAGAAAGTGTATGAGGCCGTCGGCTTCGTGGCACAGCCATAATATCGTTCCGTGGGTCGGGCATGCCCGACCCCTACGCCAGATCCCGCCCCCGATAAATTCCTTTCCCGAAGATTTCCTGCTCCCGCCGTGAACAGTGATATGGTTAAAAGCATATCGTTGATAACGGAGGGTTTCCATGCAAGCCGAATTACAGTGGATTAACAACGTGCGCCTGCCGTGGCGTGAAGGGCTGTGGCAGATTGAGATCCAGCAGGGCAAAATCGCCCGCGTTGCGCCGCAGCCACAAAACATCGCAGGCGGGGCCGCGCTGGATGCCGAAGGCGGCCTGGCCATTCCCCCCTTTATTGAACCGCATATCCATCTTGATACCACCCAGACGGCGGGAGAACCGGCGTGGAACCAGTCCGGCACCCTGTTTGAAGGAATTGAGCGCTGGGCGGAGCGTAAGGCACTGTTGACCCATGAGGATGTTAAACAGCGCGCCCGTCAGACGCTGAAGTGGCAGATTGCTAATGGCATTCAGCACGTGCGTACCCATATCGATGTTTCCGACCCGACGCTGACCGCGCTGAAAGCGATGCTGGAAGTTAAGCAGGAGATGGCGCCGTGGGTAGAGATTCAGCTGGTGGCGTTCCCGCAGGAGGGGATCCTCTCTTATCCTGATGGTGAAGCTCTGCTGGAACAGGCACTGCAGCTGGGCGCGGACGTGGTTGGTGCCATCCCGCATTTTGAGTTTACCCGCGAATACGGCGTCGAATCGCTGCATAAGACCTTTGCGCTGGCGCAGAAGTATCAGCGCATGGTGGACGTACACTGTGATGAAATCGACGACGAGCAGTCGCGCTTTGTTGAAACCGTGGCGGCCCTGGCCCACCGCGAGAAGATGGGCGCGCGCGTCACTGCCAGCCATACCACCGCGATGCACTCCTATAACGGAGCTTACACTTCACGGCTGTTTCGCCTGCTGAAGCTCTCCGGGATCAACTTTGTGGCTAATCCGCTGGTGAATATCCATCTGCAGGGGCGCTTTGACAGCTATCCAAAGCGCCGGGGGATTACGCGGGTGAAGGAGATGCTGGAAGCCGGTATCAACGTCTGTTTTGGCCATGACGATGTGTATGACCCCTGGTATCCGCTGGGTACAGCCAGCATGCTGCAGGTGCTGCATATGGGGCTGCACGTCTGCCAGCTGATGGGTTACGACCAGCTGGACTCCGGCATCAAGCTTATCACCACTAACAGCGCCAGAGCGCTACAGCTGCCGGATTACGGCATTCAGAGCGGTAACAGCGCTAACCTGGTGATCCTGCCTGCCGACAGCGGCTTCGATGCCCTGCGCCGTCAGGTGCCGGTGCGCTACTCTATCCGTCACGGCAAGGTCATCGCCGAGACCGTGCCTGCCGCCAGCACCATTCATCTTGCTGAGAGCGAGAAGGTGGATTTCAAACGATAGACAACGGTAGGGGGCGACCATTTTTTCCGGTCGCCCCGTATGAAAGGTTTCAGGCGTGAATTAATGCGAACCCATATGTCCGTGCAGCTTGTGCTTGCTGACGAAGCCGAGCAGCAGACACATAACAAACACCACGGCGTACAGGCCGTTTGCGGTTGCCAGCGCGGCGTGCGGGCCGTGGCTGTCTACGATAGGGCCGGTAACCACGAAGGTCAGCATTGTGCCAACGGTACCGCAGGTGAGGATAAAGTTGACCAGCTTAGGCGAGGCCACTTTGGTCTGCAGCGAGCCGAGGGTAATGATGGTGGTGTAGATAGCGCTGGAGAAGAAGCCCAGGCTCATCATGATCCACTTCAGCATTGAGGCGTCAGTTTCGCTGATAAACCAGTACATCAGTGCGGTCGCTGCCAGCGCCAGAACGGTCAGGATACGCTGCGGGTCGAAGAAGCGCAGAATGGCGCTGAAGGCCCACATGCCGATCATATAGGCGGTCCAGAAGTTGCCTACCAGGCTACCGGCCTGGCCGATATCCATGCCCATATTTTTGGTCGCGTACAGCGGCACCCAACCGATAAAGCCCAGCTGGCCGAGGATGTAGCACAGGGCAGCAATGGCGAGGAAACCCACGCCGACGCCCCATTTCTCTTTGTTGACTGGCGCGCCGCTGGCGGTTTTCTTTCCGAGAACCGGGAATTCAAAGCACAGCGCCAGAACGAAGATCGCCACGTAGATTACGCCGATGCAGGCATAAACCCAGTACCACGGCAGGGAGCGGGCAAGGATAGCCGCGGCAATGATCGGGAAAATCGTCCCGGCCATGCTAAAGAAGGAGTCGGTAAACAGCAGGCGTGAACCGCGCTGGCGCCCTTCATACAGGTGAGTGATCAGGAAAGTACCAATCGACATGGTAATCCCGCTTACCACGCCCAGCACGAACATACACAGCGAGAAGACGGTGAGGCTGTGGCTGGTCATCAGGCCCAGCACCGCCAGTACCATCAACACGAAACCGAAGATCAGCTGGCGCTTCAGCGGCACGATCTCCATCAGCCAGGCATTCAGGAATACCGCCAGCAGGATCCCGGCGTTAAGGAAGGTGAAGGTGTTGCTCATCTGAGCCACGGGCAGCTGGAAGTAAGCAGCGATATTCTCCAGCACCATACCGGTAACGATAACCACTGCACCGGTCAGCGCGTAAGAGAAGAAGCTGATCCAGGTAAGCCCAATTCGATCGCGATTTGTCATAGTGGAAACCTGTTGATAAAGAAGGTCACCGGCGGAGTGCCCGTGATAAACGGGAGAAGTTTAACCAGATTCGTGATCTGCTTAAATCTTTACTGAAACAAATATTTTCATATTTCATTCATAACGTGATCTTAATCACTAATTTTCCCTATGCGGAAGCGGTTGCGTCATAAGATTAATGAGTAAATAAAGGTAAAACGCTGGCGCGTTGGTAAGTGCCTCTTTACAATCAGCAGAGTTTTTTTGGTTTGTTGCCCTCAGTAAGGAATTTTTCATGTTGAAACGTACTTTGACCGCGCTGGCGACAGTTCTCGCACTGTCTACTGTCTCTGCCGCCGCTGTTGCTGCGAAGGGGGACACGCATGTGCTGCTGACCACTTCAGCAGGCAGTATTGAACTGGAACTGAATAACCAGAAAGCACCGGTATCGGTGGCTAATTTTGTGGATTACGTGAACAGTGGTTTTTATAACAACACCATCTTTCACCGCGTGATCCCAGGCTTCATGCTGCAGGGCGGCGGTTTCACTGCCGATATGCAGCAGAAACAGCCAAAACCGCCCATCAAGAATGAGGCGGATAACGGCCTGTTAAACAAGCGCGGCACTATCTCCATGGCCCGCACTGCGGATAAAGACAGCGCCACCAGCCAGTTCTTTATCAACGTGGCGGATAACGCTTTCCTCGACCACGGCCAGCGCGATTTTGGCTACGCAGTATTTGGTAAAGTGGTTAAAGGTATGGACGTTGCCGATAAGATTGCTCAGGTACCGACCAAAACCTTCGGTCCATACCAGAATGTGCCGGAAAAACCGGTCGTCATCCTCTCTGCCAAAGTGCTGCCATAATTATCTGACGGTCAGCTTTGCCCGGGCCGCCTGCTGGCGGCCCAGCTATTTTCCTTCTGCTATTTTCTCCTGGGGATCCCCCATGCTGCTGCTAATCGACAACTACGACTCCTTTACCTGGAACCTTTACCAATATTTTTCAGAACTGGGGGCGGAGGTGCTGGTGCGGCGCAATGACGACATCACCCTGGCTGAAATCAGCGCGCTGTCACCGCAACGGCTGGTCATCTCCCCCGGACCCTGCACACCGGATGATGCCGGGATCTCCCTTGAGGCTATTCGCCACTTTGCGGGCCAGCTGCCGATACTCGGGGTGTGCCTGGGGCATCAGGCCATCGCCCAGGCATTTGGTGCTCGCGTGGTGCGCGCCCGCCAGGTGATGCACGGCAAAACCTGCGCGATTGAGCATAACGATGGCGGCGTGTTTGCCGGGCTTAATCATCCGCTGACCGTTACCCGCTACCATTCGCTGATCGTTGAGAGCCTGCCCGCGCAGTTTGAACTGACCGCGTGGACGCTGCGCGACGGCCAGCCGGATGAGATCATGGGCTTTCGTCACCGCACCCTGCCGCTGGAAGGCGTACAGTTTCACCCGGAGAGCATCCTCAGCGAGCAGGGGCATCAGCTACTGGCTAATTTCCTCAAAGGCTGATTAATGGTTGCCTTGTTGTGATTTTTTATGCATATTTTATGACTATAATTTCACATTCCTGAAATGACTCAATGGCGAGGTAGTGAATGGCAGCGGAAAAATTAGCGGTAACGCGGGCGACATTTGATGAGGTGATTTTGCCTGTTTATGCACCAGCGCAGTTTGTGCCGGTGAAAGGCAAAGGCAGCCGCGTCTGGGACCAGCAGGGCAAAGAGTATATCGACTTCTCCGGCGGCATCGCGGTGACCGCGCTGGGCCACTGTCATCCTGCGCTGGTGGAGGCGTTAAAAACCCAGGGGGAAACCCTGTGGCACACCAGCAACGTGTTTACCAACGAGCCGGCGCTGCGCCTGGCCTCTAAGCTGATCAACGCCACCTTTGCCGAGCGCGTGTTCTTTGCCAACTCCGGTGCGGAAGCCAACGAAGCGGCATTCAAACTGGCGCGCTACTACGCCACCAAGCGCCATAGCCCGTTCAAAAGCAAAATCATCGCCTTCCATAACGCCTTCCACGGCCGCACGCTCTTCACCGTATCGGTCGGCGGACAGCCGAAATATTCCGATGGCTTCGGGCCGAAACCGGCGGATATCGTCCATGTGCCGTTCAACGATCTGGCGGCGGTGAAAGCGGTGATCGACGATCACACCTGCGCGATTGTCGTTGAGCCAATCCAGGGTGAGGGTGGCGTGATCCCTGCGACCCAGGAGTTTCTACAGGGGCTGCGTCAGCTGTGTGACGAGCATCAGGCACTGCTGGTGCTGGATGAAGTGCAGAGCGGCATGGGGCGCAGTGGCAAGCTGTTTGCCCATGAGCACTACGGCGTGAAGCCGGATATCGTCACCACAGCCAAGGCGCTGGGCGGCGGTTTCCCGGTGAGCGCAATGCTGACCACCAACGAGATTGCTTCGGTGATGGCCCCAGGCGTACACGGCACCACCTATGGCGGCAATCCGCTGGCCTGTGCGGTGGCGGAAGCGGCGCTGGATATTATCAATACGCCGGAAGTGCTCAACGGGGTCGCCGAACGCCGCCAGCTGTTTGTCGAGCAGTTAAAAGCGCTGGATGCCCGCTTCGATCTGTTTAGCGATATTCGCGGGCAGGGGCTGTTAATTGGTGCCGCGCTTAAGCCGCAGCATGCGGGCAAAGCGCGCGATATCCTCAATGCCGCCGCAGCTGAAGGGGTGATGGTACTGGTTGCCGGCACCGACGTGATGCGTTTTGCGCCGTCGTTGGTCATTGAACCGGCCGATATCGCCGAAGGCATGGCGCGGTTTGCCACGGCGATAGAAAAGGTGCTGAGGTGATCGCTTGATCGTAGGGGGCGACCTTTTTTCCGGTCGCCCCTTGCTGATGATGGGCATGCTGCTGGCGGGTGGACCGAAATAAAGGGTCCGCCGCTACGTTATTTTGAGGATTTCCTCAGGCGTCGTGACAGCCAGCGGCCATGATGCGGGCGCTGGCTCCAGGTCAGTGATGAAATGGTATACATCACGCCAAGATGCCCCAGAATGCGCTTCACATGGCGCTCCATAATGGTCACCGGCCCCTGATGAAAATCTTCCGGTACCTCCAGCACGTTAGTCTCTGAACTCGGCCCGTCATACTCCAGCCGCTGCTGACAGCGCTGCAGCGCAATCTCACACGACTGTAAATAGCGCTCCGCCAGCGTCGGCGTCAGCATGGTGTGTTCGCGTGCCAGGATAGTCATGGCGTTGATATGTTCGACAATAAACTGGCTGTGCGTCACCCACAGCTGCATATCGGACAGATAGCTGGAGTTAAAGCCCGGCTCCTGCATCGCCTGATGCAGCGAGTTAAACAGCGCATTGTGCGCCTGGTTTACCTCCATGCGCTGATACGCCAGCTTCACCGCATCCTGTTCGTTGCCCAGCAGTAGCTGTAACGCGCTCTGGTAGGTCTCCAGCGCATCGTGCGCATTCTGGCGCAGCAGCCCGCTCTGCCACTGCGGCCACAGCCAGATCATGCCGCCAAAGGCAATCAGGCAGCCCATCAGCGTATCCATCAGGCGCGGCAGCAGGAACTGCGCGCCGTTCAGCGACAGCAGCTGCAGCGTGTACACCGCCGTGACGGTAAAGCCTACCGTGGCCCAGCCATAAAACTTGCGGATAAACAGATAGCTCACCAGGGTAATCACCAGCATGATGCTCAGTATCCACGGCTCCGGCACGTGCATGCCCAGCGTCCCGGCGGCAACCGCCAGCCCGGCCAGCGTGCCGAGCGCTCGGTGCTGGATGCGCACGCGGGTGGCGCTATAGCCGTTCAGGCTGACGAACATCACGGTCATCAGGATCCAGTACGGTTTCGGCAGGTTGAAGAACAGCGCCAGCGAACTGGCAAAGGTCAGCATCACCGCGAAGCGCGCAGCGGTGCGCAGCGCGGCCGATTTCAGCGACAGATAGCTCTTCAGCGCCCGCAGCAGCGGCAGGCGGCGCTGACGGTCGGCCATCAGGTCGCGGCGGTAGAGCGGGTGCTGAGTGCGCAGTACGCGGCCAATGCGGCTGAAGTGGTAGTAGCAGAAGTTACCGACCGGGTTATCCGGGTGCTGGCGGGCGATCTTCTCCAGCGCCTGCAGCTGTTTATCCATGGTGAAACGCTCGGCGAAGCGATGGTAGAGAATATCATCGGCCAGTACCCGCAGCCGCGCAGCAATGGTCTGCGCATTCCAGCGGATCACCGCCTCGGCGTGGCTTTTCTCCACCAGTTTCTGCACCTCTTCCGGCTGATGCAGGCTGACGGCAATGTGCTCCTGTAAATCCAGCGCCACCTGAAAAGCCCGCGTCAGGCGCTGATAATGGCTGTCGCGGTTGGCAGAAAGCATATGCATCTGCTGGTAGCAGGTGTTGATCAGATCGACCGCTTTTTGCTGACGTGCCAGCAGGGGAGGCAGGGCGGTTTGTGGATCGGTGAGTTTGGTCAGCAGGGTATATTTTGCTTCGCAGTAGTCAGCCAGCTCGCGATACAGCAGGCTGAGCGTTTCACGCATCGGCTGCTCTTTCCACAGCCAGAACCAGAACCAGTTAAACGCGCCGTACCAGACGGTGCCGAGGATATACAGCAGCGGGGGTTCCCACATCGGCATGCGCCCGGCGAGGCTGAGGGTGAAGATGGCGGCAATCAGCGAAGCAGGCAGCAGGCGGGCGTGCAGCGGACTGATCTCCCCGGTGACGCCAAGCAGCAGCGCCATCACCAGCAGGATCGCCGGCAGCGGAACGCCTTCAGCGCCCGCAAACTGGATCAGGAAACTGCTGAAGGCAAACAGGCTGCCGCCAACGATCAGGCGTTTGAAGAAGCGTTTATGGGGGGTATCGAGACCGGCGTTGTTGCAGCAGGCGGGCACTAAAGAGAACAGCAGGCCGCGTTGCAGGTCGCCCAGCAGCCAGCCAATCGCCACCGGCAGACACAGCACCAGCGTCTGTCTCAGGGCATAGTTTACTTCGGGGTGATAGATGATTCTCCGCCACATGCGCTGCACCAAATAAAAAAGGCGCGACAGGGATGTCGCGCCGTGAGTTCAGCGCCGGTTAGCGTGTGCCGTAAACGACGATAGTCTTACCGTGTGCAGAGATCAGGTTTTGATCTTCCAGCATTTTCAGAATACGGCCGACGGTTTCACGAGAGCAGCCGACAATCTGGCCAATCTCCTGGCGGGTAATCTTAATCTGCATGCCATCCGGGTGGGTCATGGCATCCGGCTGTTTCGCCAGGTTCAGCAGCGTCTGCGCAATGCGGCCCGTCACGTCGAGGAAAGCTAAGTTGCCCACTTTCTCAGACGTCACCTGCAGGCGACGCGCCATCTGTGATGAGAGGCGCATCAGGATGTCAGGATTCACCTGAATCAGCTGACGGAATTTTTTATAAGATATTTCAGCCACTTCACAGGCGCTCTTCGCACGTACCCACGCGCTACGCTCCTGACCCTCTTCAAAGAGGCCCAGTTCACCGATGAAATCACCCTGATTGAGGTAAGAGAGGATCATCTCTTTGCCTTCTTCATCCTTGATCAGCACCGCTACCGCGCCTTTGACGATGTAGTAGAGGGTTTCCGCTTTTTCACCTTGATGGATCAGCGTGCTTTTGGATGGATATTTGTGAATATGGCAATGTGACAGGAACCATTCGAGAGTCGGGTCTGTTTGCGGTTTGCCGAGAACCATTCGCTATTATCCTCTGTTGTAATCGAGCCTAATGTCACCCGTCATTTTGCAATGCTTAGGGTGCACAGGGGGGTATTCCCTGTCAGGCGTAGAAATATTCAAGCGTTCCCATAGGAAAATTTTTCCGGGCCTCTGATCAGAGCTTGGCTCGTTTTGTCGTCCCGTATTTCTCGTGCATCGAAGTGCCGACGAAATATTACAGCTTTGTTTGTAGCACAGCTTGCACGCACTGTCTTCTGTTGTCTCGCTTCAGCATAGTGGGAAAAAGTCCTGAAAGGGGACCTGGCTGCGCAACAGCATGCGGCAATATACCAATAAATTATTGATATTAATCATAAATAAAAGATTAATTTTCAGAATTTATGCCGGTGTGTGCGTAAAAAAAATGTTATCAGCATGTTAAGTGCAACGATGGATGAATTGCTATGGTTCAATTTATAACCGATTGTGGAATTCAAATCTAACAGATTGATTCTTCAGATTTATTACAGGATCGCGTTATGAAAGTGACTTCGCATGCATTAATGCTCTGCCTGCTGTTTATGGGCTATGTCCTTGTCTATCTGGATAAAACAGTGATGGGCTTTGTGCTATTACCCCTTCGCCAGGAGTTCCATCTCGCGCCGCAGCAGGTGGGATATATCGGTGGCATCTTCTTCCTCGCTTATGCGCTGTTTCAGTTTCCCGCCGGCTGGTTAAACGATCGCATAGGCTACCGGCGCATGCTGGTGCTCTCGCTGTCGTTGCTTGGGCTGTGTGCGCTGCTGTTTGGCTGGCTCGGTGTCACCTTTGCTCTGCTGCTGAGCTTTCGTTTTATGGCGGGGATCGGCCACTCGGGTTATCCAAGCGCCAG